>CAJOMJ010000001.1 GCA_905235505.1 Paludibacteraceae bacterium
GTATTCACCCCCACCGGCGAGATAAAGACAATGCCCCAAGGCTCTACAGCCCTCGACTTCGCATTTATGCTTCACTCCGAGTTGGGACTGAGCTGTATCGGTGCCAAGGTAAACCACAAGCTCGAGCCTCTGAGTTACACCCTCAAAGGCGGCGACCAAGTGGAAGTGCTCACCTCGCAAAACCAGCAACCACAGCAAGAATGGTTGCAATATGTGACAACAGCAAAGGCACGCGCTGCACTCAAATCGTATTTCCGCAGCGAAGACAGGAAATACATACGGAAAGGTGAAGACATCTATGCCTCGGTAATGAAGCGGCAGAATCTTATGGATCAGCAAGAGGCAGTGCTGCACCGCACCCTGCGATACTACAATATCCAGCAGCCGCGACAACTGATGCTGCAGGTTGGCAAAGGTCTGATACAAGAGCAGGAATTGGAGAAAGTTGTCCTCCCGAAGCAGAAAAGCCGATGGCGCAGGTTTATCCCGTTCATCTCCGCTGATGACAATCCCGAATATGAAGATGCAACGCAAACAACCGACTCCACACAACCCAAGCCTCTGAAGAAACAACTGATTCTCACCGAAGAGAGCCTCGGAAATGACTACCTGATTGCCCCCTGCTGCCACCCTATACCGGGCGACGAAGTGCTCGGATACAGAGACAAAGAAGGCAGGATATTCATTCACAAACGCGATTGTCCGGAAGCCAACTTCCTTAAATCAAGCGACGGGAAAAACATCTACTCCGCCACATGGGAGACACGCAGGCAAAACACCTTTATCGATACTATTGAACTCAGGGGAATAGACAGAGTGGGAATAATAATACAAGTGCTGAACATCATATCCAAAGATTTCAAAATCAATATCCACGACTTGCATATCACCGCAGAAGACGGCATTTTCAACGGCAGAATACAAATGTATGTATATGACACAGCCGAACTCCAGCAACTCTGCGAAGCCATACGCAAGATTCAGGAAATCCAATCTGTTCAGAGAATTACAACATAAGTTTCACTTTGGTATGGTTATTGACATATTACTTGCAGAACAACAACACGAATATAAATCATAAAATTATAACACAATGAAAAAGAGTTTCATTTTAAGCAGTCTGCTTCTCATAGCAGTAGCAGCAATGGCACAACAGCCGGTCATCACATTCCAAAAGACAGAACATGACTTTGGTAAAATCAACGAGGGAGACGGGCGTGTAAGCACCATCTTCGAGTTCAAAAACGAAGGTATGGAACCATTGGTATTGAGCAATGTGCGCGCAAGTTGCGGTTGCACGACACCTACATGGACACGCACCCCGGTAGAGCCCGGAGAGACAGGCACCATCACCGTTACATACAACCCTAACGGCCGCCCGGGTCGTTTCCAGAAGACCGTGACCATCACCAGCAACGCAAGCAACCCCACAGTGAAAGTTTATATCAAAGGTGAGGTGCTCCCCAAACAGGCACAGCCGAAAAACGAATATACCGTGAAGATGGGCGAACTGAGTCTGAAAGACAAAACCCTCGACTACGGCACTATTCTCAAAGGTGCCAACCTGACACGCAGCATCGAATATGCCAACCAGACCGAGCAGGATATAAAGGTTGAGGTGCTCGTAAACGACAAAGACAATTTCCTCATACCCGTCCTCTCGCTTGAGAATATCAAACCCGGTGAGGCAGGCACTCTCAATGTCAACTTCGACGCCGCTGTATGCAAAGAATACGGCCCCGTTAACCGCAAGATATACATTGCAGTTAACGGCGAGCGCAAACTGACAGACGAATTCAAGATTGATGTGAAGGCAAACGTGGCTGAAGATTTCACCAATGTTGACCTTGCCACCGCTCCTATCGTAGAGGCTGACTATCAGATTGACCTCGGCACAGTGAAGTCAGGACAGAAAATCTCAGGTAAGGGCAGCTTAAAGAATGTTGGTGTCAATCCTCTTTATATCCGCCGCGTCATTCTCCCTGACGACTTAGTTAACCTCTCAGTGAAGAACAGCACCGTAAAGAGCGGAAAGACCACCACTATGAATGCAACCGCCTCCACCATTCAGAAAGACGGCACACCACTCGTGGCAGGAGTATATCGCCGCGTAGTCCGTATCCTTACCAACGACCCCAAGAAAAGCAATATCAACATCACCGTCAGTTGGACCATTGAGTAACAACAATAATTATGCATCATCCTGAAAACGATGACCAATACAAGGGTTTGACCGTCAATGCAGGTGTGAAAGAAGCGCCTACCGTCAACCCGTACACTACCTTCCGCCGTAAGAAACGTCTTCTTACGGTGGAAGAGTATGTAAGAGGTATTCGCGAAGGCGATGTAAGTATCCTCGGGCAAGCCGTGACACTGGTTGAGAGCAATCTTGACTCCGACCAGGAGATAGCGCAGAAGGTGATAGAGGCATGCCTCCCCTACTCCGGCAATTCGGTCAGACTCGGCATCACCGGTGTTCCGGGAGCAGGCAAGAGCACCTTCATAGAGGCACTCGGTACGGAGTTGGCAGAGAACGGCAAGAAACTGGCAGTGCTCGCCATAGACCCTTCCTCAGAGCGTTCCAAGGGCAGTATTCTCGGCGACAAGACCCGTATGCAGGAGCTGTCTTCGGCAAAGAATGCCTTCATTCGCCCTTCACCCTCGGCAGGGTCGCTCGGCGGAGTGGCAAGAAAAACCCGTGAGACGATAGTCCTTTGCGAAGCGGCAGGATACGACACCGTGTTTGTGGAGACAGTGGGCGTAGGTCAGTCAGAGACTGCGGCACACTCTATGGTGGACTTCTTTCTGTTGCTGCAGGTAACGGGCACAGGCGACGAACTGCAAGGCATCAAACGCGGCATAATGGAGATGGCAGACGGCATCGCTATCAACAAGTGTGACGGCACTAACCGCGACAAGGCGCGTGTGGCAAAAGCCCAATTCAAGAACGCTCTCATGCTCTTCCCGCCGTCGGAGTCGGGGTGGATACCCGATGTGACCACCTGCTCTGCCATAGAGAAAACGGGAATATGGGATGTGTGGCACATGGTAGAAGACTATATCGAATATACCAAGAAAACAGGGTATTTCGACCTCAAGCGTACCCGGCAAGCCAAATACTGGATGCAGGAGACTATCAACAACACCCTGCTCCGGCACTTCTACGGCAACGAACAGATTGCCGCCCGTCTGCAAGAAGCAGAGCAGAAAGTGTTGGAGAACAAAGTATCTTCGTTTACCGCTGCCAACCAACTGCTGAATGACTACTTCAAAGGACTTGAAAACTGAGCAGAACAGTATATAACAGGCATAAAAATACAAGAGTGAGGGCCGTTTTTTGACTCTCACTCTTGTTTTTTTACTGTTTTGCCGGCTTTATTTCTTTGCTATTGCGGCAGCCACAAACCTCACAAACAGCGGATGCGGGTGCAGGACAGTTGACGAATATTCGGGGTGGAACTGCACACCGATATAGAATGGATGCGACGGCAACTCGATTATCTCAACCAAGTCCGACTCCTGATTCAGACCGGAGCATACCATTCCTGCCGCTTCAAACTCCTCACGATAGCGGTTATTGAACTCATAGCGGTGGCGGTGACGCTCGTAAATCAACGGCTCTTTGTAAATATCATACGCCATAGTCCCCTCTTTCAGCGAACAGGGATAAGCGCCGAGTCGAAGCGTGCCGCCTTTGTCAAGCAACGCTTTCTGCTCCTCCATCATATCTACCACATTGTGGGTAGTCAGTTCGTTGAACTCGGTGGAGTTGGCATCGGCATAACCTAACACATCGCGGGCGAACTCAATTGCCATTGCCTGCATACCCATGCAGATACCAAGGCAGGGGATGTTGTTCTCGCGGGCATACCGCAATGCCACAAGTTTGCCTTCCACTCCGCGGTTACCGAATCCCGGGCAGACCACGATACCGTCCTGACCGCTTAGTTGCTCTTTCACGTTTTCTTCCGTCAGAGTGTCGGAGAGGACAGTGTTAAGAATAAGTTTTCTATGATTGTATGCAGCCGCATGAGTGAGCGACTCGCGAATTGACTTGTATGCGTCTTGCAGTTGCACGTACTTACCCACAAGTGTGATATGCACCTCTTCGGTAGCACTCTCCAGTTTATGCAGGAAATTGTTCCAGTCTTTCATATCGGCTTGCGGCACATTGTTGAGGTCGAATCCGGTTTTGCGGAGCACCACCTCATCAAGTTTCTCCGCCTGCATATTAAGCGGGACGCGGTAGATAGTGCTGGCGTCAACAGACTGCATCACCGAGTCGGCATCCACATTGCAGAACAACGCCACTTTGCGCTTCATCTCCTGCGATATCTCATGTTCGGTGCGCAGGATGATGATGTCGGGTTGCACACCCTCCTGCTGCAAAGCCTTGACAGAGTGTTGTGTCGGTTTGGTCTTGAGTTCATGCGCAGCAGCAAGGAAAGGCACATAAGTGAGGTGGATGCAGAGGCAGTCGTTGCCGAGTTCCCACTTCAGTTGTCTTACACTCTCTATGTACGGCAAACTCTCTATGTCGCCCACAGTGCCGCCTATCTCCGTTATCACGAAGTCGTAGTTGTCAGAAGCGGCGATGGCTTTCACATTGCGTTTAATCTCGTCAGTGATATGCGGAATCACCTGCACTGTTTTTCCGAGGAAGTCGCCTCTGCGCTCACGCTCAATCACATTGCGATAGATACGACCGGTAGTGATGTTGTTGCATTTGTGCAGTTGCACATTCAGAAAACGCTCGTAGTGCCCGAGGTCAAGGTCACATTCGTGACCGTCAACAGTAACATAACATTCGCCGTGTTCATAAGGATTGAGAGTACCCGAGTCAACATTCACGTAGGGGTCCATCTTCTGGTTGGTAACCTTGAAACCACGCGCCTGAAGCAGTTTGCCGAGCGACGCTGCCAGTATTCCTTTGCCCAAGGAAGAAGCCACGCCACCGGTCACAAAGATAAATTTTGTCATACGATGAAGATTTGTAGTGTTGCGCTTTATGAGTAGTGAGGCAGGCAGCACAATATGACCTATTCTCGGACTGCAAAGGTAAGCAATTATTCTCATATACACAAAAAAGATTTTGAACTTTTTCAATCTTACATCAACTACTCTGATGTGTGGAAATGTGGAAATGTGGAAATGTGAAATAATGTAGGTGAAAATATGCATGTAAAGATGTGTATGTGAATATGATGTGTGGAAATATGTTATCCTATGACTATGCTCTCTCCATACTCACTCTTTTCCACATTTCCACATTTCCACATATAATTGCATGAATGTAGCGGGTATGCAAGTGGGTACGGAGAGGTGACGGGTCGGTTTTCCACAAAATGGCACTAAAAAAGTCGGGGACGGGACATGAGTTTTCAGAGAGTTTTGTCAAAAAAATGACCTATTCACCATAAAAAATATACCTAAAACACCCGAAAAAAAGCATAATTTTGAATGAAAATTTGGGGGGCTCTGAGGGGTATAATATATATTTATATATATTATAAATTTTTTATCTCACCCTACTACATGAGCATGACTTTTATGTGGAAATGTGGAAATGTGGAAAAAGGTCTTGCGAATAACGAAAAAAAATGCACGATTTTTGCAAAAAAAGTAGTTTTTTTTCATTGAGATGTGACGGGGGATACAATTAAAAATGAAAAAGTAATAATTAAAAAAGCGTTGTACGATGCTTGGGAGAGAGTACGATGATATACGTTTCTGAAGAAAGGCGCAACCATTATTCAGTAGGTAAGACTTTCGAACCCTGTATTACATTTATTAAGTGCTTTTTTCATTTTTCATTTTTAATTTTTCATTGAGACGTGACAATGTCGCGTCTCTACGAAAAAATGAATATGTCAAAAAAAAATACAGAAAAAGCATTTTTTTCTTGCATCCGTCGTTTTTTTTTATTATCTTTGCATTGTAAAAGAGAGGGAGAGAAAAAGCATGACAGGCAAACCTAATCATTAACCAATTTGTTAAATATGAAACATTTAAGATTATACATAAGCGTTATCATTCTCTGCATAAGCAGCGTAATGCCACAATATTCGAATGCTATCGACAAGAAAGCATTGGCAGATTCGCTAACGGTGTATGCCAACAAGGTTGCCAATGTGGGCAAGGTGGAGGTGAAAAGGATTCGCGTTGACAAAGACCGTGCAGACATATTCACCAACAGTACACTCAGTTACCTCTCGCTGAGTAAGGAGTTGATATCGCAGATGCAGCAGATAGCAGCGACATTCGTATATGGTGAGCAGAAAGGCGAATGTTTCATCTACACTGACGGATACGAATTGAGCGAACTGCAATCGTCGGCTCTCAGGAAGAAGAATCATTACACTCTTCCCCCGCAATATAATCCGTTGGTCAGCAACAAGTCGCGCCAATACAAGGCAGACCGCGGGCTTGACGGTTTTCATATTGCGCTCTACGGCAGTCACGGCATCTATTACAACCAGCTTGACGAGCGTTGGACTTTCCAGCGTGCACGCCTGCTGACCACAGTGGAAGACCTGTACACCACTTCCTACACTATGACTTTTCTTGTGCCGATGCTCGAAAACGCAGGTGCAGTAGTTCTTCAGCCGCGCGAGAGGGACACGCAGCTCAACGAAGTCATTGTTGACGACTCCGACCTTCCGGGCGGCGGTTTCAACCGTGCTAACACGGGAGGGTTTGCCACTCCTACAGAGCCTCTTACGGAAGGTGTGAACCCCTTCACCACGGGCGGTTACAGTTATCTGCAATCCGCTATCGACAAGAACTCTGCGACTACGGTCTGCTATCGCCCGCAGATTCCCGAAGAAGGCGAATATGCGGTGTATATCAGTTACAAGACACTGCCGAGCAGTACCAATGCGGCACAATATACAGTCATGCACAACGGCATCGAGACACATTTTGCCGTCAATCAGAAGATGTCGGGCGGGACATGGGTATATCTCGGCACCTTCTTCTTTTCGCAAGACACGACAAGCAACTATGTAAGTCTCAGCAACTACGGCATTGCAGGCACAGTTGTCACCACCGATGCGGTGAAGTTCGGCGGAGGAATGGGGAGCGTGGCACGCTACAGGAATCCTGAAGCAACGGAGAATGTGAAGTCCGACTCCCCCCAACTGCTCACCGTAGCAGGTCCAAGTGCCAACACCGAACCCTCAGAAGTCCCTGCCTCTGCCCTGACCTCAGGTTTCCCCCGATACATAGAGGGTGCAAGATACTGGTTGCAATATGCAGGTATTCCCGATTCGGTATATAACTTCAAGCAGAGCACCAACGACTATACCGACGATTATGCAGCCCGCGGCAGGTGGATGAACTGGCTCATAGGCGGTTCTGCCGCATATCCTAACGGCAAGGGTCTGGGAATACCCGTGCATCTGGGGTTGGCGTTTCACACGGATGCAGGTCTGACGATGAACGACTCTATTGTAGGCACTCTCGCCATATACAAAGATGCCGACGACGACAAGCAGAAGGACTACCCCACCGGAATAAGCCGTTTAAGTGCAAGAAACTATACCGACATTGTTCAGACTCAGATTGTGGAAGATATTCGCGCCACTTTCGCTCCCGAATGGCAGCGCAGAGGTCTGAAGAACTCGTCCTACTCAGAGGCACGCAACCCGAAGATACCCGTTATGCTGCTTGAGCTTCTGGCGCATCAGAATCCCGCCGATATGAAGTATGGTCTTGACCCGCGTTTCCGTTTCGTGGTCTCGAGAGCGATATACAAGGGAATGCTTATATACCTGCATGAGCAATACGGCACTCCGTATGTAGTTCAACCATTGCCTGTTCAGGATTTTGCGATAGACATCAAGGGCAATGATACGCTGAGTCTGAGTTGGAAGGCACAACCTGACACGCTGGAAAAGACCGCCACTTCCGACTATTTTATCGTCTATACCCGTGTGGAGGGCAGAGACTGGGACAACGGAGTGCAAGTAAAGAGCCCGAATTACGCTTTTGTTCCGCAGAAAGACACTCACTACGACTTCCGCATTGCGGCAGGCAACCGTGGCGGAATAAGTTTCCCGTCGGAGACTCTCAGTGCCCGCATAAGCGGCAATGAGGAGAAAAGGATTCTGATTGTCAACGGTTTCAACCGCATATCCGCTCCCGAGCATTTCCAATCCGACTCGCTATACTTCGGTTTCACGGGCGAGTCGGTGCCATACGGCAAAGAGGTCAACTACATCGGCCAGCAGTATGAATACAATTGGCAGAAACCTTGGATAACCGACGACAACGGCGGCTTTGGCAGCTCGTATATGGATTATGCCGGCTGTTGGTTCATGGGTAACACCTTCGACTACCCCGCATTGCACGGCAAGACGCTCGGTAAGATTCCCGGACTGACATACTATTCCGTCTCCGCTTCGGCGCTTCACTCCATCCCTGAGAATGTAACCGCTGTGGATTATATTCTCGGCAAACAGAAACTCACGAGTATCGGCACGGAAAAACAGACAGTCGATTTCCCCACTTTCACCGAAGAGCAGCGTCAGTTGCTTGCAGACTATGTCTCACATGGAGGCAATCTGCTTCTGAGCGGTTCGTATATTGCGTCTGACGAAGCAGCAGACAAGGATTTCCTGACGAACACACTCCACATAAAATCAGCATCGCAACATGCCTCCCGCTCCGGCAAGATAAGTATCAACATCTCCGACAAGCCCTCGGCAACCACACTGCTTATGCAACCAAACACGCAAACCATTCATTGCGAGAATCCTGACGGGATAGCGCCTGCAGACAAGGAGTCGAAGGTATGCGCGCGTTTCAAAGACAGTTTCATTGCCGCCGGAGTGAAGCACGACAAGACAGAGACCTCAGGCAAGACTATGGTATTCTCTTTCCCTCTTGAGTCGCTGAGTGACTTCAACGGCACATACAAAGAGGCAGTGATGTGGATAGTGGAATGAGGAGTTGAGGTCATCGGGAAACAACCAAGAGAGATTTTGAAAGTCTATGAGTAAAAAGAAAAATCTTCCGTTAATCGAGAATATAGAGATAACCGGCATTGCGGCAGAAGGCAAGGCTCTTACCCGCATTGACGACTGCGTGGTTTTTGTTCCCTACTGTGTTCCGGGCGACATAGTGGATTTGCAAGTCACGAAGAAGAAACACAGTTATATGGAGGCACGAGTGGAGCGTTTTGTCAAATACTCCGACCGGCGGACTGCGCCCGTGTGTCCTCATTTTGGCAACTGCGGAGGTTGCAAATGGCAGATACTGCCATACGAGGAGCAACTCCGATACAAGCAGCAACAGGTTTGTGACAACCTCACCCGTATCGGGAAAGTGGAATTACCAGAGATATCACCTATCATCGGCTCTAAGAAGATATACGAATACCGCAACAAACTGGAATTCACTTTCTCCAACCGCCGCTGGGTGAGTTGGGACGATATTCATGCAGCGGGAGGAATCGACAATGTGATTCGCGACAACGGCGTAGGATTCCATATCACCAACTGTTTCGACAAAGTGCTTGACATCAGCGAGTGCCACCTCATGCAACCGCTGAACAACGAGATACGCAACTTCATTCGTGATTATGCTATTCATAACAACCTCAGTTTCTTCGACCTGAGGGAGCAGACAGGTCTGCTTCGGACAATGATACTGCGAACAACAGAGAGCGGCGAGGTGATGCTCATCATTGTTTTCGGGGAAGAAGATGTCAAGTCGCAAAACGCCCTGCTTGAAGCTGTTCACGGGCATTTCCCTGAGATAAGTTCGCTTCTCTATGTCATCAATCAGAAAGCCAACGACACCATTAACGACCTTGAGGTTAAGGTGTTCTACGGCAAAGACCATATAATGGAGCAGATGGAGGACCTGCAATTCAAAGTAGGACCGAAATCATTCTATCAGACCAACACCACTCAGGCATACCAACTCTACAAAGTGGCAAGGGAAGCGGCGCGCCTTAGCGGCAACGAGCTTGTGTTTGACCTCTATACAGGCACCGGCACTATAGCCAATTTCGTTGCACGCAGAGCAAAGAAAGTGATAGGAATAGAGTATGTCCCCGAAGCTATAGAAGATGCCAAAGTCAATTCCGCAATCAATCATATTGACAACACACTCTTCTTTGCAGGTGACATGAAAGATATTCTCAACCGGGAATTCATCAACCTACACGGCAGACCCGATGTTATCATTACCGACCCGCCGCGAGCAGGTATGCACGAAGATGTAATCAACACCATATTGTTTGCCCAACCGCAACGGATAGTTTATGTCAGTTGCAACCCCGCCACCCAGGCACGCGACTTGAGTCTGCTCGATGCCGAATACAAAGTTACCCGGGTGCAACCGGTGGATATGTTTCCACACACACAACATGTGGAGAATGTAGTAACCCTGGAATTAAGAAACGATTAAGGTATTCCTGCAATGAGACGATATTCCGCTTTGCTCATACTCTTTCTGTTTGTCGGCATTACCTATGCAGACACATGGTTTGTGGGTTTCACCGACAAAAACGGCACAAGCGGAAGTCTGAGCAACCCTCAACAGTTTCTTTCGGAGAGAGCAATAGAGAGGAGGCAACATCAGGGAATAGAAATCGACTCTACCGACCTGCCTGTCAGCCAACCGTATCTCGATTCGCTTGTCAGCAAAGGAGCCACCGTCATCTATACCACCAAATGGCTGAACGGAGCAGTAGTCAGTTTTTCGGAGAAAGAGACAGCAGCAGGTATTTCCGGTTTGCCATTCGTTGACACCCTGCAACTGACAAAGAGAGATGTTGTAATGCAGTCGGCAAGAGCAGGCAAGATGCCGGCATGGCAAAATGAGACTGCTATGTTGCAACTCGCCTCCGACCTCGCAACAGAATACAAAAACATAATTGGTCTTGACTCGCTCCACAATCTTGGTTTTCACGGACAAGGCAAGATGATATCTGTCGTTGACAACGGTTTTTACAGGGTTGACGAGCTACCTGTTTTCTCTGCTGCAAGAGAGAGAATCCGTTTTGTGAGCAACATAGTCAATCCCTCAACCGGCATCTACAATAGCGGCTCTCACGGTGCAATGGTATTCTCACTAATCGGAGGAGTGGCAGAAGGCACACTTATCGGCACTGCCACTGCCGCCGAATACTGCCTTTTCCATACAGAAGATGATGACTCGGAGTCGCTACTTGAAACCGATAATATGGTTTGCGCATTCGAGTTGGCAGACTCCGCTGGAACCGACATCATAACCTCCTCACTCGGATATTTCTATTTCGACGACTCACTAAGCAACTTCACCTATCAGGACATGAACGGTCAAACCTCACGATGTTCACGGGCAGCAACCATGGCGGCAAACAAAGGTATTCTGATGTGTATTGCGGCAGGCAACGAGGGTAATAAGCAGTGGCATTATATCAATAGCCCGGCAGATGCCGAGGGTATTCTGACAGTAGGCGGAGTAGATATCAATCGCGGGCATAGCACTTTTTCCGCTTTCGGGCCAACCTCTGACGGCAGAGTGAAACCGGAAATCTGCGCATTGGCAACAGCCGTGCCTATATTCTATCCTGACGAATTCAAGCGATACAACGGCACCTCATTCGCCACTCCTGTTATAGCCGGAGCAGCAGCCTCCCTCTGGTCTGCCTTGCCCGAATTGACTTCAGAACAACTGCGAAACAGAATCTTGCAATACTCTTCGCAATATCTGACCCCCGACTCAACATACGGATATGGCATCCCTGATTTCATCGCTGCATACTACGACCACCCTACATCAGTAGAAAACACGCATAATGACGCAAGCAACGGCTGCTTAATCTACGACCTTCAGGGCAACCTGAGAGCAACTGACATCACAGAGACAAGTCACCTGCAGCAAGGCATTTATATAATAAAAGAACAAGGAAAAACAAGAAAGATAGCAAAATAAAAAATGGGCAAGCTAACTACATCGCACCGCTACAACCTCCTACCCTTGCTTCGGTCAAGACCTGGGGGAGTTCGAAGGGAGCTGGTCGTGTAGGACTTACCCGACTGCAAAAGTACAACATTTTTCCGATATACACAAATTTATTTTATTTTTTCAGCAATCACCAAAATCCTGACCACTTGCTCACCGACTTTCTCACATCACGAATCATTAGCGAATTGCCTTTCACACCCAACGAAGGGCAAAGAGAGTTATTGGATAAATTGTCAGTATTTCTCACCTCACGCCGAGACAACAACACCTTTCTTCTTAGAGGTTATGCAGGCACAGGCAAAACCTCTCTGATGGCGGCATTAGTAAAGGCACTCAACAAACTCAGGCAGAAGACGGTTTTGCTTGCTCCCACAGGTAGAGCCGCAAAAGTGCTTGCCGCTTATTCGGGATTTCCCGCCTACACTATTCACAAACAGATATACCGCCAAAAAAGCATGGGAGAAAACATCTTCTCCCTGTCTCACAACTCTTCACAAGACACCGTTTTCATTGTCGATGAGGCATCAATGATTTCCAACTCCGAGACCGACCTCTCTGCTTTCGGAACAGGTTGCCTGTTAGACGACTTGATTCAATATGTCTTCAGCGGTATAAACTGCTCACTAATTCTTATAGGTGATGATGCGCAGCTGCCTCCTGTGGGTCAGGAAGACAGTCCTGCACTCAATGAGGAATATCTGAGCGGATATGGTATCAATCTCACATCTCACACTCTGACTCAAGTTGCACGACAGGCTCTTGAAAGCGGCATATTAAGCAATGCCACGATGCTCCGTGAGAGACTACAGCAAAACGATGTCCAGTCAATGCCGGCTTTCGAGACTGAGGGTTATAATGATATATGCCGGCTTTCAGGCGAAGAATTGACAGATGAGATAGAGCGGGCATACAGAGAAGCGGGAGTGGAGGAAACAATGATTGTGACACGCACCAACAGAAGAATGAATTTGTATAATCAAGGCATTCGGGCCCGCGTCCTTTGGAAAGAGGAAGAATTGACAGGAGGCGACAGACTGATGGTAACCAAAAACAATTATTATTGGACGAAGCAATACGAAGGACTTGATTTTCTTGCCAACGGCGACATATTTGAAGTAATCCGCATAACACATCAACGAGAGATGTATGGTTACAAGTTTGCAGATGCCTCGCTCAGAGCTGTTGACTATGACTGGGAGATTGACGGAACAATCTGGATTGACACATTATTTACCAACTCGCCTGATGAAGCATATCAAATGCAAAGAATTCTTTTCTCACGAATTGCCGAGGACTACCCCGAGATACACTCAAAGAAAGAACTCGTAAAAACTATAATGGACAACCCGTATTACAATGCTCTTCAGATAAAACATGCTTACGCAGTTACCTGTCATAAGGCTCAGGGAGGGCAGTGGAAACGCGTATTTATCGACCAAGGCAATCTGACAGAAGAGCAACTTGGTACAGACTATTATCGATGGCTCTACACAGCTCTCACTCGTGCAACAGAGAAAGTTTTTCTGATAAACTTCGGCAAGTAAGCCTCCCCCCCCCCATTTGCCATAAAAACAACCACATCTTACATAAATATCTACAATCTTTGTTTTTTCTTTTCAATTTTCACAAATATTTTGTATCTTTGCGGCGGATTTTGGCATTACTGGTTAATGCCAATAGTCAATCGGGAAATAATCAATTAAAATATCATATCTATTATGAAGAAAAACAAGATGTTATACGCAGTTGCGATATTGTCGGCAACTTGCGCGTTGTTATTATCTGCATGCAAGTCAGATGTTGATTTCAGCAATATTGACAAGCATGCCGAGGTAGATATGGCACTTGCCCTGCCTATCGGGACAATGTCTGCCACTATCAATGACTTCATCCAAGACGAGAAAATTCAAGAACACTTGATTGTCAATGAAGACGGGGTATTACAAGTTAATTACGACTTCGACATCTCCCGCCCCTACACAACTATCAATCTCTCAGATTATGCTTCCGACGGCAATTCAAGCACGGAGGTATATTCACAGACCGGAGCAACCATAACAGGCACAGGTAACCCGATGTCACCTATTGTATTGCCTATTGAGTTAACTTTTGATAACTGTAATTCAACTACCTTCTTTGAGAAACAGGGCAGAATAGACAGCATGCTTATCAAAAACGCCAAATTCAGCGTTACTCTGTCGCAGGAGTCATGGTCGCTGCCCAAAGATTATGTGTCAAGTGTCCGCTTGGTGCTCGGCAACAGGTTTCACCGCTCCGGTGGGAAGACTATCTTTCTTGACTTCAAAGACTTTGGTCAACCAATGGAGATAGAGTTTCAGGATTTCTATGCCGACTTGACAATCGACAACACTCTTATTCCCGCCACAAAAGCTGCCGCAGATGCCAATGTGGTCAACACTCTTGACGCAACCATACAAGTGATTCTGAATGTTCCCAATGCTACTACCATGCCGGTCAATACAGATTCAAAACTTAATGTCTCTATGCACACCGAGCTAATGGAATATGAGGTACTCTGGGGATATTTCATTCCTGGCAACAAAATGCACGAACAAGGCACTGAAGATATTCAGAAGGACCTTGACAACTGGGCTAAACTGCGCAAGTGCACTCTTATGCTTGCCAAACCACGCATTGACATTTGGGCAACTACAGATATAGTTGCTCCATTGGTAATCAAAGTGAATGAGTTGTCAGTCACTTCCACTGAATCAGGCATAACGGAAAAAGCACAATTCCCCGAAGGCGACCATACCACTTGGAATTACATTACCCCTGCGATTTATGAGGAACAATTAAAGACACGCCCGGGTATAACTTATTCTGCACCTTACTATATGACAGAAGACCCCTCACAAGGAGACCTTGCCCGCTTGTTCCGCCTCAGACCTGACCTTCTCAACTACGACTTCAATGTTGAAGTGAATAACGACAATCGTCATTTGCAACATCGTTTGACTCCCACTCCCAATATTGACCTCACAGCCAAAATGCATATTCCACTGAGTTTCAACAAAGGAATGGAACTCAACTACTGCGATACCCTCAACGATGTAAGCATTGCTATCAATCTTGATTCCATCATTAATGAGATTGACCAGATAGACACCATCATGACATCCGACATAAAACTTCGTCTGCAAGCTGAAAACACTATTCCTCTTGATGTCAAACTGGGTTATGCCTTCCTTGACGAACACGACCAAAAGATTGATTTCAGCAATCTGATAGATAACGATACGCTTATCATCAAAGCGCCTACAGAGTTGCTGCAAGGCGTAGTCAACCCCGACAAACCGGGAATATCAAACTTGGTAATCTCTATATCGAAAAAGGAATTCGACAAACTAAAACAAGTGAGAAAAATAGTGTATGATGCATACCTGTTGACCAACAACGAGAGTTTCGACAATAATCCGGGCACACGATATGTATCTCTGCTGCCGGGTTCGGGGTTGAAAGTAAAGTTGAGTGCCTCGGCAAATGTGGATGCAATATTTGATTTGAATACTAACAAATAAACCAAACAACAGGAGGACACAAAAATGAAAAAAACTATTCGTAAATCCATTCTCGCTGTTGTTTTGACAGCAATCAGTTTCTCAGCTACTGCACAGCAGGTTAACACATTGTATTTCCTTGAGAATGCTCCGGTAAGACAATATATCAACCCTGCTTTCACACCTATCTGCAATTTCTACCTGAGTCTGCCGGTGATAGGTTACACAAGCGTTTGGGCAGGTAACAACTCGCTGACAGCAAGCGACATCGTGTTCAATAACGCCGAAGGTCAGGCTATCACTTTCCTTCATCCTGATGCCGACAGTCAGCAGTTTATGAAGAGTCTGCGCAAGACCACTCTCATTGACGTGGATCTGCAGACAAACTTGCTCAGTTTCGGATTCCGCTTCAAGGACTACAACTATATTCATGTCGCAATCAATGAACGGATAGAAACCGGAGTCTCCTTACCTAAAGACATGTTCGGGCTTATACTTGACGGAGGAATGAAAGACCTCACGGGCGGTGACAACATATTCAACTTCACTTCACTTGGTGTCAATGCGTTGGCATACACAGAAGTAGGAGTCGGTTACACACGCGAGATCAACGAGCATTGGAGCGTAGGTGGAAAACTCAAGTTCCTTTTAGGTACGGGCTATGTGGGGGCAACAAACAAAAACCTCGGAGTGAATCTGCGTGCCGACCAATGGGATGTGTATGGCAACGGAGACTTGTATATGGCAGCGCCATTGGTAAAAATGCCTGAGCGCATGCCCTCTTTCGACGAGTTCCAGAATGCCGATTCTCTGTTCGGAATCAAAGACATTGACATGAGCAGAGATTGGAAGAAACTGCTCAAACCTGCAGGTTATGGCGGCGCTATTGACCTTGGTTTCACATACAAACCCATTGAGCAACTCGCTATCACTGCATCTGTTACCGACCTCGGTTTCATAACATGGCGCGGTGGGAAATATAACTATAATATCGATGGCACTTTCGACGGAGTAGGCGAAATAAAATATAACGACTATGTCAATTCGGAGGGCAAATTCGACGGTGATATTCTGATGGACACAATCAGTACCCGTTTCAAATATTTCTATGAGAATATGCTCACGAGTGACAACTCAAGTGACCATTTCACTCGCATGATTTCCGCCAAACTCAATGTCGGGTTCGATGCCAATTTCTGGGACAACCGCGTTGGAGTAGGCATATATTCACGCACTCGGTTCTTCAACAAGCAAGTGTATGAAGAGGTTACTCTCGGTGCAGCTTTCAGACCTGTTCACTGGTTTAATATCGCTGCTTCCTACTCTTTCATTAACGGCAAGTGGCATACCATAGGTGGCGCACTCAGTCTGATTACATACGAGGGTCTCGGATTCTTCGTTGCCGCTGACTATATACCTCTCAGTTATGCCAAAGTGGATGCAGGCGGAAAGAGCCGCAACCTTATTCCTTACAAGTCAAGCGGACTGAATCTTGCTTTCGGTATGAACATAGTTATAGGTCATAAACGCGACAAAGACCATGACGGAGTAAAAGATAAATACGACCTCTGTCCGGATACTCCGCGCAAAGTGGAGGTTGACAAAGACGGTTGTCCGCTCGACACTGACGGAGACGGTGTGCCTGACTACAAAGACCGTTGCAACGACACACCTGCCGGCACACCGGTAGATGAATTTGGTTGCAGTCCTGACTCTGACGGTGACGGTGTACCCGACTATAAGGATGAATGCCCCAACACACCTAAGGCTGCCCGTGGCAGAGTGGATGAGAAAGGCTGTGAGCTTGATACTGACGGCGATGGTGTGCCCGACTACAAAGACGAATGCCCGACTATTCCCGGTTCGAAAGACAACCATGGTTGCCCCACTGTGAAGAAAGAAGTTCGCAACCTCTTGAAACAGGCAATGCAGGGTATTCAGTTCGAGACAGGCAAGTCCAACATAAAGAAGACCTCACACCCGCTGCTCAACCAGATTGCCAATGTATTCATTGATAATCCTACTTATAAGGTTGAAGTACAAGGTCATACCGACAATGTTGGCAAACCCGAATTCAACCAAGACCTCTCTGAGAAACGTGCACAGGCAGTCCGCAAATATCTCATCGATGCCGGTGTTCCTGAGGAGCAACTTACCGCTCACGGCTATGGTGACACTATGCCGATTGCAAGCAATAGCACTGCTTCCGGTCGTGCCAAGAACCGCCGTGTAGAGTTCATCATCTCATTTGAGGAAGTATCCTATGAAGAAGTGAACGACCGCGTTCAACCGCAGGATTCTACTGCAACTACAACAACAGCGGAATAACAACGACAAACATAAAAACAATAACAATAAAACATATCAATAATTATGGGAAGAGCATTTGAATATCGCAAAGCTACCAAACTGAAACGCTGGGGACACATGGCGCGTACATTCACCAAACTCGGCAAAGAAATAACCATTGCTGCTCGCGAAGGCGGACCTGATCCTGACATGAATCCACGTCTGCGTGTGCTCATACAGCAATGCAAGAAGGAAAACATGCCGAAAGAGAATATCGAGCGCGCTATAAAGAAAGCAACCGACAAGTCTTATGAAGGATACAAAGAAATCAACTATGAAGGATATGGTCCGCATGGTGTAGCCATCTTCATAGAAACAGCTACCGACAACAACATGCGTACTGTTGCCAATATCCGTTCCTACTTCACCAAACACGGTGGTTCACTCGGCACACAAGGCTGTCTGCAGTTTCTCTTTGACAGAAAGTCCGTATTCACCGTGGCTCCCAAAGAGGGTATCGACCTTGACGAACTCGAGCTTGAACTCATTGACTACGGAGTTGATGAACTCGGACAAGACGAGGACGGCAACATCATTATCTATGGCGACTTCGCTTCATACTCGCAGATACAGAAATATCTTGAGGAGAATGGTTTCGAAATCAACTCGGCTGAGTTCGTCCGTATTCCTAACGACACCAAAACTCTTACCGACGAAGAGCGCGAGTCTGTACAGAAACTTATTGACAAGATAGAGGAAGACGAAGACGTGCAAAACGTATTCACCAATATGGCCGATTAATGTATCTATTCATGGAGATTATCAAGAAATATTTTCCTCAACTCACAGACACACAAGAGCAGCAAATGGCTGCTCTTGGTGTTCTTTATCCAGAGTGGAACAGTAAAATCAATGTAATATCAAGAAAGGATATTGATAATCTGTACGAGCATCATGTTCTGCATTCTCTTGCTATTGCAAAAATACTGAGGTTCTCGTCGGGGACTTCTATTCTTGATGCCGGCACCGGTGGAGGATTCCCCGGCATACCGCTTGCCATCATGTTCCCTGACTGTCAGTTTACTCTCATTGATAGTATAGGAAAGAAAATCAAAGTGGCTCAAGAGATTGCCTCGGCAATTGGATTGGAAAATGTCACCTGCAAACAACTGCGCCTTGAAGAAGAGAAAGGCAAATACGACTTTGTGGTATCACGCGCCGTAATGCCGCTCCCCGAACTTGTCAAGCTGGTAAGGAAAAACATCGGCAAGGAGCAGCATAATGCCCTACCTAACGGTCTTATCTGTTTGAAAGGCGGCGAATTGTACAATGAGACTCGTCCATTCAAGAATATTGCCGAAGTGATTGCTCTAAGCGAGTTCTTCACAGAGGAATACTTCAAAACAAAAAAGGCGGTCTATATGCCACTCTAAGATATTTCAGACATCTTATACCCTACCCTAAGCTCACCCTAAGCTCAAGCCATCATTTAGCCGTATGCATGTCGAGTGTTTTTATTTCAATCCGTTCAGAGAATGTACTTATCTGCTGTCAGATGACAACGGCAACACTATCGTAATAGATTGCGGTTGCTCCAACAACCGTGAGCAACAACGGATTACGCAATACATTGACACGTACTCGCTAACCATACGTTATCACCTTCTTACTCATGCTCATATTGACCACGTATGGGGAGCCGAGTTCATATACCGGCAATACGGAGTTAGACCCCTACTCTCTCAGAAGGATGATTGGTTATTTCAGAATATCTCTCTACAAGCACAGATGTTCGGTCTTGCTGCTACTTTGGATACCCCGATAGAATACACTCCTATAGAAAGCAAGGCAACTCTCAACGGGGAGGGAGACTATGAGTTACTCTTTCTGAACGAGTTGAGCTGTCCCATAACTGCCATCCCTACCCCTGGTCATACAGAAGGCGGAGTATGCTATTATTTCCCTAATGAGAATATCCTATTCTCAGGCGACACACTCTTTGAAAACGGCATAGGAAGAACCGACCTCATGGGAGGCAACTATGGCACTCTGCTCAAGAGTCTCAACAAAATCAAGCTCTTACCCGACGATACAATAGTCTATCCCGGTCATGGCTATCAGACAACAATAGGCCATGAGAAACAATTCAATCCATACCTCTGACAATTGAGAAACACACTACTTTGTGAGTATAAGTCAGAATGGCAACTCTATCAGAAGGTGAGATTAAGAAAGTGCTCTTTACTTAATATATCACCAATATCTCCTACTGACACTTAGTATATATCCCCAATTGTCAAAGCTCAATAAGTCCCCCTATTCTCTTTAGTGACCTACTAACACACATCTTCAGGTAGATTCTTTTGCAACTGCATAAGTAAATAATCAAAATGACAGACTCCGATTGGAGTCTGTCATTTTTTATGCTCATAAATTATGGGATAATAGTACATGATGTCATAATCCTTGTTTGAGTAGAAGATAGACTATTAGTGCAATGGTACTAAAAATATTTGATACTCAAAACATAATTTTAGATATTTTGCAGGAAACAGGTTATATGTTGAAACAGATGGTTATCACAGATAATCAGTATTATTTCAGCTCTATTCCCCACCATTGTTTGACATCGCGCCAGAAGGCAGATTGAAGTTGGAAAGTCTTCCCATGGAACTGTTCGGGTAACTCGAGAAGCCAATAATCTCCAAAGCCATATTTTTCAGGGAAAGTGAGATAACAATCCGAGTTAGCTTCATAACATCCGCAGCGCCAATCCGAGAGTTCGATAACTCCCTCATCACCGGTAGCATAGTTATAGATTTTATTATGACAAGTACCCTGTGCCTCACACGTACCATTATACACAAAATGATTTATTCGCAGGCTGCTATCACGTATTAACACATGCAATCGTTCAGCGCCATCATACTTCTCCAAACGCAGGAAGAGTATGCTGTCGGTGCTTAAGAAACAATCGTGTGCAGTCCACCCGTCTGCATTAGAAAACCTGCCCTCTTCTATGAATAACTGCTCTTGGTAATGCAAACGTGCAGGAGATTCATAAAGGACAGTAAACAGTTTACCCTCTTCAGTTGCCAAGAAAAGACCGTTCATGAGCATATAACCGCGCCAGCCCACATGTTCCCAGTTGCGATAAGAATAGTTTCTCAGAACATTACGGATAGAGTCGTCGAATAGTATGTCAAACATTAGGGCAAGTTGGGTTTCGTCTTCTATATTTCTTTCAGGATATGAGCACCATAACGGGAAAGAGACAACAGAAGCGAGAGTATGACAGTCGCCATCTACGATACTATTGATGATTGTTTGAAGGTTTTTGCTGAGACCGGCATAACAGTTCAATATTGCATTCTTCTCTTTTTCAGTCTGATCATCAAGGTTGAATCCGTATGGAAACAACATACTCACATCTTCTATTGTCACCACAGGCTCTGTGGTATTAACAGAGTCCTGAAGAGAATTATCATCAAGGTTGTGTCCGTATGGTAACAACATACAGGTGTCGTCTATTGTCACAGCAGGCTCTGTGGTATTAACAGAGTCCTGAACAGAAGTCACAGTCTTAACATCGGTTACCGGAATACAGAATATACAAATAGGCAATATACATAGAGACATGCCTACTAATGAGAGGTAAGAGATGACTTTACGGAATTTCATATATTGCAGACCGGAGGATTAACAATGACTCAGATGCAGGTTATTTAAGATATAGGGTATTGTCTTAGGGCAGAGAGATGTAATTCCAGAATGACTGAGGCAGATATACGTTCTCTAACCGTGCAGCATCGGAAAACATTGGTGCAACCTGCTCTACGGTATATCCTGCGATACCGCAACCCACAGCAGTAACGAGGAAAGTGAGGTCGGGGTGTTGTGCTGCAAAATCAGTAAACCGAGAGACGGCATTGCGGAAAGAGTCGTATCCTTCCATAGTAGGCAGGGCATAGGATTGTCCATAGAGACCTTCACCTTTGCCCCACTCTGCACCGAAGTGATTGAAAGCCGTATAAGCGGCTCCGCCGCCATGATTGCCATAGATATTGCTGCCAAAGACGAATATCTCGCCTTTATCAAGAGTAGTGATCCGGTCAGACGCTATACGTCTGCCATTGCTGATAGTAGTGTTCATAGGATTTGAGATATTGATATTGTTATTGGTTTGTTGAGTATTTTTGTTTTGCCTACGGAGCTCTTGTATATAGCCAAGCTCGTTGCGGGCATAGTTCTCGGAATCGGGGAACTCGAGGAGTTTGTTGAATATGTTTTCCGCTTCATCGAGCATACGTAACTCAATGCAAGTGTATCCGCGACGGCGAAGAAGGAATTGGTAGTATTCGTCTTGTTGGGCAGTAGGTTCATGGTTTTCGTTACGCTTTATCTTATCTTCGAGAATGTCAATCATACGGTCAATCTCATAAAAGGTGCGGATGTCACCTGCGTTGGCGAGAGCATTGATATACTCCATAGTGTAGTTATAGCGGTTGGCCGTTTGTGCAATCTCAAGATAGAAATATGCGCGGTCGTATTGACGGAGTTCGCTATAGCAAAAGCCTATTATATAACAAACATGGAAGAACGGGTCACGCTCTTTATCTTCAGAGTAATACTTCCGTTTAAGTTTGTCATAGACAGGGAGCAAAGTGACGATGGCCTCATAGTAGCGTTTATTGAGGAAGAGTTTATAGCCATGGTAGCAGATTTCGGAAGTTTTAGTGAAAGGCATACTAACGAGCATTTTCTGCTCTTCAGAGAGAGCTGATTCCCTATTGTCAAGGATTTTATCCTGAGCGTCATGCCACATATAGTTGAACTCATCATGAATATTGCAGTATGGGTTTATGTCGTATGCCATTACGAGTGAAATTGTCTCGGGGAAGGAGGTCTGTTTAGAGAGACTGTTGTTTGCGAAACGGGGAGTCTGCATAGCGTTGAGGCGGATGTAAACTACCAAATCGGACTGTGTGAAGGCATCGAGTTGCAGGAGATAGTTGTTGGTATAGGTATCGACCTGTATAACAGTGTTATGAAAGAGTTTTTTGTGGTGAACATCATAGACGGCAGGTATGATATTGTAATTAAATATCAGTGAAGCATCTTTGAAGACGGAGTTTTTCCCGTTAGAGAGGACATTCATACGGCAGACATTGATTGCATCAGTCTTATCGAAGAGCGTGGTGAGGATTGTGCCAACAGTGAGCGGATTATGGGCATCGGCTGAGAGTTGGTGTTCGGAGTGCTGAAACTCTTCTTCGTATAACAGATACTTGCATCTACGAGCGTTGAGCTTAACTTCGGGACTACTCTGATAGTTGTTTTTTGCCATATCTTCCAAGATGTTGCTGGCAATTATGCAAGCCTGAGAGACGAAATCAGCGATATCATCGGCAGCAGCATGACGAGTCTCGAGAGCGAGATTGAGCTGAACTGTGTTTTCTTCGTCATTGAATGTGGTATAGACTTTAAGAGTGTGCAATATGCCTGCATAATGGTCAACGATACGGGAGAGAGTGTCTGCTTCAGATGTATCTGCATCATAAAAGTCATTATATACAAGATTCAGGTCGCCGCTTTCAGCGGAAGCGGAAGCAATGAATGATGAGCCTTGATAGATGAAGGCTATACGACGCCTCTGCGGAGTATCATCATCAAGGACAACAGGCTTGCAACCGTTGTCAGCAAGGAATTCCGCGAGTAGTTCGTAGGCAGAAAGTGGTGAAGGGAGGCTGTCGCCGGAAGCGGGCTGAGCCGATGCAGCAGGCTGATTGTCAGGCAGAACGAAGGTATCAGCCTGCAGACTCTCACGGAGCTTTTCTATATCGGGATTGGAGGAGACAGGGGAGACTTTGCCGGGATTATGCTTCAAGTGAAGGGTAGTTACGCCGTACTCGATTATCTGGAAGAATACAACTATAGCTAAGACAATAGCTGTAAAAACTAAGACTATGATTATAAGTGTAAGATCCATTATAGTAGTTTATGAAGGGTTAGTGATGAGGTGAGTTAAAAAGTGTCATATTTTAAGATTATGCAGTTTTATGCATAAAGTAAGAGATGGCTAACACTCGGCTTAGGGGTAGCATGACGAGAGCATACCGAAATGTGCGTTTTTTTAAGATTTGTGCATAAAACCTGCATAAAAAGTGCATAAATATACAGTTTGGTCATTGAAATCATCCTGCGGAGCGTTTTCAGTTGTTAATCCACTTTGCGATGCGTTTGACGAGGGGCAGTCGTTCGGGTTTAACGAACAAGGTGCGCTGAGTGGTATATTTGCCATTGTGCGCGACGAGCCGGATATGAAAGTCTTTTCCGGGCACGACCAACTGACACTTGCCCACGGGAGAATACTCAGTAACACTGCCCGTCGGGAGGGTGATGACCACCCGCTGAGCCTTTTCCACAGACCAATGGAACTCAATGGTTGAATCTTCTTGGGGGTGTTCGCCTCCGGAAATATATATAGAATTGATCACGGGTTTCATTTGAGCAGCCATAGGGTACGTGTTGTTCTGCCGCTTCTGACGCCGCACTCCGGCGGGTGTAAGATGAGCAAGAGGGTTGGTACAATCCTCGAACAATCCGCTATTCGGATTATAGACAATATTTTTGAGTTCTCCCATAGGTTTGTAATTATTCAGTTAAAAGTTCCAAAGATTCGGAGCAGATGGAGCATGCGGGGTTAGCAGGGATTTGCGCCCCATACCAGCGTAGAATGGTAGGCAGATGTCCGGCATTGTTGAAAGGTTTCCAATTGCCGAACTTGCGTTCGCGCCGGTTTGCCCACATATAATAGTTATATACGAGTTCGTCTTCGAGAGCGGCGATACCCGATTCCCGTCCATGCGCGAGGACAAGCAGAGAGAGTTTGACCATCATATTGCATATAGGCAGTATATCGGAGGAAAGTCCGACCTGCACCATAGCGTCAGCATCTTCGGGTGAGGTATAAGCAGGAATGGCCCCGCTGCGCCGTGCAGACTCTTCGTTGGTAATTTCTTCGTCAGCGGGGTCGAACCAGTCGTTACCGACCAAGCAACCGTAGCATGCTTCGCCGGGTTGCTGTATGAATACATCACCTCCTTCGGCACGAGTGAATGCCCGTCCGTAGATACAGGGTTTGCCATATTGGTGTGCGATACCGGAGAGGACATAACGGCTCGGGTTGTTGTCGGTGGCGCAAATGATGAGGTCGATATCCTGAATGATGCCGGTAAGGGCCTCAGGCTGTGCGGAGATATTGACTTCATACTTGCGTACTTCGGCATAAGGGTTCTTGCCCAATATCGCATCTTCCATGACATCGGTTTTGAGGCGTCCGAGGTCATGAACGGTAGCGATATGGCGGGCGAGATTGTGAGGCTCGACAGTATCGAAGTCATAGAGACAGAACGCCCCCACCCCGGCTTTGGCAAGTTCGACTGCTATAGTGGAACCGAAGCTGCCCAGTCCCACTATAGCGACGCATTTGTCTTTAAGGATATCCACTTCGAGGATACCATGGCTGCGGGAATACATTTCTTCCCTTGATGGAATCTGAGACTTTTTCATGCGTATCCGTCATTAGCCATTTTGGTTACTATAGTTCCTTCAGGGTGTACCTTGTCGAAAGAAGGAACAAACTGTCCCGTCTCTTCATTATAGACGAGATCTACTACTGAGTTCCTGCCTTGGGAACTCCGAACGGCATGAGCCAGTTCTGAAAAATTACGATTTTTTTCCATATTACATTTATTATTCTTGGTGTTTAAGAAAAGCGTCGATAGGGTAGCCTGTTGCGAGGTGTTCTTCATACATCTCGAGCCAGAGACGGCACTTGATGTAGATTTTGTAGATGGACTCTTGCGGTGTCCACGAAAAGGCGCTATAATGACAGATGAGTGTATGCCCATCGTAAGAGCCGATTACGTGCATCGGCCCACTGATTTTGTCGAGCAATTTGCCGTGTACGTCTCTGATAGGGTTAATCACTTCGACCATAGGCACCTCCTCGGGGAAAAACTCAAGGTGTATTTTGAGAGTATATACCTTTCCGGAGTTGGTCATTGCAGCCATTTTCACATAGGGGTAGCGTGTATTCATGTCAGCGAAGAAATACATATTAGGCGGCATGTGGGCAGCCAGCACCTCCTGTTCTTTCTGTAATCTGAGTTTGGACATCATAGGCTTCAGATATTATTATATGCACGCAAGAGATAATCCACATCGGCATCTTTGGCAACAGATATCCGACTGATACTCATATTTGCGAGGCGCGGTTGGAGGGTATGCGGGTGCAGAAGGAGGCTGCCGAGTCTATCGTCAATGACATGGCGGTAGGGGCTTGGTTGCGCCTTTATGTTCCACTTGACAGAATAGTGTGCAGGGTCATTCTCGTAGAAAGCGAAGGCATTGACTTTGGCTGCAAAGCCATCTATGGTGCCGACACAGAGGAGGAACCTGCCCAAGTTCAGGGAGTCGATGGAGCTGTGCATAGTATGTGCATCGTGCGAGCTTGGTCTGTCAAGTCCGAGCTGATGGTGCGAGTGCCATTCGCCGATATGCTGGAGACCATATTCGCGGGTCAGGATGTCGCCTATGTCCTGCAGATAGCCGATGTCCTGATTGAAGAAGGCGGTCTGATGGTTAGCATGGGGACCCGGACCAATGGCATAGCACACGACGGGAGTACCTTTGGCAGCATAGAAACCGAAGAGTTGGCCGCCCGTCTCGATATGCGGGCAGTCAAGGATGCAACGGGAGAGATAGTCGAGTTCGCTCTGATAGACAATAACTTCTTTGTCAGAACGGGAGACAGAGGGAGCCTCCCGCAGGGCTACTATTCGGCTTTCAGCATGGTTTTGCAGGAGTATATGACGATACTCTTTCCTGTGCAGTTTATGTTTGTTCTTGTTGCTCATAGTGTTTATTTTGTTGTAATTCTGAGGATACGTTTTTCGTTGTCTATTTCTATCTTACCGAGCCGCTGAAGTACGGACTGTCCGAGCAGGAGCGGGGCATTCTGACTCTTCACGACAGAGGCACGGACGTTCTGCAGTTCAAGTCCGCCGAAGTTGATTTGACGCAGGTTGACAGTAGTGCCGACAGATACATTACCGTCGGCGGTCATATAGCGTTGTGTTCCAACAACGTCTTTATCAGAGAGGTAACCGTTTTTGAACATGAAGTTGGCTTCTACTTGCGAAATAGTAACATCGGAGGCACCAGTGTCGAATACGAAGTTGAGGGGGAGGTTATTGATAGTGCAATCGACTTTGGTAACTCCGTTGGCAGCCGAGAAAGGCACTTCCACTATGCGCTCTTCGCCTGTTTGCTCCTCTTGCCCGGAATTGAAATTCAGGATGCGCTGTCTGGCTATCTGCTCGTATTTCTGAAGGAGTTGGTCAAACTCGTCTCCATGCAGGCTCTGGAAATCGATGTCTTGACGGATGTGATTGAAATTGATATTGCCATCTGCAAGTTCTTCTTCAAGAGTCTTCATAGCGAGTTGTTTCTCTCCGAGAAGAGCATAAGCGCATGCCACATTATAGTGATACTCAAACGGGGCAGTGTCAGCATTGAGCAGACTGTCAGCAATAAGACGTGCCTCGTCATTTTTCCCGAGCAGAATCTTAGCAAACATACGTATTTCTACATTCCTGCTATTTTCAACACGCAGATAGTCTTTCTCTGCTTTCTCTGTTTCTCCGATGGCTGCAAAGCTCCGTGCACGGTAAAATCTGAACCAGTCTGCAGAACTATTGAGTGCCAAAGCCATATCATAGTCTTCAATAGCCTGTTTGTAGTTCCTGCGATCAAAGTGGAAGCCAGCCCGAGTGAAGTAGAGGTCAGCATTGTCGGGGTCATCATCTATGAGTTTATTGATATCAGCATACATCAGTTCGACACTATCCATATCGTTGAATATATTGGCACGAGCGTAGATATAGGAAGTCTCGGTAGAGTCAGCGGATATAGCCTCGTTGATATATCTGAGTGCGTTGGGGAAGTCTCCCATCTTTGAGTAGAACCCTGAGAGGTAGTAATCAAAATGTGGAGTTGGGCTGATACTACGCATTTTCTGACAAATAGTTATTGCCTCCTCATACTCTTTTTGATTTTCAAGGACAGGCAGTTGGTAAAGATACCAATCTATTACATTGGGATTCTTCTGTGACTGAGCCTTCAGTCGTAGTTTTACGAGTTGAACGAACTCCGGTGCTGTACATTTGCTCAGGAGATCAAAAGCAGTTTCTTCATAGCTTTCCAGTTTCAGTGCTTCAATGAGATGCGAGACAGCCTCTTCGTACATTCCCAACTCCACCTCTGCCGCAGCCATACCACTATAAGTGAATGAGCGTTCTGCCAATTGGTGGGCAGTTTTGAATTGTTCGAGTGCCTCTTCAAACTTTTTCTGTTCAAAGAGGTTGTTGCCTAAATAGATATTACCGCGTATCAGTCCGGGAGTGAGTTTGATATACTCTCTGAAGTCAGCGTCGGACTTATCCCATTGTTTCATTTTAGAATAGAGTAATCCGCGTTCCTCATACCACTCTTCGTTCTTGGGTTCAGCCTTAACGGAAGCATTAAAATACGTAAGTGCCTTAGTGGTATCAGAAAGTTGCAAGTAAAGTTTTCCCAAGAAGTTGTTTGTCCATGCGATATAATACTTATCCGCTTTAGGAAGATATTTCAAGGCATTTTCAGCCAAATAAATTGCAGTACCTCTCTCTTTCTTTTGGGAGTAGGCCAATGCCATCCATGAGTAGGCATACCCATTCTTCGGGTTCTGACTAATTTCTTTATTCAGGAAGTCAATAGCCTCATCGAGATCGTCGGACTTGACAAGTTCTACACCTCGTTGGTAGTTGTAGGAATCGGGGCGTTTCGGCTCCTTGGCGAAAGCTGACTGGCAGATAAGGACTGCTACAAAAGACAGTAAAATAACACGTTTCATGATGTTGTGATGGTTTGGAAGTTAATTATTTAATGTTAGTATTTGCATAGATATGTTGAAAACAGGCAAAAGGTAACCTCTCATTTGGTTTCACTGTTGACAATTAGGGAGAGCAACCTAATGGCAGGAAGGGAACAAGCATGGAGCGGGGCATTAGTAATTGTCATAATAGTAATGTTTTTAGGGTTGATACATGATGGTTGTTTTATTCTCCGATGGTTTGGTTGTAGGTTATAATGGCAACAGGTTTTGTTAGTTTTCATTGACAAAGGTAGAGGTTTGCCGTTGATGCAGCAAGAGGAATGTATGAGGTTAGGAGGGCAATGTATGAAGTACATGGGGAGTCGGCACTTCGTACATAACAGTATGATGCGGGGGGGTGCGAAAGCAAGTCCACATCACACTTGCGAGGCGTCGTTCAGACGTCTGCATACAGAGGTGTTACTAAGGGAAAGAATGGTTAACTTGTGCAATACTGCAACAGAAACCGCCCTTAGAGCCCTCTTTAGTTAATTAGTAAGAGAATGTGATGAACAATTAGATACATGACTGTCAAGGTTTTAAGTTTAATAATAACGACCGCAAGACTAACTCTGTCTTGCGTTTGCAAAGGTATAGGAAATATTTTATCTGTGCAAGAGGGAGAATATATTTTTATACATTTTTTATGGCACGGGAAACAAGAGACGTGACAATGGCGCGTCTCTACAATATACTGATATGGGTGGGGGGAGAGGAGCAGTGTAGAGAGTGGAATCCTGTTCTACTCGTCTGTCTCGTCTCTTTTTTGCAGCGGAGCAGCCTGGGTGATGACCGAATAAGGGGGTACATCAGTGTCTATCCACACGTTGCCGCCGATTACTGTATGATGACCGATGGTGATTCTGCCAAGAATAGAGGAGTTGGAATATACGGTCACGTTGTCCTCCAAGATAGGATGCCGCGGGTCGTCTATCGGAAGACCCTTCTCGTTGAAAGTGAAGTTCTTAGCACCCAGTGTGACTCCCTGATAGAGCATACAATGGCTGCCGATGATAGTGGTCTTGCCCACTACGATACCCGTGCCGTGGTCGATGGCGAAATACTCTCCTATCTCTGCCGCGGGGTGAATATCGATACCTGTCTGCGAGTGAGCCACCTCCATGATGATACGCGGCAGGACGGGCACTCCTAATTTGTAGAGTTCGTGTGCAGTACGATGGTGAATCATCACCTGAATACCCGGATACGAGAGTATCACTTCACCGTAGTTGTCCACAGCGGGGTCACGCATCGTTACTGCCTCTATGTCGGTCAGGAGCAAGTGCTTTATCTTAGGCAATTGGAATATAAACTGCCTTGCTATTTCATCTGCTTTGTCCGAATCGAGCGCCTCACAATCAGTGCAGAACACCATACTGGCGGCAATCTCCTGTCGCAGGATGTTGAATATCTTTTCCACGCTGTTATCCACCTGACTCTTACGTGAGTGAATACGATGTGCCTTGGCAAGGAAGAAATCGGGGAAAAGGACACACTTGATTTGTTCTATCAATTCGTTTATCTGATGTATGGAAGGTATAGGCATATTGGTACGCAAGCACATACGGTCTTCCGCCTCTACTGCATCCACCAATTGCATCTTCACATCATATAAGGGGTCTGTTTCTTTCATATACAGGGAATTACAAAACTATTATCTTATCTGTAAGGTTGCCTGCTCTTACAACATACAAGCCCTGCGGGAGTTGTAGTGTCAGGTCACCTCCGGCGCAGGGCTGCTCATATATTGTCATGCCGGATAATGAATATATCGTCAGCGGAGTATCATGCAAGTCATGCAGTGTCACCGTGTTGCCGGATACTGTTATCTGAAGCGGTTGCCGGTATTGCTCAAGCGATGTAATCTCATCGGTGAGAATAGAGACATTGTCTGTTACATTGCCAAGGGTGAGTCGTCCGGTGTTGGGGTCGTAGTTGAAGCCGGCACCTGAGACAGCGATAGTCTTAGGATGAGAGCCGTCGGGTTTGCCGAGATATGCAACAAAACCGTCTTGGGTAGTCAGGCGGTGGGCAGGTTGCATAATCATGTTGGTTGTTACTTCATAGGTAGTGATTTCGTTCTTCAGCATCAACAATGCCAACTCCGGATAATCAATAAACGGGTTGCGGTTGCCCTGATAGTCCTGTCCACCGTCGTTGCGCACTATCTCTGTAAGTGAAGGCGGGTCTTGCATGTGCCACTTGAAGAGAATAGCAAGACTCTCGAACACGGCTTCTGAGTTGCCTAACTTGTCGAGCAACTGAGCCTTACCGTTATACAAGTCATTCTTGTAGCCGTTCATCTCGCCATAGACGAGATAGTCGTAGAGAATGATTCTTGCACAGTCACCGCGATATGTGCCATTATTCGTTCTCTTGTAATACGGGTTCTTGATTGCCAACTCATCAGGGTCGTAGAAGCCGCTGCCTTCACCATATCCGTCATTACCCCGGGTGGAGTTGTCCTTGGTCAGAGCCGGTCTGACAGAAAGCATATCATAGCCCATCGGCGATGAAGTCTTGGCACCTTTGGACTGGGGCCACACGTGTTCTCTGTTCCACGTACTACCCGAATCCCAAGTTGCGTCGGCAGAAGTCCCCGAGTAGAAAGCAATAAAGTTTGAAGGGCTGTTAAGGTCGCTGTCCACTGCCCCGTAAGCATAGCGCAACGTGTTGTAACTAAGTCCGTAGCCGTCGGTGCGACAGGTGTTACCCATAAGAGTATTGAGCAGATGAAACAACGTCTCCCCGTCATTCTGACAAAGATTCCCGTAGGCATAATCGCCGGTGTAGTAGTCCGCTTGCTTTGCTTTATAAGCAGAATATGCGGCTGCGCCATCATCGCTTGCCACATGCGCCTGCATGTCTATTTGAGCATCAAGCACAGACAACGACAAAAAGAGACATAATGTTATTGACAGGGTCTTTTTCATGACAGTACTATTATTATTAAGGTAACCTTTCAACTCTCAAGTTTATCATTTATCTTTTTTGCCAAGGCAGCAGAGAGTACGGCGTCTTTGTTGATGCTGACAGGTGTAAGATCGGCAAAAGGTGCTATATTATGATGATAGAATTGAGCCTTGAGATTGCTTATAGTCTCTTCTGCATTTTCAGCTCTACCCCACTCAAGGTCATCACGCGTCTGCTTGTCAATGGCACGGAAGCCTACCAGCAGCTTCTCCATGTTCCAACGGTTGTGTTCCAGTTGAGCCATATACTGCTCGGGCATCCGGTGTAAAGTAGCGAGAGCATAATTGGCATTGTAGATATTGGAGAATTGCGCAGCCAAACGCAGGTTTGCCCAGAGACTTTCAGCGGTCTTGCCCTGCGGATTACCAAAATGTTGCTCGTATGTATAGTTGGTTTCCTTTGCCCAACTGAGACGAGTGAAGAAACTGTCATCATAGCAGTTATCACCCATACCGAACGGATAGAAACGCCTGAATACTTCGCTTTGTCGCATCCACTGCACTTCTGCATCACCTTCAGGCTGGTAGATAAGTATCGGAGTCTCAGACTTAAGCAGTTCTTCAGGCAGATACATTGCAGCAGCAAGATTGTGATAACCGTTATCGCCTGCTATGGCAATGGTAAGTATCTGTTTGGAGTCACAGGCACATGCGTTCAGATATGCTCTCACTGCCTCTGTCTCCACTCCGGCGGAAACAAACTCCCACTCTACATCGAGGAAATCACCCTTCGTGAGTTCTCCATTTTGCTTTGTCACTTTCAGAGAGCCGTTTTCTTGCGCAAGTTGTCTCCAATGTGACATTTGGAATAAAGCATCATAATGCCCACGGAAGAAATCAGCCTCTTGCTCTATGTTGTCCTCAATAAAGGTTATCTTCGTGCGCAGGCTGCTGTCTCTAATAGCATTAGGATAATGAGCTATATGTGCAGCCGTGGTTGAAAGAGCATAAGACATCTCAGTCATACCCACTATCACCAAGTGAACATATTTATCGGAATCGTAGCCGGCTTCATCCCTGTCAAGAGACATGTACCTATAGTCGAAACCAATGGGTTTTCTTGTTACAAACACTTGCTGGGCAATACTCTCCATATTGTTTATAACCATCAGATTTACTCCGAAGTTGCTCTGTCGTTCGGTCTGCATCTGCAACAAGCGGAGAGTAGAGAAATGTGTGCACAGCATATAGCAGTCTTTCAGGCTGTCGCTCTCGGGAAGAATCTTCTTCATTGTACTCAAGCACTGAAGCACATGAGCATCATGACCTGCATCATCGCACTCGCCCATTATGTATATTGCCTGTGCATCTTTAGCATATACACTTTCAAGCTGTTCTGCCTTGCATATATCACCCTGCAGCACCACCACTCTGTCTGCCACTTCATTACTCAGTTCGGCAAACAGACGCTCGCGGAGGTCATTGGCATCTTTCTCACTGAGCACTACTATCTTTGTCTTGCTGTCAGGTACTCTATTGGCGACTCCGGCTATTGTGCCTGCCAGACTCTTATCGGAACCAAGGAAAAGCAGGTGACGGCGGAAACGGAAACGGGCGGAACCATTGTTGTATGCCTCACCCCATCCGGTAAGAATATTTGTAAGTACACTGACAAGAAATCCCCCCACAAGAACAACACCCATTAAGTTGATAAACACCTGCAATACAAACGCCCAACCGGTAGTATAATCCATGAAATGACCCGGGTCAAGCACCATGCCCAGAGTCTCTGCAAAAGGTATCTTAAGCAGGTATTTATTTATCAGCCACACTATTATAAGCAACACTCCGGTTAAACCGAACAACCAGAAGAACTGTACTCCGTCGCCCCGTGAGGCATTCTTGTATAATCTGAACCACTTGTTTTTCATACTCTGACTATAAAGCAATTTTGCTGCAAAGGTAAACATAATTGTTCACTTACACAAATTCATGTTTGGCAGTTTCATTTATTTGCGTTATCTTTGCAGAGTATAACCATAACACATATTCTATATTACCATGAAAAAAACTATTATCTTCGCTACAGCCGCTGTTCTTCTGACATGCTGCACACAAAGTACTCACACGCCTACACTTACCGACCCGCAACCCGAAGTTACCCGCTTAGAGCCGCTCTCTTGGTGGACTGATATGCATACTCCTCTCACTCTTATGTTCTATGGCAACGATCTTCAGGATGCCCGTGTTACGGTTGAACCCAAGGGGGGTATCATCATCAAAGGTCAGCATAATGCAGAGAATAAGAACTACCTGTTTGTTGATGTTGATGTCCGCAAGGCAGGAGACTATACTTTTACTCTCACACAAGGCGACAAGCAAACCACGGTGGACTACGTGATAGAAAACCGTCGTGAAGGTAGTCGCATGCGAAAGAGTTTCACATCTGCCGATGTCATTTATCTTATTATGTCCGACCGTTTCGTGGACGGAGACCCTACTAACAATTCTACTGACGACACGCAGGAGAAAGCCGACAAGAGCAATATCAACTGCCGATACGGAGGAGACATACAAGGTATCATCAACTCCTTTGACCATATCACTAAGCTCGGTGCTACCGCTATCTGGCCTACCCCGCTACTGCTTGACGATGAACCTTCGTGGAGTTATCACGGATATGCATGCTCCGACTATTACCATATTGACCCGCGCTTTGGCAGCAACGAACAATACAAACAGATGGTGGCATTGGCTCACGAGAAAGGGCTCAAGTTCCTCATGGATATGGTACCCAACCATTGTGGAGCTATGCACTGGTGGATGAGCGACCTGCCTTATAACGACTGGATAAACCAGTTCCCCGAATTCACCAACACCAACAACGCCTTCTCTGCCAACTACGATATCAATGCCTCTGAATACGACCGTATCCGCAACAATCGCGGCTGGTTCGACCTGCCTATGCCCGACATGAATCTCAATAACCCCGACTTGCTTCAGTACTTCAAGCAATGGGCGGTCTGGTGGATTGAATATGCCGACCTTGACGGTCTGCGTGTGGATACCTACCCTTATATAGAAAAAGAACCTGCGGCTGAATGGTGCAAAGCTATCATAGAAGAGTATCCGGAAATGAACATAGTTGGAGAATGTTGGACACGCCCTGCTTCCGCTGTGGCTTATTGGCAGGCAGAAACCGTCAATCCTGACGGATTCAATTCACACCTGCCCTCAGTTATGGATTTCCCCGTAGAAGAGGCTATTCGTCAGGCACTTGAAAACGATGGTAACTATTGGGGAGGCGGCCTGACAAAGGTGTATGACGCAGTTTCCCAAGACTATCTGTATGCAGATGTCAACCGTCTCTTACTCTTTGTCGGCAACCACGACATGGATCATATTGCCGATATAGTCAAAGATAACGACCCGCGCCGCGTAAAACTTGCTCTCACTCTCGTTGCCACCATGCGGGGTATTCCGCAGTTGTTCGCAGGCGATGAGTATGGTCAGCGCTCTGTTGACCTCAGCCGGGGGCACAGCGGACTCCGGCAACCGCTACCACAGGAAGACAGTCTGACAGAGGCAGAAAAAGATATGTTTGACTTTCAAAGCCGCTTGTTCCAATTCCGCAAAGAGCAGGAAGTACTGCATACCGGCAAGACCATGCATTTCATAAGCCGTGACAACACCTACGCCTTCTTCCGTTATAACGACACAGAAGCAGTGTTCGTCTTTGCAAACGCAGCAACTGACAAGCGACTTGTACCTGTTGACCACTATCAAGAGATTATCTCTCTGTATAATCCTCATGGAGAGGATGTCCTTACAGGCGAACCTGTTGACCTCACTCAACCATTCTTTATTGAACCACTGACAAGCATTGTAGTAAAACTAAACAAATGAACACTATAGCAGCCATATTGATTTCTCTCGCTGCCCTCATAGTCGGGGTAGTACTCACATGGGCAATTCTGCGTTCCCGTCAGACCCGAACAGAGACAGAACTGAGACTTATGCAAACCAAAGCAGATAGTCTGAGCAGCCTACTGCAGCAGAAAGAAGATGAACTCCGCAGTACAATCGTGCAACTTGCAACTGCCAATGCCGACCGTCAGAACCTGCAGGAGAAACTGCAGAAGCAACTTCAGGAAGCGGAAGAAATGCAGAAGCGCCTCACTACCGAGTTCGAGAACATTGCCAACCGCCTGATGCAGAAGCAACAGGAGGAACTCACCCAAAACAACAAAAAGGAGTTAGATACCATTCTCCAACCCCTCAACGACAAGATTAAGGATTTCCGCGAGCAAGTGAATAACGCCTTCTCACAAGAGACGCGCGAGAAGGCCTCTCTGCAAGAGCAACTCAAGCAACTGCTCGAACTCAATCAGACTCTCTCTAAAGATGCTGTCAACCTGACCAATGCACTCAAGGGCGATGTGAAGAAACAAGGCAACTGGGGAGAATTCGTGCTCGAAAGTGTGCTCGAAGCCTCAGGATTAAGAGAAGGCAGCGAATACAAGCGACAAGACAGTTTCTATAGTATCGAAGGGCAGCGACAGCAACCTGATGTTGTGATTTATATGCCTGACAACAAGCAGATTATCATTGACTCCAAAGTATCACTTGTCGCATACGAGCAACTGCAGACCGCTGAAACAGACGAGCAGTACAGCAAACTGCTGAAGGCACACACAGAGTCGCTCAAACAGCACGTGAAAGAACTTGCGGAAAAGCAATATACGAGAGCCAACGGTCTGAACACACCCGACTTCGTCTTGATGTTTGTGCCGATAGAAGCCTCATATACAGTGGCTCTGCAAGCCGACCAAAGCATCTACGACTACGCACTTGAACGCAAGATTGTAATAGTCGGCCCCACCACACTGCTTGCCACGCTGCATACTATCAGTTATGTATGGAAACAGGAGAACCAGAGCAGAAACGCAATGGAAATAGCCCGACTGGCAGGTGCAATGTACGATAAACTTTGCAGCTCTATGGAAGACCTGCAAAAAATACAAAAGGCTCTCGACAATGCGCAGAAAGCCTATGATGACAGCATGAAGAAACTGTCCGAAGGCAAAGGTAGCATGCTCCGCACCGCAGAAAAGATAAAAGAACTTGGTGCCAAAACCAGCAAATCGCTCGAGATAAGCGAGGAATAAGTCTCTACTTTGTCAGCGTCACATCCATGTGCGGATATGCAAACTGAATACCGTGTTGCGGGAGTTCCGTATATATGCGCTGGTTGAGATCGAAAGTGACTGCCCAGAAATCTTCATTCTTCATATACGCACGGACTACAAACGATATGTCACTCGAGTTGAGCGACTTGAGCGCTACCATCGGGTCGTCTGCACCCGCCGTCGCCTTGTCCAATATACGTTTGTCCTCTTTGAGCATACTCAGCAACAAGTCTATACATTGCTGTGCGTCAGTGCCGTATGCCACACTGACCAACATGTCTATGCGACGCAACGGCAATGCCGAGAAATTGTCTATCACACCGTTCGACAATGCTCCGTTAGGCAGTATCACTTCACGGTTGTCTATAGTCTTTATCTTGGTTGACACTATGCTCACAGCCGTAACAATACCATAATAACCCTGCGCAGAAATCCAGTCTCCCACTTTGAACGGATGAAAGGCAAGTATCATTATACCACCTGAGAAATTCTGCAATGTACCCGACAATGCCATACCTACCGCCAGACCTCCGGCAGCAAGCAAAGCGGCAATTGAAGTAGTATCTATACCAAGAGTTCCGATGGTTACCACTATCAGGAGCACAGATAAAACAAACGTAGTAGCCGACTTGGTGAAAGATGCTACCGTCGGGTCTGTGTTACGACGCTTGAAACGCTTGTCTTGCAGGACCTTCACTTTCCTTATCAGCCATGCACCTATTATATATATAAGGAGAGCGATAAGAAGCTTCAAACCGAAATCTATGAAATGCTGACCTATATGATGCAGAGCTCCTTCCGGATTGGTCTGAACAAGATTGATAAACTCCTCAGTATGAGCCTTAATGCTATCATTGGCGGCAGCCACCACATTCTTGCTCGCATTCAACTCTTCTTCGCTTATATTTATCTGAAGTAACGACATAGTTTTGTTTTTGTGTTTTGAACTAACCAGTAACTGCTTTAATTTATAACTATTTTGTCCGCAAAGTTACTCCTAATTTTGCAATCTCACAAGAATTGCTTAACTTTGTAGCCTGAAAAATTGTTAGAATCATATAGACTCCAAGTCAAGTCTTCCGGTTATCGAATATTCAAATCATCAATATATCATGTCTCAATCGTTAGCACAACTCTTTCAGCAGCATACAGGTTCAATGCCTGAAGATATAACCCAACTCTCTGCCTCCGGCAGCAACCGTCGCTATTTCCGTTTGAAAGGCGCAGAGCAGACTTTGGTTGGCGTGCAAGGCACTTCACAGGCAGAAAACGATGCCTTTCTCTACATGACGCAGCATTTCAAAGAGCAAGGTCTCAATGTGCCTGAAGTATATGCAGTCTCCGACGACCGCATGACTTATATACAGCAGGATTTGGGCGATACACTGCTCTTCGACTTCATAGCAGAAGGCAGAAAGACAGGCGTATTCTGCGAACAGGAGAAACAGATGCTTCGCAAAACAATGAAGGCTCTTGCCGACTTTCAGGTGAAAGGAGCAGTGGATTTCGATTACCGAGTATGCTACCCGCAACCGGAATTCAATCTCCGAAGCATTCAGTGGGACCTCAACTACTTCAAATACTGCTTCTTGAAAGCCACAGGTCTCGAGTATCAGGAAGACATACTCGAGAACGACTTTGAGCGGCTTGCTTATATTCTGCTCCAACACCGCTCCGACACATTCATGTATCGCGATTTCCAGAGCCGCAATGTAATGGTAAAAGACGGCAAGCCTTATTTCATTGATTTCCAAGGCGGCAGAAAAGGGCCATACTACTACGATGTCGCCTCTTTCCTATGGCAGGCTAAAGCACATTTCCACCCCGACTTGAGACACGAATTGATAGAAGTGTATATCAACCAGCTGGAGAAATACATGCCCGTCAATCACGAGGAGTTCTATCTCACATTGCGCCACTTCGTGCTCTTCCGCACCCTGCAGGTTCTCGGTGCCTATGGTTTCCGCGGATACTTCGAGAAGAAACCTCATTTCCTGCAATCTATTCCGTTTGCAATTGAGAATCTCCGCCAGCTCCTTATAGAAGGCAGCGAAGACTATCCTTATCTGATTGAAGTACTGCGTGACATGACCGAACTAAAGCAGTTCAAAGAGGTAAGCGTCAGAAAACCCTTGGTTGTGAAGGTCTATAGTTTCTCCTATAAGAAAGGCATTCCGCAAGACGACAGCGGCAACGGAGGAGGATTTGTGTTCGACTGCCGTGCCGTCAACAACCCGGGCAAATACGAGCGCTACACTTTCTTCACCGGTATGGACGAACCCGTTATCAAATTCCTTGAGGAAGACGGCGAGATACTGCCTTTCCTCGACAATGCGTACAATCTCGTCGATGCCTCTGTCAAGAGGTATATTGACCGCGGGTTCCGCAACCTTATGGTTAGTTTCGGTTGCACCGGCGGACAACACCGCTCTGTATATGCAGCCGAGAAGATGGCACACCATATAAATCAGAAATTCGGAGTCGAGGTGCAACTCATTCACCGCGAACAGAACATTGAGACCACACTGCCCGCTAAATAACCCCACCCTAAGCTCACCCTAAGCTCAAGCCATCTCTCAGCCGTCTCATAGCCATACTTTACAAGTCATCATCTCTATGAAAGCAATGATATTTGCCGCCGGGTTAGGCACCAGACTCAAACCTATCACCGACACTCTTCCTAAAGCTCTACTGCCCCTCAACGGCAAGACCCTCCTGCAATACCAGATAGAGAAACTCAGCAATGCCGGCATCAGCGATATTGTTGTCAATGTGCACCATTTCCCTGACCAGATAATCTCGTATCTTCACGAACACCGCAACTTCGGTTGCAACATCTCTGTATCTGACGAGCGCGAGCAACTGCTTGATACCGGCGGCGGACTGCTCAAAGCTGCTTCTTTGTTGGGCACAGAAGATAATATACTCGCCTGCAATGTTGACATCCTCTCCAACATCGACATACAACAACTCGTTGCTGCACACCGCCCGAACGACATTGCCACTCTTGTAGTCTCACCTCGCGACACTCAACGGTACTTACTCTTCGACAACGACAACAACATGGTCGGTTGGACAAATATCGGAACAGGCGAAACCAAACCTTCCACATTGAGCAATCCTGCTGCATACCACCGGCTCGCTTTCTCCGGCATGCAGATTCTCTCTCCTGCCATATTCTCACAGGCAGACACCGTACGAAAAGAAAAAGGCGACAAGTTTTCACTCATCGACCTCTATCTCTCTCTCTGCTCCACGCATACCGTCAAGGCGTTTGTCCCTGCCGGCTATCGTATGATGGATGTAGGCAAAATAGCGCAACTCATGCAGGCGGAGCAGTTCGCGGAAGACCTTGTCTGACTACTTCCGAACCTTGCATAATGCTTATTCCTTTTCTTTACTTGGCACTACCATCTGCATTGCAGACGGAATAATATCCAACTTGCATGGTCCGCAGGCATTGAGAAGAATCCCCTCTTTCTCAAACAACAAATGTCCGCTGGTGCCTATTGTTACCTGACGGGCAGTGAAATTACGCACAAAGTCTATGTCTTTCAGCCTTCCGTCGAACAACTTGGGTATTGCAGACAGTATCTGACGAAACGTAGGCTTGGTAACAAACATCACATTGAACTTTCCGTCACTCGGGTCGGCATCGGGATTCAGATTTATTCCTCCTCCTGCGTATGGACCGTTGCCTATATTCATGGTGTACATCATGTCTCTGAAATGCAACCCCTCGTCAGTAGTTATCTCAAGCGGAATTGACTTGTGAGTGAAAACGGCAGAAAGGAGTCCGAAGAAGTAGTTTATACTGTGGGCACCTATATAATACTTTATCACATTCGCCCTCACACATACTTCAGGGTCAATACCCAGACCTACCGAATTGATGAAATAATGCTTCTCCTCCTCTCCGTTGCGATACAATGTCAGACAACCTACATCAAGCGTTTGTTTCTTGCCTGTATTGAGGAACACATCAAGCGCATCCTTGTAGTTTCTTGTCAGACCCCAGTATCTTCCCCAGTCATTACCCGTGCCGCGAGGCACTATACCGAACGAGATTTTGCTCCGTTGCTCTGCCGTGATGTTGGCATGCATTACGCCGTCGATAACCTCCGAGAGTGTGCCGTCGCCGCCAAGAACGAGCAACTCGTCGCAGCCGTTCTCCACCAGCTCGCGCCCGAATTCTGTCGCATGACCTGCATATTGGGTTACTCTGTATGTAAACGGTTGATGACGCTCTTTAAGCAGATTGAAAAGATATAGTCGTTGCTTTCTATATGTGGAACGGCCTGATTTGGGGTTGATTACTATGCCTAACATGCTTTAGATTATTCGGGTTTTTACTCCTTATATTATATATCTCGTCTTAGAGACAGATATTTGTTTTCTTATCGTTTGCAAAGTTACAAAAAAAATCAACAACTGCCAAACATTTTTCCCCTCAATACACAGGCAAGGCTCTCCACAGGGGAAAGCCTTGCCTGATAGTATTTGTTCACTTCTTATGAGAAGAATTCTTTTACGTCATCGTTCAACACGATTTCTTCCTGAAAGATGTAAGCGCCTGTCTTGGGGCTCTTCACCATCTTGATGCATTTGCTGTGTTTACGGCTCTCATTTCCGGTTTGGAGAGTAGCCACCGCTTTCTTTGCCATAATCTGAAATTCTTACTGTTTATTACTTAATCTCTCTGTGAATAGTATAACGTTTCAAAATTGGGTTATACTTTTTCAGTTCCAAACGGTCGGGGGTGTTCTTGCGATTCTTCGTTGTGATGTAACGGGAAGTACCGGGCATACCGCTGGCCTTGTGTTCTGTGCACTCAAGTATTACTTGTACACGTGCTTCTTTCGATTTCTTTGCCATCTTGTTGTCCTCCTTGTTTTATTGGTAAAGATACCCTTTTTCGGCTGCCTGCTTCAATGCTGCATCCAAACCGATCTTGTTAATTGTACGCAGACCAGCCGCACTCACGTTCAAGCTGATCCAGCAATCCTGTTCTACCCAGTAGAACTTCTTGTGGAAGAGGTTCACATCAAACGTCCTCTTTGTGTGACGTTTTGAGTGAGACACATTGCATCCACCCATGGCTTTCTTGCCGGTAATTTGACAAATCTTTGACATTTTATTATAGTTTTTAAATTAAATTCCTTCCTTTTCAACCCCTATTCTCCTCATTCTCAGTGCTCATACCCATATATATCCACTTCACGCCAAAATGCCTGCAAAGGTACAACAAATATTTCATTTGTGCAAGAGCCACCCTCATTTTTCATAGAAATATGTTATTCGATGATTATAATACCGCAGACTCGACAGATACACCTGTCATAATTTTTCTGCCAATTTGGCAGGTCGGGTCTGCCAACTGCAACTTGGCACAAAATATGAAATAAGCATATTCGGAAAGGTTGTCGGCAGCAACTGCCACGCAACCGCTAACAAGTCAATAACAATTAAACATTATAACATTATGACAACAGTAAAACCATTGGCTGACAGAGTCCTGATTAGACCTGTAGCTGCAGAAGAAAAGACTATCGGCGGAATCATCATTCCCGACACAGCAAAAGAGAAACCTTTGAAAGGCGAAGTAATCGCAGTAGGCGAAGGCACAAAAGACGAGCAGATGGTGCTCAAAGTGGGCGACCGGGTGCTCTACGGAAAATATGCCGGCACCGAACTCGAACTCGACAACGAGCAACTGCTCATCATGCGTCAGTCCGATGTGCTCGCAGTAATCTGCTAATCTTCAAATCAACTAATCTTCAAATCAACAATTTTCCCAATTACTTACAACTATGGCAAAAGAAATTTCATTCAATACCGAAGCCCGCGAACAACTCAAACGCGGAGTTGACCAACTCGCTGACGCTGTAAAAGTTACACTTGGTCCCAAGGGGCGCAATGTTGTTATTGACAAAAAATACGGTGCACCGCAAATCACCAAAGACGGCGTTACCGTTGCTAAAGAGATTGAGCTTGCCAACCCGCAGGAGAACCTCGGAGCACAACTCGTCAAAGAAGTGGCTTCCAAGACCGGCGACCAGGCAGGTGACGGCACCACTACCGCTACCGTCCTCACGCAGGCTATCGTTGGCGTAGGTCTCAAGAACGTTACCGCCGGCGCTAATCCTATGGATCTCAAGCGCGGTATCGACAAGGCCGTTGCCAAAGTGGTAGAGTCTATCAAGTCGCAGGCAGAGCAAGTGGGCAACGACTACGAGAAGATAGAGCAGGTAGCTACTATCAGTGCCAACAACGACGCTACCATCGGCAAACTCATTGCTGACGCAATGCGCAAAGTAAGCAAAGACGGCGTCATCACTATCGAAGAGGCAAAGGGTACCGACACTACCATCGACGTTGTTGAAGGTATGCAGTTCGACCGCGGTTATATCTCGCCTTATTTTGTTACCAACACCGAGACTATGACCTGCGAAATGGAGCGTCCGTATATCCTCATCAACAACGGCAAAATCAGCAATCTCAAAGAACTTCTGCCTATCCTCGAACCCGCTGTTCAAAGCGGCAGACCTCTGCTCATCATTGCCGAAGATGTTGACTCTGAAGCCCTGACCACTCTCGTCGTCAACCGTCTCCGTGCACAACTCAAGATTTGCGCTGTCAAGGCTCCTGGCTTCGGCGACCGTCGCAAAGAGATGCTCGAAGATATTGCCGTTCTCACCGGTGGCACAGTTATCTCCGAAGAAAAAGGTATCGCTCTCAACCAAGCTACTATCGACATGCTCGGTACTGCCGAGAAAATCACTGTTGACAAAGACAACACCACCATCGTCAATGGCGCAGGCAACAAAGAAGACATACAGGCTCGCATCCAGCAGATCAAGTCGCAGATTGTCAACACCACCTCCACCTATGACAAAGAGAAACTGCAAGAGCGTCTTGCCAAACTCTCAGGCGGCGTAGCTGTTCTTTATGTAGGTGCGCCCTCCGAAGTGGAGATGAAAGAGAAGAAAGACCGCGTTGACGATGCTCTTTCAGCAACCCGTGCTGCTATCGAAGAAGGTATCGTACCGGGCGGCGGTGTGGCTTATATTCGCGCTATCGAGGCTCTTGACGGCCTGAAAGGTGACAACGACGATGAGCAGACCGGTATCGAAATCATTCGTCGCGCTATCGAAGAACCCCTCCGTCAGATTGTACTCAATGCAGGCAAAGAAGGTGCCGTTGTAGTACAAAAGGTTAAAGAGGGCAAGGGCGACTTCGGTTACAATGCCCGCACCGACAAATACGAGAATCTGCATGCAGCAGGCGTTGTTGACCCTGCAAAAGTTACACGCGTTGCTCTTGAGAACGCAGCCTCTATTGCAGGCATGTTCCTCACCACCGAGTGCGTCATTGTTGACAAACCCGAGGAGAAGCCCGCAATGCCGGCAATGGACCCGAACATGGCAGGCATGATGTAACAGAATCGTGTTACCGCACATACGGCAACGTAACATAACAAAAGTACCATATTTTAAGATTCGTCTTAAAATATGGTACTTTTCGGTTTGCTCAGTTTAAGCCTACTCTAAGCCGAGTGTTAGCCTACTCCTAAACATGCGTTTTATTAAGGTCAATCTTAACAATAGTACATTTTTCGTATCATATAATTGCACTTTACTATTCTATTCATTCATCAGTACGGCAGTATGACATGCCACGACTCCTGCTGTTTCCGTGCGCAGGCGTGAGTTGCCGAGAGATACTGGCACAAACCCTGCTGACAGGGCGTCTGCCACTTCCTGTTCGGAGAAGTCGCCTTCGGGACCTATGAGCACGAGGCAGCTTTTGCCTTTCTGTATTTCATCTTTCAACTCACGTTTGTCTTCTTTATAACAATGTGCAATGAAGCGTGTTTCTTCGTGCGCGTTCTTTATAAAGGTATTATAGTCTGTCAGCGGATTGAGTTTGGGCAGATATGGGGTCAGGCTCTGTTTGGCGGCACTGAGGATTATCTTCTCAAGTCTGTCTTCACGGATTTGTTTTCTCTCTGAGAAGCGGCATAGCAAGGGTGTTATTTCGTCGATGCCAATCTCGGTACATTTCTCCACCATCCACTCCATACGTTCTATATTCTTTGTAGGAGCGATGGCTATATGCAGGTAGAAGTCGTGTGATTTCTTCTGTTTATGAGATGCGATAACCTCAAACTCGCAATGTTTGGGATGTGGGTTGGTGATACGTGCATCATAGGTATTTCCGCGCCCGTCGGTAAGCAGGATTCCGTCGCCTTTTGTATAGCGAAGAACCCGCACGCAGTGCGCGGATTCTTCTTCACTCAGGACATGAGAGGTATCTATGTCAGGGGTATAAAAGAGATACATATTTCCTTATAGTTAGCGGATTAGTGAGTTAAAGCGTCACCAATCAGAAATTCACGTTCCAGTCTTTGGGATACTTAACCGTGTAACCAACCACTATCTCTTTGCTTTCCCCGGGCTCTATATTGAGTTCATAGGTAAGAATACCTCGCTCGGAGTTATTCTTTGTCCATTTGGTTGTCTTGTCGAGCAGTTCTACGGTTATCTCCTTTGCCGTAGATACTGGATAAGGTTCTTCGAGGGTGAGTGTTACTGCGCGTTTCTTATTATTCTTCACCGTTATTTTGTAACTCTGCTGTACGGATTTGTTACTGCCGACTGTCTTTGTCTTACTCTGTTCCGCCACTTTCTCTCGCTTTACGCTTATCTGTTTGTCTTCTCCCAATGCAAGACTCAGTTTGTTTTCTACAGACGAAGCATTGATAAAGGTACTGCCGTAGTAAGTGCCGGCGTATGTGATATTGGCACTGCCGTCAAGCAGCGAGAGGTTCTGATAGTCGGGCAGTGAGGCACGCAGGAAGACAGCACTTGAGAGTTTGGGAGCCGAATAGTAGCTATACTCTGCATTATCTATCTTGTGTGTCAGCAATCCTACTGTCTGCTGTTTGCCATTACCGAGAATAGTGTAAGGCAGGTCTATAGCATATTCCACGTTGAGGGTCTGTTCGGTGGCGGTGATATAATTCTGTACAGTAGCATCCGCTTCTTCTTCCATCACCATATTATCCATCACCATTGCCTCCATCATTGGGGCAGCGAGCATCTTTGCTGCGCCTGTAGTACGATATGCCGTTGTTGCATATACCTGTTGCTGTCGCAAGAACCATGTGGAGAACTCGGGCACGGTATTACTCTTCGACGGTGTGCCGGTTGAGAGAGTGAGCCGTATATTGTCCCAGTCAAGACCTGTTGTCTGCGCCACTTTCGCTTTCATCACTATAGACATAGGAGCATTGGTTTCGGTGACATTTATATCATAAAAAGGAGTCCAGTATGCGTAATCTGTAAAATACCTTACAACAGCCTGCGCGTTGACGTTCTTCTCAGCCATCAGTGAGAGATTGAGTACTCCCGAGCGTCTTGCGTTCTTCGTGCCGTCTTGCTGCAGTTGTTTTTTGAGTACTGCCACACGTTCTGTTGTCTTGGTCTTCTGCTTCTCAAGAGAGGCTTTCTCTGCGGCAAGTTTCTGCGCACGCTGGTAGTAGTAGTTGAGGTTTTTCTCTATTGTCTCACTTGTTACATTCACTCTGTCAACATTGACTGAATGTGTTACACCCGTTTGCAGCAGTTCTTGCATAGCCTTGTTGGTTTGCAGGTCCGACTCCAGTTTGGCTATCTGCGACTGATATATATCTATCGAGTCCTGCAACAGTTTGGTATTGACTGTCTGACGGTCGGCAGAGAGATAGTCCACACTATATTCAAATGAAGATATGACCACGCCGTCACTTAGGCTCACTTGGATACTGTTCTTGTCCACTTTAGGCGAGATACCTTCTATCCGCACCTCGTTCATACCCTTCTTCAACGGCAGCACTGCCTTGTGAGTCAGTTCTGCGCCATTGATGAATACCGTTGCTTCAACAGGGTTGGCAATTACCGGTTTGTCGGCTGCAACAGCAGTAATACCTATTGCCACCAACCATAATAAAGATAAATAGCGTTTCATAATTATATTACGATTTAATTGATTATTACTACTCAATATGCGGCAAACACCGTGCCAAGTTTGCAGATTTACAAAAAATAGTGTATCTTTGCAGGCTGAATAGTTCATTATATATTGATTTGGTATGCATATAGTGATTATCAACGGCCCCAACTTGAACCTGCTCGGCATACGTGAGCCGGAGCTCTATGGTGTTCAGACCATGGAGGAATACATGGAGCAACTGAGTGCCGAGTTTCCCGATATTGATTTCGACTACTGCCAGAGCAATCACGAGGGCGACCTCATTGACTGGCTGCAGCAGAGCGGTTTCAGTGCAGACGGAATCATCCTCAATGCGGGCGGCTACTCGCATACCTCGGTGGCTATCAGAGACACAATTGCAGCCATCACCGCCCCCGTTGTAGAAGTGCATATCACTGACATCTACAGCCGAGAGAGTTTCCGCCATGTCTCCCTTCTGACAGATGTATGCTCATGCAGCATTGTCGGCAAAGGCATGGAAGGATACAAAGAGGCGGTTGAGTATATTTGTGAAAACTATGTAAAGATGTGATGCTGTCACGTCACCAATAAAAAACGACTTGAAGAAACTTGTAACCATATTAACTTGTTGCCTGCTGACCGTGGTGTCGGTAGCGCAGAACAGGCCGTATATCGACGACAAACTCATACATTTCGGTTTCTCGCTCGGTATGAACTTCATGGATTTTGCCACCCCGCCAAGTCTTGACACAATCAACGGAGACATCTACCATGCCCGTGTCTCGAGTATGCTTCCGGGTTTTAGTGTCGGCTTCATTACCGATGTCAGACTGAGCCGCCACCTGAACCTGCGTTTCACTCCGCAACTGCACTTTGGTGTCCGCACTGTCACTTTCCGTTCGGAAAACAACCCCGACTGGCGGCAGAGTGTAGATGTGCTTTCGCTACCTATGACCATACCGCTCATGCTCAAATGGTCTGCGGAGCGCGAAGTCAACTACCGGCCTTACCTCATAGCAGGCGGTGGTGTAAGTTTCGACTTCGGGCGCGACAGAGAGCGGGAACTGCTGCAGAAGAATTTCGATGCTTTTATAGAGGTGGGAGCCGGTTGTGACTTCTATTTCTCATGGTTCAAACTATGCCCGCAACTCACCTACTCTATCGGTTTTCTTGATGTGCTCACACCGGTCAGCGAGCGTCCTGAATTGCCAATACAAGACCAGTTCTACACCAATGCTCTGAAAAGGCTGATGAACCGTCAGATAACTCTCACCTTCAACTTCGAATGACGACACGGCACTGCTTCATATTGTATGTTCTTGTCATAGTCGCATGCCTGTTATGCGGTTGCGAAGATCGTATTACTTCCGACCCTGAGTCACACCTCTCTTTCTCGGTTGACACTCTGCGTTTCGACACCGTATTCACAGAGAGGGGCTCTGCCACCAAGATTGTCAAAGCATACAACCGCAGCAAAGAGGCTGTAGTGATAGATAACATCAGTTTCTCCGACAACGACAACTTCAGGTTTAATATCAATGGTGAGAACGACAAAGACAACCTGCACGATATTCTCCTGCGCGGCGGCGACAGTATATTCATCTTCGTCAAAGCAACCATTGACCCGCACGATACCGCCAAACCTGTACTCGTGGAGGACTCTGTCATCTTCTTTGTGAACAGCAACAGAGATGTACTTCATGTGGAGGCTGTCAGCCAGGATGTCATCATACTCAGAGGAGACACGATAGAAGACATAGTGCAGTTAGGCAACGACAAACCCTACCTTGTTTTCGACACGGTGTGGTTTATGAACAATGTGCAAATAAACGCAGGGACACGCTTCTATATGCACGACAACTCCGTTATAGTGTTCCGCCGTGGTCTGATAGTGAAGGGTGAGCGCGATAATCCTGTAGTCTTCCGCGGCGACCGCTTCGATGATATTCTGCGTGACATACCCTACGACTATGCTTCCGGCAAGTGGGGAGGCATATTCTTGATACCTGACCTCAACAGCGATAGTAAAAATCCGCCCTATAACATCAACTGCCTTGATGTTCATAGTGCCACCTTCGGTTTGTTCTGTCAGTCGGACAAGACAAGCGACCTGCCCCAAATATATCTGAGCAACTCTCGCCTGCACAACTTCTCTTTATACGGGCTTGTGCTGCAGAACATGAATGCGGAAGTCAGCAATTGCGAGATAAGCAACTGTGCCGACTACTGCGTCTATCTCTCCGGCGGTAGACACACATTTGTGCACAACACTATTGCCAACTTCTTCAACTACAAGAAAGAGAACGTCTCTATTCATTCTGTAGGGCGCGAGGATGTGGCAGCCGTGTATATCAGTGACCTCAGCAAGACACAGGTGCGCACCGAAGCCGTATTCAAGAACAACATCATTAGCGGTTGGAGGCGCAACAACATCACCCTTGCCACCGCCCTACCCAACCGATACGACGGAGTCTTCCTCGGCAACCTGCTGCGCAATGACACACTCGACATAGCACGTTTCTCCGACAACTGCTATGAGCAGGACACTGACACCGTGTTCACACGTATATGGTTCAGCCGCGAAGAGCATACATACTACGACTTCCGTCTCGACTCTGTGTCTCCTGCACGCGACATTGCCGACTCTCTCACAGCAGTCAGTTACCCGCTTGACCGCGACGGCAACTCCCGACTGAAAGACGGCAAACCCGATGCCGGCTGCTACGAATGGCAACCCACAGAATAGACTCAAGGTTTCTTATAGAGACATCTGACGAATGTGCCAAATGCAGAGACATCTGACACTATATCTCTCATAAGTCAGAGAAGTTGAGAAGTTAGTATGCTACCATTGAGGTTAGTCGGATTCTACATCGTGTTTGACAGACGAGGCAAGGTCATGCGAGAGACTGTCGAGTGTCTCGAAAGGGAAGATGTAGAATAGAGCAGTGTCTCTCTCGAGCGGTTTGAGGGCTTCGGCAGAGAAACAGAGAGGCAGCGGTTGGCAGAGTGCACGGGTGAGACTATCAATATTATACGGCCGGATATTCTCGGGTGTAATATGTGTCTTCTTTGTTTGAGTATCGAGCCATGCGTAAGAGTCAATCTCTTGCTGCAGACGGTTGATTACCTTTGGATATATCTTATTAAAACGTTTAGGGTTGTCAGTGTACCAGACAAGTGAGGAGTCGAACTGCGCCTGTGTGATACCATGCTTGAGCAGGGTGGCTTCATAGAGTTTCTTCTGCTCTTCATCGTGATTGTAGGTATAACCCTTGACCATCACCACTCCGTCGGTCTTGTGCAAGTCATACAACACCTCGGTCATTTCTTTCTGAGAGAGGATATTATTCGGCCGCCACGTACACGAAGACAAGACGAGTGCCAAGAGGAGTAATATTTGAAGACAAGATGATTTGATGACTTGAGAGGACAAAGTCCTATTTGAACGGAATCTGTGACTTCTGTTTATAAGACGTGACGGTATCGCGTCATTACGATATGAGCATGGTGCTTCTACTGAGCAGTGGTGGTTTTGTTTTCTTTAGAGAGTGAGCGATTGAGGTCTTTAGAGAAGAATATGAAGATGAGTATGACAGATACCGTGATACATGAGTCAGCGAAGTTGAATATCGGTCGGAAGAATACGGTTTCTCCTGCGGCATTGTGTATTAGGGGAAAATAGAACATATCCACCACTTTACCATAGAAGAAAGGTGCATAGCCTCCGCCATCGGGGAAGAGAGAGGCGACTGCGTATGGTGTTGACTCAGAGAAGAATAATCCATAGAACAGGCAGTCGATAATGTTACCCAAGGCACCGGCAGTGACAAGAGCCACCATCACGAGGTAAGATGTGCGGGTCTGCTGTTTGTTTATCAGTACATGTATGTACCAACAAAAGAGACCCACTGCCACTATGCGGAACAAGGTAAGAAACAGCTTATCAAACCACTCGATACCGAAAGCCATGCCATCGTTCTCCACGAAGCATATCTGAAACCATGGGAAGATAGCATGCGCTTCACCGAGAGTATAGTTGAGTTTGACATAGAACTTAATGCATTGGTCGAGTATCAATACAAGCATTATTATTCCTACCACAAGCCAAGTTTGCGATTTCTTACTCATTGATATAGTGTTTTGGGGCGATAGGACGTGACGGTGTCACGTCTATACGTATATTATTTTACCTTCTTCTCCTTTGCTTCTATACTGAGTGTAGCATGAGGCACGGCGCGGAGACGCTCTTTAGGAATAAGTTTGCCTGTCTCGCGGCAGATACCGTAAGTTTTGTTCTCAATACGAATGAGTGCTGCCTGCAGATTCTGTATATACTTCATCTGACGCTGTGCCAGGCGCCCAGCCTCCTCTTTACCAAGTACCGAAGCACCTTCTTCAAGCACTTTGAAAGTGGGGGATGTGTCGTTCACATCATTACCTTCGCCTGCCACCATCTGGCGCAAATGCTCATATTCGGCTTTTGCCTTCTCTAACTTCTCGTTAATCAACTGACGGAACTCCTCGAGTTCTTCGTCAGAATAGCGTGTTTTCTCTGCCATAATGATAATAATTCTATATGGTTAATGGTTTACTAATCTATTGTTGCGGAGACATGACAATGTCGCGTCTCTACTAAGGTTATCTTCTTTTTGGTGTGGAGACGTGAGGGTATCGCGTCCCTACATTTTTGAGAGTGCAAAGTTACATAAATGTTTTGGTATATGCAACATTATATTGGCACAATTATTGTTATTAATTAAAATGACTACAATGTCGGAAGAAAAAGTTGGTGATTTTGTTCGTTGCAGGTTAACAGTGAATATCAAAGTGTAAGCAAAACGGCAGAAAAGGTGACAAAGTGTCAAATTGGGGAGATGGCTAACACTCGGCTTAGAGTAGGCTTAAAGTGGGCTATCCGTCAACTTACACTTTGCTAAGTAAATTGCCCGAAAAGGTGACAAAGTGTCAAATGGGGTTTTGAGGGTTGAAATTAATATGAGGGGGAGACGAGGAGGAGATTGTGAGGAGACGAGGAGGAAATGAGGAGGAGACGAGGGAGAGATTGTGAGGAGATGAGGGGGAGATTATGAAGAGATTGTGAGGAGACGTGACGGTGTTGCGTCTCTACGGGTTGAGGATTTGAGGGGTGGATACCTATTTTATTTAGGATATTATTGTATATTTAAGATATTAGTTATTAGATATTTATTTGATTACATTATATGAAGAGGATTGTATTGTTTTTGCTCCTGATGTCTGCCCCATGGTTGTTATATGCACAGCACACAATCAGCGGGCGGGTGGTGAACAAGCAAAGCGGGGAGGTGGTAGAGATGGCTACCATCCGGCTTTTCTCATATAGCGGCAAAGATTCCACACTTATACAAGGTGCCCAAACCGACTTCGACGGCAACTACCGTCTGAGCGGCATACATGACGGTCAGTACAAACTCCGGATATCATCGATTGGTTTCAAAGAGGTTACGCAGGCAGTTAATGTAAGCGGTCAGGATGTGCAAGTGAAGACCGTTCGTTTGGAGGAAACGGTGCAGCACCTGGCAGAAGTGGAGGTGACAGGCAAGGCGGCGGAGATGACGGTGAAAGGAGATACGCTGGAGTACAACACAGCCGCATACAAGACTCAGGAGACGGACATGGTGGAAGACCTGCTGAAGAAGATGAACGGCGTTCAGGTGGATTCAGAGGGCAACATAACGGTGAACGGAGAGTCGATAACCAGCATCCGCATTGACGGCAAGAAGTTCTTTGGCAACGATGTGCAAGCAGCGACGAAGAACATACCAGCCGACATGATAGACAAGATACAAGTGATTGACGAGAAGTCGGACATGGCCAAGCTTACCGGTTTCGAGGACGACGACACAGAGCGAATCATCAACCTCAAACTTAAAGAGGACAAGAAGAAAGGTCTGTTCGGCAACTACAACGCAGGTTTAGGTGCCGACTTGGTGGGAGATAACCAAGACAAGCTTTTTCATTATGGCTACAGCGGCACACCTGCAGATAAAGCGAAGCAGTTCTTCAGCGAAGATTTCCGCTACAATGCTTCAGCGTTTATGAATATACTGCTTGGTGAGAGTCAGACGACAATCATAGGTTCCGCCAACAACACCAACGAGTTGCGCACCGGCAGAGGCAGAGGTTGGGGAGGAGGACCAACCGGTATCACACGGGCGGAGAACCTTGGTGTAAATACCAACATAGCGGGCAAGAACGGCTATCTCTACGGCGGTGACATGCAACTCAATCACTCAAGCAACGACACGCGCACGAAGTCGGAGAAAGAGCAGTGGACAGACGACAACAGATACCAACAGAACGACAGTTCGGCAGCTGTGACCAACTCGTGGGACGTAAAGACACGGCTTGAGTTTGAGCTCGAAGTTGACTCATTCAACAAAGTGATTCTCAAGCCTGAAATCTCCTACACGAACACTTACAAAGACTCTTACAAGAATTACGATTATGCCCGCGACAGTGTGCTCACCACAGAGGGTTACCAGCAAAACTTAGGTACAACGGGTGAGATAGGAGCCAAACTGCAACTTATCTACAACCATAAATTCCAGAAACCCGGGCGCTCACTCACTCTGAATGCCGACGGCAACTTCACCAACAATAAGGGTGACTCATACAACCGTTCGGACAACACCTCATACACAGGTTCGGAAATACCATTGGTTGAACAATGGACACAGAAGACGCAGAACTCGTTTAATTACACAATAAGAGCGTCTTACGTAGAGCCGATATGGAACAATCATCATTTCATAGAGACTGCACTCCGTTTCCAGAACAACATACGCCGGTCGGAGAAGAACCAGTATCTTGACAAAGAGCATACGATATTGGACAATGAATACTCCAACGCGCTGCGCAACACATTCTTCTCGGAGGCATTGGAAGTGAACTACAAGTGGATAGACCAGTATTTCGACCTTACGGCAGGTGTGCGTCTGAATCCTTCGCAGACTCTGAACAAGACGATGTACAGTTCAGGATTGGTGCGTGACACGATGATACATGTGTTCAATGTGGCGCCCAATGTTACTTTCAGATACAAGTTCGGCAAGAAGGAGTTTGCCCGCATACGTTACCGCGGCAATTCGGAGCAACCGAGTATCACGCAGATGGAGCCGGTGAAAGACAACTCGAATGCAATGAATGAGACTATGGGTAATCTCGACCTGAAGCCAGCATTCCGTCACCGCATAAACTTCATGTATTCCAAATACAACCAAGACCGTTTTTCAAGTCTGACGACAGGTGTCTTCGCCAATCTGACGAAAGACGCATTGGTTTCCAACAACATATACGACCAGAACGGCAAGCTCTACCAGCAGACGGTAAACGCCAAGGGTACTCCGTTCTCAGTATATGCCAACCTCATGTACAACACGCCTTTTGCAAACAAGCTGATGCAGTTTCACACCCGCACCAGTGTAGGTTACAACATGCGTATTGCCTATGTAACACGCGAGATGAGTACAGAAGACATAGCTCAGCTCATCGATGAGAACAAGTGGACACTCGGTGATGAGAGCAGAACGGGCAACGTGACAGTAGGCGAAGATATGACAATACGCCTCACACACCGCATAGTAGATTTTGGTATTCACGGAGTGTTCAACTACTCTTTCACGCACAACAACCTCACGAGTGAGAGCCGCAGCAATGTGTTCAACTGGACTCTTACCGGTGACCTTGCTTTCCACCTGCCCAAGAACTGGGAGATAGCCACAGACATAGGTTACACAGACCGTATTGGTTATGGCAAGCAGCTTGGTAACCTAAGCGAAGTGATGTGGAATGCGTCACTGAGTAAGACATGGGGATTTGCCACATTGTCGGTTAAAGCATTCGACCTGCTTCACCAGAAGAAGAATATAGTTCAGACAGTGGGCGAGAACTATATACAATATCAGCGTTACAACACACTGCCGACCTATGCGATGCTCACCTTCACTTACAAACTCAACCGAATGGGTGATATGAAGGCCAAGGGAGGTGCGGCATTTATGCAAGAGATGATAGAATCGAATGCCGACCCGTCGAAGGGCAAAATACCGACAGGTCCGCCACCAATGCTGAGATAAGAGGCATATCTATTGTTGCATAGTCAGAGAGAGATTTGCCAAATCCGATTCTATTTGTTTCCTGAGTTGGTCAACCGAGTCGAAGCGGACCTCAGGCCGAATAAATGAGATGAGCTGCAGACTTATTTCTGCGCCATAGAGTTCGGCATCATAGTCAGGAATATGTACTTCAAGAGTGCGTTCTTTGCCCTCCACGGTGGGGTTGCAACCGATATTGAGTATTGCGGGCATGTAATGGTCGTTTTCAACCATCACTTCCGCCGCATAGACACCATCAGAGGGAATAAGTTTGGCAGGTTCAACGGATATGTTGGCAGTGGGGAAACCCAATTGCCTGCCTATATGCCTACCATGAACCACACGACCTGATATCTTGTATTTGTATCCCAGAAGCTTGTTAGCATTCTCTATCTCTCCTTTCAGAAGCAGGTTACGGATGACCGTCGAGCTGACATGTTCTTCGGCGCTATATTCGCAGAGTTGTACAAGTTCGACTCCCTCGTCTGCGGCAATACGCTTATATTCGGCAAAAGAGGCAGGTTTGTCAGAACCAAAACTATGGTCGTACCCCATAAGAATGGTATCCACCTGCTCTTGTGTATGCAGATAATGAATGAATTGCCGAGCGGTGAGAGAGTGAATATCAGCGAAATCAAGCACCAATACACTATCAGCTTGTGTCTGCAAGAGAGAGAGACGCTCTTGCAGGGTAGTTAGCAAGAAGCCGTTTTCGGATGGTGACTGCCCGAGAACAGAGCGAGGGTGATGCGAGAAAGTAACCACCTTGGTTGAGAGATTGCTATTTTTTGCAATACGGTCAAGTTCACCGAGCACATATCTGTGTCCGAGATGCACACCATCGAAAAATCCTATAGCAGATATATACCTCACCTGAATATATGATTGAGTGTAACGAACTACAACTTGATATAAATCTTCTTCTTATACAGAGGACAGGCAATAATCCACATCAGAGCCACGAGTGAGAGAGCACAAGCGAGTGAGCCGCCATTGTCGCCGAGCAGAGGCTGCATGCAGACTTTATACCAGAAACTCCATGCAGAATAAGCTTCACCATGGAAACTGAAACGGATATTACTCAGGGTAATCGCAGTCAATGTGGACACCACATATATAAACAACGGGTTTGCGCCGAAACTCTCGAAGAAGACCGACCAACGCCGTTTGCCGCAGATATCTATAATCCAGATCAGGAGAGCGAGCAGCAATGAGGCGAGACCACAAGTAACAAGCACAAAACTTGCACTCCACAGACTCTTGTTGATGGGAAAAGCATAGTCAAGCAGGAAACCCGTAAGCAGAATGACAGTGCCGAAGATGAACAGTTGATTAACTTTCTTCCACTTATCACCTGTAGTCATTATCAGTTTGCCTGCAAAGGCACCAAGCAGACAGTGTGCAATGCAGGGTATGGTAGAGAGGAGTCCTTCAGGGTCGAAAGCGATACCGCCTTTGTGATACATGTAGTTTTCACCAAGTACAGCCACATCCACACGGGCAACGATATTGTCAGTATTCAGATAGAAACTATCTGTTACTGCTATGATTATACAATATATAATCAGCAATGCGGCAGCCACCCACGGCAGTCGTTTGGGTTTGAAGATGAGCAGACAGAAGCCTGCGAGACAACTCACTATTCCAAGTCTGGGGAATACGCCGAGAAAGCGCATGCCATGCACTATTTTGTCACCGACATCAGCCCATGAACCGCCGGTGGAGAGTGTGCGCAACATTATACCGTAGCAACTGACAGCCCAGCCGATGAGCACGAGTGCCAAACCACGATAAAGAAGTTTGCCTGAGGCACGCCATGTGAGACGGAAATCAGTCTTGCTCCAAGAGATATACATCGCCACACCCATCACAAATACGAAGAAAGGGAACACGAGGTCGGTAGGAGTACAACCATTCCACTCGGCATGACGAAGCGGAGCGTAGATATGCCCCCATGAACCGGGGTTGTTTACCATAATCATACCTGCGATAGTGATACCACGCAAGACATCAAGAGCGACAAGGCGGGAGGACGAGGACATGGTGAGAAGTGAGTAGAGAGAGCCAAAAGGCGGAGGTTACATAACCACCGCCCACTCAGATGATTACAGAGTGGCGGTGGTTATTTATTCAAGATTTCGTATAAAGTCTATCAATCAACGGGTATATATTTGTTGACATTCTTCGAGCCACGGAGAGCATACCAGAGAATGTAAGCAACGGCAATGACGGGTACGACGTAGGAATAGAGGAATCCTTGTCCGCCTTCAACAGCGAAGAGGTCGGCACAACCGCTCTGAATAACAGGTAAGATGCCACCACCTACGACCATCATCATGAATATACCTGAAGCAGCGGCAGTGTATTTGCCGAGCCCCTCAACCGACATGTTGAAGATACTTGTCCACATAACCGAGGTGCAGAGTCCGCAAAGAATAAGCAAGAGAGAGGCAAGTGGAAGTTCGCCCATCTCCAGAGCCCAATTGACAGGCATCTTGACGGAGACATTGTTACCGAAGAATATAGCACAAAGCATGAGAACGATAGCGATTGTGGATACCCACGTAACTTGTGTACGGCTCGAGACTTTATTACTGATGAAACTGCCTATGAAGCGTCCAACCAACATAAGAAGCCAATAGAGACCGGCAATATAGGTTGCAGTCTGATATGAGAAGCCCTTACCCGTCTCAATATCGGAGAGGTATGAGATAAGAGTTGCGGGGATACCTACTTCAACACCAACATAAAGGAAGATAGCGCAAGCACCAAGCACGAAATGGCGGAAAGACCAAGGGCTGTGCTCGAACTTTGTATCGGCGGTAACACGGTTGGGTTCTGCAATAGGAGCAAGAACGATAATGACAAACACCAATACGAATACAGCCATGGCAATATAGAGCACCATATTGACATCATCTATCTCTTTACCTACCAAACTTTCGCCAATGATAGCACCTACAAGCATAGGCGTCAATGCTCCTGAAAGAGAGTTGAGTGTACCACCAATCATGTTCAATTGGTTACCATGGTTGCCACCTCCACCAAGAAGGTTGAGTAGAGGATTCACCACCGTGTTAAGCATACAAACGGAGAAGCCTGCAATAAACGCTCCGAGCAGATAGACATAGAAACTGTCTGCTACACCTGAGAGGAACTGCACAAAGATACCGAGGAATCCGACACCGATAGCGATGAGGGCAGTGTTTTTGTATCCGACGCGTTGCAGGAGTTTACCAGCGGGGATACCCATGATGAGATAAGCGAGGAAGTTCATCATGTTGCCGAGCATACCCATGATGTTGTTGGAGTTATCAAGAGATTTCTCCCAGATTTCTCCGACAGGTGCGGCGAGGTTGGTTACAAACGATATCATTGCATAGAGCAGCATCATAGCAATGATAGTGATTACCGTTGTAGAGTTACGAAGTTTACTCATGATTTTAGTTTTTAGATGTTAATATATTTGTTTAATTATGAGAGTCTTGAAGACGTATGTGAATTATTGCGCGGGGTTTACGAGGTTAGTCAAGAGGAAGTCGGTCATTCGGCGGTAGAGGTGGGGGTAGTTGCTACGCTGACGGAGGAAATGGTTGTCGTCAGGATAGATTTGCATATCAAACTGTTTACCTGCCCTAACAAGAGCATCCACATACGACCAGATATTCTGGCAATGCACGTTATCGTCGGCAAGTCCGTGTACGAGCAACACCCTGCCGTTCAACTGTTCTGCCATAAGGGGCAATGCGGCGGCCTTATAGCCATATTCGTTGGCTTGCGGGCGGCGCATAAACCGTTCGGTATAGGCAGAGTCGTATAGGCGGAAGTCTGTAACCGGTGCAACTGCGATACCGCAACGGAAGGGCGAGTCGGGTTCGGACATAGTACGCAGGGTCTGAAAACCTCCATAACTCCACCCCCATATAGCCATACGTTCCGAGTCAATGAACGGGAGTGAGGCGAGATAGTTAGCAGCAGAGATCTGGTCTTGTGCCTCTTTCTGCCCTATGTTCATATAGGTTAGATTGCGGAATTGACGGCCACGAGAGTCAGTGCCGCGCGGATCAATGCAAGCAACAACGATATTCTCTTCGGCAGCGAGATACTCTTCCCAGTCTATCTTGAAGCGGTTAAGCACCTGTTGGGAAGCAGGACCAGAATACTGAAAGAGGAGAAGAGGATGCGGGGTTGAAGTTGATATTGCGTTTAAGAAGTCAGTAGAGTTATGCGATACTTCTATGTCGGGCGGAAGCAGAATCCAACCATTGAGTGTATCTCCGCGCCCTGTAACGAAAGAGAAGAACCTCTTCTCGGGTAGATTTGCCTGTCTGACTTTCTCTGCTAAACGGTTATTATCGAGCAGAGTCCTAACCTGTTTGCCATTGCGCCCTAAGACTTGATACTCCAGAGGTTGCTGAAGCGAGGTAGAACTGACAATCATATAGTCGGTGGTCAGCAGGCAGATATTATGCATACCGGCATTGGGAGTGAGACATACGGTTTTGTTTTTCTTCACATTAAGCGAGAACAGCTGTCTATCCATGGGTGCAGGCAGGGCTGCCTGATAGAGAAGAGTCTGAGATAAGGGGTCGTAGTCGTAGATGTTTGTGAGGTCGAAGTTACCCGAGGTGAGTTGCCTGAGTTTCTGTCCGCGAGTATTATACAAATAAGCGTGCCGATAGCCATCGGTCTCGGAGAAAACGAGCATGGTATTATCCTCGAAGAACTGCCATGAGTCAATGAGTTCGTAGTCAACAAATCCGTTTTTGTTTTCTTCGGAGTAGATGAGTTTAGCGACTGCAGATTTGGGGTTACAGTCGAACATCTCAAGTTTATTCTGGTTACGGTTGAGGCGGAATACTGCGAGTTGGTCGGAGTTAGCCATCCATTTTATGCGGGGGATATAGGAGTCGTTGTCTTCGGGGAGACTCATGGTTTTGAGGGATTTATAGTAGGTATCATAAACAACGACAGATGCGATGGGATTGTTTTGTCCGGCTCGGGGGTAATGTATTTGGTGGTTTTGCGGCATTCCGGCGGGGTTATCGCTATTAAGGAAGGTCTGCCACGAGAAAGTATCGACCTCTGATTCGTTAAGCCGTATGAATGCCAACTGTTTGGAGTCGGGCGAGAACTGATATAAGCAAGTGGTAGTGAACTCCTCTTCGTAGAGCCAGTCGGGCGTGCCGTTGATGATTTTACCTTCTTGTCCGTCAGTAGTGACAGGCACTTCGGTAGCGAAATCCTGCTTGTAGAGGAATATATTATTATCCCGCGAGAATGCTATATACTTGCCATTGGGAGAGAATACAGGTTCAGAGACCGGCATCTGTTGGCTAAGGGGTTTAAGTTCTTTCCTTTGCCTGTCATAGATATACCAGTCGGCTTTTTGAGAGCGTCGGAAGATACGCCGGGAGTTAGTGGAGACAAGCAGAAAGCGTTCATTAGGAGAAAGAATGAATCTGTCGATAGAGTTCAGCTGATAGTTCTTGGCAGAGTGGATACTGAAGATTGTATCAACATGTTCTCCCGTGCGGTAGTCCACAGAAAGAATATTGTTGTCTTTGATGAAGGCATAGTGTTCGCCATCACCCATATCTGTGACGGCGGGGAGTGTTTTCTCCTTGAATTGACCGGAAACTATATCATCAAACAGCCCTGCCTGAATGGGCAGAGAGAGTGCGAGAAGTGCAATTAGAACATATCTTTTCATAACAAGAAACGAATTTGTCTGCAAAGGTACAAAAAGTTTACCGTTATTACAACATTATCTTACAAAAACCTTTCGTGAGTCAGTACCAACGAGCAGTATATACATGCCGGAAGACAGGTTTTGAAGATTCATATCCGTATTAGAAACAAGCATAAGCAGTCCGGCGGAGGAGTAAAGTTTCAGGGGACGACCATAGGGGTTAAGTATTTGGCGGGGTAAAATCTTCACATCATCGAACCGGTTATTTTCAACTCTATCAGTCAGGGGAAACGAAGTATAGGTAGAATGTATATCCTTGGGTGCGTCATCTATGTTGAACAGCAAATCGGCATATCCGTTGTAGATATAGCTTTGTGCAGCAAAGGTGATAGAATCAATGTCTTGCAGAGTTGCGCCCCCTGTTGCCCAAAGATAGCGGGTAGAAGAAAGATAATCGTGATAGAAGCATATCTGCTTGTCGTCATAGACCCGATAGTTCCACGGGTCGGCATTATGGGTAAGGGAGAGGGAGGAAGAAGCAGAGTAGCCTATGATTTCATTAGTTGCGGTATTGGTTATATATGCAAGCGAGTCATCCGTAAACTCTATATGATAGACAGCATCGGACGGATAGGCGGAGCCCTTCATATATCTAAGACTATCTTCGGTGAACAGCCACGGGTCGAGTGTCAGCGTATTTATCTTTCTGTTTTTATTGAGTCCGCCAATGGCAATACAGTTTTCATAGGTGGAGGCGAGCAGATAGTCACCGGAGACAAAGTCGGTAGTCTGCAACCAGCGGGATTCCTCTGCTTTGCGGTCACTATAGAGAGCATACAGCAAGGTGTTGCTCACAGGATATAAGCGGCTCCCTGCGGGAATATATTGGGGGCATGAGTCTGTCGGGAATACTTGAGCAAATGTCCAGCCGACAAAACTATAATCCGGGTACTCAACATCAGGCACGGGCAATAATACCCCTTGATTGGGGGCAGTCTCTTTTATCTCAGTGGTTGCTCCCTGCGAGCCGATATTCAGTCTAACAGTATATGCTTCTGTATTTGCGGCATGGCAGGCAATATAATAAGACACAATGTAGAGCGAGTTCTGGGAAGCACAGATGTCAATACTAAGAGAGTCGCCCTGCCGTATATACAATCGCTCAGAGAGGGGAATCCGGATTTTGACATTAGAAGATGAGAACTCTCCATTCCATTGCGGAGCAGAGAAATCGCTGTCCTCTATCTTAGTTACAAGCATGCCATTTTGTTTCAGACTGAGAGTGCCTGAACCGGACGAGGCATTAGAGTGCATAGTAAGAACTATATCCGTGATGATAGTTACGGGCATGTTGGCAAGACTGAAATACGCACAATTACCCATGGTAATCTGTCCTGCCTGTCCGGAGGCAGTTGTCTGCGAATATTCAGGAGTTACACCTTGCAGAGCATTCCCCTCTGTTCTGACCGTGTTTTTGCTATTTACATAATAGGTGACTTCTTCTGCATAAGACACAAGAAAGACTGCAAGGAAGGCAAATATGGCAACAGGTCGCAGAAGATTAGTTCGAGTCGGCATAATATATTGTTCGTTGTAGCGTTTGCAAAGGTATATGTAAGAAACAAGAATAAGAGATTACTTCAGACGGAGGAAGGCAGGGCCGAAACGTCGTACTGCTTCGCGCTCAAGTTGTTCGCGGCAGGAGGGGTCAGCAATAGAAATGAGCAGTTTAGCACGTTGGGCGAGGGTCTTGTTACGGAGATAGACTATGCCGTGTTCGGTAGCTACATACTGAGTTTGGAAGCGTGTAGTGACAACTCCTGCTCCAGGTGTGAGATTGGAGACAATCTTGGATTTGCCGGAGGAGGTGGTGGAAGGCAGAGCGATGAAGCATTTTCCTCCTTCGGAGAGCGAGGCACCATACATAAAGTCGTGTTGTCCACCGACACCGGAGATGACTGTCTCGCCTACAGAGTCGGCACAAATCTGCCCTGTGAGGTCTATCTCAATGGCTGAGTTGATAGCCATAGCGCGGGGGTTTTGCCGAATGACTTGCGGGTCGTTGGTCCATGCGACATCACGTATCACAACATCGGTATTTCCATCAAGCCAGTCGTAGAGTTGTCTGCTGCCGAGTGCGAGCGAACCGACGGACTTGCCGGGCAAGACCTTTTTCTGAGAGTTGTCGATGACTCCACTCTTAATTAGCGGCAGAACACCATCGGTAATAGCCTCTGTATGGAGTCCGAGGTGTTTGTGAGAGGACAGAGCCCTAAGAATAGCATTAGGGATCCCCCCTACCCCGATTTGGAGTGTAGCACCATCGGGTATCTGTTCGGCAATGAAGTTGCCGATGCGTATCTCTTTCTCTGAGGGTACAGGAGTAGGCACTTCGAATAGTGGTTCGTCGGCTTGAACCATAGCAGCCAATTTAGAGATATGTATGACAGGGTCACCGTAGGTGCGCGGCATGAAGCGGTTGACCTGCGCGATGACGGTCTTGGAACATTCGGCAGCAGAGAAGGCTATGTCGGCAGAGATACCATAGGAACAATAGCCGTCTTCATCCGGGAGTGATACATTGAGGAAAGTAACATCAACAGGCAGTTGTCCGCTTCGGAAGAGGAAGGGTACTTCCCCGAGAAAGCAAGGTATGGTTTCAGCAATGCCTTCCCGTGTGACCTTACGAAGGATATTGGGGACAAAGATGGAGACAGCATGGAAGGAGTCAAGCAGTTCAGGTGCAGCATAAGGTGCGTCCTGCGAGTCAACTGCGAATCCACAGATGATGGTAACATCTCTGAGTTCGGGTGCTCTTGCGGTAAGTGCCCGTATGAGGGCATTGGGAAGAGAAGTAGAGCCCTGAAGTACAACAGTATCGCCTGAATGTACAAGTTTGACAGCCTCTTCGGCACTTATGAAGTTGATATCTGAGTTAGTCATGATGCAGAGAAATCGTTGTTAAACAATGCAAGTCGTCGATCGAGTTCGTCGTATTCTTTTTCACTGATGGCAGAGACGCATCCTCTGAGTCCTTCGCGTGCAGCACCTGTAGAAGATAGAGAGATGGCGGAGACACCATAATAGATAAGTTTATTGAGCATTTTCTCACCTGTCCAATCGTGGTATCCAAAGGTGAAGAAGAAACCGTTACCAACAGGTTGATTGTCGGCATCGAGGTCGTAAACGGTGTGGAAACCGTTGCGCAGGATGATGGTCTTGATTTGTTCTGCACGCCTTGCATATTCGCGTGTATTGTTCACGAAGTCGATTTCTCCATGGCAGGCGGCCTTGAACATAGCCGCCATAGCGAACTGCACGGAGTGGGTGACACCTGATGAGAGACATGCAAGGATGACATATATGAAGTTCCACAGGAACTCACCGTTGTTGCCATATTTCTGAGTGAGTGCAGGATAAACACGGTGGGCGAGAACAGGATTGACGGCAACTATAGCCCCACGTTGTCCGGCATAGGAGAAGATCTTGGAAGAGGAGATGAGATGAACGCAGTTGTTGGTATAGTGTCCGATGGAGGGTTGGTAGGGAGGTTCGTACGGGCGTCCACTCTGTCGTCTGAAATCCATGTCGAGGTATGCCATATCTTCGATAGCGATTATATTGTACTTAGTGCAAAGTTTGCCGATGATACGCAGTTCTGTTTCGGAAAGGCACATCCACGAAGGGTTGTTAGGGTTGGAGAAGATGAGAGAGATGATATTTCCTTTGGAGAGATATTCCTCCAATTTGTGTTCAAGAGCGTCGCCACGGTAATCAGCTATATCAAAGGCTTCGATGGGCATATCCATGACCTTGCATTGTTGTTTCTGCATAGGGAAACAGGGGTCGAGGAAGAGCATGGTGTTGCGCTTGGGGTCAAGTTGGCTGATAAGCCTGACGAGTGCATAGACACCCTGCATAGACCCGACGGTGGGAATAATGCAGTCCTCAGGGATATTGATGTTGACGAAGGCCTTGATGAATTCAGAGCCCCAGTGCTTGACCTCAGGGATACCATAGATAAGCGGGTAGCGCGAGCCATATCCGGCAAGTAGTGCCTTATGTTCCGCCTCAATGCCTATACGTTCGGATTGCAGACCGGGAGAGCCAAGTTCCATGTGAATGAAATGCTCACCGGTAGCAGCCTCAATATTGGAGACAACACCGACGAGCTGGCGTATAGAAGCATTACCGAGTTCTTTGGCATTGCGGAGACCGAAATCGGTACAGATTTGGTCAACGAGTTGTTTATTGAGAGGGAATGACATAGGGATGTGATTATTGAAAGTAGGTTAGTTTCTTAAAGTTCCATAGGTTAGTAAGATTCCTTAGGAAGAGACATCTATACGAATATCTCTAAATACGGGCAGATACACCCGCAGTTCCAACGGAGAGAGCACTGCGGTGATTTCAAAGCGACATAGCTGCAGTGTTGTTTGCGCTTAGCCGATAGCCGGCAAGGAGTGCGGCAGTGTTTTTTTCAACTATCTCTTCTCCTTTGCGAGAGAACACACTGCGAGCACCAGCTATAATCTTGTCAAGGTCTATGCCGAGCATAGGCACAGCAGCACCGAGAAGCACCATATTAGATGCCTGTTGCGGAGCGCCGGCAGACTTGGCAAGTGACTCAACATCAAGAAGGACATGATGAGGTACTTGTTCTATAGTTGCCAGAACATCCTCCAAAGGCGGGTAATCGGGGATATTGACAAAGGGGATATTAGAGGAGACTATCCAACCATCGGGTTTGAGATACCTGACATACCGCAACGACTCCATAGGTTCGAGTGAGATAACTATATCTGCACTGCCAAGAGGAATCAGGTCGCTGTATATCGGTGTGGAAGAAAGGCGCAGATTGCTCTGCACATCACCTCCGCGCTGTGACATTCCATGAACTTCGGCCTGCTTGAGATATAGACCTTCGGCGAGAGCAGCCTCGCCTATAACTGTGGCAATAGACAATATGCCTTGACCGCCAACGCCTGCAAGAATAATATCTTTTTTCATGACATAAGGATTTTACGGTTATTGTTTCTTTTGTTCGCGCAGATGACGCTTGAGAGTCTGAATACATTCACGGCGGGCTATAACTACGCTGACACCGTTATATTCAATCTCATCACGAAGGACTTGCTTTATTTCTTCCATGTTCTTTGGCAGGGGCACTACTACGCGCACATGCTCAGGCAGAACACCTACGCCGGTACATATCTGCTCAAGACGCCCTGTGCCGGCAGAGTCTTGTCCGCCTGTCATACCGGTGGTAAGATTGTCGGAGATGAGGACAACTACATTGGCATTGGAATTGACGCAGTCGAGCAGTCCTGTGATGCCGGAGTGAGTGAAGGTAGAGTCACCGATGACGGCTATCGAGGGGAACTGTCCTGCATCAGCAGCACCTTTCGCCATAGTGACAGAGGCACCCATCTCCACTGTGGAATGAAGAGCATGGAAAGGCGAGAGGGCACCGAGGGTGTAACAGCCTATGTCTCCAAAGATACGGGGAGAGGGATATTCACGTGCCACCTCATTGAGCGCAGCATACATATCTCTATGACCGCAACCCATACATAATGCCGGCGGGCGCGGCGAGACCACTTGTTTGGTATCAACATCAAGGGCATTGTTAGCAGGCAGACCGAGTGCCAACCTTACGCAGTCGGGAGTGAGTTCGCCCATCCTGGGCAGAGAGCCTGTGAGACGGCCATTGAGCTGCACATGAGAAGGCAGGAGTCCACGCAAGAGTTCTTCTACAACGGGCTGACCCTCTTCTATAACGAGTACCTCACGTGCACCATCGGCAACCATCTGCGAGATAAGTTTCACGGGTAAGGGATATTGGGTAATCTTGAGCAGTGAGCAACCCATCTGTCNNNGGAATAGTTTTCCATGAGATAGTTCCAGGCAATACCGCAAGTGACAATAGCCTTTTCAGGGTTAGAACCTTTCTGATAGGAGTTGAATGAGGATGCATCGGACTCTTCAGTGAAGACAGGCTGCATTGCTACCAGTTCGGCATAGTTCTGCTTTGCATAAGCAGGAAGGAGAATAAAGTGCTTCACATTCTCCGGAAGCGACATAGTATTCTGCGGGAGAGGCGAGTCTGTAGTGTTAACGACGGCACGCGAGTGTGCCATACGGGTGGTTACACGCATGAGTACGGGGGTGTGAAGTCGCTCAGACATTGAGAAGGCTACTGCCATCATATCGTACGCCTCCTGTTGTGAAGAAGGTTCGAAGATAGGAATCATGGCAAAACGACCATAGAAACGCGAGTCTTGTTCGTTTTGGGAGGAGTGCATAGAGGGGTCATCAGCAGCAACAACAACAAGACCGCCGTTAACACCTGTGATAGCACTATTGATAAAGGCGTCAGCGCACACATTCATGCCCACATGTTTCATGCAGACCATTGCCCGCTTGCCCATATACGACATTCCGAGAGCAGCCTCCATGGCAGTTTTCTCATTGGTTGCCCACTGGCAGAAGACAGAGGTGGCAGTATCGGCTGACTGCTGACCTGAGCTTGTTGAGCGGTGACGGCGTCGCGTCTCTACAAGTTGTATATACTCAGTAATCTCAGTTGAAGGTGTGCCGGGATAGGCATAAACACCGGAGAGTCCGGCATCGAGAGCACCTTGTGCTATGGCTTCATCGCCTAAGAGTAAGTGTTTCATATTGTATTGAGATTTATATAGTAGTTACAATTTAGATGTCAGACTATTCCAGAGATTATCATTAGGTGCAGGAGCATCTATGATGATATTCTGTTTGGAGACAGGGTGGATGAACTCTATTCTTCGTGCATGGAGGCATATACCTCCGTCAGGGTTACTACGTTTGGCACCATACTTAAGGTCACCTTTGACCGGACAGCCGATGGCAGCCAGCTGACACCGTATCTGGTGATGCCTACCGGTAAGGAGATTAACTTCGAGAAGAGAGTAGTTGTCGCCTGCAGCAAGAGTACGATATTCGAGTACTGCCAATTGGGGTTTATTGAGACGTGACGGTGTCGCGTCTATACGAGATTCTGCGCTGATAGTATTCTCCTTGACTATATAAGATTTGTTTTGCTTTTCATTACGTAGCAGCCAGTTTTGAAGTCTTGCCCCGGGCACAGGCGGTTTGCCTTGAACGATAGCCCAGTAGGTTTTCTTTATACCATCATGAGAGCGGAACATATCATTGAGCCGGACAAGTGCTTTACTTGTGCGGGCGAAGAGTACAACTCCGGTAGTGGGTCTGTCAAGACGGTGAGTGACACCGAGAAATACATCGCCGGGTTTGTTATATTTTTCTTTTATATATTCCTTGACTTGGTCGGAAAGAGGCTTGTCGCCGGTTTTGTCCGCCTGCACTATCTCACCTACTGCCTTGTTGACTGCAATAATATGGTTGTCTTCGTAGAGGATGGTCATGTCGATTGACTTTTTAAGTATAGACTCATTACTATCATATCAGATTCTTGCCCCATTGAGACGTAGCAGTGCCGCGTCTATACACATTGAGTATTTGATTTATTATATTTTGATACAAGCATGGTTTTTGAAGCCGTCAATAGTGATTTGCAAAGGTTGAGGAAGGCGAACATGGCGGATATAATCCGTCTCAGCAACGGCAGGGATGGCATTGAGTTGGGATTCATCGTAGATATCCGCAGTACGGGCGAAACTATCAACATTGATATAGCCGACATTGAAGGAGGTCATATTCTGGAAGAAATGGGAGCCTTGACTGGGGTCAACCCTGAAAGAGGGGAGACTACATTCGACAATAGCTTTAGCCTCGCTGATGTCGCTCCATTGTACGGGTACTCCGAGAGAAGGAATCTGCGAACCCCATCTGCCAAATCCTATAAGCAAGTACCCCCTACCCTCACGCCTCATTTGTGCATTCCACTCGCGGAGAGTCTGTGCCATGGAGAGAGTTTGCATAGGGTCGAAGGCGGACTGCTTGAGATAGATGACATCGGTAACTCCACTGACTTTACCTACACCGAGTGCCATATCGGAGAGAATGACAGGCGAGGACTGGTCGATGTCCTGCCAATCAACTTTGGCATAGATACTATCGGCAGCAATAGGTCGTATTTGCAGCACATTGAATACTGCTTTAGAGTTATCAGTCGGCAGATTGGCAGCGAACTCTATTTCAACGGGGCATTTCATCTCCTCACGTGCGATATAAAGGAGTTGCTCAAGTATATCAGCAAGGGGGAAAGTGTTGAACTTGAGTATAGGAGCAAAAGTGATGAAGCGGGGTCCATTGGGGTAACAAGAGTCAACCATTCGCTGATTCTCATAGTCGAAAGTGGAAGCAACGTGACGAAGGGAAGAGAACTGTTCGCAGTCGTAGATAGAGAAACGCTTCAGATTGACAGAGTCATCAACAGAGGTCTTGAACAGTTCGGGTTGCATAGAGAGAGCAAGCATTGACTGCTGCGTGTCGCGCATGGCAAGTTCGGGTGTGCTTGTCTGCATGACATGGTTGGGATACTTGGGTGAGAAACGCAGCACCTGTTCACCGTCAACAACCACCTTACCGAGCCCATAAGCGACTTTCACTATACCATCTTCCGCCTGCTCGTAGCCTACAGGGTAGAAATTGATACTACGGGCGACACCGGAGATAGTAGGGAAATATACTCCGTTCTGCTCTTCCCCGCATACTTCCTGTATGACGACTGCCATTTTCTCTTCGGAAATGACATTGGCGGTGGAAGTGATGTATCCTCTTGCAGCGGAGAAATAGACGGCAGCATATACACTCTTGATAGCCTTGCCAATCATACGCACCTGTTGGTCTTCGTTCTCGGAAGAGGGAATCATGTATGTGGAATATACTCCGGCGAAAGGTTGGTAGTAGGAATCTTCAAGTTTGCTTGAAGAGCGCACTGCAATAGGACGCCGCGAGACATGCACAAACTTCCGGAGAGCAAGATTGAGTTCGGCGGGAAGAGTGGATGCCACAAACTCGGAGAGTATTTCTTCGTCAGAGAGTTCAGACTCGATGATATACTGAAGTCCGTTGTCATGAATGAACTGATCGAAGAACTCGGTAGTTATAACCATGGTTCTGGGTACAAGGACCCGCACATCCTCCCATCGGTCGTAGAGTTGGTATTTATAGAGGATACTATTGAGGAAGGCGAGTCCGCGCGCTTTACCGCCGAGGGAAGAGTTGCCGAGGCGCGAGAACCATATTGTGTCGTTGAAGGTATCAGGGTTGAACTTAGCGACCACACCTTGAGCCTGGTTGATACGATAGTCGTGTATAAGCTGAATGTTCTGCCGCCTTACATTCTCTATATCGTCGTCATTCTGTATCTTGAGTTTACGCACGCCGCGAGCGACGGAGAACAGACCACGGGCATAGAGCCATTTGCTGAGATAGTTGTTGTCGGACAGACGGCGGAAGGCACGAGGGGGAATGGTAGAGATGATATGCTCAAAGCCTTCGAGATCATTTGCCCTTGCAATCTCACGCTCAGTGTCAGGGTCGGTAACGACGAAGTCACCGAATCCGAACTCACGCCCTATATAGTCGCCGAGTTGCTGAGTGAGAGTCTTGCTGGTTTTGACAATGAACCCTACCCCAAGTTGCTTTGCCACCTCACGCATAGACTCCTGCGAGGACTGCATGAGGATAGGCATTGAGGGGATATCGCTGCGAATGTATTTACAGAGGTCAACACCGGCATCAAGCTTCTCAGTTTCGGGCAGGTCACCTTTATGTATTACAAAGCCGACATCAGAGATTACGCCTATCATATTCTTACGATAGCGGTTGTAGATATCGATGGCTTCGTCGTAGCAGGTAGCCATAAGGATCTTTGGTCTTGCCCGTTTACGAAAGAGTTGTTGTTGCTCGTTGAGGGCATCACGAATGGCAATGCTATTCTGCTGCAGTACAAGTTTGTAGAGGACAGGCAGATAGGTGGAGTAGTAGCGGATGGAGTCTTCTACGAGCAGTATGGCGCGGACCCCTTCTTCGAGTATGTCGTGGTCGGCATTAAGACGGTCTTCAAGCAGTTTGATGATAGCGATGATAAGGTCGGAGGAGTTGTTCCAGCAGAAGACATAGTCGATAGCGTTGGTGACGCGCTGAATGGCATCGGTTTGCTCCTCTCTGTATTTGACACTTACATTGCGTACACGTTCGTAAACAGTTTTAGAGTAGGATGTAAGGAGAACGATGGGTGTATGAGGAGCGAGTTGCTTCATCTGCACGGCAAAGCCGAAAGTCTGTTCTACAGCCGCATTATTCATGATCATGACAAGACTGAACTGTTCTCCGCTTTGTACGAGTCGGAGTGCGTCATCTGTGGTCTCGGTGCGTACGATGGCAGGCGGGTTACTGAGGTTGAGCTCAGCATACTCTTGTGCAATCTGAACATCAATGCGACCATCTTCATTGAGAACGAAACTATCGTAATTGTTGCAGACCAGTAAGATTCGTTTTATTCTTACCGACATCAGGCTTGTCAGGTCAGCTTCCATTTGCGGCGTGCTTTTATGTTAGTATTATACGAGTCCTTGTTCAACCATAGCATTGGCGACTTTGATAAAGCCGGCAATATTGGCACCCTTGACATAGTTGACATACCCGTCTTCTTCGGTGCCGTATTGGAGGCATGCAGAGTGAATATCAGCCATAATGCGGTGCAGTTGCTGATCCACTTCTTCGGCAGTCCAGCGCTGGCGGATACTATTCTGAGTCATCTCAAGCCCTGAGGTAGCGACACCTCCGGCATTGCTTGCTTTACCAGGGGAGTAGAGAATCTTTGCCCGTTGGAAGAGTGCAATGGCTTCGGGGGTTGAGGGCATATTGGCACCCTCTGCGACACAGCGACAGCCATTCTTGAGGAGACTTTCAGCATCGGCTTTCTCAATCTCGTTCTGGGTGGCACAGGGGAGTGCAATATCACAGGGGATACCCCAAGGACGCTTTCCGGGGAAATACTGCGCCTGCGGGTATTGCTTTGCATATTCACTTATCCTGCCACGGCGTATGTTCTTAAGTTGGAATACGAAGTTGAGTTTATCTTCGGTAAGACCTTCGGGGTCATAGACAAAGCCGTCACTATCAGAGAGGGTGAGGACTTTGGCACCAAGCCGCATAGCTTTCTGTGCGGCGTATTGTGCCACATTGCCGGCACCTGAGATGCAGACACGTTTGCCTTCGAAAGACTCGTTTTGGGTCTGGAGCATGGCTTGTGCAAAATAGCAGAGACCGTAGCCGGTTGCTTCGGGACGCAGCCGCGAGCCGCCCCAATACTGCCCTTTACCAGTGAGTGTGCCGGTGAACTCGTCGCGGATACGTTTGTATTGTCCGAAGAGATAGCCTATCTCGCGTCCACCCACACCGATATCTCCTGCGGGTACATCAGTATCCTGTCCGATATGACGATACAATTCAGTCATGAAAGACTGACAGAAGCGCATTACCTCAGCATCGGACTTACCACGCGGGGAGAAGTCGCTTCCGCCCTTGGCTCCGCCCATAGGGAGAGTAGTGAGAGAGTTTTTGAGGGTCTGTTCGAAAGCGAGGAACTTCATGATACTGAGATTGACTGATTCGTGGAAACGGATACCGCCTTTGTAGGGTCCTATGGCAGAATTCATCTGCACGCGGAAGCCACGGTTTATCTGAATTACGCCATGGTCGTCCATCCAAGGTACACGAAACATGATAACCCGCTCGGGTTCTACCATACGCTCGAGCACTTTCTGCTCACGAAGATAGGGGTACTGCATGATGTAGGGAGCAACACTCTCCACAACTTCGCTAACTGCCTGATGAAACTCAGGTTCACCCGGATTCTTACGAATGAGGTCAGCCATGAAAGAGTCAATGTACTGACGAGTAAGTTTGTCTGTCATAATCTTTTTGGTTTGAATAGTTGGACTTAATACCTTAATATAATTACTTGCCTTGCGAGGCACGTTGTCTTACTACTTCATATATCATCACTCCGGCAGCGACGCTGACATTGAGTGATTCTATATTTCCAGAGATGGGGATACAGACTTTTTCATTGCACAATTTGAGGTTTTCTTCGTATATGCCTTTATCCTCACTTCCCATGACAATAGCAAGAGGAGTGGTGAGGTCGGCCTGGGTATAGTTTTTATGAGAATGTTCAGTAGCGGCAACGATGTTCAGCCCACTCTCGGCGAGGAAGCGGAGAGTATTCTGCATATTCTCGACCTTGCATACAAGGAGAGAATGAAGTGCGCCTGCACTTGTTTTGACAGCATCTCCATTGATACTGACACTGCCGCGTGCGGGTATGACAACAGCATCGACACCTGCGCAGGCGCAAGTGCGGGCAATGGCACCGAAGTTACGCATATCGGTGATACCGTCGAGCACCATGAGGAAGGGGGTTTTGCCCTGTTCGTAAAGAGCGGGGACGAGGTCTTCTATACGAATGAAGTCGATGGGAGAGAGGAAAGCGATAACACCCTGGTGGTTTTTGTCGGTGTATTGCGAGAGTCGTTCGGCGGGCACACGCTGGACAGGTGTAGGCAGACCTTGGAGTTTCTGCAGGAGTTCTTTAGCGAGTTGTGAACCGAGGTCACGGCGGATGAGTACTTTGTCGAGCACTTTGCCTGCATCTATTGCCTCGATGACGGCACGGATACCGAATATCATTTCCGACTGTTTGGGTCGGCGGACTTTATAATCGTTAGGAGTCTGCTTGGTTGAACGTGTGTTCATTGTTGGAGCCATTTAAGAAATTCAGTTATATTCTCATTGTATGAGTATGCGGAGCCTATCTGTCGCCCATCGGGGGAGAGACGGACATAGTAAGGTTGTGCATTGGCGGAGAAACGTGAGCGCTGAAGATAACTATTGTAGTCGCCAACGGTTTTGAGGAGCCGCTCTCTGCCATTCTCTGTGACAGTGACAGGTTCGGCGAGTCTGGTTTTATCGTCAACTATGAGTGTAATAACTATATAGTCAGCGAGGGCATTTTGTACGCTTTCATCAGAGAGTACTTTTGCTTCCATCTTGCGGCAGTTGACGCACCCGTAGCCGGAGAAGTCGAGGAGAAGCGGTTTACCGGACTGCCGTGCTTGCTGCAGGGCTTCTTCATAGCCGGCGGTCTGATTAAGAGAGAGTGTGTGAGGGGCAGCTGCCTGAGAGGTATGGTTATTGACAACCCAGTCTTGTGTGGAGACAGGGGGTGCGAAAGCGGATATAGACTTAAGAGGAGCACCCCACAATCCGGGAACCATGTATATAGCGAAGGAGAGTGAGATGACGGCAAGCAAAAAGCGGAAGACAGAGATACCTTCGGGTTTCTCTTCGTGACGGAAGCGGAAGAGCCCGAGCAGATAGAAGCCAAGCAAGGCGAAGATGACAATCCAGAGAGAGAGAAAGACTTCGCGATCGAGGAGATGCCATCCGTAAGCAAGGTCTGCAACGGAGAAGAACTTGAGCGAAAGCGCGAGTTCGAGGAAGGCGAGCACTACTTTGAACGAGTCCATCCAGCCGCCTGACTTAGGCATACGTCGCATCCACCGGGGAAACATGGCAAACAGTGAGAAGGGCAAGGCGAGAGCTATGGCGAAGCCAAGCATGCCGACAGCCGGTGCGAGGAGAGCCTTGCCAGCCGCCTCGACGAGGAGAGTGCCTATGATAGGTCCGGTGCAAGAGAAAGAGACTATAACGAGAGTGAATGCCATGAGGAGGATACTCAGAATGCCAGAGGCAGAGCGAGCCTTATTATCGAGGCGGGTACTCCATGAAGCGGGGAGAGTAATCTCAAACGCACCAAAGAAGGAGAGGGCAAAGACAACAAGGAGAGCAAAGAAGAAGAGATTGACAATGGCATTGGTAGAGATGTCGTTGAGGGCACTTGCACCAAAGATGAGAGTTACCAAGAGTCCGAGAGCGACATAGATAACGATGATAGAGAGTCCGTAGAGAACTGCGTCTTTGACTGCCTTCCTGCTGTCATTGCGTTTCATAAAGAAGGAGACAGTCATAGGAATGATAGGCCAGACACAGGGAGTGAAGATAGCGAGGAAACCGCCAAGGAGTCCCATGATAAACAGCCAGAGAAGGTTATGAGCGGAGTCGGGGGCAGCGAGAGAAGATTGGGAAGAAGGGATAGTGACGGTGAAATTCCATACGGTAGGAGGGATACAGGAATTATCGTCACATGCCATATATTCGACACAGCCGAGGACAGAATCGCCTTTCACTGCTGAGAGGGGGACTTGTAGTTGCCATGCCGCTTCGTCGAGGAAATAGGATATTTCAGTAAGGAAGTTCTCATCGTAGGCGGTGATTTGGTTACCTTTCACAGGGGTGACGGTAAGATTGCCGATACCTTCTACGGAGAAGGCAGTGGGTTTGGGTCCATCAGGGGGCAAAGAGGTAGAATAGAGATGCCAACCATCGTCAATGTCAGCAGTAAGAGTAAAGGAGAGGAGTGAGTCGGTTTGTTGGGCCTCGCTTACAGACCAGTGTACAGGTTGAATAATCCCGGCAGAGAGGTAGAGGGAGAGAAGGGAGAGCAGTATAGTAAAGAAATGTTTCATTCCGCTAAATTATTCTGTTTGGGTTATACAGTGTGAGATGAATGGAGTCGGGGTTTTATTGTGGGGTTACGCAGGGTGTTGTTTGGCGGTGTAGTCGGGAGACGTGACTGTGTCGCGTCTCTATGCGGGGTTATATCGGATTGACGTCGCTGGGCATGCGGAGGTCTCCACGGGGGGAGAGTGAGAGTGGCACTACCTTGGGTCCGTCGGGCAGACACGAGCGTTTATATTGTTGCGTAAAGAAGCGTCGCATAAAGACAGAGAGCCACTTGTCGATTTCTTCCTCTGAGTAGTCGTCGGCGAAGACGATATTGGCGATATACTGAATCTTCTCGCGTGAGAAACCATAGCGGAGAATATAATAGAGGAAGAAGTCATGGAGTTCGTAGGGTCCGACTTTGTCCTCGGTCTTTTGGGCTATGTTACCTTCGCTGTCGGTGGGAAGCAGTTCAGGTGAGACAGGTGTATTGATGACATCGAGGAGTATCTCACGCACTTCGGGAGAGAAATAGTTCTGTGCCTCATACTCGATGACATAGCGTATAATCGTTTTGGGGATACCTGCATTGACGCCATACATAGACATGTGGTCAGCATTGTAGGTGCACCAGCCGAGTGCAAGTTCGGACATATCACCGGTGCCGACGACAATGCCATTGTATTTGTTGGCCAGGTCCATGAGTATCTGTGTACGTTCGCGTGCCTGGGCATTCTCATAAGTTATGTCGTGCAGAGAGGGGTCATGCCTGATGTCATCGAAATGCTGCATGACGGCGGCAGATATAGAAATCTCGTGCTGTGAGACACCAAGCATATCCATAAGAGCGATTGCGTTCTGATAGGTGCGGTCGGAAGTGCCGAAGCCGGGCATAGTGACAGCTATTACCTGTTTACGGCTAAAGCCGAGAAGGTCTGCTGTAAGAACACACACGATGAGGGCAAGCGTTGAGTCGAGTCCGCCTGAGACGCCGAGCACAAGAGATTCGGAATGTGTATGTTCCCAACGACGGGCGAGTGCAGAGGTCTGGATACGGATAACATCGGCACAGAACTCGTCACGCTCGGAGGGAGCAGGGAGGAAGGGGTTCTTGCGGAAACGGCGGTGGATGGGTGATATGAGTTGTTCGCCGTCTTCAATAGGAGCCACGTAGATCTTGCGGTAAGCGGCGGTTTTGTCCATGGTGAAGTTATTGTTACGCTGGCGGTCGGTCCGTAGCCGTTCGATGTCAAGCTCCTGAATGAGCATAGTTGACTCACGCAGGAAGCGGTCGCCCTCTGAGAGGAGTTTGCCGTTTTCGGCGATATAGGTGCTTCCACCATAGACGACATCGGTAGTGCTCTCCCATACTCCGGAGGAGGTATAGACATAGCCGCAATGTACACGTGATGACTGCTGTGTAATCATCTGACGGCGGAAGGAGTGCTTACCGGTAAGGCAGTTGGACGAAGAGAGGTTGAAGATGAGTTCAGCCCCCTGTATAGCGAGTTGCGTGGAGGGCGGCAGGGGCGACCAGAGGTCTTCGCAGAGCTCGATACCGAAAGAGTAGTCACGCGTGAGGAAGAGAAGGTCACGCCCGAAAGGAACTTCGCCATTCCAAAGTTCGATTTTGGGAAGACAGTCTCTACCGGAAGTGAACCAACGTTTCTCATAGAACTCGGCGGTATTAGGTAGATTGGTCTTGGGCACTACACCGACGACATCACCGTCCGTCATAACCAAGGCACAGTTGTAGAGGTTATTATCACTCTGCAGGGGAGCGCCAACGATGACAATAATACTCTTGCCGCGGGTGTGGTTGCATATATCTTCAAGAGCGAGGAGAGCGTTTTCCTGCAGTTGCTGCATGAAGAAGAGGTCGGCGCAGGTGTATCCTGTAACGGAGAGTTCGGGGAAGCAAACCACTTGCACACCTTCTTCGAGTGCCTCATCGATCTGGACTTTAATCTGTTGCGCATTGTATCGGCAGTCAGCAAGACGCATTTCAGGGACGGCGGCTGCCACTCGTACGAATCCGAAGTTTCTGCTCATAACGTTAGAGTTTGTGGAGTTAGAGGAGTTAGTGAGGTTAGATACGTTTGTATAGTTATTTGTGGCGACAAAGTTAGGAAATTTCGGGGAGATATGCAAGAAAAATCGTCAATGAGGTAAGGAAAAAATTCGTTACTGATTTTTGAGAGATTTCTGAATGGCGGCAATGACGAAGTTACGGAGGATATGATACTGTTTTTGCCCAGATTGGGGGTGTTGTTTCTGCTCGTCGAAGAGTGTTTGCCAGTGTTCGTGGAGTTGAGGGTCAGCGAGTTGTTGTTCCGCCTCGCGGACGGCGTTGCCGAAGGAAGAGAAGGCGGAGGTCTGAGCATCCGTTATTTTCTTCGGGTTCTTGTGACGGGGATAGTGAGATACAACAGTTTTGCCAAAGCGCTGAGTGAGATAGATATCTTCGCGCTTGCGGTCGATTTTGCCTGATAATTGCTGAATCAGGTCGGAAGGAACAGCTTTTGCCATAATGATAAGTATATTAAAGGGGTTATACGTCTCGTTTACGTCTCGTTTACGTCTCGTTTACGTCTCGTTTACGTCTTTTTTACGTAATTCGGTGCAAAGGTAAGGAAAAGAAACGGGATATGCAAACAGAATGAGAAAAAAAGCGACATAAAAGCAACATAAAAGCAACATAAAAGCGAGATAAAAGCGACATAGAGGAGAAGGGAGGGGGAAGATTATGACAATACCAACAAACAGTTATCCCCCGACCATGAGTAAACAGTCAGGGGATAACAGTTTAGTCAGATGATAATTATCAGGCTACCTTCACTATTTCAGATCTTGGACAAGGCGTACAGAACAACCTAAAGAGCGTTCATTTTCGCCCATTATGGAGATTTTATAATAGGAAGAGAAATAGAAGTCCTTCATTTTATACTCTTCATAAGGAGTGGACGAACTATAATAGCCATTGATATTGACATTGCTCACTTTCTTAACATCCCGATTACCTGCAGCGGGCAAGAAGACGGCTCCATTCTCTTGGAGTTGCAGCCACTGAGTATCAGAGAACATTTTTGACGACATGTCAACTCCTGCAGGAGTGATGAAATCAGAGGGCAGCAACATACGGCAAACTTTATAAGTTTTGCTTTTAGAATCCAATATCTCAACCTCATTGTTCAACTCATTACCATTAGTGATGATGTATTCCCACTCGTCAGCGGTGAGCGTGCGCCACTGATTGGCAGTATTACCCCCATTAGTGATTTTGTTTACTCCCCAATCAGTGAAAGTAGAATAATCGGTATTTACATAAGAGGAGAGTGTAGGGTTGCCACCTGTGCCCCACCCGAAGAGGTCGATCCACCCGCTGTAGGAGTCAGATATTTTACTATTGTCATCGCCAATCATATCACACTGATACTCAGCGAAACGCCAAGTGCCGGTGCTTGCCTGATACTGCAGGTTGCCTTGTGAGAAACGCACCTTCTTTCCTGCGCTGCTGACTTGGAAAACGGCCTTGGTTATGGCTCCGTTTTCTATTCCGTAGGTCGGCTCAGGTTCGGGCTTGGGGTCGATTTCGGGGTCAATTTCGGGGTCGGTAACAACACCTGCAGCTGTTACTTCAACAGAGCATTCTGCATATAGTTTTCCGCAGTAAGCAGTGATAGTGGTTTTGCCTTGTTTATTGGCAGTGACCTTACCGTTGGCATTGACCGAAGCCACACTTTCTTTCGACGACTCCCAGGTGATTTCAGGGGCACCTGTTTCCGCCTCTTCAGGTTCGTAATAAACATTCAGTTTGTAGGTATCGCCTACCTCCAAACTAAGTTTCGCTTTGTTGAGGCTTATGCCTGTCAGTTGCGGGAGATTGTTGCCGCTATTGTTGCATGCAGCGAGCAGGATTACCGCCATTGAGAAAAGGAAGAACTTTTTCATTGTGTTGAATTTAGAGTTATACAGATAGATAAGAATGAAAGACAATGCAAAGGTAAGGAAAAGAAACGGGATATGCAAGAGGGGGGAGGAGAAAATTGAGGGTTTGAAGATAATTGAGGTTTGACGGTGCTGCGTTATTATGTTTCCTGAGATTTCGGAATGTTGAGATATCGAGATATCAGGATATTGAGATATTGAGATATCAAGACATCGACGGGTTGAGAGACATTTCGACAAATGTCTCTACATGTATTGCGGGAGGAGTTGAGAGACATTTCGTCAAATGTCTCTACATGTATTGCGGGAGGAGAGACATAAGAGACATAGGTATAAATATTATGGAAAAACATGTGCGGGGAAGGTGCGGGAAGGTTACGGGAAGGTTGCGGGAAGGTTACGGGAAGGTTGCGGGAAGGGTATAAGAAAGGTGTTTATTGAAAAAAAATATGCTTGGTACTTGTGTAATTGAAAAAAAGGTATTACCTTTGCAGCCGCTTTCAGAGATGAGAGGTTAACTAACGGTGCTATCGTCTAGCGGTTAGGACAAAAGATTCTCAATCTTTAAACCGGGGTTCGATTCCCCGTAGCACTACGAGGAGCACTGAGATTCAGTGCTTTTTTTGTAAACATGTGAGGTTATGGCATGATGTTTGCGGTGGAGAAGTTAGAGAAGTTTAACACATAAAACGATACGATTATGAAAAAGACTATTATGTTGTTGATGGCAGCAGTAGCACTGTTTGCAAGTTGCAGGGGTCCTGCAGGCAGAGACGGCAAAGACGGCAGAGACGGAGTTGACGGTTTTGTCAACTTCAAGATAGTGGATTTGTCGGTTAACGCCAGTCAATGGCAATACTCAAGTTTAAGCAACAACAACTATTTCATGGCATCGTTCGACATGCCGGAGATAACGAAAGACATCTATGACAACGGCTTGGTGCAGGTATATAGAGAATATGACACAGGCACAAACAATGCCGTCCAACTGCTTCTGCCCAGCACAAGGCATATCGAGTACAGTTACGAAGACAGCGGCAATACGCTATGGGGTTTCTACTCGGAGACGACAGACTATGAATACGGAGTAGGCAAACTGAACGTGTTCTTCACCGTATCTGATTTCGACTACGAGATTAACACGACCTTCGTGCCCGAGAACATGCACTTCAGAGTGGTGATAATGTGGTAGGAAGAGCAGAGACCGCTACGCTGAAAGACTTGAATGATACAAGAATTCATAGAAAGACATATAAATGATGATGTAAGTCATCTTGCATTACAGAGAAATCGGTATTCGGATTTGACGGATACCGATTTCAGTTTTGCCCTGCAACAGATAGAAGGGCGACAGAGGACAAGAGAGAAGCTGCCATTCTTGGCGGGATACAGAGACTGGTGGTTCCCGAAGCGGTTGTCCACAGAGCAGTGCTCGTCGGAGACGACGGCAAGGTACAAGTGCAGGTTGTTGGAAAGAGAAGGCGCGAAAGGAGTGATGGTGGATCTGACGGGCGGAATGGGGATAGACACGATGTTTATGGCAGGGAGATTTGAGGAGATACATTACGTGGAGAGAGATGAGGAGTTGTGCAGGTTGGCAGAGCACAACACGGGTTTATTGACAAGGGGGGAAGGTTATTTAGAGGGAGAGGCGGAGAAGAGAGAGGCGGAGAAGAGATTATGCAATATCAATGTGCATTGTGCGGAGGCGGGGGAGTATTTGAGAGAGACGGGGCGAGTGGACTTTATATATATAGACCCTGCGAGAAGGGCGGTAAGCGGGAAGAAAGTATATAGACTGGAAGACTGCGATCCGAATGTAGTGGAGATGATGCCGGCACTGAGAGAGAAGTGCTCTACCCTACTGCTGAAACTATCGCCGATGATAGACATAAGTGCGGCAGTGAAGGCATTAGGCGGAGCGGCGGAGGTGCATGTGGTGGCAGTGCGGGGAGAAGTGAAGGAGATATTGGTATATATACGTTTCAGAGATATATCAGACACGACAGAAGAGACTGAGATTCATTGTGTAAACTTGGAGACAGAGGATGAGGAGGCAGTATTTACGCAAGAGGAGGAGAGAGAGGCAGAATGTGAGTATGCCGAAGATACGGGAGAGTATGTGTATGAGCCGAACGCGGCGATACTGAAAGCGGGAGGGTTCAAGACAATGGCAAAGAGATACGGGTTGAAGAAGATGGGGGTGAACACGCATCTGTACACGGGTGAGAGAGTAATAGAGGGCTGGCCAGGACGAGTGTGGAGAATAGCGGGCAAGGCAGAGAAGAGACAACTGCACGGGAGAAAGATGAATATACTGGCAAGAAATTATCCACTGAGTGCGGAGGAGATAAGGAAGAGATACGGTATAAAAGACGGAGGAGAGGCGTGGCTGATTGCGACAAGGAGAGGTGAAGAGGCAGTCATGCTGATGGCAGAAAGAGTGAGAAAAAGTGACGTTTCGGTATAGAGAAGCAGCAAAAATCTGCCATTTTGGCAGACATTTCAATATATTTTATTTTGGCACATGCTTTGCCGTAGTTAAGGTGAAACAAGCAAAAAAGCGGAATCGGCAGGAGGGCTGCCGGTTGCGGCGTAAACTTGGAATAGAAAGAAACAAGAATATTAACAACTAAAAAACATACAACTATGTCAAAGATTATCGGTATAGACCTCGGCACAACGAACTCGTGTGTGTCAGTAATGGAAGGCAATGAGCCTGTAGTAATTGCCAACTCTGAAGGAAAGCGTACTACTCCTTCTGTAGTGGGATTTGTAGAAGGCGGAGAAAGGAAGGTTGGTGATCCTGCAAAGCGTCAGGCTATCACAAATCCGACGAAAACCGTATATAGTATAAAGAGATTCATGGGTGAGACGTACGACCGTCTGCAGTCGGAGATAGCCCGCGTGCCATACAAGGTAACAAAGGGCGACAACAACACTCCTCGTGTTGATATAGACGGCAGGTTGTACACTCCTCAGGAGATCAGTGCAATCATTCTTCAGAAGATGAAGAAGACGGCAGAAGACTATCTTGGTCAGGAAGTGACAGAGGCAGTGATAACAGTGCCTGCATACTTCAATGACAGTCAGCGTCAGGCAACGAAAGAAGCCGGTGAGATAGCAGGTCTGCACGTAAGACGTATCGTGAACGAGCCGACAGCAGCCGCTCTTGCATACGGTCTGGACAAGTCGAACAAGGACATGAAGATAGTAGTGTTTGACTGCGGTGGCGGCACACACGATGTCAGCGTGCTGGAGTTGGGTGACGGAGTGTTTGAAGTGAAATCGACAGCAGGTGACACCCACCTTGGCGGCGATGACTTCGACCACAGGATTATAGACTGGCTTGTAGAAGAGTTCAAGAAGGACAACGGCGGAGCCGACCTGAGTAGTGACCCGATGGCAATGCAGCGTCTGAAAGAGGCAGCAGAGAAGGCAAAGATAGAGCTTTCGAACACCACTTCGACTGAAATCAATCTGCCTTATATCATGCCGGTGAACGGAGTGCCTGCACACCTTGTAAAGACCTTGACCCGTGCCAAATTCGAGCAGTTGATAGACGACCTGATTCAGAAAACTATTGCCCCGTGCCGCACAGCATTGGAGAGTGCAGGTTTGAAGACAAGCGACATTGACGAGATTATCCTCGTGGGCGGTTCGACCCGTATCCCCGCCATACAGCAGGCAGTGGAGAAATTCTTCGGCAAAGTGCCGAGCAAGGGTGTAAATCCTGACGAGGTAGTAGCCGTAGGTGCAGCCATCCAAGGCGGTGTGCTGACAGGCGAAGTGAAAGACGTATTGCTGCTGGATGTTACTCCGTTGAGTCTTGGTATAGAGACGATGGGCGGTGTGATGACAAGGATGATAGAAGCCAACACAACTATTCCTACGAAGAAGACCGAAGTGTTCACCACAGCAGTTGACAATCAGCCTTCAGTAGAAATCAAAGTGCTTCAAGGCGAGCGTCCGATGGCAGCACAGAACAAGCAGATAGGTATCTTCCACTTGGACGGTATCATGCCTGCAAGGCGCGGCGAGCCTCAGATAGAGGTGACCTTCGATATCGACGCCAACGGTATATTGAACGTAAGTGCCAAAGACAAGGCAACAGGCAAGGAGCAGAAGATACGTATCGAAGCTTCGAGCGGACTGAGCGACGCAGAAATCAAACGCATGAAAGCCGAGGCAGAGGCTAATGCAGCAGCAGACCAGAAGGAGAAAGAGCGCGTTGACAAGCTGAACAAGGCAGACTCGATGATATTCCAGACGGAGAAACAGCTGCAGGAGTTCGGCGACAAGATTCCAGCCGACAAGAAAGCTCCTATAGAAGAAGCATTGAAGAAGCTGAAAGAGGCATACGAGAAGAAGGATGCCGACGAATGCGAGCGCTACGTGAACGAGATGAACACAGCCTTCCAAGCCGCAGCAGCCGATATGTACAATGCAGCCAATGCAGGCAACCCAGGTGGCAATCCCGGTGGCGGTAACCCCGGTGGAGACAATCCCGGCAACGGAGGCGGAGATGACGTGACTGACGTGGACTTCGAAGAAGTGAAGTAATACATCGATGCATTATCATAGCAACAGAAAGAGGCGCTGACAAGGCGCCTCTTTCGTAGATATATACATAGTGTATTTACTTTATCTCACTGCCTACCTCATTGCAGGTTCTGCCGTCAGGCATGAGAATATACAGATTGCCGTCTTTCAGAATCTTCTTCGCACGGGAGGGTTGGTTCGGTTTCAGGTTCTCAGCAGCGGTAGAAGTGGACTGAATGACCACATTGCCGGCAGCAGAGCCATTGGAGTCAACAATAGAGCCTGATGTCTCGTCTATCTTTCCATCGGCAGGAGCAGCAATGACGCAGTATCTAAAGATATACCTGAACACACTTTTACTTTCTCACAGGATTCCTATTCCTTCATAACGGAAGCCGTTGGAGAGCAGTTCCTGCTTGTCGTAGATATTGCGGCCGTCAAGAATAAGATTGCCCTGCATGGCTTTCTTTATCACTTTCCATGAAGGGAGACGGAACTCTTTCCACTCTGTGACGAGCAACAAGGCATCTGCTCCGAGAACAGCATCGTAGATGTCGGTTGCGTAATAGATACTGCTATTCTCACCGATGATACGCTTTGCCTCGTTCATTGCGACAGGGTCATAAACCCTGACACTGCAACCTGCCTCTGTGAGGAGACTGATGAGAACAAGTGAGGTTGCCTCACGCATGTCGTCGGTATTGGGTTTGAAAGAGAGGCCCCACAGAGCAACAGTCTTACCATTCAGGTTGCCGGAGAAATGCCTTTTCAGTTTGTTGAAGAGCACCTCTTTCTGCTTATAGTTGACTTCCTCAACTGCTTCGAGTACACGCATCTTGCAGCCGTTCTCGTGAGCAGTATGTATGAGTGCTTTCACGTCCTTGGGGAAGCAACTGCCGCCATAGCCAATGCCCGGGTAGAGGAACTTGCTGCCAATACGTTGGTCAGAGCCTATACCCTTGCGAACCATATTGACATCTGCACCCACCTGCTCGCACAAGTTGGCTATGTCGTTCATAAAGGAGATACGGGTGGCAAGCATGGAGTTGGCGGCATACTTGGTCATTTCGGCTGAGGGTATGTCCATGAAGATAACGCGGAAATTGTTCAGGAGGAAGGGGCGATAGAGGCGTGTCATGAGTTCACGCGCATGGTCGCTCTCGACACCAACGACCACACGGTCAGGCGACATGAAGTCCTTGATAGCATCACCTTCTTTGAGGAACTCAGGATTGGAAGCCACATCGAAATCAATGTCAAGACTGCGTTTAAGGAGTTCTTCTTCCACTGCCTTCCGTACCAAGCGGGAGGTACCAACGGGAACTGTAGATTTGGTTACGAGCAGGACATAGTCATTCATTGCTTTGCCTACTTCATGTGCCACATTGAGTACATAGTGAAGGTCGGCAGAACCGTCTTCATCGGCGGGGGTACCGACAGCGATGAAAACAATCTCTACAGAGTTGAGTACTGAAGAGAGGTCAGTGGAGAAATGCAGTCGCCCCGCTTTCATGTTGCGGAGTACCATATCTTCAAGTCCGGGTTCATAGATAGGGATGACGCCTTTCTTAAGGGCAGAGATCTTATCAGTATTAATGTCTATGCAGGTAACATCAACTCCCATCTCGGCAAAGCAAGTACCCGAGACAAGTCCTACATAGCCTGTGCCAACTATTGCGATATTCATGACAAAGCGGTTTAGTATTGTTTAGTCAGGAGAGAGGTGATTCAGTGCCATACGAGATGGTTCACTCCTCATCTTCAGAATAGTAGTTATAAGAGTTCTTTTTCTTTCTGCCATAGCGGGAACCATAGCCGTAGCCATAAGCTCCGTAGCCATAGCCTCCATAGCCATAGCCGTAACCGTATCTTCCGTAACCGTAACCATAGCCTTTTCCATATCGGAGTCCACGACGCTCAGTAGGAATATCGGAGAGTATGAGTTGGATTTTGTCGGCATGGTCGATAGAGAGTTGCTGCAAAGTATTCTTGGCGAAGTACTTGTTGGTCTGCATACAACGGATGACAAAGAGAGTTATATCGGTTTGTTCAACAAGGGCGTAAGCATCAGGCACCTGTCCGATAGGAGAGGAGTCGATGACAACAAACTCGTATCTTTGGCGAAGCAGTTTGAGCATCTCTGTCAGTTTCTCACTACGAATGAGTTCTCCGGGGTTGGGAGGGATAGTACCTGCCCGCACAATGTCGAAGTCGAAAGCATCATGGTGTTCGATTATATCATCCAGTTCGCACTCTCCTATCAGATAGTTAGTCACACCTTGTCCGTTGTTAAGTCCGAGTTTCTCGTGCACATTAGGTTTACGGATATCGAGGTCGATAAGTATGGTAGGTTTGCCTGTCATGGCATAGAGTGCTGCGAGGTTGGTGGAGAGGAAGGTCTTACCATCTCCCGACTGGGTGGAAGTGATGGTGATAGCGATACCTGTTTTGCGTTGGACAATGAACTCTATACGGGTACGAATACTCCGAAGCATCTCGGCATAGGAAGAACGCGGATTTTTCTTAACAAGAGTAGGATTCTCAGACTTGGCATGACGGACAGAACCTATCAGGCGGAAGTCAGACAGACGTTCGGCCTCCTTGGGAGTGCGGATCTTATTATTAAGGAGTTCTGAGAGAATAACAAGCAGCAAGGGAATGAGAAGTCCAAACATCAAGTATCGTGTTGTGGTCTTCTGCTTTTGTTTGCCATTGGTCACAGTGGTGGTTCGTGCCTTGTCAAGTATGTCATTGTCAGGCATATTGCTTGCTTTCTGAATCTCTGCCTCTGCACGTTTCTGGAGGAAGAAAGTGTAGTAGTTGTCGTCAATGCGGTAGTTACGTTCGATGGCAACCATCTGCAGTTCTTTCTCAGGCAGGTTCTTTATGTCTTTCTGTACCTGTGCATATCTGGTCTGGAGGTCTTTCTTCTCTATCTCAAGGGAAGCACGCATACTGCTCACCACCTCATTGATAGCCCCTTTCACGTTCTCTATATCCTTTGTATATTTGGCATAATAGACATTCTTCTCACTGAGTTCGCCGCGTTGGATACGAAGGTCATTGAGTTGCTGGACAAGGGTCATGAGCATAGGTTCGTTGAGTCCGAGAGAAGAAGGCGCGGCTACTCCACCCTCTTCCATATTGGTCTTGATGTAGTTCTCAAGATAATTAAGATAGGTCTCTTTCAGGTTGAGCGCCATCTCTTGAGCGTCATAGTTTTCCATCTTAGCCATCAGAGTACCTGCATAAGAGCCTACATCGACGAACTTATTCTCCTGACGGAAGTCGGTCATTGCTCCTTCGGAAACCACAAGAGACTGCTGAAGCAGTTCGAGTTGCTGGTTGATAAACCGTATGGAGTTGTCAGCCACATCATTCTTGCGATTAAGATTGTCCTCAAGGAAACACTTGCAGAGCATATTGATGAAGTCGCAATCCCGCTGGGGAGTCTCACTCACAAGAGATATCTGCAGTACAGAAGAACCGTCAGAGACGAAGTTAAGTCCCAAGCGGGAAGAGAAGTCATCCACCAACGAAGCCTGATTGCGGAAACGGAAATACATCTTCGCTGAGCGCACCATATACTCTGTCGGCATAATTACACAATCGAACCAGTCGGTCTTCACGGGTTCACCATAGTGAGTCTCTACTCTGAAATCCAAGTCTTTATCCTTGGTAGAGATAACGAGTGTGCCGTCTTCCTGTATATCCAACTGGAACATCATGCCATACGCAAACTGGCTGACACGGCTTGCCTCCACTGTTACAGGGGTCATCCGGTATATGTTTCTTGTTTTGAATCTGCCTTGAGTGATATAGTCAACGTGCATAAAGGGCAGGGAGTCCACCACACGGCACATCAGGTCATAGCCGCGAAGCATTATCACCTGGTTGTTTACATTCTTGTATCCTGCATCGACACCAAAGCCCTGCATCAGCACAGAAGAGCCACCATAGGAAGGACCATACTCCTTAATGATAATAGTACCCGAAGACAGATACTGCGGGATCCATTTCCTGTTCTGAAGCATAGCAGCACCAAAGGCAATCAATGCGCCTATTACAAACAAATACCAGTAGGAGAGAATCTTAAGCACCCACTCCATGAGGTCAAAGTTTGATTTTTCTTCTTCGAATTGGGGTTGAGGTATTTGAGGGTTGGTTTCCATGATGTACGTTGTTTAACTGTTTGTCTGTATCTACCTGCGGTTTGTCAGTGCATTTCTACCAACCGGGTATGAAGTTGAGCACCGATATCAAGAGAGCGACTGACGAAGTGATGAGAGCAAGGAATCCGCTATATGAGGGTACCTTGTAGAAACTGCCCTTGCTTCGTGCAACATATATCACATCGTTGGGGTAGATATAATAGTATTTTGAATCAATTACAGTGTTGGTACGGATATCAAACTCAAGTATCTCGGGGTCACCTTCACCTTGAGGACGGACTATACGGACATGCTTGTGGTCTGCGCCGTCTCTCAAGTCACCGGACATAGCAAGAGCCTGATAGATAGTCAGCTTGTCACGATAGATGGGGTAAGTACCTGAATTGATATCACCTATGACAGTGAAAGTCTTGTTATAAAGAGAGAGTTTGATTTCAGCATCGGGGATTATCTCACGGAATTTGCGTTCAACCTCCTGTCGGGCTTCTTCTATGGTAAGTTCCTCCACATGAATAGGTTCAAGGAAAGGAATATCGATAGTGCCGTCGGAATAGACACGGTAGGAGTTCACATCGGTAGTAGATGCTCCGTGCCCGTTTGTCATCACCTTTGAGATAGTCTGATCCATGGTAATGAGACGATAGATAATCTCATCATTGACCCTAATACGGTATGGCACATATTCGGTGTTTTCATACTGCGGCAGCTTCTTGTTCTTACTATTATCCTGCAGCAGACCCACGGCACGATGAGGATAACAGCCTGACAGCATTACCATCAGGAGCAGAGAATACAAAAGGATAATATGTCGTACATTCTTATTCACTATTGTGTTTTAGCAGCGTTTATTATCCTCCTGACAAGAGAATAAATGAACACTCCGAAGGATATGGTACCTGCCGTAACTGATACTGCAGTGGCGGCAGAGTTGATTCCGAAGGAGTATCCGGGCATCCGGCGGATATATATTACATCGTTGGGTTCAACATAGTAGTACTCGGAATTGATAATGTCCTCGCTACGCACATCAAAAGTCTTAATCACCGTAGAGTCATTCACCTCGCGCACTATCTTTATCTCATGCCTGTAGCCGAAATCAGGTATATCTCCTGCCATAGCAAGCGCCTCGAAGATAGTTACTTTCTCCTTGGGAAGGGTGTAGCGTCCTGACTTCATGCCAATCATAGAGAATGTGCGCCCCACCACCTGCACTTCCACAGACAGATTGGGCATATCACCTTGCTGAACAATCATTCCTGAGAGTTTTTCTTCCAAGAGATGCTTCACCTCACGGGTATTAAGCCCCTTGACATACACATGACCCAAGGTGGGGAAGTTGATATTTCCGTCAGTGTCAACAAGATAGGTATAGAGGTCACTATTGCTGTTGGCAGAGTTGTTTCTTGCCATCTGACGTACATTGCTAAAAGTGGCACCACCGTTGAAGAGGGCGCTTATCTTCTCATCAATGCTATAGACCTGAATATACAGACGGTCGTCAGTCTGCAGGATATAGTCAGTGTAAAGCAGTGTGTCAGAATAGGAAGGGATATATTTGTCAGGCTCCTGCAAGTAGTTCACCTTCTTGGAGGTGACACACGAAGCAGAGCACAACATAATGCAGAACAGGAATATGAAATGAATGTGTTTACTCATGACATCACTTTCAGCCTGCAAAGATAATGAAAAAAACTTATACTACCAAATCAGAGACATTCCACCCTGCCTTCAGTCAAACGGTAACGCTCGCCTGTAGCAGGACAAACGGCAATACCGTTGTCATCAAACACAAGTTTCTCCCCATAACGGCTCACCCAACCTCGCTGACGTGCCGGATTACCTGTCATAAGTGCATAAGCGGGTACATCCTTGGTTACCACAGCCCCTGCACCTATCAGACAATATTCCCCCAGAGTATGTCCGCACACTATAGTAGCATTGGCACCTACAGAGGCTCCGCGCTTGAGAACGGTAGGTCTGTATTCACTCTTGCGGGAGACAGCACTGCGGGGATTGATAACATTGGTAAACACACAGGAAGGTCCGAGAAAGACATCATCCTCACAAACCACACCCGTATAAACAGACACATTGTTCTGTATCTTTACATTGTTGCCAAGCCTGACCTCTGGGGAGATGACTACATTCTGCCCTATGTTGCAGTTTTCTCCTATGCTGCAACCTGCCATAACATGCGAGAAATGCCATATCTTGGTACCTTTACCTATATGACAGCCCTCGTCGATATAAGATGATTGATGAACGAAATATTCCATAACTTCTACATAAACAGACGCAGTATATCATTAAGGTTGGCGTAGATAAGCAATGCAAACAACAGCCAGAAACCTATTGTGTTGGCTATCTCGAGGAAGCGGTCGCCGGGTTTCTTGCCTGTTATCATCTCCCACAGGAGGAAGAACACATGCCCGCCGTCAAGTCCGGGGATGGGGATGATGTTCATAAAGGCAAGAATAATACTGAGGAAGGCTGTCATGAGCCACCAACTATGCCAATCCCATACAGGCGGGAAGAGACTGCCTATAGCACCGAAACCGCCAAGCGACTGTGCTCCTTCCTTGGTGAATACAAGTTTGAACTGCTTTACATAACTTACCAATATGTCCCAACCGTATTTTATACCTGCAGGGATTGACTCCCAAAAGCCATATTCAATCTTCCTTGTATTCAGATACTCAAGCGAGGACTTGGGATAAACACCCAGTTTCGCCTCATCTCCGAGATAAACCCTGAGGTCAAGTATTCCTTCCTCAGGACGATAGACAGACACGGTAATGCTGTCGCAAGGGTATTTGCGCAGTTCTGCCTGTACATCCTGAAAAGCAGGAGTGGGTATGCCGTTGACACTCAGCACACTGCCGCCCGCCATCATCAAGGCTTTGGCTGCAGGAGAGTTGTCTGCCAACTGACTTACTACAAACGGGAACCGGTAGTCTATAATACCTTTCTCACCCGAGCCCAGCACTTGTTTTCCAAGGTCGGCAGGCATCTCAAGCCGCAGTGTGTCATTCCCCCTCAGCACAGTCACATCTCTTTCCCCGTCCACTATCAGCCACTCCACAATATCAGCCTTGGTGTCGGGTACACGCGAACCTATATAGAGAATCTTGTCGCCTTGCTCAAAGCCTTGTTTAACAAGTACATTGGAGAACTGAAGACCATATTCCGCATTCTCCACAGGTATATATTCCTCCCCCCAATGGAAGAGTATGCCGCTATATATAGCCAATGCAGCAATGAAGTTTACCAGCACACCGCCGATGATTATAGGCAGACGCTCCCAAGTATTCTTAGACCTGTATTCCCATGGTTGGGGTTCGGAGGGGAGTCCGTCAGCACCTGTAGTCTCGTCCACCATACCTGCTATGGAACAATAACCTCCCAAAGGCAGCCAACCTATACCCCACTCCGTGTTGTCAGGTTCTCTGCGCCAGTCGTCTTCAGGCAGCAGGTCTATTTCCTCATCTGTCATCGGACGGTATCTCTGACGACCTTTCTTGTCAAGAACAGGGTTGCCAGCCTCATCTTTCATCTCCACCATGTTGCTCTCCACATTAGGCGCAAAGAAGCGGAAACGCCATTTGCCTCCCAACTTCTTCATCCTGAACAAGGAGAAACGCGGGTTGAAGAACATATAGAATTTCTCCACCCTGACATGGAAGATGCGGGCAAAAGTAAAATGCCCTAACTCGTGTATCACTACCAGGAAAGACAGTGCCAATATCAACTGAAGAGCCCTAATCCAAAATGTACCCATGATTCAAAAAGTGTTGTTTAGAGTTGTTTAGAATTGTTTAGTGTGGTTTAGTGTTGTTTAGAATTGTTTAGTGTTGTTTAGTGTTGTTTAGTGTTGTTTAGTGTTGTTTAGTATGGTTTAGTGTGGTTTAGTATTGTTTAGTATTGTATTCGAGAGGTGGAGGCTTGACAATGTCGCTTATCTACTTCTATAGGAGTCTGAGTGCCTGTTGTCTTGCTTGTTTGTCAGTTTCAACATAGTCTTCATAGGATGGTGAAGGTATGAATGTCGTTTGCTGCATTACCTCTTCTATGATATCCGACATCTGCAGGAAGCCGCATCTGCCCTGAAGGAAAGCCCTTACAACCACCTCGTTGGCAGCATTCAGTATGCAGGGCATGTTACCTCCCTGTTCCATAGCCTTATATGCCAGACCCAGGTTTCTGAACTTCTCCATATCAGGTTTCTCAAAGGTAAGTCCCGACCCAAGACTGAAGAAGTCGATTCTCGGGAAAGTGCTCTGTACACGTTCAGGGAAAGTGAGGGCATATTGTATGGGGAGTCTCATGTCAGGCATACCGAGTTGCGCTTTTACCGCCCCGTCTGTGAACTGTACGGCAGAATGGACTATACTCTGCGGGTGTACCAGCACCTGTATTTTCTCCACTGGCACTCCGAACAGCCACTTAGCCTCAATCACCTCGAATCCCTTGTTCATCATAGTGGCGGAGTCAACAGTTATCTTGGCTCCCATCTGCCAGTTAGGGTGCTTCAGGGCATCTGCCGCCGTAACCTTCCGCAGGTCTTCCTTCGGGGTGAGTCTGAACGGACCACCTGAGGCAGTAAGCAGAATCTTCTCTATCTCATTGTTGTCTTCCCCCACAAGCGACTGGAAGATAGCCGAGTGTTCAGAGTCCACGGGCAGAATGGGAGCATGATATTGCTCAGCCAGACTGCATATCAGTTCTCCCGCCACCACCAGTGTCTCCTTATTGGCAAGGGCAATGGTTTTGCCTGCTTTGATGGCATTAATTGTCGGCAAGAGTCCCGCATATCCCACCATTGACGCCACCACTATGTCTATTGAAGGCATAGTAACCATATCCGCTATAGCCTCTTTCCCTGCCCACACTTTGCAGTCAAAGTCTGACAGCGCCTCTTTCAACTGCCCGTATTTGGTCTCGTCTGCTATACATACCACTTCAGGCAGGAACTCCCGTGCCTGGGCTATAAGCATATCCACACTGCTGTTGGCTGAGATGGCATATACCTGAAAACGGTCAGGATTACTCCTAACCACATCCAGAGTCTGAGTACCTATGCTTCCGGTACTCCCTAATATCGCTATCTGTTTCTTTATCACAATTTGTTTAGAGTGGTTTAGAATGGTTTAGGGTGGTTTAGTGTGGTTTAGTATTGTTTAGGGTTGTTTAGAGTGGTTTAGGGTGGTTTAGGGTGGTTTAGTGTTGTTTAGTGTTGTTTAATGTTGTTTAATGTTGTTTAGGGTGGTTTAGTGTTGTTCTGAATTCCGGTAAATTGATATGTATCAAAATGCAATCACTTCCTCAGGATTGACTGAGTTGCCTTTCTGCCACAATGAGAACAGCAACTGCTTTCCGTCTGCCACCACTGCTATCATCTCTCCTGCCTGCACACTCTGCCCTACGGTCTTGTTCACCTGCTTTAGGTTCTTATATACCGACAGATAATCCCCCTCATGCTGAATCATCATCTCCCACTCGCCCTCCATGTTCCTGTTGGTATAGATCACCGTACCTGTAAGTACACTCACGACACAGGCATTCTGCATGGCACGGCAACCCACATAGAGTCTTCCCTCTGTCTTCGAATAATGCTCCTCCACCACCCCGTTTACAGGTCTGAACAGGGTATAAACAGGAGTAGAGGTCTGAACATCAAAGAGAGCAAGGTTGTCCCTCTCCTTCTCTTCATATTGGGCTATGAACTCGTCGGTGATGGCTGAGCCGGGAGCGATAAGTTCGTTTTTGTTTATCAGTGTAAGCGAGTCCAAGGGTTTCACACTGTCTGTCTTGACATCACCTGCAACCACATCCCTTATTATATTAAGGTATTCAGTCTGCAATGCCACCATGTTCTCCAGACTGTCGATACGGATAGTCTCTTCCACCAACTGCTGACGTATATCGGCATTGTACCCCGGCAGGTAGTTCTTCAGAGGAGTGAACCATATCAGGGCGGCAAACAGGAGGAAAGACAATACGGCTAACAAGAAGCCCCAAAGAAACATGCCCAACCTTGACAAGCGGAAGTGCCATACCTCACCCAGAGTGTTCTCGTTCACCACTGACACTCTGTACTTGAATCTGAATCTGTTCCAAAATTTCTCTGCCATGTGAGTTGTTTAGTATTGTTTAGAGTGGTTTAGGGTTGTTTAGTGTGGTTTAGGGTTGTTTAGTGTTGTTTAGAGTGGTTTAGGGTTGTTTAGAGTGGTTTAGTGTTGTTTAGAATGGTTTAGAGTGGTTTAGAGTGGTTTAGGGTTGTTTAGAATGGTTTAGTATTGTTTAGAGTGGTTTAGAGTAGTTTAGTGTTGTTTTTCGATATTCCGATGAGGTGGAGACTTGACAGTGTTGCGTATCTACAAGAAGCTGCCATCATTCCCCTGCGTCTCTACGTTTGCTGCTTTATTTCCCCACTATCTTCTTCCTCAGCCATTCCCATTTAAGTGCCTGCCGCAGGAGCCATGGTTCGAGGGTGTAGGTAAGAAGCATCGTCGTTATCATACCCACAAGCGAGGCGAAACCTATACTGCGCATTGCCGTGTGCTTGGCAAATAGCAACGACACCATGCAGATCACCAGTATAGTGGCACTCAGCGTTATGGCTGTTTTATGATAAGTCAGCAGGTTCTCTGTCTCGCCCCTGGCTGTTCTCAGCAAGCCGTCCATCATGAATATACTATAATCAACTCCTATGCCAAAGATGAAACTTGACACCACAATGTTGATCAAATTAAACTCATGCCCTGTCAGATACATTGCCCCCAACACCACATACCAACTCAGTGCCATAGGCAGGAAGGCTATAAGAGCAATGGTCAGTCTGCGGAAAGAAAACAACAGTACCAGTAGCACAAAGACGGCACTGATACCCAATATTGTATTGAAATCCTGCTGCATCATCGCCACAGTATCTATAGTATAATAGAAGGGGTCAAGCACTATGCAGTCAGCCGCCTCAGTCAGTATGCCGTTCACCTCGTTGACCTTCTCAGGCGGGATTCTTACAGGGATAAACGCCAATGCATAGTCCCCGTCTTTCTCACAGAGGTTGCTCATTATCTCGTCAGGCAGCACACCTGCTTCGCACAGCAGTTCAGGCTCGTAGTCCGCTGTCATAGCCTGCTTGAAAGGCAGGAACATGTCTGCGTCTATGCCCTCACTCTTGCAGGCTTTCTTCACGTTTACCCACACCGCGGCAGCCTTCGTGTCAGAGAAATACTCTTTCCAATGGTCTGTTCGCTGCTGCTGCTTGAGAAGAGAAGGCATGATGTCGGAGGTTTTGGTGTACCCGTCGATCACTCCCTCTTTCTGCAACGAGTCGCATACCTGCTCCACCTGCTCCAACTGCACCAATGCCTCGTCATAACTCTTTGCCACTGCCGCGAAATACTGACGGAAACTGCCATCGTCCTGCTCGTCGGCATACAACTGCATCGACCTCTCAACCAACGGGTCTATGTAATTTATATTCTTAAGGTCTGAGTCGAAATGCACCTTGCCCGAGAAGGCTATACATACCCCAACAAACACCGCCATCAATATCATCGCCGCCTTGCTCCTGCTCAGGTCATAACTATTGGCTTTCTCCATGAACATAAACGCTTTCCTGTTCACTTTGTTGTTTTTGGAGAAGAACTGAGGCATGAAGACGAGACTTGCCAAAGTTGTGCCAACCATAGCCATTACAGCAAACACGCCGAAGTCCCTTAACAATGAAGACTGTGTGAACAACAGTCCTGCAAAAGCACCGATGGTGGTAAGCGAACCGAGGAAGACAGGTGTCGCCTGATCTTTCACCGTCTGACGTGCATCGCCTGTGTATTTGTATTCCACCATCACGTGCAGACAATAACTCAACGCCACGCCCAACACTATCGCACCTATGCCCAATGCCATTACGGACATTCCTCCCTGCACCACAAACACACCCGCCAACGCAAACAAAGCACCATACACCACCGGCATCAGCAGCAAAAGTATGCTTGAAGCCTGACGGAAACTCCATGCCAAAAGTATGAGAATGATAATCAGCGCTATGCCTATGGTGAACAGCAGGTCAAGTTTTATTCGTCTCGAGTTGTTGGCAGACATGATGACCGTACCGTGATACAGCACCTCCACATTGGGGTATTCCTGCTCAACCTCCTCCTTGGCTTGCTTTATCTCCTTGAGCATCTTGCCAGAACTGCCTGAGTCCATACTGCTCAGAGCAGGATTGACAAAGCCCATGCATACCTTGCCGTCCTTAGAGAAGAGATGCCCGTTCTTGACAGGACTCTCTACTCCGCTCTGAAGCATAGGCTGCACCTTGCTCATCAGTATTCCTGCAGGGTCGTATGCCATATAATCGTACAGTTGCATGCCCAAATCTGTCTCCATCAGTTCCATATACTGCTGGAGCTGAAGTCTTATATGCTCCTCCGAGGTAAGTGAATCCATCTGACGGTCAGTGAAGTCGAGATACTGCGGTGCATGCTCCAACAGCCAGGGTACGGCGTCCATGAACTGAGCGAAATCCACCTGATACAGGGTGCTCTCCACTCTGCCATGACCCTCGTCTGCTACCAGCAACTTCTCCATAAAACTATCCATCGCCTCAGCCAATTGCTCCGCATCAGCCTCTTCTCCTTGTCTGGCTGCAATCTGAATAAACGTCTTGTCCTTCACCTTCATATCTGTAAAGGCAAGATCCACATTCAAGTTGTCGGAAGTGGGCGGCAGGAGTTTGGCAATGTTCTCCTCGAACTTGCAATGAACTCCTAACACAGTGAATAACACCACTGTAAGCACAAGCAGCAAAACATTCAGCCACTTGTGCTCCTGAAGATAATTATAAACCTTTTCAGCCATAATAGTGCATATTACGAAAATCGGTTGCAAAGGTAGTAATTTTTTCTTAACTTTGCACGCTTTTTCTGAAGAAATTGCATTTTAGCACACAATTTGCCGTGTAATAGTAGAGACGCGACACCGTCACGTCTCTACACCATATCGAAATAACGGAATATTGATTAAAGAACGCAGCAGACAATATTGGCTGCTTAACTAAAAACAACTACCCCTATGCAAAAAAAAATCCTGACAGCCATACTCCTCCTTGCAGCAGTATGCCTCAATGCACAAGACATTGAACAGAACATCAAGACCCTTAACGGCAAGACACAAACCTACACTGCCACGTTCACAGAGAAGACCGTCATGCCCAAAATGAACAAGCAGACCGTCAAACAGGGAACTATCCGCTTCGTATCGCCTGACGCACTCCTCATGGACTACACCGACCCTCAAGGCGACTACACCCTAATCAAAGACGGCAAATTCATCGTCTCAAGAAAAGGACAGGTTCAGAACATGACCATGACCCCAAAGAGTCAGATGTATATCTTCCGTGAGACCCTGTTGGGCAGCATGACCGGTGACCTAAAGCGTGTAGCAGAACAGAACGAGGCTGATATTGACTGCAAACAGGAGGCAGGCAAATATGTCTGTATCCTCACCAAACAGAAAGCCAAAACCACAGGCATCAACCGCCTTGAACTTGAGTATGACACCAAGACAGGCGCCCTCGTCTCCCTTAACCTCATACAAGCCAACGGCAACTACACCATCTACGAAACCACAGGCATCCAACTCAATCAGAAGATAGATTCCTCCGTGTGGAACAAGTGATTTTTAGGGTGGTATAGTGTGGTTTAGTATGGTTTAGTATGGTTTAGTATGGTTTAGTATGGTTTAGTGTGGTTTAGTATTGTTAGTAAGCGCGGTAGACAATATCGGTCGCTTATATAAAGAAAGAGTGCAGTAGCCATTGGCTGCTGCACTCTTTCTTTTTCTATACATTTACTTTGCAATGTTCACTGCACGGGTTTCCCGTATGACAGTGATTTTCACCTGACCGGGGTAGGTCATCTCGTCTTGAATACGTTTGGCTATATCAAAACTGAGGAGTTCGGCGTCTTTGTCCGACATCTTGTCCGCGCCTACTATGACGCGCAGTTCCCTACCCGCCTGGATAGCATAGGTCTTAATCACACCGGGGTAGCTGAGTGCAAGGTTCTCAAGGTCGTTCAGACGCTTGATATACGCCTCTACTATCTCTCTTCTGGCTCCGGGTCTTGCGCCTGAGATAGCATCACACGCCTGCACGATGGGAGCAAGCATGGTCTCCATCTCCATCTCGTCGTGGTGAGCACCTACGGCATTGCATATATCATCTTTTTCTCCATACTGCTTGCAGAGCTGTGCGCCGTAGAGTGCATGCGGCATCTCGGGGTTGTCCTCAGCCACTTTTCCTATGTCATGCAGGAGCCCTGCGCGGCGTGCTTTCTTAGGATTGAGTCCGAGTTCAGACGCCATGGCAGCACAGAGATTGGCAGTCTCACGGGCATGCTGGAGCAGGTTCTGACCGTAGCTGGAGCGGTATTTCATCCTGCCCACCATCTTTATCAGTTCAGGATGCAGACCGTGGACACCGAGGTCGATGGTAGTGCGTTTGCCTGTTTCTATTATCTCCTCGTCCACCTGCTTCTGCACTTTCTGCACCACCTCCTCAATGCGTGCAGGGTGGATGCGTCCGTCGGTTACGAGTTGGTGCAACGAGAGTCTTGCCACCTCGCGTCTTACGGGGTCAAAGGCAGAGAGGACAATGGCTTCAGGAGTATCGTCCACGACAACCTCCACACCGGTAGCAGCCTCCAAGGCACGAATGTTTCGTCCCTCACGACCGATAATCCTGCCCTTAATCTCATCGTTATCAATATGGAAGACAGATACAGAATTCTCTATAGCGGCTTCAGTGGCAATGCGTTGTATGGTTTGCACAATGATTTTCTTTGCCTCTTTGTTGGCAGTCATGCGTGCATCTTCCATAATCTCGTTGACGTAAGCCATAGCATTGGTTTTAGCCTCGTCTTTCAAAGACTCGATGAGTTGGCTCTTAGCCTGTTCCACACTCAGACCGGAGATAGTCTCAAGTTGTTGCTGAGCCTGGCGATGCAGTTTCTCTGTCTCACGCTCACGGAACTCAATGGCAGTCTTCTGTTGTTCAAGTTGCTGCTGGAGTTTCTGCAGTTCATTCTGCGCCCGAGCTATTTCTCCTTGTTTCTGATTGAGTTGCCGCTCGCGTTCCTGGAGCCGTTCAGTCTGTTGCTGGAGTTTCTGTTGTGACTGTTGTACTTGTTTTTCGTGTTCGAGTTTGAGAGCTATGAATTTCTCTTTTGCCTCAATAATCTTGTTTTTCTTCAACAGCTCCGCCTCTTCCTCGGCTTTTTTGAGTATGCCGTTGGAGGTATGGCGGAAGATGAGATAGGTGATACCTGCTCCTACGAGCATCGCCCCTATCGCAATCAGTATTATTATAAATGTGTTCATTTTAGGGTTGTTTAGAGTGGTTTAGTGTTGTTTAGAGTTGTTCGGTGTTGTTCGGCATTTCGATGAGGTGGAGACGCAACACTTTCACGTTTCCTGGGAAGCAGCTATGATATGCTGCTTCTTTACCGGGCTTCTCATCTCTTGTCAAGTTTGTCGTTGAGTTCTTTGAGTTTGTCAAGCAGCGGTTGGAGGTCTTTGTCACGGATGTCGGAGTGGAGGTTTACAGCCACCTCAAGTGCGGTATAGACCCAGAGTTTCTCCACAGAGAGTTGTGGATAGGTTTCTGCATAGCGTTTGTAGGTCTCATTGAGCGTAACAGCAGCTTTGCGGTAAACCTCTTCTTTGTCTCTGTCCACTGTCAGACGTACCTCATGGCAATCAATCCTCAGGGTTATATTTTGTTTGTTGTCAGTCAAGAGCCTTGAGGTTTTCAATAGTCTTGTCCACGGTATGAATCATGCGTGTAAGTTGGCGTTTGACCAGTTCTCTTTCAGTAGTGTCAGCCACCATAGCATGAGCCATACGGAGTCGGTTATAATCTTTCTTCAGGTTGTCAAGTTCGGCGTGCGTCCTTATCATCTCCTCTCTCAGGTCCCTGTTGGCATCGCTCAGTCTGGAGACATCTTCCTGGAGTCTCTTCTGTTCTTGGAGAAGATTGTCGATATTCTTCTCAAGCGATGCCAATATCCGAGCGGAGTCCACCTGTTTCCGTATAAAGCAGCAGCCGATATCGGCTGCTGCACTCTTCGTCTTTACATTAGAAGCTGTAGCCTATTCCAACTCCCACTACGCTCTTGAACTGTACGCGCTCTGCCAAGTCACCGTTCTTGTTGGCAATCAGGGTACCGTTATAGTACTTGAGAGAGGTAGCCAACGACACATTCAACACCTTGAGGAACTGATAACTGATACTGAAGTCCCAATCCACGTCAAAGTGTCCGAAGAAACGATTGTTGTTGGAGTATTCGAAGTAGTTCAAATTCTTGTCTCTTTCCTCCCATACGCCGCCTTTCTCCTCATAAATATCCTTCAGGCTGAAACCTTTGCCCTGATACGGCGAGAAGAGTTGGATAGTGGTGCCCAGGGTCAGGTTCTCATATTTGTATGATACGCCTCCCTTGAAACTGAGACCGAACTCAGCACGGTAGTTGCGGAAAATCTGGTCGCCTGCATTATAATCTTTTCCGTCGTAGGTCATGTCCTTGCGCGCATATATATAGGTACCGTATTTCTGCTGGAGAGTACTACGGAGGTCTGTACCTGCTGCCACAGCTGTTTCGTAGCCTCCTTCGTCATACAATATCTCGGCAGCGTCGTATGCAGCTTTTGCCACGTTATACTCGGGAGTTCCCTGCTCAAGGTTGTCCACGATGTATTTCAAGTCACCGAGCTCAGCCTCTTTGGTGTATTTCTGATTCCATTTCTCCCCTACGTATGCAGTAGCAATCCTACCGGCAACAGGAGAGAGATAGAGACTGAAGTCGGCTCCGTTATAACTCTTCTTCCAGTCGATACCGATAGATATATCAGTATAGGAAGGAGCCAGCCACTTGCTTATAATAGGGTTGGCACCTGCTATATAGTCACGTCCGATAGCATATTGGCTTTGGAAACCGCCGAGGACAGTCAGATACCAGTTCTCTTTGAACTCCCAACCGAATTTGGTGAAGAGTTTGATGTTATCACTTGACTTCTGGAAGGGGTCTTCATCCTGATCAATCCAAGTGAGGGCAAAGTCTGTGTCAAAGTTGGTCTCCCATGCGATATTGTCCTTATGATAGAGGAGATGAAGCTTAGAGAAGGCTACTGCATTCACATTGTTTTTACCGCCTGCAGCCCAATTGACCAAGCCTGTAGCAGCACCGTTGAGTCCGACAACACCGTCAAACTTCCAGGCTTTTTCGCCCAAATCAACTTTTTGGAGGTCATCAGCAGCTTTTTGTGCAGCATCCGCATTGCCAGTAATGGTAGCTTTGTCAGCGTCTTGTGCGAACACTGAGGCAGACCCAAACATGCACACAGCAAGAAATAAGTGTTTGAATTTCATATTAATAATAATTTAGTTGTTTGTGTTTATTGTTAATTATCCGGCATTATCGCCTTTTGAGTTGCAAAGATAGTGTATTTTTTTGAGATATGCAAGAGGAAAATGAAATTAGGGGAGACGATTGGGATAAGGGGAGGAGGATTGAAGGGTGAGAAGATGCTGTTTGAGCGACAGAGACAATAAGTTATGGCTTCTTTTTACGTCTCGTTTACGTCTCGTTTACGTCTTTTTTACGTAAATGCCGTGACGAAGGATGAATTGGCGGGGTAGTTTGCGAGGGGCGAGAGGAGGAGGGTGAGAGGAGGAGGGTGAGAGGAGGAGGGGCGAGAGGAGGAAGAATGGGGAAAGGGGTGAGATGTTCAGCCGAGACGGAGAGGGTATGGTGAGATGGGGAGAGGTCATGGCGCAACAGAGAGACGGTCATGGCGCGACGGGAGACGTTCCAATGCAACGTCTCTACAAATAAATTATATTGTTATTACACATTTTCCGTCAATATATATATTGTGTTTTGAAAAATAAGTTGTATCTTTGCAAGTGATAAAGTATGTGTTAACACCAAACCAATATTTGATATGAAAAACTTGCTCAAAAAGAGCCTTATACTTGCACTCGGGTGCATGATGGTTGGAAATGTATATGCGACGAGTCCTGTGGCATTAGCAGCCGGAACTTACGATATGACCGGGGCTCCCAACACAGGGAACTCAAAAGTCTTTAAGATGTATAAAGACATATATTATGGCAGAAGTGGAAGCGGTCTCACATGCTCTAATGGCATAGAAGCAAAAAGCGGAAGTATGATAGCATTTCAAATAGCCCAAAAGTCTACCATCAAATTTGAAGTATTAAACTCAAAGAACAAAGAGATTACAGACACTTGGAGTGTAAAGACCATTTCCACAAATGATTTTAATGGAATTATTCAGCAATATGACAATGGAGGCAAGAATGATACATATTATTCAAACTCTAATTCTGAGATTTGCACAATAAGCATCACACACGGTTCAAAGGCTAACACAACCACCACATCTGAGACCAATGAGACTCCTGCATTAGAAGCAGGCATATATGGATTTTACCTATCATCACATACAGCTGACGGAGATTTTGTAACTAAAATAATAATAACATCTTCCGGCAGCAGTACGGTTATTCCTGTTTCGGGTGTGAATCTGAACAAGACCACGTTGACTATAGAGGAGGGGAAGAGTGAGAAACTGACTGCTACAGTTGACCCGCGGGGAGCGACCAACACCAAAGTGACCTGGACAAGCAGTGACCCTACGGTGGCTACAGTGGACGCCGATGGTAATATAACGGCATTGAAAGAGGGGACAACCGTCATCACAGTAAAGACAGATGACGGAGGATTTACCGCTACATGTACTGTAACGGTGACCAAAAGCACGACACCCATAGTGAAGGTAACAGGTGTAAGTATTGCCAAGAGCGAGACAGAACTGACGTTGTATATAAATGACACTCACCAAATTACATATAGTGTAAGTCCTGCTGATGCCACCAATAAAGCAGTGACATGGAGTGTGGACAACAGTGCTGTGGTGAGTGTGAAAGACGGGCTTGTGACAGCCTTGAAGAAAGGGGATGCAACAGTTACAGTGACCACATTAGAAGGAGGTTATACCGCACAAAGCATAATACATGTAAAGGAGAAAGAGGTGCCCGTGCCAGGCACAGATTTGACCATTCATGAGACAGAGGTATATGAGAGCAACAAAGGTTATGGCACCGACCTCACAGTGTTTGACGGAAGAGAGTATGAGGTGTATTATGTAACACGTGATTCAGAAAGCGATTTCTGTGTTGCAACAATAAACCAGGATAAAGTCTCAGGTATTACTACAAGAAAATCTGATTATGAATGTACTGCCCTTGATGGTTGGTTTAATCTCAAGGGTACAGGTTGGAGTTCTTCTTCAGATGCAATGGGTCAGGAGTTTGGCACTATGATCCGCCGTCTTGATCTGGACAACACCTCAGAGTTTACTATGCACATAAAAGGTTTTGACCAATTTGCCATAGTTGCAAGGGATAAGAAGATAGACGACACATCAGGGGGCTCCAAACCTGAGAATAACAGATTTTTAGAGGTATATGTGGACAATGTATTACAGCCTCAACAATTCAACACTGCCCCTTCAATCCGCCGATATAATATTTCCACCCAAGAACATGTAATTCGCATAGTACATACAGGCTCAGAAAAGAGTGCTATGTATGCTTTTTCTCTTCGAGTTGCCTACGTGCCCAAGCTCAAGAGACTGAATGGCAATGACAGTACGCAGACAGTGATGCAGACACTGCAGATGACTCCCGTGACCTACTATCTGAAGAACAAAGTGAGTGATGCTGAGTTCAGTTGGTCAGGTACTCCCCTTGCCGGTGTGACTATGCAGAAAGCAGACGGAGACACATTGATAGTGTCAGGAACGGCAGGCAGCAAGAACGGCGAGTATAAATACACTATCACTGCCAAAGACGAAGACAGCAAGATAGTCAGCACTATACAAGGCAAGATACTGGTAGGGAGCAAGATAACCTACCAGAGGATGATAGACTCGGTGAAGACAGTGTATGAGAAGTCGGCGATAGAGCCTGTGGTGTTCTATTATTACAGTATAGACAAAGATGACCTCAGTTGGAAATGGACGAGCCAGACACCTGCCGGACTGAGTTTCGCGGTGGATGAGAGCAAGCATACCGTTTCTTTGACAGGTACACCGACCACAGTGGGCACTTTCCCCTACGAGTTAAGTCTGAAAGATGCCAACACACTGCAAGGAAAGATAATAGTGGAGTCAAGCAGTCCGGTCGTAGTGCCCGGTTCGCAGGGTACAATGCTATATCTCTACAAGCAGACAAGGTCAAACGGGGTATATACGGATTTGACCAAGAGTTACAACTATTTTGCCCGCCCGGCAGGAGGAATGTCAGAGAAAGAGGTGGATTATTCCGCCTATGACTTCATTATCATCTCGGAGGATGTGGATGCCAATAATGATGAGGTGCTGCATATAATCAACGATGTGAAGAAACCCGTGCTTAACATGAAGAACTTCACCTACACCACCTCGCGCTTGGGTTGGGGATACCCTGACAATGGCAGTATAACCAATACAAAGATAAAAGTCCTTCAGCCGCAGCACCCTGTATTCAAGGGTTTCAATGTGCAGGAAGGCAGTGAGATAGAAGTTCTAAAAGAAGTAAGCGGCAGAGGTCTGATGCCTACAGAGGTGACTCTGCAAGGCAGTTATGCTCTCGCCACAGCTCCCAAACAAGGTGAGATATATGAAGAAGACGGTGAGCCTGAGACCTTTATACATGAGGTGCCGCAGAAGACAAGAGGTGCGAAATACATACTCTTCCCCCTCTCACAACAGTCTGCCTCCAACCTCACCAATGACGGCAAGAAACTGCTGCAGAATGTGATAGACTATCTCTTATCAACAGAGGAGTCGAAAGTAACACTGCCTGAATTGAGGATAACAGAGTTCAGTATTGACGGGCACAAAGCCACCATAGACGAGAGCAATCAAGAGATACGCTTGGAGATGCCCGAAGGAACCGACCTTACCGCCCTTTCTCCTGTAATCACTGTGGCTGACCAGAAGACCAAAGTGACCCCCACCTCGGGAAGTGTGCTGAACATGAGTGACAGTTATTTCGGCGTGGACTTTACAGTAAGCGACTTCATCAACAAGAAAGTATATACAGCCTATATAACCACTGCCACAGGTTTGGAGAACATGAGTGAGGAGGGTCTTTGGTATGACGGGTCTGTGCTGCACAACCCTCAGGGCAAGTGGGTATATATATATAATGTGCAAGGCATGCTCATCACCACCACCAACTCTGACTTCTCCTTCGAGAGTATGCCTCATTCGATGTATATGATTGTGACAGAGACAGGAGTGACGAAACTGATGAGGTAAGAAAGAAACCGAATGTAGAGAAGCGACACCATTATAATCTATAAAGTTTTATCTCAAAGAAGAAACGTCATATAACAAAGAAACAACGCAAGAAGATGCGTATAAGAGTGGGAATAAGCATTGCCACTCTTGTGTTGTTATTACCTCTTGTTATAGCTTTTACACTATGGTGGAAAGGTCTGCTGCCTACACATGAGGAGATGCCCAGATACAAAGAATGGCTGAGGATAATGTTCAGCGGCTGGAAACATACAAGACTACCTGAGGCGGAAGTGATAGGCATAGATATATCTCACTATCAAGGCGGTGTGGATTTCGACAACCTCTGTTTTCACCTTGATGCCTCAAGAAAGATGTATAACTCTGCAGAGAAGAACACTACGAAGCGTGAGGTGGATTTTCTTATAGCCAAAGCCACAGAGGGTGTCCGTATGCACGACTCCTATTATAACAGAAACAAGCAGGGCTGCAGAGACAAGCAGCTGCTCTTTGGCGCCTACCACTTCTATTCTCCCCAGGCCTCAGCCATCATGCAGGCGGACAACTTCATCAGTTACAGCCAACTGCAGAAAGGAGACCTTGTGCCGGTGCTTGACATAGAGCCTGTGGACGGCAGACTGCCGATGAAAGACTCGGTGGACAGATGGCTTCGCATAGTGGGGGATTACTATGGCGTAAGACCTATAATTTACACCAACGAGAAGACCTATAACAATTATTTCCAGAAGGACAAACGCTTTCAGAAATACCCGTTCTGGATAGCCAGATACGGAGGCAAAGAACCCAGCAGACACCATGCTATATGGCAGTGTGCAGAGAGCGGCAGAGTGGAAGGTGTTACCGGACCTGTGGATATAGACATATTCCGCGGGAGCAAGGCTGACCTCAGGCTGTTTATGATAGAATAAAGTGAATTTGCAGAGGTGAAATATTTTCACTATCTTTGCAGGCAAAAATATAATATAAAAACATAATACATAACATCTATGAAACTTGTACTTATAGCAGAAGAGCAAGAGAGACAACTCGCAGAACAGTATTTTCCGGGAGTTGAGGTACTCATTACAGGTGTCGGTGCTTTCAATATCATGAAAGCCCTGAGAAACATACCTCTTGATACAGAACTGTTTAACGTTGGTTATGCAGGTAGTAGCAACTTTGAGATAGGCACAATGGTGGAAGTGACCGAAGTAAGGCTCAATCACCCCAATGTGCAATATCCGGAGCCTGAGATCTTTCTTTCTCCCATCCCAGAGAACGAACAGACCAAGCAGATAACGACCAAGGCAGTATGCTACTCGGGTGTGGATTTCTGCCTGCAATCGGACTATAAAGACTGTGTGTTTGACATGGAGCTTGCCTTCATCTGCGGTATGGGCTTCAAGACGGTACATGCACTCAAGTACGTGAGCGACAACCTCTCTCTGCATGACTACAGGAAATTAGGGGCAGGAGTGTGAAAAGGGTTTAGAGTTGTTTAGGGTGGTTTAGAGTGGTTTAGAGTTGTTTAGAGTTGTTTAGAGTTGTTTAGAGTTGTTTAGGGTGGTTTAGAGTTGTTTAGGATTGTTTATGTGGTTTAGAGTGGTTTAGTGTGATAAAGTAAAAAGTAAAAATGAAAAATGAAAAAAGCACTAAATAAGAGTCATACAGGGTTCGATAGATTTATCTGCTGAATAATGGTTTATGCTTTTATTCAAAACTACATCATCGTACAATGCCCATTTTATTTGAGATAAACTTCAATGGTGGGGAGACGTGACAGTGTCGCGTCTCTACATCGCATCGTACAACGCCTTATTCATTTATACTTTTTCATTTTTAATTCATACCTCTACCATTGCCGAGATGCGGCATTGCCACGTCTCCCATGAAAGAGTAACACAAACAGAATAACACAAACAGAGTGACAGAAACAGACTACGTAAACAGAGTAACAGAAAAAGAATAACGTAAACAGAGTAACATAAAAAGAAACATAAACAGAATAACATAAACTAAAAACATATAGATCATGAAGAAAGAAAAACAAAACGGTTACAAGTGGACCTTCCAGAACATAGGTGGTGCCACTCGTATTAAGATTCAGTCGGGTGAGGACTTGAAACATCTTGCCGAGCTTGACAAGAAGATGTGGACAGTGCTCAGTTGCCCTGTGTCAGGACTTGAAATCGAGAGTAAGAGTCTGCAGTACATGGATGCCGATGCCGACGGCAAGATTCACGTGAATGACATCATCGCTACCACCGACTGGCTTGTGGATGTAATCAAAGATGCTGACACTCTGTTGCTCGGCACTGACGGTATCGCCCTTAGCGACATCAACCAAGACAGCGAACAGGGTCAACGCCTCTATGCTTCCGCCAAGCAGATACTTGCCAACTTGGGCAAAGAGGGAGAAGTGGTGACCGTGGCCGACTCAAGCGACAGCATTGCTATCTTCGCCCAGACACGCTTCAACGGTGACGGCATCATCACAGAAGGCAGCACCGACGATGAGAACCTCAAGAAAGTGATTGCCTTTGCTACAACCGCCACCGGCGGCGCTCAGGACAGAAGTGGTGTACAAGGTGTTAATGCAGAACAGATAGAGGCTTTCTATCAGGCACTTGCAGACTATGCCGCATGGCAGTCAGAGAAACCGGAACTGCCTTACGGTGAAGACACCGACAAGGCGATAGAACTCTTCAACGCCCTCAACAGCAAGGTGAAAGACTACTTCCTCCGCTCACGCCTTGCCACTTTCTCTGCAGACAGTACTGCCGCACTCGATGTGCAGGTAAGCCGTATAGAAGCCATCTCAGCCGAGAACCTCACGGAGAAAGGCGAAGAGATAGCCTCCTACCCTATTCAGCGCGTTACGGGCAGTGACACTCTTGACCTCACAGCACCCGTGAATCCTGCATGGGCTTCACAGTTTGCAGCTCTGATGAGTATAGCCGTAGATAAGAAAAAGAAGACCCTTACGGAAGCCGAGTGGGACGAGATAGGCAGCAAGACTACACCTTATACAGCATGGTTGGCTGCGAAAGCCGGTGCCAATGTGGAGAGTATAGGTATAGAGGAGATAGATAGTCTGCTGAAGAACAACGTAAAAGACGAGTTGCTCAAGCTTGTGGAGGAAGACAAGGCTTTGGAAGAGGAGGCTGCAGGAATTGACTGCGTGGACAAACTCACGCACCTCTATCGCGACTATAATACTATTCTCAACAACTATATCACTCTGCAGGACTTCTACGACAAAGACCAGAACGTGAAGGCTATCTTCCAGGCAGGTACCCTTATCATTGACCAGCGCGCCTGCCACCTCTGCATGAGAGTGCAGAACGCGGGTGCACACGCCACTATGGCTCCTGCCAGCGGTATGTATCTGATCTACTGCACTTGCACCAGCAAGAAGAAAGCAGCACCTGTTGACATCGTGGCAGCGATGACCATGGGTGAGACAGGCGACCTCTATGTAGGCAAGAATGCTATCTTCTACGACAGAGACGGTGTGGACTACGATGCAGTAGTAACAAAGATAATTGACAACCCCATCAGTATCAAGCAGGCTTTCTGGTCTCCCTACCGCCGTCTTGCCAAGTGGATAGAAGACTCCATCAACAAACGCGCAGCAGAGAAAGACTCGAAGATGATGGCAGACACGACTGCCAAGATGCAGGCAGCCCCTGCCAATGCAGCTGCAGACGGCAAACCTGCGCCACAAGCCTTTGACATAGCCAAGTTTGCAGGTATCTTTGCCGCCATAGGTATGGCTATCGGGTTGGTAGGCGCGGCATTAGCAGCCTTCTTCTCAGCTTTCACCGCCTGGTGGCACTGGGTAATATTCTTCTGCGTGCTGTTGCTCATCATCTCGGGCCCGAGCATGATAATGGCATGGCTCAAACTCCGCAAGCGCAATATCGCGCCGCTTCTGAATGCCAACGGTTGGGCAGTCAACGCATCTTCGAGAGTGAACATACCGTTTGGCGTGACACTGACCGACCAAGTGAAATTCCCTGTAGTAAAGACTCCCGACCCGTTTGCAAAGAAAGGTATGCCGACATGGGCCAAGTGGCTCGTGTCAATTCTCTGCATAGCGGTAGTGGTATGCGGTCTGTGGCTTGGCAACTGCTTCAACAGATGGGGATGCCAGTCACCGCTGCCTTGCTTCAAGAACTCTTCTGAGTGCTGTTCTGAAACTGAGGTGGTAGAGAGTGCCGAGACGCCTGCCGAGGACGAGGCTGCTTCTGTAGAGACTACGGAAGAAGGAGAAGAGTAGTGGGGTTTAGAGTGGTTTAGGATTGTTTAGAATGGTTTAGGATGGTTTAGTGTTGTTTAGGATGGTTTAGGATGGTTTAGTGTTGTTTAGAATTGTACGTGGTATTGCACCGCTCTATGGTTGAAGGGGAACAGTCACACTCTATTACTGCGAGTACAAACAAAAGGAACACAAGTTGTTGTGTTCCTTTTGTGTTGTTTAGAGTTGATTAGAATGAAAAAGTAAAAATGAAAAATGAAAAAGGCATTAAATAAAAGTCATACAGGGTCCGAAAGATTTATCAACTGAATAATTGTTAATGCTTTTCTTCAAAAAATGTATATTATCGTACAATGCCCATTTTATTTGAGATAAACTTCACTGGTGGGGGAGACGTGACAATGTCGCGTCTCTACGTAGCATCGTACAATGCCTTTTTTAGTTGTTAATTGTTTTGAGTGGTTTAGTGTTGTGCGTATGGTGCGGACTGTGTGTATTTATTCATGATGATAGGGTTCACCGCGGAGTATGGTCATTGCGCGATATATCTGCTCCACGAAGAACAGTCGTACCATCTGATGTGAGAAAGTCATCTTTGAGAGAGAGAGTTTATGGTTGGCACGCTCATAGACCTCTTTGGAGAACCCGTAGGGGCCACCGACTACGAACACCACATTTCTGCCCGCAGACATGAGCTTTTGCATATATGAGGCGAACTCTATGCTCCGCATCTCTTCGCCGTGCTCGTCAAGCAGCACCACATAATCAGACACCTGCACCTGCGACAATATCTGCCTGCCCTCCTCCGCCTTCTGCTGCTCCTGACTGAGGTTCTTGGCGTTCTTCAGTTCGGGGATAACCCGCATCTGAAACTGCAGATAGTGCTTCAGCCGCGATTGGTAATCGTCCAAGAGAGTCTGTATGTTACGGTCGGTTGTCTTACCTACAACAAGAAATAGTATATTCATACGCAGGGAGGTGTTTAGAGTTGATTAGAATGAAAAAGTAAAAATGAAAAATGAAAAATGAAAAAGGCACTAAATAAAAGTCATACAGGGTTCGAAAGATTTATCAACTGAATAATGGTTAATGCTTTTTAAATACGTATATCATCTTACCCTTTCTTTTGCATAGTATAATGCTTTTTGCTATATAGGAGAGACATTTAGTCAAATGTCTCTACATGTGGGCATTTTGAGACGTGACAGTTTTTTTTTGTGTGGAGGGAGACGTGACAATGTCGCGTCTCTACGTAGCATTGTACAATGCTTTTTTAGTTTTTAATTGTTTAGGGTTGTTTAGGGTTGTTTAGTATTGTTTAGAATGGTTTAGGATTGTTTAGAATGGTTTAGGATTGTTTAGAATGGTTTAGGATTGTTTAGAGTTGATTACATGGTTTGCGATACGGAGTCTTGGGGGTGTGAGGCTTCTTCGAGTCTCTTTCTCTCGCTCTCGCGCAGGTTCTCCAGTTCGTCTCCCATGAGACGGAGTTCATTCCTCAGAGAGTCAATCAGACGGTCTTTCTCCTCCAATTGCCGGTTGTGATACTCGAAGATATCTTTCACCAATGCCTCCTGGTCGAAACCTTGTGTAACAGCCTCTTCGTGGAAGACAATTTGATTGCGGAAGAAACCTTGCTTCTCTGCCTCCTGATAGATAGTCTCACGGTTGGCGTCGCTGAGGCGCTCGCCTGCCATATAGAGATTGAGCATCACCATCTTGCCCGAGTCGTCTATCTTGTAATCATAGATATAACTCTTGCCTACCGACTTGCAGCCATTAACAAAATGAGAGGCGGCGATACGGACGTTGTTGTCGCGCACGATGTCAATGGTAGAGACGAAACCCGGGATAAGTATGGCAATCATGATGAGCAACACCGCCCATTTTCTCTTCTTCTCTTTCTTTTTGTCAGTGAGTTGTATGTTGGGGTAATGGAAATACTTCACCATTACGAAGGTGGCGAGGCTGATGAAGATACTATTGATGCAGAAGAGGTAGAGTGCGCCGAGGGCATAGTGCCAGTTGAGTTGCGCGATGCCGTAGCCGACAGTACAGAGGGGAGGCATGAGGGCAGTAGCTATCGCGACGCCTGACATGACGGTGCCTTTGTCTTTGCGCGTGGTCTCCACTATACCCGCCAACCCGCCGAAGAGGGCTATCAGCACGTCGTAGATTGTGGGGTTGGTTCGTGCAAGGAGTTCGGTAGGATGCTCGAGGTCAAGAGGGGTAAGAACGAAATAGAGTGTGGAGGCAAGAATGGAGATAGCCACCATGACGAGCAAGTTCTTGAGCGACTCGCCCACGAGGTCGGTGTCGTTGGTACCGAGTCCGAGACCGAAGCCCATGATAGGGCCCATGAGGGGCGAGATAAGCATTGCACCGATTATGACGGGGATGCTGTTGACATTCAGCCCTAAGGAGGCTATCAGAATAGCGAAGAAGAGGATGAAGACGTTAGGTCCTCTGAACTGAACGTTACTCCGGATATTGGCACTTGCAGCCACCACATCTATATGTTCGGACAGATTGACAAGTTCTTTGAGGTATCTGCCGAAACTGCTCATTGACTCTTTGAAACTCATATCTTATTTTATATTATGAATCATATATTTATATCTACCTGTAGCATAATTGCAGTCTATCCGCCCGAAATCCGTCTGAACTCCTCCTACCCTCCCCTGACTCGTCTCCAGCTCTCCACGACTTCTTTCAGTCCGCAAAGATACAACAGAAAAACCGTATTTGCAAACCGATAATTCCAAAAGTTTCCACAATGAACTGAATAAAGTCAGAATCCGGGTAAATACAATAGTCATCTCCCTGAATTATTCTTATAAGCAAACGATATTAGGAAGACAGCCGTCATTACTTCCCTCCTGCAAAGAGGCGGTACTGCAACTCATTGTTTTGATATATGTTTTTTGTTTGTATGTTTCAGAAAATGTGTGTATCTTTGCAGCGCAAACCTGCACTGAGGGATATGTCGTAACTTGGGTTGCAGACCTTATGTCTTTAAGGGTGGGCATGCGTACATATAAATAAGGCGTTTTTTGAACGCTTTGAGCGGCTGTTCAGAACTTCGCAACTTCAGACCATAGCCCGACAAAGTTACAATAGATGCTTACGGAATATGTATATTCTGCCCATATCTTGTCAATAGATTCGGGCATGAAAGCATATTCAGCGTGGGCTTCTTTGTTCTTGTTATGGTTATGGGGACATATTAAAATAGTACAACTTGCATTAATTACCTAAATACAAAGTCTTTTTTTATGAAATCAAAACTTCTTACCCTATTGCTTGTCATGGTGACAGCAATAGGGAATGTCGTTGCATCGTCATCAGGTTCATGTGGAACCAATGTCACATGGACATTGGATGACAACGGCACACTGACTATTTCCGGCACAGGAAACATGACAGATTATTCTTCTGCATCGTCGCTGCCATGGTATAGTTATAGCGGATATATAAAAACGGTTATTATTTATGATGGTGTCACAAGCATTGGAAGCTATGCTTTCTATTATCACAGAGGTCTGAGCTCTGTAACTATTGGCAATAGTGTCACAAGCATTGGAGAGAGGGCTTTCTCTGATTGCATCAATCTGAGGTCAGTGACTATTCCCAATAGCGTCACAAGCATCGGAGATTATGCTTTCCGTGGTTGCATCAGTCTGACCTCTGTCACCATCCCTAATAGTGTCACAAGCATTGGAGAATGGGCTTTCTCTGTTTGCAGCAGTCTAACCTCTGTCACTATCCCCAATAGTGTCACAAGTATTGGAAATTATGCTTTCGGTTCAGTTCCAAACATTGTCTATAATGGCACAGCAACAGGTTCCCCATGGGGAGCACGGAGCATAAACGGATATGTGGATGGCTACTTGGTATATTCCGATGCCACTAAAACCGCATTGCTGGCATGTTTCGCATCAGCAAAAGGGGAAATAGTTATCCCCAATAGTGTCACAAGCATTGGAGGGCTTGCTTTCTGTGATTGCAGTGGTCTAACCTCAGTTACTATACCCAATAGTGTCACAAGCATTGGAAATTATGCTTTCGAAGGTTGCAGCAGTTTGACCTCAGTGAATATAACCGACATAGCGTCATGGTGCACTATCAGTTTTGGTGGTTCTCCATGGAGTATTTTTGCTCACAATTTGTATCTAAACGGTACCTTGGTAACTGACTTGGTTATCCCCAATAGTGTTACAAGCATCGGAAATTATGCTTTCTCTCATTGCAGCGGTTTGACATCAGTGACTATCCCCAATAGTGTTACAAGCATTGGAGAATATGCTTTCTATTACTGCATCAGTCTTACATCTCTTACTATACCCAATAGCGTCACAAGCATTGGAGAAGGTGCGTTCTGTGATTGTAGCGGTTTGACCTCAGTGACTATCCCCAATAGTGTTACAAGCATCGGAAATAATGCTTTCAGTGGTTGCAGCGGGTTGACCTCAGTCACTATCCCCAATAGTGTCACAAGCATCGGACAGTATGCTTTCTATGGTTGCAAAGATATGGAAAAACTAATATTGGGTCAATCTGTGAAAGAAATAGGGAAAGGTGCTTTCTATAATTGTAAACGTATTACTGACATTTACTGCTATGCAGAAATAGTACCCGATGTATCATCAGGCGCATTTGAGAATGTTAGTCGCAAGGCAACTCTTTGGGTGCCGGAGAGTCGAGTGCGCGACTATAAGATTGACACTTTCTGGGGAAAGTTTGACGTACAACCGATAGAGGCTGAAAGTGCCAATACAGACAAAGTAGTTGTCACTCCAGACTACAACACTGCAAGCATCGCATGGCCACAAGTCGCCAATGTTGACACCTACTAACTTGTTATCAAGGACAAGAACGGCAACGAGGTATGCACACTTGTATTCAATAGTGACGGGCAGTTGCAGAGTATTGCTTTCCGTGCACCCGGAATCAAAGGCAATCATCTTCCCGCGCAGACTCAGGCAACTGGATTCAGCTTCACCATCACTGGTCTTGAAAGCGGCTCCACATACAGCTACACCATCACCGCCAAAGATGCCGCCGACAAGACTCTCAAGACATATAGCGGCACTTTCTCCACTCTCAGCGCGACAGCAGTAGATGATATTCATTCCGCAAGCGCAGCCAAAGTGAAGAAAGTATTTGAGGACGGCAAGGTATATATCATCCTTCCCGACGGCAAGCGTTATAACCTGCAAGGTGCACAGGTGCAGTAAGACAATCGGCATTCTAAACAAAAGAGTGATAAGAGGTTGTGTCAAAGGTGATACAACCTCTTATTTCGTATGAACACATCTATGCATAGTATCCCTGTAGGGATGTGACGGTGTCAGGTATTCCCCCAGAGAAGTTGACAAGAGCAGCCAAACTTGGCTGCTGCACCGCCGAGAGACATTTAGTCAAATGTCTCTACATGTGGGCAATTGGAGACGGGACGGTGTCGCGTCTCTACATTAAAGCAGCCAAACTTGGCTGCTGCACTTGTTGAGAGACATGCATCAAAAAAAAGTGAGAAAAAATACAAAAAAGTTGCGAAAGAGGTGATAGATTTCGCCATTTTTTTGCCTATATATGGAGGGGTATATGTAATTGAGGTTGAACCTGCCCTTGTGTCTTTACAGAGGGTGTATTTTGTTATTCGGGATTTTTTTTGTACCTTTGCAGTTTGAATATAAAAGGAGGGTTATGCGCAGGATATTATACATAGTAATTTTCTCGTTAGTATGGGTGAGTACCATAACGGCCAAGCAGGCGTTAGTGCTGTCGGACAGTGCTCGGGTGAGTTTGCTTACGTGCACGCCGGGGAATGAGGCATACAGCAAATACGGTCATTCGGCACTGAGGGTAGTTGACCCTGCCCAAGCCGTTGACGTGACATTCAACTACGGGGTGTTCAACTTCAACACCAAGGGTTTCTATCTAAAGTTTGTACGGGGTGAGACGTGGTATCAGCTTGACGCGGAGGATACCGACTGGTTCGTATATACGAGCAGTCTGAACGGCAGGACGACGTACGAGCAGGTGCTTAACCTCAGCGGGCCTGAGAAGCAGGAGATTGTAGATGCTTTGCTACTCAACTACGAACCTCAAAACAGGTATTACCTGTACAACTTCGTGTTTGACAACTGTGCCACGCGCCCATATAATTTGCTCAGCAAGACGGTGCCTGACATAGAGGAGGCTCTCAAGCAAGGAGAGCTCACGTTCCGCGGTTCGACAGAGACTCCCACCTTCAGAGAGATGGTGAGATTCTACTCGGAGAAAAACTCGTGGCTCGGCTTCGGCATAGACCTCATCTTCGGGGCGGATGCCGACAAGAGGGTCACTAAGAGAGAACGCCTCTTCCTGCCTGAGCAACTGATGCAGCTTATAGGTACAGGCAAGTTGTCGGACGGTTCGCCGATTGCCCTTTATGACAACTCGGAACCTTTCGAAGTAAGGAGGCAGCCGTTTGTAAGTTCCCCTTATGCGGTATTGATACTTATCGTTCTTCTCCTGTTGGCAATTACCTATGTTGACTTCAGGAGGAAGAAGGTCAGTTGGTGGTTCGACTCACTGCTGTGGTTGTTAGGGGCGATACTGGGTATCATCATGTTCTACCTCAGTTTCTTCAGTATTCACCCGCTCGTACAGCACAACTGGAATCTGATCACCGTCAATCCACTGCTTCTGTTGCCTTCGGTATTGGTGCTCATACCGTCTTGCCGCAAGAAGACAGAGAGATACTTGTTTCCCATAGCCATAGGTTGGCTTATTCTCGCCCTGTTCAGAGTCCCCCTCTGCTGCGTGCAGTCGTGGCATTGGCTTATGCTTGTACCTATTGTTCACACCACGCGCCTTGTCATCCTCGGGAGTATGGAGAAGCGGAGCAACAAAGAGCCCAAGAAGACCTCTTCACACAAGAACAAGCGGGCAAGAGCGATGCTTGCAGCCATTATATGCCCGCTTGCATACGCGACAGCCGAGCCCAAGCTGACAGTAGCCGTATGTATAGACGGCATGAGCGGTGAGGCTATGAGTGAGCTGAGAGGTTACTGGCAGCAAGGAGGGCTCCGCACGTTGGACGAAGAAGCGCATGAGTCCACGCTCACCTTCCCGCATCTTGTGTATGGCGGCTGCGAGACACTTGCCACTATCCTGACCGGCACCACGCCCGACCGCCATGCTATCAGCAGCGACAACTACTTCAGCCGGCAAGACCGCAAGATACATAATATATTCACAGACGAGCAGCAGAAGGGAATCAACACCGATGTCCGTCTCTCACCCTCCGCCTTGCTTGCCCCCACAGTGACAGACGAGTTCCGCATGACCCACGGCGAGCACTCGAAGATATATGCCATAGGTATCAACCCCGCGAATACATTGCTTCTTGCGGGTCACTCCGCCAATGCCTGCGTATGGCTCAATCCGCAGAATATGCAATGGGCTGCCACGGGCTACTACTCCGAAGGTCTCCCCACCGCTGCCGACAAGATGAATGTGAGAGGCAGAATAGAAGAGTTAGCAGCACAGACATGGACTCCGCGCATGGATACGGAGATGTATATGCACCCTACTCCAACGGAGAAAAAGAAACCGTTCAGTTATCTGCAGAAGAATGTATTGACACACTCGCCTGCCGCCAACACTTTAGTCATCGAACTGGCTCTTGATATGCAGAAGCAGGCTTCACTCGGAACAGACATCTATCCCGACCTGCTGCTTCTCGAGCTCAATGTGAGTTCTCCCTCCGCCCGCTCTGACATGCTTGAGACGGCAGAACAGGAAGACCTCTATATCCGGCTCAACCAAGACCTCGGCTGGCTGATGGAGCAGCTTGACAAACGCGTAGGCAAGAGCAACTACAGAATGATAGTCTTTGGCAAGCCGGAATACGGCAAGGGTACTGCCGCTCTGAATAAGGCCAATCTCAGCGCCCGCTATTTCAACACTGAGCGTGCAGCAGCTCTCTGCAACACCTATCTGATGGCTATCTACGGTCATGAGCGCTGGATAGACGGAGGCTACGGAAACTCTATCTTCCTCAACCGCACACTCATAGAACAGAAGAAGATACCGTTGAGCGACATTCAGCAGCAGGTAAGCAATTTCATACTTGAGTTTGAGGGCACACAGTCGGCTTTCCCCATTACCACGGTGCCACTGCTGCCTAACGGGGGAGAAGAAGAGAAACTCAGGAGAAGCATCAACAAGCATACCGCAGGCGATGTGGTGTTCTCACTCGAGCCGCTATGGCTGTTGGGAGAGAACGACAGCAAGCGAACAGACAAGATAGCGGAAGCAGACCCATCGGTACCGCTCTTTATCTGGACTACGGAGATAACCGCCATGCCGGAAAGAAGGATATCAGCTACGGATGTTAAAGATATAATCAAATAAAAAAACATATTATTCATGGAATACTTTGAATGTAAAGTGCGTTACCAACGCGAGATAGGCGATGGCAAGCTGCAGAAACAAAACGACACCTATCTGATAGAAGCAGTATCTTTCGGTGATGCCGAGACGAGAGTGCTTGAGGAAGTCAAACCCTTTGTGTTCATGGGACAAGACATTGAGATGAAGACCATACGCAAAGTCAATTACAATGAAGTGATACCCAATCCGCAAGGGCACTTCTGGTTCAAAGCCAAAGTGACGCTCACTACCGTTGACGAGAGTGCGGGCAAGGAGAAGAAAATCCAGACACAAATTCTTGTTCAGGAGGTAGATATGGAGTCTGCATACAAGGCAGTGAACCACCTGATGAAGAACTCCATCACAGACTATGAGATAACCAATCTGCAGGTAACCAATATTGTAGATGTACTGAGTCTTGTCAAGAACGCATAAATGAGTATCTCAGAGAACATACGGCAGATTCGTCAGACACTACCTACCGCTGTCCGCCTGATATGCGTCAGCAAATACCATACGGCAGAAGACATAATGGAGGCATACGAGGCAGGAGAACGGGATTTTGCAGAGAGCAGAGCACAGGAACTTGAGGTGAAAGCCACGACACTGCCCCAAGATATACATTGGCACTTCATCGGGCATCTGCAACGCAACAAAGCGAAGACTGTATGCCGATATGCAGATATGATTCAGAGTGTTGACTCGCTCAGACTCATGGAGACTATAAACGCAGTCACCGACAAGCCTGTTGACATTCTGCTTGAAGTACATGTTGCCAAAGAGACCTCAAAGACAGGGTTCTCCCCGGACGAACTCGTTGAGCTGCTGTCTTCCACCGATGTCTCCCGCTTCGACAAGATACGAATCAGGGGACTTATGGCGATGGCGACCCGGACTGACGATGAGCAAGAGATAAGGCAGGAGTTCAGGACAGCAAGACAACTGTTCGACCTGCTGAAGTCACGTTTCTTTACTTCTGATGCGGGGTTCGACACTTTGTCGATGGGGATGTCGGACGACTACAGTGTAGCCGTGGAGGAGGGCAGCACGATGGTAAGAATAGGTAGCCGCATATTTTCCGAATGAGACGAACCGCAGTGGTCATATTGTCGTTACTGAGTCTCTGTCTTACGGCAGAGGCAAAGCGTGTGCGGTTGTTCGGCTATGTACTTGACGAGGACAACCGCGGTATAGAACTTGCCAACGCATACATAGAGGGCACCACCATAGGCACTACGACCAACCGAAACGGATTCTACGACCTGCAGACAGACATCACTGACACCATCACCCTCGTATATTCCATGGTAGGCTACGAGACCATACGTCAGAGAGTGATGACACAATCGGACGTATTACAGATAAATGTGATATTGCCTGCCAATAGCGAGTTGCTGACAGAGGTTGAAGTGAAAGCCGTGCAACGGCAGACAGGGCAGATGGACAAGATAGACGTAAGTCAGACAAGACTAATGCCTGATGCCTCAGGCGGCTCCATTGAGAGTATTCTAATCACCTTTGCAGGTGTAACACAGAACAACGAGCTCTCTTCGCAATACAATGCCCGCGGCGGCAATTTCGACGAGAACGAAGTGTATGTGAACGGAATAGAGGTATATCGCCCCTTACTGATACGTGCAGGTCAACAGGAAGGCCTCAGTTTTGTCAATACGGACATGGTAGAGAATGTGGAGTTTGCCGCAGGAGGATTCGATGCCATGTACGGAGACAAAATGTCGTCAGTACTTGACATAACATACAAACAGCCGAAGCAGTTCGAGGCATCATTGACGGCAAGCATTCTCGGGGCTTCCGCCTATGTGGGCACAGGCAACGACAAATACTCCATGATGCACGGCATACGCTACAAGACATCCAAATACATGCTCGGAGCATTGCCCACCAAAGGTAACTACCAGCCTAACTTTGTTGATTATCAGACCTACATCACCTTCGCCCTTGACCAGAAGCGGCTCAAGGAGGGTCTTGCCCCGAGGTGGAATATGAGTTTCATGGGCAATTTCTCGCAGAACTCCTACAGATTCAGGCCGGAAGAAGCATCAGAGAGTTTCGGAGGGCTGAGTGCTACAAGGAAACTTACCATAGGTTTTGAAGGGCAGGAGAAAGACATGTTCCGCACAGCCTTTGGCGCCTTGGGTGTCAAAGGTAAGATAAATAAAGAAGTGGAATTAGGGTTTGACCTGTCAGGTTTCTTCACCAACGAACAGGAGAACTACGACATCACCAACGACTACTTTATGACTGACGAGCCTGAGAGAGACCTCACAGATGCAAGCGGGCAACAAACGGGTCAGACCACAGGCAGCAGTAGTCTGGACGGAGACTCAATACGGGGCAACGTGCTCGGCAAGGGTATGTTTCACGAGCATTCCCGCAACAGACTGGAGGCAGGAGTAATCACAGTGGCACACAACGGCATGTGGAGCCGTGAGGCAAACAAACTGCGCTGGGGGATATCAGCACAGGCAGAGCTTATCAACGACAACATACAGGAGTGGCAATGGCGCGACTCGATGGGTTACTCCATGCCAACCGCTGCCGATGACATGCAGTTATACTATTCGCTCGTAAGCAGCCAACAGATGAGGTCGGCACGTCTGCAGGCATACATACAAGATACATACAAGTGGCAGACAGATGCGGGAAGCGTCTTGCTGACAGGCGGTGTAAGGGCACAATGGTGGTCACTCAACAAGGAGTTTCTCTGCTCACCCCGAGCCTCCGTCACATGGCTACCCGGTTGGAAACGGGATTTCTCTTTCCGTTTCGCCACAGGTCTATACTATCAGGCTCCGTTCTACAAAGAACTGAGGAAGGTAGTGATTGACGATAGCGGCGTGGGCAGGATAGAGCTAAATAAAGACCTCAAAGCACAGCGCAGTGTACACGTAATCTTAGGTGCAGACTACTATTTCCGTGCGTGGGGCAGACCTTTCCGCCTTACTGCTGAAGGGTACTATAAATATATGGACAGAGTGGTTAACTACACGGTGGAGAATGTACGTATCCGCTACTCGGGAGAGAACGACGGCATAGCCTACACCACCGGACTCGACCTCAAACTATACGGTGAACTTGTGCCGGGTGCAGAGTCATGGATTTCACTCTCTGCCATGCGTTCAAGACAGAACCTTGCAAACGATGACCAAGGGTGGATAATAGGTATGAACGAGCAACGGTTTGCTTTCTCCATGCTGTTCCAAGACTATATACCGCGTCTTCCGCAGATGAAGGTACATGTGAAGACTATCGTCTCCGACGGTTTACCCTACTCTATTCCGAGCAACTCCAGCATAAGAGGTCACATGAAGACCTATTTCCGCCTTGACATAGGGGCAAGTTGGGAGTTTACTGCCAAGACATACAGCTGGATGCGCAATGCCAAACACGTAAAACGCTGGGCAGTGCAATTCGAGGTATTCAACCTTACCGACTACAAGAACGTAAACTCCTACTTCTGGGTTACAGACGCACACAATATGTTATGGGGCTGCCCCAACTACCTTACAGGAAGAATGTTTAACGGCAAAATACTAATTGACTTCAAATGAGCGAGAAGAACACACCGGAGACTCCTATGATGCAACAGTTCAGGAAGATAAAAGAGCAGTATCCTGACGCGATGCTGTTGTTTCGTTGTGGCGACTTTTATGAGACGTATTCAGAAGATGCAGTCAAGGCAGCAAAGATTCTGAATATCACACTCACCCACCGCAACAATGGCAACAGTGCACCATCAACAGAGATGGCGGGGTTCCCCTATCATGCTCTCGACACCTATCTGCCCAAACTCGTAAGAGCGGGTATGAGAGTGGCAATATGCGACCAGTTGGAAGACCCTAAGCTGACCAAGACTCTTGTCAGGCGCGGAGTGACAGAGCTGGTTACACCGGGCGTCAGCTACTCCGACACTACTCTTGTAGGGAAAGAGAACAACTTTGTAGCCTGCATAGCATTGCCCAACGGTAACAAAGCATCTGCCCGAAACCAACTCACAGGCATTGCTTTCCTTGATATATCGACGGGGGAGTTTCTTGTGGCAGAAGGGAAGAACGAATATATAGACAAGCTTCTTGTAAACTTTGCGCCCAAGGAAGTACTGTACGAGAGAGGGCGGAGGCAACAGATTGAGTCGCTGTTCTCAAACAAATACTTCACCTTCGAGTTGGAGGACTGGATGCTCACACCCGAGAGTGCGACAGACCGCCTCACCAAACAGTTCCGGACAGCGACACTCAAGGGATTCGGCATAGAGAACATGCCTCAGGCGATATGTGCGGCAGGTGCTATACTGCACTACCTTGACATGACCCAACACCTGCAGACGCAGCACATAAAGGCCATAGGCAGAATAGAGGAAGATCACTACATGTGGCTTGACAAGTTCACCATCCGCAACCTTGAGATATTCAACCCGGTAAGCGAAGAAGGCACTTCTCTGCTTGACATACTTGACAAGACCTCAACACCTATGGGCGGACGTCTGCTGCGCCGTTGGCTTGCCCTGCCGCTGAAAGAGGCTGAACCAATAAGAGCGAGACAACAGGTAGTGGAATACTTCTTCCGTCAGCCTCAGGAGAGAGAGATGCTTGAGAACTGTCTCAATGGTATGGGAGACTTGGAGAGGTTGGCAAGCAAAGTGGCAACAGGCAGAATCAATCCACGGGAAGTGCTTCAGCTTGCATACGCCCTTAACGCAACAGAGCCGGTGAAGAACATTTGCGACAACGGTAATGAGCAACTCAAGCAGATAGGCAGTTCAATATCACTCCTTACCAACATAAAAGAGCGCATTCTCCGCACCATCTCACCCTCCGCGCCTGCCCTTGTAAGCAAACCTGACTACATAAGGGACGGAGTAAACAAGGAATTGGACGAACTGCGCCAGTTGCAGCATAGCGGAAAGAATTATCTGTTGCAACTACAGCAGACAGAAGCCGAGCGGACAGGCATACAGAGTCTGAAGATAGGATACAACAATGTATTCGGCTACTATCTCGAAGTAAGAAACACATATAAAGGCCTTGTACCGCAAGAGTGGATCCGCAAACAGACACTGGCACAAGCGGAGAGGTATATAACAGAGGAGCTGAAGCAATATGAAGACAAGATTCTCGGGGCGGAGTCGAGAATCGCCATACTCGAGCAACAGATATACCTTGATTTGCTTACAACTCTCTCACAGTATGTTCCGCAACTGCTACAGAACGCACATGCCGTGGCACAACTCGACTGCCTGCTCTCCTTCGCCCTTGTGGCAAAAAGCAACAAGTATGTCTGCCCTGACATAAACGACTCACTGATAGTAGATATTCATCAGGGAAGGCATCCTGTGATAGAACAACAGTTGCCTACCGGCGAGAAGTATATTGCCAATGATGTAATGCTTGACAACAACTCGCAGCAAATCATCATTCTTACAGGTCCGAACATGGCGGGCAAGAGTGCTCTCCTCAGGCAGACGGCTCTCATAGTACTGATGGCTCAGACAGGCAGTTTTGTACCGGCAGAGAGTGCGTCAATAGGTGTGGTTGACAAGATTTTCACGCGTGTCGGTGCAAGCGACAACATCTCTGTAGGCGAGAGTACATTCATGGTAGAGATGAACGAAGCTTCTGCCATACTTAACAACCTCTCGGAGCGGAGTCTTGTACTCTTCGACGAACTCGGAAGAGGTACAAGCACATACGACGGTATAAGTATAGCATGGGCGATAGTAGAGTATATTCACGAGCACAAGACACATGCAAAGACACTCTTCGCCACACACTACCACGAGCTTAACGAGATGGAGAAGAACTTCTCCCGCATACGCAACTACAATGTGTCAGTAAAAGAAGTTGACGGCAAAGTGATATTCCTGAGAAAGCTTGTACGCGGCGGAAGCGAACACAGTTTCGGTATTCATGTAGCCAAGATAGCGGGTATGCCTAACAGTATAATCAAGCGCTCAGAGCAGATACTCAAGGAATTGGAGACTGCGAACAACAACGGGAATCTGGGCAAACCTACTGACAACATATCCAACACGAGGGAAGGGATACAACTCAGTTTCTTCCAACTTGACGACCCTGTGCTTGAAGTGGTGAGAGACGAGATAAAGAATATAGACATCAATTCGCTGACACCAATTGAAGCACTCAACAAACTGAATGAGATAAAGAAGGCCGTAACGGGCAAATAATACATAACCAACACAAGAAACATCAGGACAAGGAATATGAACCAACTTGAACAAATCTTACAGAAACAGGTAAAATCAGCAGTAAACGACCTCTACGGAATAGAGGTTGAATGTAGTTCTGTTCAATTGCAGAAGACAAAACCGGCATTCGAGGGTAACATCACGGTAGTGGTATTTCCATACGTGAAGACTGCGAGGAAGGCTCCACAGGCAGTTGCCGAGGAGATAGGCAAGTATCTGAGCGAGTTACAAGAGAGCATAACGCTAAGATACAATGCGGTACAAGGGTTTTTGAATCTTGTCATCACTCCCGACTTCTGGCTCAAGAGTCTTGAAGAGATATACCGGGATGAGACCTACGGCAGACTACCACAGAACGGGCAGCTGATGATGGTTGAATATTCGTCACCCAACACCAACAAGCCACTTCACCTTGGTCATGTGCGCAACAACCTGTTAGGTTACAGTATAGCGAAAATACAGGAGGCTAACGGCTGGCAGGTGGTAAAGACGAACATCGTTAACGACCGCGGAATACATATATGCAAGTCAATGTTGGCATGGCAATTGTTCGGCAACGGAGAGACACCGGAGTCTTCAGGCAAGAAAGGAGACCACTTGATAGGCGATTATTATGTCCGCTTTGACATAGAGTACAAGAAGCAGATAAAGCAGTTAACGGAGCAAGGCATGGACGAAGATACGGCTAAGCGTGAGGCACCTCTAATGAAGCAGGCGCAACAGATGCTTCTGAAATGGGAACAGGGAGACAAAGAGATCCGCCAACTCTGGGAGCAGATGAACAGTTGGGTATATGCAGGCTTCGATGAGACATACCGTACGATGGGAGTAAGTTTCGACAAGATATATTACGAGTCGAACACCTACCTTGAGGGCAAGAAAGAAGTGGAGCGCGGACTCTCGGAGGGGAAATTCTACCGCAGAGAGGACAACTCGGTATGGGCAGACCTCAGACAGGACGGACTCGACGAGAAGCTGCTTCTACGCCAAGACGGCACATCGGTGTATATCACTCAGGACATAGGCACAGCCAAACTGCGCTATCAAGACTACCCGATAGACAAGATGGTATATGTGGTAGGCAACGAGCAGGAGTATCACTTCAAGGTTCTCAGTTTACTGCTTGACCGCCTCGGATTCCCCTTTGGCAAAGAGCTGGTACATTTCTCATACGGTATGGTGGAGCTCCCCAACGGCAAGATGAAATCAAGGGAAGGAACCGTGGTTGATGCAGATGACCTTATGCAACAGATGATAGCAGATGCAAAGGAGGTAAGCAAAGACAAGGTGAACAAGATAACAGACATAGGTCAGGCAGAGGCAGACGAGATAGCGCGCAAAGTAGGACTCGGAGCGCTCAAGTATTTTATACTGAAGGTTGACCCGAAAAAGAACATGCTGTTCAACCCCGAAGAATCCATTGACTTCAACGGTAACACGGGTCCATTCATACAGTACACCTACGCAAGAATCAAGTCGATACTGAGAAAGAATGACACAGAGATAAACATAGACGCCACTACAACGGTTAATGACAAAGAGGTATCGCTCATACAGATGTTAACCCAATATCCGCAAGTGGTTAAACAAGCGGGCGACGAGTTTTCTCCTGCACTGATAGCCAACTACACATACCAACTTGCATCAGAATTCAACTCTTTCTACCACGACTATTCAATACTCAACGAGACAGACAAGAACATACGGCAGATGCGTCTTATGCTCGCCTCATCAACTGCGAAGGTATTGTCTTCGGCGATGGCTCTCTTAGGTATTGAAATGCCGGAAAGGATGTAACGACTGACTTTCAAGGGGAACTACCTGACTTAGACACATACTCAGACCTGCCAAGCGGCAAGACGGAAGATATAAGATACAATCCGCGTGAAGACAGAGGTTTTGCATATATCATTTATTTTTCGTAACTTTGCCGCCTGTTATGTGCGTACATAGACATGCATAGACATAGACTACATATTTGTTTGAGTCTGTTAGCAATGACATGGTTGTTTACAGGCAGTTTGCATGCAGAGGAGCTGGCCTACTTATGCGAATTCGGCGTGCAGGGCGGTGTGAGTTATTATGTAGGTGACGCAGTGCCTCATATATTCATGTACCCGCAGTATGCAGCAGGCGGTCAGTTCAGATACAAGTTTACTCCACGATGGGCGTTGCAGGTGAAGGGTCAGTGGCAGCAGATAAAATATCCTGCGCCGGACGAGCAAGGGACTCCACGGAAGGGAGATATGCTTAAGAATCAGATAATCAACATAGATGCAGTGGCTGAGTTTAATTTCTTCCGCTTCGGACAGAGTCAGTATGACAGGAGAATAAAACAGATAACTCCGTATATATTTTTAGGTGTAGGTATGGGAATATATAACGACTACAGCAAGGTGGGTGCATATTTTCCGTTCGGTTTCGGAATGAAGTGGAAATTTGCTCCTCGCTGGGGATTGAACATAGCATGGCAGCACCAGTTGTTTTTCGCTGACAATCTGGAGAATAGCGACCTATACAACAATTATCCTAACGAATACAAGATGAATGGGAGCAACATTTTGAAGAATGATTTGACGAGTACACTCACTCTCGGCATAGTTTTTGAGTTTGCCAAAGAGAAAAGTGCTTGCAGGAGATGTCAGTGAGAGAAAACGGGGTGAGAGGAGCTGTCTGCGAGCGGGGGATGAAAGGCGGAGTGGAGAAACATAAATAAATATTGCGACAATGTCAGTAACAGAAGGCATAGACAAGACACGAATTCCCAAGCATATAGCTGTCATCATGGACGGCAACGGGCGTTGGGCCAAGCAGAAGGGTCAGGACCGGATATATGGTCATCAGGCCGGAGCCGAGTCGGTAAGGCAAATTACGGAAGCCTGCGGCGAACTGGGTGTGGAGTATCTTACACTCTACGCTTTTTCCATGGAGAACTGGGACAGGCCCAAGTACGAGATAGAGGCGTTGATGGCGTTGTTGGTTGAGACGATAGAGAATGAGACCGACGACCTGATAAAGAACAATGTCCGCATTCTCGCCATAGGAGACCTGAAGAAGTTGCCTGAAGATGTGGAGCAGAAACTAAGCAACTGTATGCAACGTACAGCGGTTTGCACAGGGCTTAAGCTGGTGCTTGCACTGAGTTACTCCTCGCGTTGGGAGATAACCGAAGCAGTAAGAAAGATAGCGACACAGGTGAAAGAAGGAAGTCTGGAGTTGGAAGACATAACTGAGGAGACAGTGAGCAACAACCTCGCCACCAACTCCATACCCGACCCTGACCTGCTGATTCGCACGAGCGGAGAGTTGAGAATAAGCAACTTTCTGATGTGGCAACTATCATACGCGGAACTATATTTCACGGATATGTATTGGCCTGACTTCGGCAAGGAGGAACTCCGAAAGGCTATAATAGACTACCAGAGGCGCGAGAGGAGATTCGGCAAGACGAGTGAGCAAGTAAGGGAGGAGACAGAAGAATAGCCGGTCTAATACTAAGAACACGAAGAAAAAATCACAACAAACACAAAGACAATGCCCACGGGAGGCAAAGAGAACAGATATAATATTTTGAAACGATATATATTAGTCATATTACTTATTGCCGGCGGAATACTTTCTGTGTCAGCACAGACGGCAGATAGTACGGCAGTGAAGAGCAGAACTGACAGCATTGCAAGGCGGGACAGCATTGCCGCTGACAGCATATCAAGGCAAGACAGCATTGCAGTTGACAGCATAGCGGCGGGCAGTATCACCAAAGCAGACAGTCTTGAGACGGCAACAACCGAGCCTGCCGCCCCGCTACCGAAGATAGAGTACACAATGCAGCGCAAGACCTACGAGATACAAGACATCACGGTTACAGGCGCAGACAACTACGAAGATTTTGTGCTGATAGGATTCTCGGGGTTGGCGGTAGGAGACAAGATAGAGGTGCCGGGCGACCAGATAACGAAGGCTGTGCAGCGCTTCTGGAAGCAGGGTCTGTTTTCAGACGTGAAGATAGAGGCGACGAAGATAGAAGGCAACAAGATATGGCTTAACATAGCACTCAAGCAGAGGCCGAGGATATCGGAACTGACATATACAGGGTTGAAGAAGTCGGAGCGCGAAGACATAGAAGTGAAGGTAGGTCTCTCGAAAGGCAACCAGATGACACCCAACGCAGCCGACAGAGCAAAGACAGTGATAAAGAAATACTTTGCGGAGAAGGGCTACAAGAACACAGAAGTGGTTGTTCTGCAGAAGGATGACGCACAGCATCCGGGATACGTGAGAGTGGCTATCAATGTAGATAAGAAAGAGAAGACGAAAGTCAACAACATATACATTACGGGTAATGAGGCACTATCGCACGACAAGATTAACCACGTAATGAAGAAGACCAACGACAGTCATATTACGAATTTGTTCCGCACAAAGAAGTTCGTGCAGGAGGAGTTTGAGAAAGACAAGGTGGCGGTGATAGAGAAATACAACGAGTTGGGTTACAGGGACGCATACATAGTAGCCGACTCGGTAGTTCCTGCACCGGAGGACCCGACGAAAGTGGATGTATATATGACGATAAGTGAGGGTCAGAAGTATTATATAAGGAACATCAACTGGGTGGGCAATACCTTGTATCCGTATGATTATCTGAATGCCATACTTGGCATAAAGAAAGGTGACACATACAACCTGAAAGTGCTGAATGAGCGCCTGCAGACCGATGACGATGCGATATCGAAACTATATACGGACAGAGGATATCTGTTTTTCAATGTGGAGCCTGTGGAAGTTAATGTAGAAAGCGACAGTATAGATTTCGAGATGCGAATATACGAGGGTAAGCCGGCTACTATCAATGAGATAAACATCGTGGGCAATACGCGTGTGTATGAGCATGTGGTACGCAGGGAGTTGTACACTAAGCCCGGTCAGTTGTACTCACAATCAGACATCATGCGTTCTTTGCGTGAGTTGGCACAGATGGGGCATTTCGACCCCGAGAAACTTGTGCCGGACATTCAACCGAACCCGGAAGAAGGCACGGTGGATATAACCTACAACTTGGAGACGAAGTCGTCGGACCAACTGGAGTTGTCGCTCGGTTGGGGTGCTACGGGTTTGGTAGGTTCTGTGGGAGTGAAGTTCACCAATTTCGCCATACAGAACCTGTTCAACAAGAAGAGTTACAGAATAGTGCCTCAGGGCGAAGGTCAGACATTCTCAATCAATGCCCGCACGAACGCCCGTTTCTACACGTCAGCAAGTATAAGTTTTCTTGAGCCATGGCTTGGCGGCAAGCGACCCAATTCGCTCTCTGTAAGTGCCTTCTTTGCTTCGCAGACAGGTTATTCGCGGAGATATTACGACATGTATAACCAGTTGGCGTCGTATAACTATGGATATTACAACAACGGTTATGGATACGGAAACGGCTACAACAGTTACTATCAGGAGCAGTTGGCACAAGCCGAATCGGACCCTGACAAATATCTGCGTACATTCGGAGTATCAATAGGTTACGGAAAGCGTTTGAGATGGCCTGACGACTATTTCCAGTTCTACGGTGAGTTGAGTTACCAATTCTATCAGATGCACGACTGGCCGTGGTTGATATTGTCGGACGGCTTCTTCCACAACTTCTCGCTTAACCTTGTGCTGAGCCGGAGCAGTATTGACAACCCGATATACACACGCCGCGGTTCGCAGTTCTCACTGAGTCTGAAAATTACCCCGCCCTACTCCTTGTTGAACGGCAAGGACTACTCCCAAATGACGATAGAGGAGAGATACAAGTTTATAGAATATCACAAGTGGAAATTCTCGGGCAAAGTGTTTACTCCCCTGACCAAAGACTCGAAGTTGGTACTTATGACCCGAGCAGAGATAGGCTATTTAGGTCACTATAACCAGTATGCCAAGTCGCCGTTTGAGACATATTACATGGGTGGTGACGGTATGACAAGTTATTCGAGTTATTCGACAGAGTATATAGCCATGCGCGGTTATTCATCGGGCAGTCTGACACCATACGACCCTGCGACAGGCAGAAACAACGGCTATCTGTACAACAAGTTCACAATGGAATTAAGATATCCTATCACTCTCGAGCAGAATGCAACGATATGGGCACATGTATTTGCAGAGGCAGGTAACTGCTTTGCAGATATAAAGGATTACAATCCGTTTAACTTGAAACGTTCGTTGGGTGTAGGTGTGCGTATCTTCCTTCCGATGTTCGGTCTGATGGGTATAGACTGGGGTTGGGGCTTCGACCAAGACATCAACGGCACGAGGGGCGGCAGCCAGTTCCACTTCGTACTCGGGCAGGAACTATAACATTGACTATCTAACTACAGACTATAGATATATTATTATGAAAAGGAATTTGTTGATATTACTGATTTTCGCAAGTTGCTCAGTAGCAGCGCAGAAGATAGCGTATGTAGATTTGGCATACATTTTGAAGAACTTACCACAGTATGAATCTGCAAACGACCAACTGAATATGATGTCGCGCCGTTGGCAGAAAGAAGTGGAGGCAGTGACAGAAGAGGCGCGCGTGCTGAGTGCAAACTATCAGACGGAGCAGATATTTCTCTCAGAGGAACTGCGTCAGAAGCGTGAAGACGAGATTCTACAGAAAGAACGCGAGGCACTTGAACTCAAGCATAAGTACTTCGGTCAGGACGGAGAGTTGTTCAAGAAACGCGAGAGTCTTATAAAGCCTATACAAGACGAGATATACACTGCCATACAGGAGATATCGCAGGAGAAGCACTACGACATTGTGAAGGACAGAAGTGCAGAGCCGAGTTTAATATATATGTCAAACAAGTTAGACATATCAGACCAAGTACTGCAGAGGTTGGGAGCCAAATAAAGTGAGGCGCAGAGAGCGGTGGACAGAAGTGTGCATAACAAAGGAAGGAAAAATATAAACTCATAAAACAATAAAAACAATGAAGAAGATTATTATCGCAATGGCACTGATGTTGCCATTAGCAGTAAGTGCACAGAAGTATGGGCATGTCAACACCCAAGAGATTTTCCAACTGATGCCGGAGCGCACACAGGTGCAGCAGAAGATGGACACCCTGATGTCGCAGTATGAGTCGCAGATGGCAAACATGCAGGAAGAAATCAACAAAAAGATAACCGACTACCAGCAGAATCAGGCGACAATGGCAGATGCCATAAAGCAGATACGCGCCCAAGAGATAACAGAGATGCAGCAACGCTACGAATTGTTCGTACAGACGGCACAGCAAGACCTGCAACAGAAACAACAAGAGTATCTGACTCCTGTGTATGAGAAGCTTCAGAAAGCAGTGAAGGCTGTAGGCGACAGCAACGGTTACACATATATCTTCGATGCTGCAGCCATGACATACGTTTCGCCGGATGCAGATGATGCCACTCCGTTGGTTAAGAAGGAACTCGGAATCAAATAATGGCAGACAACTATTTAGAGAAACACTATGCCGAGTATGAGGAGCGCAAACGCAAGTGGCTCCAGAAGAAAGGTAACACCAACGCTTCACGGGAACAACAAAACCCGTGGAGCGATTAGAGTTATTATACAGTAACACTTCATGTGTACTTATATCATACTCTGAGCGACATTGTAAGAACAGAATATCAATCAAATATAAAAACAAGACTATTATGGTAGCAGAAATACAAAACACCCTAAGAGACAAAGCGTGGGCACGTTGGACGGTACTTGTACTGGTGGCATCAATGATGTTTTTTGCCTACATGTTTGTTGACATGCTCTCTCCTCTTGCCTCCCTATTGGAAGATACCCTTGAGTGGGACAGAGGCGACTTTGGCACATACGCAGCAGGTGAGTACCTCCTGAATGTATTCGGATTTCTGATAATTGCAGGTATAATACTTGACAAGACAGGTGTTAGATTTACGGGTTTGCTCTCCGCCTCACTGATGGTGATAGGAGCAGGGATAAAGGTAGTAGGTGTCACATGGTCGGAGGCGAACACGGCAGGATGGCTGAACTCATGGTGGACAGAGATGCCCGGTTCTGCCAAATTGGCAATGTTCGGCTTTATGATATTCGGTTGCGGTTGCGAGATGGCAGGCACAACAGTGAGCAAGATTCTTGCCAAATGGTTCAAGGGCAAGGAGATGGCATTGGCCATGGGTCTGGAGATGGCAATAGCCCGCGTAGGTGTGTTTGCAGCGATGTGGCTCTCACCACTGATAAGTGCTAAGTTTGCAGTGGACGGCGTGAATAGCGTGTCTGCGCCCCTGATATTCGCATCGCTGTTGCTTGTGATAGGTCTGCTTAACTTCTTCGTGTTCACCATTATGGACAACCAGTTTGACAAGCAGTTGGTAGCATTAGGCGAGGCTACGGCAGAGAAAGACCCTGAAGACGAGTTCCACGTAAGTGATTTGAAGCAGATATTCACCTCGAAGATGTTCTGGATTATTGCTCTGCTTTGCGTACTCTACTACTCCGCCATCTTCCCATTCCAGCGTTTTGCCACCAACTATTTAGAGGTGACATTAGGAATAAGCAATGCAGAAGCAGCAGGTTTGTTCAAGTGGTTCCCGATACTTGCAATGGTTCTTACTCCTATACTTGGCATGTTCATCGACTACAAAGGCAAGGGTGCTTCGATGATGCTACTCGGATCGGTGATTATGATAGCATGCCACTCAGTGTTCGCCTTTGTGCTGCCGGCATACCCAAGTAAGACACTGGCATTGGTAACAATACTGATATTGGGCGTAAGTTTCTCACTTGTACCCGCCTCAATGTGGCCGAGCGTACCGAAGATAATAGATGAGAAAGTGCTTGGCAGTGCATACTGCCTAATCTTCTGGGTACAGAACATAGGTCTTTGCCTCGTACCGCTAATGATAGGCAAGCTATATGTTGCCACAGGCGGTTATCTGGTACCGATGATAGTATTCACCTGTTTCGGTGTACTGGCATTCATATTGTCGATATTACTTAAAGTGGAAGACAGGCGCAAGGGCTACGGCTTGGAGTTACCAAACAAAGTGAAATGATGCTTCAGGAGATAATAGACAGAGGTTACAAAGCAGAGGGCAGAATCACGGTGTCCACCGACACACGGAACCTGCCTGAAGGTTGCATATTCTTTGCTCTCCATGGTGCCAATTTCAATGGCAACAAGTTTGCCATGCAAGCACTTGAGACAGGTGCGAATCTGGTAGTGGTAGATGAAGACATACCTGCCACTTGCACACAGAACGCATGTTTCGGCAAGCAGATAATACGTGTAGAAGACACGCTGAAAGCGCTACAGGAGTTGGCGCGCGAGTGGAGGGAAGAATGGAGCAAAGGGTCGAAGACAGGAGCAAGAAAAACCGTTATAGGTATCACAGGTACAAACGGCAAGACAACGACGAAAGAGTTGACGGCTGCTGTGCTTAAGACGAAATACAATGTTCACTACACACAAGGCAACTTGAATAATCAGGTGGGTGTACCGCTCACGTTGCTTCAACTCACCGATGAGCATGAGCTTGCCATAATAGAGATGGGTGCCTCTCACCCTGGCGACATACGCGAACTGGTGGAGATAGCAGAGCCGGACTGCGGGCTGATAACCAATGTAGGCAAAGCACATCTGCAGGGATTCGGCAGTTTCGAGGGTGTGATGCAAACCAAGGGTGAGTTGTACGAATGGTTGAGAGAGCACAATGGATTCTGCTTCAGGAATCTTCAGAACGCCTATCTCAGTCAGATGGCAGGCGACTTGCAGACAGTAGGTTACCACACGGGGACGATGCCAAGCGACACACATTTAGTGGGAGACTACAACTCGGAGAACGTGCAAGCAGCATTGTGCATCGGCAGATATTTCGGTGTAGATGAGCAGGCTGCCATGAGGGCGATAAGAGAGTATGTGCCGTCGAACAACCGCTCACAACTGATGCAGACAGGGAAGAATCTGCTGGTAGTAGATGCATACAATGCCAACCCGACATCGATGCAGGCAGCGATACTGAATTTCAGCAACAAGTACTGCACAAACAGGATGTTCATTCTGGGCGACATGCTTGAGTTGGGAGAGTATTCTCACACAGAGCATCAGAACATAGTGAACATGCTACTTGAGCAGAAAGAAGACAGTGTGCTGCTTGTGGGCAAGGAGTTCAAGAACACTACTGCGCCCTACCCTGTGTTCGAGAACACGGAAGAGCTGAGGAATCATATAGAGCAACACCCTATAGAGGGGAAGACAATACTCCTGAAAGGTTCGCACGGAATACATCTTGAAACATTAATTAACATCCTATAAAAACCCCTTACAATCATGAAAAAGAATACACTTTATGCCTTAATAGCAGTAATAGTCGTACTGCTGGGCGCATCAGTATGGTTGTTTGTAAGCAATCATCAAACCAAAGAAGAAATGCAGGAGATGGTTGAACAGATGACCTTCGAGAAAGAGCAACTTGAGGACGAGTATGAGGACCTGGCTCTGCAGTTTGACGGCTATGGGAGGAATCTTCAGAACGACTCGCTTGCAGATAAGCTGGCACAAGAACAACAGCGTGTGCAAGACCTGCTTGAGGAACTGCGTATCACCAAAGCCACCAATGCACGCCGCATCTCGGAGTTGAAGAAAGAGTTGGCAACAGTGCGTGCGGTGATGGTGGAGTATGTTCGTCAGATTGACTCACTCTCTCAGACCAACGAGCGCCTGACGAAGGAGAATATAGTTGTACGCCAGCAGTATCAGCAGGCTTCGGAACGTGCGTCACAATTGGAGGAAGAGAAAGTGAAACTGACAGAAGTTGTTAACCGTGCGCAGATGCTGGAAGTTGCCGATTTCACCATGACTCCCCTCAATAGCAAAGACAAGAAGACGAACTACCTAAACAAGATTCAGAAGCTGCAGTTCGACTACAGCATACTGAAGAACACCACAACAGAACCGGGGATAAAACGCATATATATGCGCATAGTCCGTCCCGATGGAGAGGTGATGACAAAGAGTACGGGCGGCACTTTCCAATATGAGAATGCGCAGATAGAATATTCTCTGACGAAAGAGTTTGAATACGGAGGAGAGAAAGTAAGCGATGTGCTATTCTGGAATGTTGACGAGATACTGCAGACCGGCATATATAATGCCGACTTCTTCTGCGATGGCAACTTGATAGGGTCATTCCCGTTTAAGATAGGGAAATAAGGGAATAAGGCCTTATAACAATGAGCGGCGGGTTTGCCTTGAGTAGCAAACCCGCTGCTTTATTATCCCAAACCGGTCATTAGGACATTGGGGATTATTTGATTTTTCTTCCAAGTATATCGTAGTTGGTACCATCGGGCTTGATGATACGGAGTGTGCCGTCCTGCAGGACTTTATATGTGGCAGAAGACACAGGAGAGAGGGGGAGGTCTTCAACATCGGTGGTTATCTCGTATGAGTCCGGCAGATAGGGCAGATCATAGTGTTTACCTGTGAATATCAGCAAGGTTCCGGGGAACAGATACATACTTGCATCAGTCTGCGGACGCCCCTCATAGTAGTTGTACCATGTACCTTCTGGCAGGTTGTATAATTTCACCTTATCAGACGAGAAATTACCGACGACAAGTATTGCCTCATCGCCTTCGCCCCAGAGAATGGTACGCAGTTCTTTGCCACTACCTATGTTTACAGACTTAGGGTCACCTTTGAACACTTGAGGTGCGAGTTGCGTGCGCAACCGGATTGCCTGAGCTATTTTCTTATACTGCTGCATACGGACACCTTCACTGAAATAGCCATGGGAATAGGGTTGTTCTTTGGTAGATGTACGGTTGGCATCGCTGATAACAGAACTTCCCTTCTTGGAGTTGATAGAGTAGTCGTAGCCTATTTCTTCGAACTGCCATATCATGTGGGGTCCGTTAAGAAGCACATTGAATGCCATATTCATTGCAATACGGCTGAGACGGAAGTTCTCGTCTGTCTTGACATAGCCGTTGCCCCACTCTTTTGCCTTGTAGAAGTTACGTTCCTCATCGTGGCTCTCACAATATGAGACATATCCATCACGGTTGGCATCGGAGAAGCTGTCGCCGTCTTTGAGCCATCCCATAGCAGTTTGCGAATAGGCATTGTTGGTATTCTGCCAGCACAACATACCTTGCTGAACCAGTTTCGGACGTTGTGTTCCCATGTTCTGTCCCCAATGCTCAAGAATGAAATAAGGTTCACCATGTTTCTCTGTATCACCTGCGGCGAGGACTCCGTTCTGATAGTAGTGGGTGAGGTTGTCAAGCGTTTTCTGATGGTCGTATGTGGAAGGCAGTCCGCAGCCGCAGAGTCCGTGAGAGAGGTCCATACGATAGCCGTCAACATGAAACTCCTGCAACCAATAGCTGAGTGCGCGCGTGAACATCTGCCGGGCGGGAAGGAAGTCGTGGTTCCAATGTTCATAGACATTGTCTCCATGAGGTACTTCAACGCAGAACCAAGGATTCTGACTGAGGTCAGCACCATATGGGTAGAGTTTGTTCATGGGGTTGAGTCCGGTGGCATGATTAAACACCATATCCATTATAACAGCCATACCGCGCTTATGACATTCGTCTATAAGGGTCTTGAAGTCGTTTTCACTACCATAGGCTTTGTCCACAGCAAAATAGTGATTGGGGGAGTAGCCCCAGTTATAATTACCGTCGAACTCGCAGACGGGCATAAGTTCTACGGCATTGACACCAAGGTCTTTGATATAGTCAAGTCTATTGATAAGACCTCGGAATGTTCTTTCGGGAGTATAGTCATATACCCATAGTTCGTATATGACGAGGTTGTTTTTGTCAGGTCGTTGGAAGTTGAGGGTTGCGTCACTCCATTCGAACTGCGGTTTCTGCGTCTGCACCACCGTAACATATCCTCCGTCTGCGCCTGCGGGGTATGGCAAGAGTGTAGGATCAGCCTGCCGCGGTTCATACTTGTCGTCAGAGTGCAGCAGTTTGGTGCTGAAGAGGTCGGAGATGCGTTTCATGCTGCCATCTGAGCGGATTACCACATACTGGAAAGCATACTCTTTCTGCGGCTCAAGGTTCGTAAGTTCTAACCAGAAATAGTTATTATCGCGCTTCATCTGCCAATCGGAGGAGATTTGCCAGTTGTTGAAGTCACCGACTACGAACACAGCTTTTGCAGGCTCAGTATTGGATGCGGCATAAGTACACAAGGTGAGTTTGGTAGGGTCTGTCTCATCGTAATATATACCCATGTCTATTCCTTCGGGGCGCACGGCTACCTGTGTGAGTCGCATCACAGTAAGTGTCACCTCGTCGGTTTTTTCCTCTGTAGCGGTTTTTGCATTAAGCACTATGCGGTAGTCGCCCTCTGCCTGAGCCATGAAGTCATACTGTACATCGAGAACGTTTTCTTCAGTATATACCACTTTATCGTTGACTGCAATAGACAGCGTCGCCTGTTCCGAAGCGGCACCATGTATCTTCACTGTCTGTCCCTGTTCAACAAGTCGACTACTGGAAGGAGAGATTATTCTTGCATACAATCCGGGGTCTATCAGATCTACGAAGATATCTCCTCCGGAGGCAGTCTTGCCCTCAAGAGAGCCATTCTTGCCATCGTTGAATACGAAGCAGAGTTGGGTAATCTGTTCTGAATCAGAGCAACCGTAGAACTCTTTAATATTAGGTGTGATATTCAGTTCCCAATTACCGTCAGCGTTTTTCGTCATCTTGCACTTATTGTCGTATGTTCTCCAAGAGCCGAGAGTATGCCGCCATGTGGTGTTATCGACAGTAACGCCTGTATGCGCCCAACATTCAGTAGCGTTTTTCATACCGGCATTACCCTCATTGGGGTTGAATATCACTTTGACTTCACCGTTATAACTTTTCTGTACAAAGGCGGGAATAGTAGTAACTTGTGCAGAGACAGCAGATGCTGACAACATGAGCACAAACAGAATAATACAATGCTTCTTCATGGCTTATAGGTATTTCATGACTACAATAGTCGTTTGACGCTGTAAAGTTACTACAAATATCTGACACGGCAAACAGAAAAAGGAGAATGCTGTACATCCTCCTTTTTCCATTGCGTCTTTCAATGCAGACAAGCTATTATCTACGCAGATATTTCTTGCCGTTTTGAATAATAATGCCCTTGTAGGAAGCATCAACTTTCTGTCCGAGGACATTATACATAGGAGCATTGACATTAAGCACTTCCTCTATGTTCTCAAGACCGCTGCCTGTATTACCGGTAGTATAAGAGAGCGTAAGAGTGCCATTATCGTTAACTACAAGAGTGAAGTTGACCTCAACATTGGCAGGAACAGGCAGTTTGTCAGCATTGTCGCCAAGAGTCTGAGTATTGTAGAGTACTGCAGAAACAGCCCCGTCGCCCGGATAACCATCTGTCATATACCATGCGGCATTGTCCGTAGTCTTGACTGCCACATAACTGGTCTGGGTGAACGTTGCACTAAGTGCGCCCTCTACAAACTTGTAGTCGCCCATATTCAGATAGTCGCCTTCGCAACCATAGTCAGCGCCATTGATATAACCAAACAGGTAGTAGTCAACAACCTGCGGGTTGTCTCCGGTCTTGGTTGCCACAAGAGTGATGGTGTGGTTTACGACATCGGCAGTGAAGACGAGGTCGTATTCACCTGCCTCGGTGAAAGTATATTCGGCATTGCCGGAAGCAGGAAGCTGATAGGAATCCACCCATGAATTGCCTTCACGAAGTTTGTACTGATAAGTCTTTGCCTCTGCCTTGAAAGCGGATATTGTATATTCGTATATACCTTCAGATTTGAGGGTCATAGCCTCTTTCTCTGCAGTGCCGTCATCGTCCCAACCCCAAGGTGAGAACTCGCCCATGATGTAATAATAGTAGGTTACATCAATCGGTTTGCCAATCAGTTCTGCCACAGCGGTAGCACGCTCCGAGTCAAGAACATAAGTAAAGGTTACTTTATAGTCACCTTCCTGTGAGATCTGAAGTTGCGAGTCATTGCCTGTTCCGCCAGGTATCCATTGACCGCCGTTCTTCACCACCTTGAAATAGTATGTGCCTGCTTTAAGGCGTACGGAGTCAATGACGAGTGTTGCTTCATTGTTCTGCACTGTCATTTTGTTCTGCTCGGCAGTGCCGCTCCATGCTATGCCCATCAGTGCAGAGTCACCTGCAATGACATAGGTATCTTCGAAGTTTTGAGGTCTCTCGGTATCGGCAGTTACGCAGATAGCGAAGGTAGTGAGGTCCATTGCAATGGTTATATCCTGAACCTTGTAGGTTGCGAACTCTATATTGCCGCCGTTACCGCCTGTGACACCCTTGCTTGAACATTCGGTGTCAAGAGTAGTGAACTCGTGTCCTGTTTCAGTGTCTGAATTCCACTGACCATCGGTAATCTTGAAGGCGTGAGCGCCTGCTGCAACATCTTTGAATGTAATAGTACCATTCACCAGAGCGGCCTCGGCATTGTTAACCAACCAGTTTTTACCTGTTAGAGCCTCATCGCCTACCACATAGTAAACCTTAGGAGCCTCACCTGTCACTACTTTGACGCAAATCCTGGTGCCGTCGAAGGTGATGGTTACATCCTGCTTGGTGCCGGTTGTGAAGACAATGTTTTGTCCGTTTCCACCGGTTACGCCTTCACTGGTGCACTCGGTGTCGATAGTGGTGAACTCGTGTCCTGTTTCAGTGTCAGAGTTCCATTGACCGTCGGTTACTTTGAACGCATGTAAGCCGGGTTCGAGGTCTTTGAAGGTAACTGTGCCGTCAACAATCTCTGTTCCGTTAGCAGCCCAGTCGTTCATAGTACCGGCAACATAGTATTTGGTCTCAACAACGGCGGTGTCGGTGTTGAGCAAGGTGGCATCAAGAGCAACGTAATGACTTGCTATGTTGGCAGTGAAGTTGAGTTGGTATGAACCTATCCGGTTGAAGATGTAGTTATAATCGCCCTGAGCCGGAAGTTCATATACACCCCACTGATGGTCAGCTGTGAGTTTGTAGTAGAGAGTGTCAGGCGCTGCGGTAATAGCGAAAGTATCAATCTGATAAGTGTAGATACTATCGTTCACTTTAGTCATTTCGGGAGCATTGGCGGGTTCCCAACCCCATGAGAAGAAGTCGCCTACGATGGAATAAACGTGAGTGATAGGAGCAGCATCGCCTGTCTTCTCAAGTTGGATGCTCACTGCACCTGAAAGAGGATTATAGATGTAGGTAACGGTGTAAACTGCTGTTTCTTCAGTAATCTCATACACGGCATTGCTTCCTGTTTTGGGGAATACTTCTTCGTTGTCCCAACTATGACCCTTGATAATCTTATACTCAATCTTGTGTCCTTTCTCAAGAGTTACGCCGGTAACCACGAGAGTATAGAGACCGTCAACGAGTTGCATTTCGTTGTCTGTATTGGTGATATCCCAATTATCGCCATAAACTGCATTACCTGCAACGGTGAGAATTTCTTTTACTTCGACAGCCTCGACGACAACACATACTTTATTATTAACAATAGCGATTGCTATGTTCTGCACTTTGTCGGTAGTGAAGGTGATGTTTCCGTAAGCGTCGTGAGTTACATTGGGGCTTACGCATGAGCTGTCAAGCGTAGTAAACTCGTGAGTATTATCTTCTGCGCTGTTCCACTGACCGTCGGTAATCTTGAATGCGTGCGTACCGGCGGGAACATTCTGGAGGATGATAGCTCCATCCATCATTGCAAGGCTGTCGGGAGCCCAGTTATAGCCTGTGAGTTCCTTGTTGCCTGCAACGTAGTAAACGGTAGCTGTGGAATCAACAGGTTCGAATGTAGCTTCTGCCATGTGACCCAGTCCGGCAATCTCCATGAATATGAATACCACATTGTATTTACCATCCTCGGTGATGATGTACTGATAGTTATCGTTGTTATTATTAGTATCACCATAGCTAACATCCCAACTATGGTTCTTGACAACCTTCCACTGAATGGTATCTTTTGCCTTGAGTTCCACATTCTGTTTCATCAGCACGTAGCCGGTCACACCATCGATAGTCATCTCCGACATGTCGTTGGCAGTGTTGGCAGCATCCCATAATGTTCCAAACACAGCTTCCGAAGAACCTGCAACAGTAAAGACATCGGTAACAACAGTAGATGGTATATTTTTCCACTTTGCAACTGTATCCTGCTCTGACCATGAACGATCCTGAACAGAATAGCCCTCTGCAGTCAATTCTTCGTAATCCCAGGAGGCGCCACATGTATATTTATATGCGTCACTGAGCATTGCATTATCGATAGTGATAGTGTAATGGCTATCATCTACCTTGGTCATTTGTTGGAAGCTCCAGCCATTCATGTTACCGACAATATAGCAGTCAGGAGTACCTTCAGGCACAACGACCTTGTATGTGACCCCTCTCTTCACCTCGTCCCATGTGCCGGTAGCATACTGATGACAAACATCACCTTCGCAAATCGTCTCGCCCCAACCGGTAATAGTATAGGTGGTTTTGCCCGAGTCTGTCGGCAGTGCTATCTGAGCGCGGTTCCACTCAGCATCCCAACCCTTGGTAACGGCTGGGTTGGCACGAACAACGATCCAGTCGGTTGCGCCCTTGGGTATATTCATTTCATACAGACCGGTTTTGCCTTCAACTGCCTTGAAAGTTTCCGTCCATGCATCAGTAACTCCTATTCCCCAATACCATGCATAGTACACAGCATCAGGATATCCCCAACCTGATGCGTCAAGGAAGAAGTTATTATACTCAAGGGTAATCTCCTCTGATTTGTAAACTGACCATGTGCCTGCACCTTTGTCCCATGCACCTTCTGCGATGGTATAGAGGTCGTTGGTGGCATCAAGAGTCAAATCGTTAGTCTGATTCCACCTGTTGTCCCATTTGTTTTCTGTGGTAGCAGGATTCATACGGCAGAAAATGATGGTAGTGAATTTTGTCTCGTCCACAGTGGCACTATAGACATTGGCTTCTCCTGCGACAAGTGTCATGTCTGCCCATGCATCGCCATTACCGTACATGTACACAGCGAAACGGGCGTTATCTACCTTCCAATTAGCATTTGGAACGAGATACACTGTCTTCGCAAACATGCCCACTGATGCAACAAGCATTGCAAAAAATAGAGTTAGTTTTCTCATGATAATAAATGTTAGTAGTTAATATTGGTTGTTATTGATTGCGTTCCTACAGGATAGGGTTTATCGTCAGCATGGCGGCATAGTGTCTGCCATGCCGCCATGTTTTTATTGTTTTATAAACAGTTGTGTAGTCTGTTTGCCGTTCTGCATACGCAGATTGAGTATATACATACCTGCCGACATTCCTCCGACATTGAGTTGGCGCACATCCCCTGTTTCAGTCTTCATACACTGACCTGTTATGGTATATACGGAAGCCGCACTTATGGTCTGCTCCGTTTCAATATTGAGAGTGTTCTGCACCGGATTGGGATAGATATTGACAGAACGGGTATCAGGATACACGGCAATATCCTCCACTCCGGTCGGAGTCTCGCACTCGGGCTCAAGTTTCTCTGCACCTCCCGACCACGAGTAGCAAACATCCTCGTCAGTCCAGAGGTCACCTGTCTGGTCGCAATCTTTACCGCAGTTGAAGATGAAATTCACTTCTTTCAGGGAAGCATCAAATTGGTACATATAGTAGCCGTTCTCATCTTGGTCTGTAAGCTCCTTGCCGGGCCATTTGCCGAGCAGTTCACCATCGGCAGTCCATGCATACAGATTAACTTTCGACCATCCCCAGGCCTTGTAGAACTTGACAACGATAGGAGTGGTTTGCGGCTCTTTGTATGTGTAAGTGTAGGTCTGCACGGGAGTCTGTGTAGAGCCATTGACTGCCATCACCTTCAGAGTAGTTGTCTGCTTGAAATTAAGTTTAGTGCCGGTCAGTTTGTTTGAAGATGTAGTCGGCTCAGTGCCGTCAGTGGTATAATAGATGGTAGGAGTACCACTGAGAGCAATAGTCTTTATATTAACATCAATGCCATTGGTTGCGTCTTTGAATACTGACGAGCCGGGAGTAACAATAAGGCAGAGTTCGTTGGTAGTGCCTGATGCTGCCTTGTAGTACATTGCATAACCGGAGCCTTTGACAGCAAGTTTGTAGTCACTGCCGATAGACTGACTGACACGGTTCCCGAGCAAGAGGATGAGAGAGCCGCCGTTCTTGCCTGTAACGACAGCCTTGTAGCCGCTTGCATCAGCCTCATCGTCAACAGCAGACTCACTATGAACCTGCGCTGCATGGCGTGCCATTATCATCTTGCCGATTTCGTCTTTGTATTTATACCAATGCGGATAGAATACGCACGGGATACCAGGCATTGAAAGGATGTAAGCATTGGCTTGCAGGAGTTTGTCTTTGTTGGCAGCCTTGAGACTATTGTCTTTGCCGAGGAACTCGTTGACATCACGTTCGAAGGTGTCATGACTGTCAACAAAAGTGACAGCATATTTGGACATACCAATACCGGGGAGACCGGCACCTTTGCAAGTGGAGTAGTCGCCACCGGCGATACCCTTGTCTTTGTTGTCCGGGTCGTTGATGGCGGTATATTTGGTAGCGAAGTCGAAAGTCATGGTATTGTTGCCTGCATCGGCGATACGGCTTTTGAGAGTTTGCGGATTGCCGTCCCAATACTCCATGACGGAGAAGTATGCTCCTGATGCCTTGTTGTAGTCGTTGATATGTCCGTTCCAGAAGCCTTTGCAATAGTCGTAGCGCCAACCGTCGTAGCCTATCTCATTGTACATCCACTGGAGGTAGGCACGGCACATACGCTGTACTTCAGAATTCTGATGATCCCAATCGCGTGCATCAGCATAGTTGGCATCACCTCCGTAACCATCGTCGTCTTTACCTGTAGCTTTGCCCTTGCATGAACCGGCGCCCGAAGCATAGTTTACTTCGTCGGTCTTGCAAATCCAAGATGCCTGAGGAGTGAACTTACCATAAGAGCCGAAGTCGTACTCATAGAAATCGCACCAACTTGACTTATTGTTGGCATGGTTGACCACGATGTCAGCCACCACCTTGGTTTTGAGGGGCGAGTTGTGCATAGCATTGATAAACTGCTGCAGTTCAGCACGACTTCCCCAGTCGCTATTCTGGTTGCTATACTGCGAAGGATGATAACCTGTTCCACCGCTTGACTTTGCCGATGGCGGAAGCCATACAAGGTCGAAGAACGAGCCTAACTCAGATGCCTGGGAGATGAGACTTTTCCACTTGGTATTGGGGAAACTGCCGGCGTTGGTATATTTATGGTCTTCATATGAGTCATAGTAGAATGCCTGCAGCATCACATCTGTTGACTGAGAAGGAACAGCGGAAGCGTACTTGGTTTTCTGCGGTATAACCACATCGTCGCCTCCTTCGGCAGAAATGCAGACTTTGCTGCCATCGAAGGTAATAGTGACCTTAGTAGCTTTTGCAAGAGTGAAGACAATGTTCCCATCGTCATCTCCGGCAGGCTGCACATTGGTGCAATCTTCTCCCACTGCCGACATGCCCCAGTTTCTATTCCATGTGCCGTTGGTAATCTTACATTTGTATGTACCTTCCTCGAGATTGAGTTCAATCTTACCGTCTTTGATTTCAGCGGCTTTCGGGTCCCACTCAGCTCCACCTGTCCAAGTGCCGTCACCGGTGAGATAATAGGTAGTAGGAGTGATGGAAGAAGCGTCAAAAGTAGTCCATTTAACACCGGTCAGCCCGTCCCACGAATTGTCAGGGTTAGGGGTCAACTCCATACAATCTTTGGTACTATCCCATACAAGGTCGCCTGTCTGGTTCCATATTGTTACATTTTCCCAAGCAGGAGTTGTTCCGCCGGGGAAACGTACTATCTTTCCGCCTGTCCGCCCTTCCGCTATTTCGGTGGAAGAATAACCATCATAACTTGTAGGGGCAAACACTGACCATGCATCAGCACTTGAGCCGCCCCATGTCCATATTGCTACAACAGCACCATCGACAGTGAAATCCACTTCACCTGCTTTCAAATACAAAGTTTTGGCATTTACCGCTACAGCACACAGCACAGCGGCAATAAAGAGAATTGCTTTTTTCATGATATTATAAAGTTATTTTTATCTACTAATTGTTTTTAGTCTGCAAAGGTACGATTTTATTCCGGATAATGCAAGATATTATTGTATCTTCTGTATTTTTTCTACTTTCAGGATGTTGTCAGAGACAATGAAAGTTACATTCCAACCTGAATAAGTGATACCATACTGCTGCCCGCCATCCTCCTTATAAGCAGGGCGGGGGTCTTCTGCAAGTATCTCAGTCAGCTCCTGCACCATACGTGAGGAGAGTCCTTTCTTTGTACCCTTGCCCCACTCTACCGCCAAGCGGTAGTCATCTGCCTGCTGCGTGAACCCTGCAGAAGCATCGGAGTGAATGTCGGTATATGGCAGATATGGTTTTATATCATATATAGGAGTGCCATCCATAAGGTCGGCACCGCTTACCACAAGCACCATACCCTCGTTCTCGGTCTTCTCAATGCGTTCAAGTCTCACTGAGGAGAGTCCGAGCGAGTTAGGGCGGAAAGGAGAACGGGTGGCGAATACTCCCACGCGCGTATTTCCACCAAGACGGGGAGGGCGCACAGTAGGAGAGAAGTGTTGCATGTCTGATTCGGCAGTATTGGCAGAGAATCCCCAGATAAGCCAGAGGTGCGACCATTGTTCTATGCCTCGCAGAGCCTCTGCCACACGATATTCCGGCATGAAGACTATACGCGTCAAGACAGAAGGGGCACACCCCGACTGACGGGGTATGCCGAACTTCTGCATAAAACCGTTATGCGCTATGGCAACAGGTGTGATAGTCATCATGAATACTTATGCCGTTCAGGTTGCTTAAGTCACTTCAAGAAATTCACTTACACTACTCCCGAGAAGCCCATGAATGCCATAGCAAGGAGTCCTGCGGTGAGCAGAGCAATCGGTGTACCTTCCATTGCCTTCGGCACTTTGTTCATTGAGAGTTGCTCGCGCAGACCGGCAAACAAGATAAGTGCAAGAGCAAAACCGAGTGCTGTTGCGAAAGCATAAACAGTACCCTGCAGCAGGTTTGCCTCTGCACCCGGCACTTTGCCTGCCCATGTGCCATCAGCCACGAGAATAGCCACACCGAGGATGCAGCAGTTGGTGGTGATAAGCGGCAGGAATACACCGAGAGCCTGATAGAGCGACGGGCTTATCTTCTTGAGTATGATCTCTATCATCTGAACCAAAGCGGCTATGACGAGAATAAAGAGAATAGTCTGCAAGAACTCCAAGCCGAAAGCAGCAAGCACATACTTCTGCAGCAGGTACGTAACAATAGTGGCAAGCGTAAGAACGAAAGTAACCGCAGCACCCATACCGGCGGCTGTGTCAATCTTCTTACTTACCCCCAAGAACGGGCATATACCAAGAAACTGGGAGAACACGATATTATTAACGAATATCGCACTTATTATTATAAGGAAATAAACCATAGTTGTATTTACTTTACTGTTATACTACAAATCATTTCTTAACCTTGTTTACTATTGCCATAAGGTAGGCAAGGGCGATGAAGGCACCCGGAGCAAGCACGAAAATGAGCATACCGTATTGTTCGGGGAACACCTTCAAGCCAAAACACATACCTGAGCCGAGCAGTTCTCTGACAGCACCGAGTACGGTGAGTGAGAGAGTAAAGCCCAGACCCATGCCGAGTCCGTCAAGAGCAGAGAGACCTACACTGTTTTTGGCTGCAAAAGCTTCAGCACGACCGAGCACAATGCAGTTGACCACAATAAGCGGAATAAACAAGCCGAGAGTCTCATAGATAGCAGGTACGTAAGCCTGCATAAGCAGTTGCACCATAGTAACGAATGAGGCGATAACCACTATATAAGCAGGTATATGCACTTTATCGGGAATCAGATTGCGTATAAGGGAGATGACCACGTTGGAGCACACGAGTACGAATAGTGTGGCAAGACCCATCGACATACCATTGATAGCGGAGGTGGTGGTGGCAAGTGTGGGGCACATGCCAAGCACCAGTCCGAAAGTAGGATTCTCCCGAAGGAGTCCGTTGGTGAATGTTTTGAGCGGCTTATTCATCTTTTTCTTCAATTATAGGTTCTACATTTTCAGGATAAATCTCCTGCAGTTCTTCATTCTCTGAGAGTGAGGTAGCACCCGAGAGAGCGTCAGCTGCAGGCTTGGTATATGTATCATACGCTGCCTGCACAGCCTTCAGGAAAGCACGGGAGGATATTGTGGCAGCAGTGATAGCATCTACCTCACCGCCATCCTTGGATACTGTGAAATTGCTTGTAGCAGGGCTGCGACCCAAGATAGACTGGCGGTTCTTGTCGGTCTTGAACCATGTAGTCATGTGGTCACCCAAGCCCGGAGTCTCCTGATGTTCAAGCACCTCGTAATTGACGATATTGCCCTCACTGTCGAAACCTACCATCAGGCGGAACACACCTCCGAAACCGTTTGCCTGTGTCTGCACTGCAGCACCCACAACCGAGTCACCTGCGTATGCCCTGTATATCAGCATACCTTCCTTTTCTTCAGCCTCAGCTATCTCAATTCCTTCCAATGCGGGCAGCACGGAAGTGATAGCCTTCTGCTGTTTTTCGACCTTCTGCCTTGCTATAGGCTCTTCGGTGAGTACATACAGCCCACCGAGCAATGCTGCTGCCACGAGAGTAACAATAGTCAGCGACAGCACCATATTGAGTAAGTTGGATTCCAATCGTTTCATTTCTTCTTCTCCCCAAATCGTTTAGGACGTATATACATATTAAGTAGCGGAGTAACGGCATTCATAATCAGAATGGCGAACGACATTCCCTCAGGATAAGCTCCCCAAGTACGGATTACCACCACAATCAGACCGATACCTATACCGTAGATTATCTGCCCCCATGCCGTCATAGGCGAGGTTACATAGTCGGTTGCCATGAAGATGGCGCCGAGCATCAGACCGCCGGTAAGCAGTTGCTGGGCAGGAGATGCAGCACCGGGCAGAGTCAGATAGAGGATACCTGAGAAAGCGGCTACAGTACAGAGAATGCTTACAGGTATGTGCCAAGTGATGGTCTTAGTGCAGAGCAGATAGATGCCGCCTATGAGCAGTGCTATTGCACTTATCTCGCCAAACGAGCCTCCCACATAGCCTGCAGCCATGTTCCACAGACTTGGCAGTTGGTCGAGCAGTGAGCTGTCACCTGCCTTTACAGCCTCTTTCATTATTGCCAACGGAGTAGCCCCTGTCTCGGCGTCAACGAAAGGCATGGCACTATGGAAACCGAGCGGACGCGGCCATGTAGTCATCTGTACAGGGAAGGAGATAAGCAGGAACACACGACCTACAAGAGCAGGGTTGAAGGGGTTCTGCCCCAACCCGCCGAAGGTCATCTTACCTACTCCGATTGCAACCAATGCACCTATAATGACTATCCACAACGGCAGATTGCTCGGCAGGTTAAGTGCCAGCAACAGACCTGTAACGATAGCGGAGCAGTCACCTATAGTGGGTTGCTGCTTAAGGATAAACTTGGCTATGAGCCATTCGAAAAGTACACATGCTGCTACAGAGGTAGCACTAACCATCAGCGCCCCCCACCCGAATGCCACAATAGAAACCACATAGGCGGGCACAAGGGCGATAATCACGTTCAGCATGTTTCGGCGCACGCTGTCATCGGAGTGAACATGCGGTGCCGGAGAAACGATTAGTTTTGACATATTATCATTTTGTTTATTGTTTATTATTCTATGACTATTACAACAGATATTCTGCACCCTGACAGAGTTCCCGTGTTATTCACATGAGGAAAACCCTAATGAAGCAAGCATATATGCTATCAGGATATTCACTTTGCCAAGTAATCTGTTTTTCATAACCTGATTGATTTATACACGGGTTGTTTTGCCCTTTCTATAATCTGTTCGAGGGTATAATCTTCATCCGACAGCCCTGCCTCCATGAATTGCATCTCGCGGGCTTTCTCTTCGGGGAAGGCAAAATATGTACATTCACACATTGTCAGCACATTGCCCTCCGCATCGGAGAGACTGCCCTCCACCACAGCTACGCGGTGGTTGTTCTGCTTGAGCCGGGCACGGAGTATCAGAGGACCTCCCATGGTGCTTACTGCCTTTTTGTATTTCAGTTCGAACTTGGCAGTAACACCACTGGTACATAACTTCTTGAACACCACCCAGCCGCACACTTCGTCAAGCAAGGTAGCCTGCATGCCGCCATGCAACGTGTTCAGCCACGACTGATGATTTTGAGTAGGTATCCACACGCTGACAATGTCTCCCATGATATCTGACGGGTCCTCCTCATAGAAGCGCATCTGTGCTCCTATAGGGTTTGTAGGACAGCAACCGAAGCAGTTGTAGCCGTTTAGATTTATCCACGGATTCAATATCTCACGCATAAGTGCCGGTGTAATTGAAGATTTGCCATTCTTGGTTATTTCTGAGCTCTGGCACGTATTATACCTCCTACTGTAGCCTTGCCTGCACGTATATAGTCGAGCAACGGACGGTTACTCGGGCAGGTGAACTGGCAGCAACCGCAGTCGATACAGTCCATTACATCGTGCTTCTCCATATCATCCCAACGCTCGAGATAAGAGAGTTTGCTGAGCAGATACGGTTCAAGTCCCATCGGGCAGGCTTGTACACACTTGCCGCAGCGGATACAGTTCTCGGGTTGCGCACGGCGGGAGTCTTCTTTGTCAAGAAGCAGAGCACCGGACATACGCTTGTTGCACGGCATATCCGTATTGTTCATTGCACGCCCCATCATAGGTCCGCCGCCGATAATCTTGCCTGTATTCTCAGGTATGCCACCTGCCACCTCAAGCACATCCTGAAGAGGGGTACCGAAGCGGACAAGATAGTTGCCGGGGTTCTTCACCTCTTTGCCTGTAACAGTCATCACACGCGAGATGAGAGGTTTGTTTTTCTGCACAGCCTCATATACGGCATATATGGTAGCCACATTGTCAACCACAGCGCCCACCTCGATAGGCAGTGCGCCGCTTGGCACCTGACGGCGTATGCAGGCATCAATAAGCTGTTTCTCTCCGCCCTGCGGGTAACGCAGATTTAGAGGCTGAACGCTGATACCGAGAGTATGCGATGCAAGACGGGTCATGTGCTCAATGGCATCAGGTTTGTTTTTCTCAATACCTATGATAGCAGTGTTGATATTGAGAGCCTTCATAAGAATCTGAATACCTACTATTATCTCTTCACCATGCTCAAGCATAAGCTGGTGGTCGCAGGTGAGATAGGGTTCGCACTCAACGCCATTGACTATAAGCACCTCAGGCGTCTTGCCCGGAGGCGGCATGAGTTTGACATGCGTCGGGAAGCAGGCGCCTCCGAGTCCTACTATACCTGCCTGTTTCACCTTCTCTATTATCTCCTTTGCATCAAGTTTGCAGACGGTAATGAGGGTGTCGGTGCGGTCGATTTCAGGCAACCACTCGTCACCCTCCACATCGATGAATATGGCAGGCATGGTCATTCCCCATGCGTCTTTGGCTGTATCTATCTTAGTCACAGTTCCGCTGACGGGAGAATGAATATTTGCGCTTACAAATCCGCCGGCCTCTGCTATCAGTTGCCCTACCAGCACCTTGTCGCCTTTCTGCACCAACGGTTTGGCAGGTGCGCCTATATGCTGCACAAGCGGAATAACTGCTTTCTTCGGCAGAGGCACTTCGGTAATGGGTTTGTGAACCGAATATTGTTTATTGTCATGCGGATGAACACCGCCTATACGAAATGTTTTCATTGCTTGTCCTCCTTGTTTGTGGGTTCAACATTCTGCGGAGCAGGTTCTTGCTTGGGCTCTGCCGCAGGTTTGGGAGCCTCTTGTGCCGTTTTGGCAGTAGTATCGGGAGTCTCCTCTACAGGTTTTGGAGCGGGTTTGGGAGGGAAGTTAAGTTCGTGAATGGCACCTGTAGGACAAGCGGCTGCACACTTGCGGCACAGACGGCATTTCTGCCAGTCGATATAAGCCAGATTGTCCTCCACTGTGATAGCCTCGAACTGACATTCTTTCTGGCACTTACCGCAACCGATACAAGCATTAAGGCAGTTCTTGCGGGCTACAGCACCCTTGTCTTTGTTGACGCACTGCACGAACACGCGGCGGTTCTTCGGACCTTTCTTGCGGAGTTCGATAATGTGGCGCGGACAAGCCTTCACGCAGGCACCGCACGACGTACATTTGTCATCGTCAACCTCGGGCAGACCTGTCTCCACGTTAATCTTGATAGCGCCGAACTGGCAAGCACTCACGCAGTCGCCGCAACCGAGGCATCCGAAAGCGCAACCGGTCTCGCCTACATACAGGCTGTTCATGATTTTGCAAGAGCGGGTACCGTCGTACTCACTTGTGCGCGGACGCGCCTGGCAAGTACCGTTACAGCGTACCACAGCCACCATCGGGTCTGCGGCTGCAGGTGCGAGGCCAAGAATGTCACCCACTTGTTTCATTACATCCTGACCGCCTACAGGACAAAGGAGTCCGTCGAGCGAGTCAGCCTTCACGCATGCTTCTGCCAGAGCGCGACAGCCTGCGAAACCGCAACCGCCGCAGTTGGCTCCGGGAAGCACCTCTACCACCTCGTCAATACGAGGGTCTTCTTCCACCTTGAAGCGTTGCGCCACAAAATAGAGTATCAACGCCGCCAACAGGCCCGCAACACCCAAGGTAATAAGAGCAATTAAAATCAGATTCATGTTGTTTTATGTAGTATATTTTGTTTTGTTATCAATGTTAGTTCATAGGGTTAATTACGCTTCACATCATTCCCTGCTTGCTTATAATAGTGACTAATTGATAGTTATATGAGGATAATTTCTTTCCCAACTTGCCTCTATATTATTGAACGAATGTTCCAAAGTATCGTCAATCACTGTTACATATTCTGGATAGTATTCTATAACTTGCATTAACTGATATGGGGGAGGATCAATATGTGTTATAATGGTATAGCTTTTGCCTAACATAGTAAAGGTCTGAATTGAATCAGCGGGATCAAACCATTTAGAATATCTCCGGATTGAGTCATTAATGTACAGAGCACGTCCTTCAACAACATAACTATAGCCCTTATTAGTAAACTTTTGCACGTGCAACTGATGTTTCTCATAATCAAAAGGAGTCTCTATATCATATTTATCTAATGTGTACCAACATGCCTCGTAGAAAAAATCACTTGGTTTGTGTATAGCCTCATATTTGTGGGTAGAAGATGAATATATTGCATAATATGAATGAACATGAAAAGAATCTAAAGGAGAGTATATGTATGCTGCACCATCTTGTTCGAATTGCTCAACATGCTCAACCCCGGTATGCTGCTCAATATTAGCCTGATGACTGCTACAACCGGTCGTCAAGACAAGTAACAATAAACGTACAGACAAATTTAATATATATACTTTTTTCATGCAGAATTAATTTATAATGTTGTTAGACCATAATGTAGATTCCAAAAACTATATCTTCTCATATATGGATGATAGTTATGCTCACTTATTGTGTAGCCGTTATCTGTTACCATGAAATACCTGTCTTTAACACTACCATCGTTTTTAAGTGTAGCCCCTGTCCCAAATGCCACAATATAATGACTGCAGTAGACAGCTATGATAACAGGTTCTGATATATTGCCTGAAGACGGATGATTACCTATTATCCAATCATAGGGTTTGCAAGTAAACTTAACGTGATAAGTTCCATTGGTAGCTGTATCAAAACCTCTATTCAGCCCTCCGTGATACAAGGGGAAATGCCATACTCCTTGAGCCGTGAATGGCACTGTTTCATTATAGAAACAAGCTGTCAAACCATTATCTGCCTCATTACTGCGAGTCGTAAAGTTATATAAAGAGGTAAATAGTCCTAAACTATAATTATTGGCAACATCTGAATATCTATAATATGCATAATGATTCGTAGCATTTATTTCGAAAAAGCTAAAATCTACGTCAGGATACAAAGGTAAATAGTACCCATTAAAATTATTATATTTTCCTCTATATACCCATGCACAAGCCGCAGGTCCACAATAGCCCTGCCAGTGTGTTGCCTGCAATTGGGGATTATCATATTCAGGAATAGTATATACATCGAAATAACCCAATGTATAATCAAGCAACGCTATCAATTCACGAATATAGTCAATCTCAGACTCTGTAACCGATTCAGTTTCTCCACTCATTATGTCACTTAAATTCAAGTTCTCTCCCGGATCGGGTTCTATCTCATTTATCAAGTCTTGAAGATTATTCTCCACATAAGCATCTATCAACTGCCAATATTCATCACGTTCAGCTATATATTCATCAATAGATTCATCCAGCTCAGACATATCTTGCTGAATCGCATCAAGATCTCCACTTTCCATCAGTTGCAACATTAAATACATTTCTTCCTCATCAGTAGAAACAATGGTGTCCAATCCGCCCTCAATTTCTTCATTACAATCCTGAAGGAAACATACCCCATTCATACCATAATATCTATGTGGATAGTTACCCACATAATAATCAAGCATTTGACAATTATAATCAAGCGGGTCTTGGAATAGAAACGCTATAACTCCGGCAATCTCTTTCTGCGCATACGTAGTAACCGTTGCCACTATTTGTCCGTTGCAAACATATCCGAACTCATAATATTTGGGGGTATTATTATAATTATATACCACTTTAGGAAGTTCTGTCAAATACCACTCATCATAAGGGTTAACTCCTTCTCCTAAGCCATAATTTGCTCCTGCTAATAATTCCGCAGATGCCAACAAGCGTGCTACCTTGTAGTGAATTACATTCGTCGGGTCTGCAGTATACAAAGAATACAACTCCACAGGACTCGTATAATCCATTGATTGTATGGATATCGGAGTATACTGCCTACCCTTTGATTTCACATCATCCTCAACTTCTGTATTTGAATATTGAGAACATGATAACAGCAAACAGCTGAACACCATTAATAAAGATAATCTACGAAGTTTCATAATAGTGACTAATTTATAGTTATATGAGGATAATTTCTTTCCCAACTTGCCTCTATATTATTGAACGAATGTTCCAAAGTATCGTCAATCACTGTTACATATTCTGGATAGTATTGTCTATAACTTGCATTAATGGATACGGAGCAGGATTTTTTACCTCTTCAGGATTACACCACCTACCATACGAAATCAATGTATCATTTATATATAGAGACCCGCCCTCAATCACGTATGCAACTCCTTTATTACTCAATTTCTTCAAATGCAGTTCATGTTTCTCTTCGTCATGAATAGTCTCATCTTGCTCAGGATACCACGAAACCATGTACATAAAAGCAGCTGGAGGAAGACATAATTCTATTATTCTCCCACCTATGTGATGATAAGAGCGAGTAATAATAGTATCATTTTGTGAATATACAAATGCATTTCCCCTCTCCTCCCCATAATTATTAGGAGTCACTGCGTCACAAGCGCAGAGAAAAACTGATAGTACAGACAGTACCAAGATGCTACGAATTAACCTTTTCATAATACATATTGTTTTATATTTCTATCCATTTCTTCGCCTTGAATTCGAAGTTCTTCTTTATTTTGTTGCGCGACAACCATACTATAATATAATAAGGCAACAACGAGCATAGTGCGAGAGTGCCGGCAACAGTTTCGGAGAAGAACTTGCCTGCAAGCCATAGCACAAACATCAGCAGGCAGAAAGGCAGCACAAAACTCAGCAATACCGCCAACCAGCCCTGCTTCTGCGACACACTCACCATTACTTCATCGCCTGCCTGCAACTCCTCATCTGCAACACAATCTATGAACTTCTCACGCACATCGGCAGCCATACAACTCTTAGCCGCACTGCACGCACCGCAAGCCGACGACTGGAGAATACGCACATGCACCGCATTGCCGCTTACCGACTCCACCACTCCTTTATGTTCTATCGCTTCACTCATAGCATTATTCTGTCACACACTACCCCATTATCCATAATAGCGTGCAAAATTACAAATAATCGGTCGATAAATAAAGTAAAAAATGACATAATATGTGTTTTCTTTTGTTTTCTCTACCTACAACAAGCTACCGGACACTCTGACAAGATAATCATTAGTAGTGAAAATGCGCACCGAAGCTTGTACAACTCATAATAAAGCGATACCTTTGCAGCACGATACAGATATATGTTATAACAACATACTTGAACATACTCTATATGCATAATCATCACGAACATCATCATCACGAGGTGAACCAACTCAGTTGGATCTTCATTCTCTCCATCATTCTCAATCTTGCCTTCGTCATCATCGAAGCAGGTGTAGGTTTTTGGCAGGATTCGCTCTCTCTGCTGAGCGATGCGGGGCATAACCTGAGCGATGTACTCAGTCTTGTGCTCGTTCTCATAGGTTTCGGTCTGGCGAAAGTGCACTCCAACGAGCATTACACCTACGGTTACAAGAAAAGCACAGTGCTCATCTCTCTGCTTAATGCCATCATTCTCCTGATAGCAGTAGGAGCAATCATTGTAGAGAGTATCCACAAGTTTCAGACTCCTGCGGAGGTCAACGGAGCCGCAATCTCGTGGACGGCGGGTGTGGGTATCATCATCAATGGTGCAACGGCATTGCTTCTCATGCGCGGACAGAAGCACGACCTTAATGTGCGAGGGGCGTTTCTGCACATGGTTGCCGACACACTGGTATCTATCGGGGTGGTAATCTCGGGCATAGTAATCTACCACACCGGTTGGTACATCATCGACCCTGTTATCAGCCTCGTCATAGCCGCTGTCATTCTCGTCTCCACTTGGGATTTACTCTCCGACAGTCTGCGTCTCTCCCTTGACGGCATACCCGAAGGGCTCGATATCAATCACATACAAGAACTTCTGCTCAACCACGAACACGTGATTGGAGTTCATCACATACACGTGTGGGCAATCAGCACCACTGAGAATGCCCTCACTGCGCATCTCGTGGTTGACAGTCTCGAAAACGAAGCCGAAGTGAAACACTCGCTGAAACACCGGCTTGCCGACGAAGGTATAACACACGCCACCCTCGAAACAGAGACACCGCAAACAGTTTGCGACGAGCACAACTGCTGCTGAAAGAGAATCAATCTTATTCTTCTTTCACATTACGGCACACCCTGCTAAAAATAACATAAATATCACGCCAAATTATTAAAACTTTTGCCTCTCCGTCAAGCCAGAGGTAGCCGAGTGTTAGCCGAGTGTTTGCTTACACTTTGCTACCCCTTATTATTAAAATAACTTAAAAGCACCTTTTTAGTTGCATATCTCGAAAAAACATTGTATCTTTGCATGTTTATTGTGCAAACTTGCAATTATGCAGCCTTAACTATTAAATAACTCAGATATGGCAACAAAACGACCTACACGACCAACGCGGAAAAACGACATTGAAGTAGTTAGCGAACATGAGAGAAATTTCCGCTTCTCTGACCTCAAGAAAATAGGAGAGTTCTTTAAGGACGAGCGCGTACAGCTGGTATGCGGCATCATTCTTTTGGCGCTTACCCTCTATCTTACTATCGCTTTCATTTCTTTCTTCTTCACCGGCAGAGCCGACTTCTCTATTATGGAGCAGCCGCACGAGACCACACGCGCCCTGAGAAACGACATACAGAACTGGGGCGGGTTGGAAGGCGCGAGCATCTCACGCTTCCTCATTGACAGCAGTTTCGGTATCGCCTCTGTTGTGATACTGGTATTCATGGCCCTTTGGTCGGTCAGACTTATCTCCCCGCATTACACTTTCCGCGGTTGGAAACTCTTTTTCTGCTCCGCCTTTTGGCTTGTATGGGGCAGTCTTATACTCGGCTTTATCCAGCAATGGACAAGTATCGACGCCTTCTTCCGCTGGGGTGGCAAACATGGCGAGACAGTGAGTCTGTGGCTCACATCATACATACAAATAATAGGAGTCTTTATCCTGCTGGTTGCAGGCACTTTCATCTTCTTTGTGTGCATCGACCCGAACACCATTCCCAACCTTCAGCGTTTCGGGCAATGGGTGAAGTCTCTCTTCAAAAGAAAACCCAAAGAACAGCCTGTCATCGGCGAAATAGATACGCCGCAAGACCCTGATACTCCTGATACTCCTGCTTCAGGCGACCCTGATGACCCTGAGATAGTAGATGTAACCGACAACCCGGACGATATTACCAACTCGGCAGACGACAACTTCACTATCCATGTAGGTGGTGAGGATGAGGAGCCTGACGCACCTGACAACGGGCAAGACACAGAAGAACCCGAGCCACAGAAAGACCCTGAACTCGACATCAACGATACAGAAGATACAGAGCTCTCGGAAGACGACCCTGACTTCCTGCTAAAGAAACTCGGGCCCTACGACCCGCGTCTTGACCTTAGTCATTTCAAGGCTCCGTCTCTCTCACTTCTGAAGACATACGAAAACGAGACACGCCCCATTATCGACACAGAAGAGCAGCAGGAGAACAAAAAGCGTATCATTCAGGCTTTACGCAACTTCGGAATAGAGATAGTGAGTATCTCGGCTACTGTCGGACCTACTGTCACCCTCTATGAGATTGTTCCCAAGGAGGGAGTGAAGATATCACGCATCACGAGTTTGGAGAATGATATAATGATGTCGATTGCCGCCAAGGGCATTCGTATCATTGCCCCTATGCCGGGCAAAAGCACAGTAGGTATAGAAGTGCCCAACAAGAAACCTCAGATAGTGTCAATGCACTCGGTGGTAGCCAGCAGAAAGTTCCAGGAGGAGCAGAAGATGCGTCTCCCCATTGTGTTGGGCAAGACGATTACCAACGAAGTCTTCATGTTCGACCTTGCCAAAACTCCGCACCTGTTAGTGGCAGGTGCGACGGGTCAGGGTAAGTCGGTAGCACTCAACGCCATCATCACCTCTCTGCTATACAAGAAGCATCCTTCGGAGTTGAAGATGGTGCTCATTGACCCGAAGATGGTGGAATTCAGTATATACGAGCCCTTATGCCGCCACTACATGGCAGCCATGCCCGACTACGACCCTACAGAAGACAAGATTATCATTACCGACTGCAAGAAAGTAATCAATACTCTCAACTCACTTGTAATCGAGATGGAGGACCGCTACAGGTTGCTTATGGACGCACGTGTAAGGACTCTTGAAGACTACAATGAGAAATTCATTAACAGGAAACTCAATCCTGAGAAAGAAGTAATAAACGACGAAGGCAAAATACTTCATCACAAATTTCTGCCTTACATAGTGATAGTGATAGACGAGTACGGCGACTTCATCATGCAGGCAGGCAAAGAGGTGGAATTGCCTATCGCACGCCTTACACAGAAAGCCCGTGCTGTCGGAATGCACCTTATTCTTGCCACCCAGCGACCCGAGGTGAAGATTGTGACAGGTCTTATCAAGTCGAACATACCTACCCGAATAGCACTGCGCACCCAGTCGGTTATCGACTCGCGTACGGTACTCGACTCAAAGGGAGCGGAAGGTCTGACGGGCAAGGGCGATATGCTCTATGCTGCCAATGCCGAACTTATACGTGTACAATGTGCGTTTGTGGACACGCCCGAAGTGGAGGCGATAGTTAACAATATCAGTCAGCAACAGTCATATTCGATGCCATACCAGCTGCCTGAATATGTAGGCAGTGAAGGCGAAGGTGAAGCTCCTGCTCCGGGCAGTGTTGACATGAAGAAACTTGACCCGATGTTCAAAGATATTGCTACCTACGTAGTTACCAAGCAGGAAGGCTCTACCAGCAAACTGCAACGTGCCTTTGCGATAGGCTATAACAAAGCAGGCAAACTGACAGACCAACTGGAAGCTGCAGGTATCGTAGGGCCCAACAAGGGTCCAAAAGGAAGAGACGTACTCGTGCAAGACCTCACAGAATTGGCACAGATTTTGGAAAGCTTGGGAGTAAAGTAGGTCAGTTACAAGTTGAGAGATGAAGAGAGCAGTTAAGATATTGCTGATAATGATGCTTGTGCCGATGGCAGGTATGGCAGAGGACGATGTGCTTGCACGCCTCTATAATAATTTAGAGAAGCAGACATTAGAGTCAGATTTCACCTTCACCATCACCGAAAACGGCGGACAGCCCACCAACATCACTGGCAAGATAGTGATGAGAGGCGAGAAGTTCAGCGCCAACCTTATGGGTACGGAAATAGCCTACGACGGCAAGACACTCTATACCTATAGCGAAGACAACGACGAACTCACCCTGTCAACTCCCACTATGGAGGAGCTCATCGAGTCTAACCCGCTTCTCTTTGTCCAAACACTAACCGATGCATACGAGACCAAAACAGCAGAACAAGCCTCCAACTGGCTTATCATTATCAAACCGGATGCACAACTGACCGGAGTAAGAGAGTTTACACTCACACTCCGCAAGTCAGACCTTATGCCGGTCAGTGCCTCTATGCGCGAAACGAACTTCAACACTACCACACTCACTTTCAGGAACCAGCACTTCAGCTCTACCCTACCCGACTTCACCATCAACAAACCCGATGCATATCTCAACGATTTAAGATAAAAACACTAACATATCAACATCCCGACCGACAAATGCAACACGTTAAATGCTTAATCATAGGCTCAGGTCCTGCAGGATACACCGCAGCCATCTATGCCTCACGCGCCAACTTGCAACCCATACTCTATGAGGGTCCGCAGGCAGGAGGACAACTCACCACTACCACCGAGGTGGAGAACTTCCCCGGATACCCTGACGGAGTGGAGCCATTCCAGATGATGGACGACATGCGGAAGCAGGCAGAGCGTTTCGGCGCAGAGATACGCTCAGGCATAGTCACCAGAGTGGATTTTTCACTCTCACCCAAGCACGTATGGGTGGAAGATACAGAGGAGCTGACTGCAGATACCGTCATTATCGCCACAGGTGCAAGTGCCAAATACCTGGGTCTGCCTTCGGAGAAAGAATACAAAGGCAAGGGTGTGTCAGCATGTGCGACCTGCGACGGGTTTTTCTATAGAAGGAAGACGGTGGCAGTGGTCGGAGGAGGCGACACAGCATGCGAAGAAGCCTTGTATCTGTCAGGGCTCTGTCTGAAAGTATATCTTATCGTACGCAAACCATATCTGCGTGCTTCGGAGATTATGCAGAAACGCGTACGTGAGGCAGAGAACATAGAGATACTGTTCGAGCACAACACTCTGCAACTGACAGGCGAAGGCAAAGTGCAGGGTGCAGACCTCATATATAGAAAAGGTGAAGCAGACGAGAGTCTGAGACATATTGACATTGACGGATTCTTCCTTGCCATAGGTCATCACCCTAACAGTGATATCTTCAAGGAATACATTGCGACCGACGAGCAAGGTTATATCATCACCCGACCCGGTACGCCGCTAACCAATGTAGCAGGCGTGTTTGCCGCAGGCGACGTGGCAGACCCGCACTACCGACAAGCCATCACCGCAGCAGCCTCCGGCTGCAAAGCCGCAATAGAAGCAGAGAAATACTTAAAAACGCTGTAAACATTTGTGTATTTCAAATAAATATACTACCTTTGCAGCCGCTTTCGTGAGAAGGCAGAATAAATGTGGGAGAGGGGGATGTAAGCAAACAATAAAGCCCTTGACCATTATCGTTTAACTAATAAATAGAAAGAAGATGTATTTGACATCAGAAAAGAAGGCAGAAATCTTTGCACAATACGGCAAAGATGCCAAGAACACCGGTAGTGCAGAAAGCCAGATTGCACTCTTTACCTATCGTATCCAACACCTCACCGAGCACCTGAAGAACAACCACAAGGACTACGGTACAGAACGCGCTCTTACACGCCTTGTCGGCAAGCGCCGTCGTCTGTTGGACTACCTGAAAGAGCAAGATATCGAGCGTTACCGCGCTATCATCAAAGAACTGGGTATCCGTAAGTAATCGGGTTACTCATCCGGCAAGAAGGACTCTGCAAGGAGTCCTTTCTTGTTACCAAACGTTTCAGTCAGACAGAACCATAACAAACGACAAACCGCACCATGCAAGTACGTATAGACGAAAGCTGGCGACAAGTGCTGCAACCGGAGTTCGACAAACCCTATTTCGAACTGCTTACAGAGTTTGTGAGACAGGAATACAAGACCAAACAGATATTCCCGCCCTCTCGTCTTATATTCAATGCCTTCGACTCCTGCCCTTTTGACAAAGTAAAGGTAGTGATTATAGGTCAGGACCCATACCATGATGTGGGTCAGGCGCATGGTTTATGCTTCTCGGTGCAAGAGGGTGTGAAAGTTCCGCCATCGCTGCAGAATATATACAAAGAGATACAGTCCGACCTTGGTCATCCGTCTGAGTGTGCGCCCTCGGGCAATTTGCAACGTTGGGCGGAGCAGGGAGTATTATTGCTTAATGCCACACTCACGGTGGAGGCACACCGTGCCGGCAGTCACCAGAACAAAGGCTGGGAGGTGTTCACTGATGCTGCCATTGCAGCACTTGCACAGAAGAGAGAAAATATAGTATATATGCTCTGGGGAAGTTATGCCCAAAGAAAGGCGGCATACGTACCTGCACAAAAGAACCTGATACTGAAAGCAGCGCACCCCTCACCTCTCTCCGCATACAACGGCTTCTTCGGCTGTAAGCATTTCAGCAAAGCCAACAGTTATCTTGAGCAACACGGGTTACTGCCAGTCAGGTGGTAAGACAACACGCTATACCTTGGTTACATGCGAGTTGCCCTTACGGACTACTTTGCAACGAACAGACACGGGAGAAGATGTTTTAGGATTGTCTTCTGTAACTACCACATAGACCGACACATCATGAGAGGTTCCCTGAGGAGGGAGAACCGAGAACTCAACAACTCCACTGCCATTGCCACTCTTTGTTTTCAGCCTCAGCCAATTGGATTCTCTGGATTGGCTATAGTCCTCCACCGACACATTCCAAGCCGAAGTTGTGAACACAGAAAAAGAGAAGTCGCCTCCATTGACAGGGGTGGTGATGTTTTCAGCACTCAATGCAAAAGAAGGGTCAGTACGTTCTTGATTGATAACGAGAACGGCTCCGCGTGTTACTCCGTCTTCACCTGTAGCAACAAACATAGGTTCGGCCCGACGGGGTACATTGGTCTCATTCTTTTCTACCGATATCCATACATAGCCGTTTCCGCACCCCTTGTCAGGCACGAGACGCAGCCATGATTGGTCGTTTCGTACATACCAATCAGCATTGCTCTCAATATCAATATACTGAACGAAACTCTGCTTGCCTATATTAAACACATTCTGAGATAAGACTATCACCGGAACGGCAGCCTTACGGGTGACATACAAAAAGAGTTCTGCCGGATTTTTGTTAGCGCTTTGTTCGCGAATGATTATGACAGCAGCATCGGAAACAACAGAGGGATTAGGCTCCACAGTGAAAGAGAGCACCGCGCTACCGGTGTTCTCAGCATTCTTTATGCTTATCCACTCCGCCTCGGTCTCCGCTTTCCACGCAGCGTTACTGTTTATATTGGCAGTATAGTCACCACCTTCGGCATCACACTCTATTATCTGAGAGTTTGCAGGTTCTACAGAGAGCGTGGCGGCATCGGTGCCATAGCGCAACACAGGTATGACTATCGGTTCGACGTCTTTGTCGGAGCCGAAAGGACTGACAGTAAGTTTGGCTTCGGTGACTTCGGAAATGGTGGCAGGACTAATAGTCACATCAACCTTGCCGTTGTTCTTGCCCACTCCGGGATTAACTGACATCCACGACACATTGCTCTCCACCTGCCACTTGATAGTGCTACTGATTAGCAGAGGCACTACAGAGCCGTCCTTGGGACATGTAATCTGAGTAGGTGATACCTCAAGCATATAGGACAGAGCCTCGCGGGTGATTTCGAGGGTAGTACTGCTGCCGGCATCTGCGAACACCACAGACGACACATCCACCACAGCTTCTTTGTTCGCACTAATCTTTACCATGACAACTGCACTGCCATTTCCGTATGCAGGGCTCACACTTACCCATGAATTACCGGGAGTTGCCGTCCACGAATTGTCAGTAGTGACATTTATCGAGTACTCGCCGCCTTTGGCAGGCGCAGTGATAGTGGTGCAGTCAAGCGAGAGAGAAGGGGTCGTTGCCGTTTGATTGTTGCATGCTGCAAACAAGAGGGTAATGAAGAAGACGGGAAGAAGTCGTTTCATAAATATGGGAAATAAATAATCATAAGAAAATGCTATCTTTACGGCTGCAAAGATAGCATTATTATTTCAATCAGCAAAATATAAGAATACTAATCATCTGAATATGTACTCTTACCAACCGAAGTTATAGCAGATACCGATAGCATGCTGGCAACTATACTCCTCTGTAAGTTCTATATTGCCTTTTTTCTTGGTTACATTGATATCACGCTCGTAACCATAGTTGAAACGATAATAGAAGTCAAGACTATTGTTATGGTTCAACTTGTATTTGAGTCCGACAGCAGTACGCACACGGCGAATGTACTGATGTCCGTTTATCTGCTGATACTCGGGTGCATTGAGAGTATTGACTACCTCAACCCAGGCATAGGGTTTGAGCGGCTTTGAGAAGCATGAATACTCAAAGCCGAACTTGCTACGCAGGAAAAAGTTGTATTTATTATCTTCAAGGGGATTGATAGAGTCGGTGCGTATCTCACACATGGCACGTTCTCTGAGTGAGAGTTTCACCCTGTTGAATTTCACAGAGCCGGTAACACCGGCAAACAGCCTGTGACGCAGGAACTCATTGTAGTCACTCCAGTCTTTGGTACCCATAAGTTTGAGGGTATAGCCGGCATCCATCTTAAAGAATCCGACCGGAGAATAAGAGAACGTAAGTGTAGTATATGACTTATTGAACCCCATACCAAAACCGGTGGCATTGCGGGAGGGTATAGTACTGAACATATCAAACCGCATGTCTTCTTTTATACCGAGGTGAATGCCATTGTCCCATTTCTTGGTGAAATCAGCACCTACACGCAGTTGCACGCTATGCTCCACAGTACTCTCCTGAGAAGCATAGTCCCACGCATAGGAAGGGATGAGGCAGCAGATGATGAAAGAGGCTGTTAAAGTCAGTCGTTTCATTATGAGAACCTGGTTTTCATGTCAATAGTGTTGTTCTCTCCTTTCTTCAGGGGATAAGTAACCTTAATGTATGCCACATCGCGAAGAAAGTCTATATGTCCTATCTCTATCTTCTGTATGTCAAGACCGGTGCGCTGACGCAGGTCTTCAAGCAGTTCTGCCCGCCGTTCAGGCACTATGTTCTCTATCTTCTCATAAAGGATAATCTTAGAGCTTGTACGCTTGCGATTAGACCATAAGTCGAAAGAAGCAGTGAGAATAATGAAGAGCAGATTGGCAAGCAGGAGTTGATACCATGCAAGGTCATCGGCTTTGAGTGAGAGAGAGTTGATAACAGAGATGGAGGTGATGATGAACAGATAAGTCATCTCCCGGATGGGCACTGTCTCAGTACGATAACGTATCATACCGAAGATAGCGAACAAGCCGAGTACGAAGCCTGTCTGGATGTCAAGGATCTGCATAAGCCAGAGCAGCAGGAACATGGCACTGGAGAAGAGCATGAAAGTGACATAATAGTCACGACGGCGGCTGATACGATAATAGATAAAATACACTATCACCCACGTGATTAGGAAATTGAAGAGGAACATGAGTGGGAGTGTGATAAAGTTTTCACTTACATGCAGGAAGTCGGCAATAGAATTCATCAGATAGGATATACTATCTGCTTTCCCGTATTGCTCGGCAATGGCAGGGTCCACTTCGAGGAACTCGAGGGTGGGATTAGTTAAATCAGGTTGAATCATGATATGTTTATGTGTTTAGTTATTGACTATTTATATGAGTGCTACTACTTGGCGGCAAGCAGTTTCTCTATTCTGCGTATCTTGTATTTGAAGCGGTTCTGCTTGACTTCGGGAGAAGTGAGGGCGGTGCCGATGCAGTATTTGCTTATTTTGAGGGGAGAGATGCGTAGTTGCTGCATAATGCCGAGCATGGGTGACGGCACATTGCCGTCGCGCTTAAGTTCCACTATCACGAGGTCGGGATAGGTTTTTACGACACCTGTAAGCAAGTTCACCCAAGAGATATCGAGGTCAATGGTCAGGCGTTCTGTTTTCCGACGGTTGACGAGTGTGATACGGTGGAACTTGGTAGTGAGTTTCGGGCTTATCTGCTCCCATGTATAACGACTCTTCCGTGCCACAAAATCCGCCACTGTGCAGTCAGGTTTGTCAGAGCCCACGATATCGCCTGAGAGTGCAAACCCTGGCACAGATATACGTTTTTTCTTTGTTCTACCCTTGTTGTTTTTCCGCTTTATCTCAAGAAAGGTAAGGTCAGAGTCAACATATTTCCGTACACGTATCTTCTGGCGCACGAGTTGGCGGTCATGATGACGGATGTACATGTCAAGAGAGTCAGTATCATAATAAACGGTATCATAGGCTGCGAGTCGTACCCCGTCAATCTCCTGAACGAAGTAGTCAGGTTTTGCCATCTGAAGAAGCAGGGGCAACTGTCTTGCAGTGACGACATACTTGGTGTCGATACGGTTCATGAGTTTAACCGACTCCATCTCTGCGAGAGATATATGGTCGAACTGCGCCAATATGTTTTCATAATCAGTCATTGAAGACGTATTCGAAGACCTTGACGGAATAGAGTTTGCCGTTAGGCAGATAGTTATACTGCTTTGCCTTGGTGCCATCAGCGTTCCACTCGTACTTACGGATACGCGTCACGCGATTGCGGTCGTTATAGACAACTTCTTTGACGACCTTGCCGGTGACCTCATCATATTCGAATGTCACACGTTCACGCTGCCCATAGGTAGCATACTCAGTCTCCTCAGTCTTGCGTCCCTGCGAGTCATAGACGGTAACATGATCGAGCCATCGTGTCTTGGTACTTGAGTCGGTATTCCACTCTTTGACGGTAAGATTCTTGCGTTTCTCGCGTTTTGCCAATGCCTCGGGAGTGAGGAGTGATTGCGCCATTGCTCCAAATGTAAAGAGCAACAGGCAAAGAAGTAAATTGATCCGTTTCATAAACTATGGTTGTTTAAGTGTTATGTGCCTACCTGCCCGTATATGAGCTGGAGGCGGTAAGTGTAGTGGCAGAAGAACTGTTGTTATACACATTGTATTTGCTGCCTGAGGTCATGCCGTTGGCAGAGATTAGGATAGACATGCTGCTGCCTGACATGCCTCCACCCCCTCCGCCGGGTCCGGCTGCCACTATGCGCCCACCGCCTTGGGAGGGGGCAGTGTAGTTGCTTGGGATAGTGAAGGAGGCAAGTGCAGTTGAGGAGTTCTGCTCGGTTATCTTGACTATGGTATTGGCTGTAACAGTGCCGGTGGTACTGACTACGCCCTGCGAGCCCGTGGTAGAAGTGACAGAATTGTTGCCACCACCTACAGCAAGCACGTTACCGCCGGTTATATAGAGATAATAGCGCTCGGCGGCATCGATTCCGCACTCGGGTGAAGAGCCACCGAAAGCCATAATATCACCACCCTTGATGTAGAGATTACCATTAGCATCGAGACCGTCGTTGTTGGTAGCGATGACCGATACAGAGCCGTCATTCAGATACATGTGGGAGGAAGAGTTGATGGCATCGTCGTAGGAATAGACTGTAATGCTACCGCCGTTCATTGTGAATACACTCTTACTCTCTATGCCTTCGGAACCATCGGCTTTACCTGTGGCACTGACATTGATAGTACCGCCATTGATAGTAATATTGCCGTCAGCCTTTATCCCTTTGGGCGATGAGCGTTTGTAACTATCGGATGAGGAGTTCCATCCCCCGCCCCATCCGCCGGAGGAAGAGGAGCCGCTTGCGGTATAGCGGGTACCTGTGGTGGTAATGGTGATAGAGCCGTCGTTGATGACGAGTTCACCCTCTGCACTGATACCTTTACCTCCATTGCCTGTACTCTTGAGGGTGAAGGTACCGCCATTGACAGTAAGGTCGGCACCGGACTTAATGCAGGCGCAAGCAGAAGTGGTGTCGTTGGTGCCGGTAATGCCTCCGCCTGTGGTGGTGATGGTGAAGGTGCCGCCGGAGATTACCATAGTGCCGTCGGACTTAAGTCCTTTTCCTGCATTGGCGGAGACAGTGGCATTGATAACACCTCCGTTGATGATGGCAAAGCCGTTCTGTTCATCGGTAGTATCATCGGTTATCTCTACCTGGACACCATCGTCGCCCACATTCTGTATGTTGAGAGTGCCGTTGTTCATTTCGAGATACTGCCCTATATGCAAGCCGTCACCTACGGCTGACTTTACTGAGATGGAGCCTGTGAAAGTCTTTTTGAGTTGCATATACTCGCCTGTCTTGAGTGCATGCTTGGTGTTGCCTGTGAGAGTGAGGGAGCCAGCGCCTCTTACCTCGGAGTGTCCCTTGACAACAAGACATGCCTTCTGAGTGCCGTTGCTTGAGTCGATGAGTGTGTTGGTGCCGTTTATCTGCAGGTTGATACGCTTGCCATTGTGGATATTGACTGCGGCAGAGTCGGTGCACTGGAGAGTAAGGGAATTGAGCACAACGGTACACTTGTATTGCCCGTCAAGGTAGAAGGAGCCCTCGGTGGAGGTACCGGAGAGTACATAGGTTATCTCGCCCGGAGCGCCATCGGAGACTGATCCGGACTGAAAGAGGGCGACATGTGCGCCATTAGAATAGACGGTGATGTACGGTTGTACCTTGTCGGTAGCGACAACGGAGGCTGAAGAACCGTTGTAGGTGATATAGACATAAGCCGAATCGCTGCTCACTACAGATATGGTATCGGGTTGGATAATAATAGTATCGCCGTCGATTACAACAGTGTCGGATGTGACAATGATTGAATCGCCGTCATTAACTGAGTCAGGATTCACAACTACCCAACTACTGCATGCAGGTGTCAGAAGAAGGGCGGTGAATAAGAATAGAAATGTGATTTTTTTCATATATACATAACATTAGGAATATTCAAAACGGGTACAAAGATAATGCCATATTCTCAAAATGACAACTAATTGTACCAAATTTCTCCATTAATAGCACATTTCTATAAATAATTACGACAATTTGTCAAGTTGTATATAATGAAACTGAATAATTATACAGACAAGAGCCACAACAGAAGGTTATGGCTCCCGGCAAGAAATACAGACATAAGTATAATAGTCAGTTTCAGTCAACGATAAGCAGAGCATCGCCATAGTCACCAAATTGGAATCCTTCTTTGACAGCTACTTCGTAGGCATGCATGACCTCGTCGTATCCACCGAAAGCGGCAGTCATCATGATTTGGGTGGATAGAGGCATATAGAAGTTGCAGAGCATGGTGTTTGCCACAGAGAAATCGTAGGGGGGGAAGATGAATTTGTTGGTCCATCCTGAGAAGGCTTTGACATGTCCGTTGGTACCGACCACAGTCTCAAGGGCACGCATCACATCGGTTCCGACGGCGCATATATGCTTTTCTTCTTCATGGAGGCGCTCGATGGTATCGACCACTTGTTGTGATATTTCCATCTGCTCGGAGTCCATTTTATGTTTGGTGAGATCTTCGACATCGATTGGTTTGAAGTTACCGAGTCCGACATGAGAGGTAATGAAACTCCACTCGATACCGTGAATCTCCATACGTTTGAACATAGACTTGGAGAAATGGAGTCCTGAGGCAGGCACAGCTACAGCGCCCTCTTTCTGAGCGAAGATAGTCTGGTAGCGCTCGGCATCTTCCGAGTCACGCGGATCGGGGGTTTCGAGGTTACGATGTATATATTTGGGCAGAGGGGTATGACCGATAGCAAAGAGTTTCTCGCGGAACTCATCGTTGGTATAGTCAGTAAGGAAGCGCAGGGTACGTCCGCGTGAGGTAGTGTTGTCAATGACCTCGGCAACGATACTGCTATCACCTGAGAAATAGATTTTGTTGCCTATACGAATCTTGCGTGCGGGGTCAACAAGCACATCCCAATAACGGTTCTCGTGGTTAAGTTCACGAAGGAGGAAGACTTCGATAGCGGCGCCTGTGCGCTCTTTGGTACCATAGAGACGTGCGGGGAACACCTTGGTATCATTGAAGATGAAATGGTCGCCCTCGGAGAAATAGTCGAGCATGTCGGGGATGGTCTTTATCTCCACATCTCCTGTTTTCTTATGAAGGACCATAAGTTTAGCTTCGTCACGAAAAGGAGCAGGATACTGAGCAATCAGTTCTTTGGGAAGGTTGAATTTGAATTGTGAGAGTTTCATATTGTATATGGTTTAAATAGTTTGCATAGTTGAATCAGTCAAGCAGGGTTGTTCTGTCAGGTAGTTCTACGGGCAGAGAGTCAAGGAGGCAGGTGAACTGAGGGAAAGAGAGACTGTCTTCCACACGTATGTCTCCGAGACGGGTGCGCCTGAGTGCGACAAGGTGTGCACCAGAGTTAAGTGCGGCTCCGATATCCCGCGCCAGAGCACGGATGTAAGTGCCTTTGGAGCAAACGATACGGAGGGTGAGTTGCTTATGGTTGTCATCATAAGAAATAATCTCTATTTCGTCGATGACAAGGAGTTTAGGTTTGAGGAAGATATCTTCGCCTTTGCGTGCATAGGCGTAGGCGCGTTTGCCATCTACCTTGACAGCGGAGAAGGCGGGAGGAGTCTGCCATATCTCTCCTTGGAACCGGGGGATGACCTGCTGTATCAGTTGGAGGTTGATATGGTCGGTCGGGTAAGTAGCGTCAACGGGCTTCTCAAGGTCGAAACTGGGAGTGGTTGCCCCCAACTGGAGGGTGGCGACATATTCTTTGGTATGCTGCTGAAGTTCGTCTATGAGTTTTGTTTTCTTGCCGGTGCAGACTACTACCACACCAGTAGCGAGAGGGTCGAGGGTGCCTGTATGCCCCACTTTGAGCCGCTTGACTCCCAGTTTGCGGCACAACATCCAACGGACTTTGCCGACTACGTCGAACGAAGTCCACCCATAAGGTTTGTCGAATGCAAGTATTTCACCCTCTATAAAGTCCATTTACGTTGTTTATATGTTAGAAATATACGGTGTGGGGCAGCAATTTATGAAAGTTTCAGATAGCAACTTGGCTATATACAATGGCGAATATGCCAACAGCGAGGCAGTAGATAGCGAAGTATATAAGTTTCTGACGCTTAACGATTTCAATCATGAATTTACAAGCGAAGCAACCGGTAAGGAAGGCAGCGAAGAAACCTACTACGAGCGAGAGAACAGGAATGCCTGAAAAGGCTACGGGGTCTTTGAGGGCATCGAGAAGGTCGAGGAAGGCTTCTCCCAAGATAGGGATAAGCACCATAAGGAAGGAGAACTGCGCCACTTTCTCTTTTTTGACACCGCAGAGGAGGCCAGTGGCAATAGTGGTGCCGGAGCGGGAGAGACCCGGGAGCACAGCGAGTGCCTGGGCACAGCCTATTATGGCAGCATCGCGGTAGGTGACATCATGCCCTTCGCCTTTCATACGCTTAGAGAGGAACTCTCCCAACCAGAGGAGGAAGGCGGTGAGCAGAAGGCATATACCAACGAGCAGGAGACCGTTGCCGAAGAGTTGTTCGACATAGTCTTTGAAGAACATACCGACTATGAAGACGGGAATCATGGAGACGAGTATCTTTGCCACATAGTCTTTCTCCCGATTCCACTTGAGAGTGGTGAACGTACCTTTGAAGAGCCAAGCCACTTCGTGCCAGAGTATGACGAGTGTGGAGAGGACAGTGGCAGCATGGACGACGACGGCAAAGGTGAGATTGTCGGCACTTGAGGTGCCGAGCAGGGCCTGCCCTATTTCGAGATGCCCACTACTGCTTACGGGCAGGAACTCCGTGAGTCCCTGCACAATACCGAGAATAAGAGCCTGAAGCCACGACATAGAGTTAGGTGATTAGTCGTTTTTGTTATCCTTGTTATCTTTCTTCTTAGGTTTATAGAGAATGGCGAACACCATTGCCACAAAGCCGAAGAGAGCGATCATGGGGCCTAAGGTGATACGGCGGAAGGAGAATATGTCGGGATTATATTCAGTTGCGCCGGAGGGGGCACCTGCCATAAGTACGAAACCGAGGATGATAATGAGGAAAGAGGCAATAATGAGCCAGAGATTGAATTTGGGAAGATTATAGTTCATGATTGTTATATGAATGTTGCGGGTTATACATTTGAATGTATTATTCGTGATTTATTCATTTTTCTGCATAATTATACATAAATCTTAAGAATCGGCAATTTAAGAGTGAGCATAGAGATGGCTAACACTTGGCTTGGAGATAGCATGACGCGAGTATTGTATAATTATGCAGAAATCTTAAAAATTGACATGTTTTTTTGATATATTATTATTCACTGAGTAGCCATGTTTCGTTAGTGTGGGCATCTACATACATTACCAGACCTTTTCCGGCAACTACCTGAGCTGTCAATAAATCTGAGTTACTCTCATAAAAAGACAATGTATCAGGGAGCAATTCAAACATTGCATTATATGATTCTTCGGGGACTTGGTTACCATATGTATAAAATTGGTAAGAAGAAGATGTAACTCCTGTTATCCGGGTATGTAGGGTATATTCTAATCTTGCTACATCCCATAAAATTGATATTGTACCAGGTTTTATATCATCCTGTAATCCGATTTTCTCCATGAGGACTTCTTTTTGGGCCACTTCGTGAGATGTACAGGTACAAGCAATCAATTTATATTTAGCGGGATTATATTTTTCAAAATCAAATGTAACATCTTTAACTTTATAAGATATTTTTTCTCCTCCGGTTGAACTCATAACAATTGTATCCCCTATGGTGTATGGGAGATAATCGGGAACAGACTCCCATGGGAAGTCACCTAAGAGATTAATAGTTCTATAATCATCAATAGAACAACCTGCAAGAAAGAATGGCAGAGAAATTGACAATAATATAGAAAGAAGATTTTTCATGTAATCTCTATCTCATATACTTTATTCAGGACGTAACGGGATTTATCTGTGTTAATAAAGATGATATTTACACCATTAGAATATTATATTAGTATAGCGCAGTTGATTAAACATAATAGAGGTCGTTGGTGCGCATGCGGATGTAGCGGTTAGAGGCGAAGACAGAGGCGAGGAGGGTGATGAGTATGCCGGTGACGAGGACGACACCTGACACTATGGCAATGTTCTGCCAAGTAAGCATCATAAGATTGAGGGCGAGGTTATAGTGCAGATAAGCGATAGCAGCGGCGAGCAACCCGATAGCGATGAGTCCGGCGACGAATCCCATCAACACATTACGTTTGACGATAGGAGCCTTGATGACGCGGGGCGTGGCTCCGACAAGCTTCATTGTATTGATAAGGAAGCGTTTGGAATAGACATAGAGACGGATGGTATTGACAATAAGTGCGACAGCGACAAAGAGAAGGAGGAGGGCTGCGCCAAGGAGTGCAACGGAGAATATGCCTACATTATTATCGAGCATACTGACGACATCTTTCTGATAGACAATACGGTTGATTGAGGGGAAAGAGGAGAGTGTGCGTTCGATTGCGGCAATACTGTCGGACTGGGCATAGTCGGCATCGAGATAGACTTCATAGGAGGCCTGAAGGGGATTGTAGCCGAGGAAAGCGACAGGGTCTTCGCCAAGATACTCGATATGTTCGCGGAGAGCATCTTCTTTGGAGATGAACTTATGTTCGCGCGAGAAAGGGGCGAGAGTAAGGAGATTGTCAATGCGAGTGAGTTCGTCGGGTGAGGCATCGTCGTTGATAACGAGAGTGAGAGCGACATTTTCCTTAACCTGCCGGATGAGGTCGTTGGCAGAGATAAGGACGACAGTCTCGATGCCGACGAGGAAGAGAACCAGAGCCACAGAGATGGAAGTGGTGAGATACATATTGAAGAAGCGGTGGCGGGACATGAGCGATTTGAGTTAAGAGTGGATAGTTCGGAGTCAGGAGTTGATAGTTACACAACAAGAATCAAGCGGGAGTAATCCTCTTGATTCTTGCCATGCGGGTTATTATGCGAATATCAATATTCCCAAAGGTCTTGTTCGAAGTTAAGCAATTCGTCGAAGATACGCTGTTGTTCTTTCTTTATTTCTTCAGCAGAGGTAGCATAGTTAGGAATCATACGACTATACATATTGCTATCGCCGAGGATGTAGGAAGTATAGAGCTTCTTAGCAAAGAACTCGTCGAAAGTCATGCGTTTGGTGTCGTTTGTCTGCGGAATCATGTATTGCTTAGCCAGATAGGGGCGTAGTGCATCGAAAGGAATCCAGAAGAGGAGCGATTCGTGCAATGCGTTCATAACCTGGTCGTTCTCAGTGGAGAAGATTTTGTCGGACTGCAAGGGTGCGATGGCAATAATCTTCGTATAGAGGCGGGAGTTGTGACGGTCGAAGAATACTATTTCCTGAATGAGGTATTTAAGCTGGTTTCTGACGAAGCTCTCATAGGGATAGAAGTGGAAGGACATTTCGTCGGTCTGCTGATCGTAGTGGAGGAGCATAGCGTCGGAGCAAGCGACATTGTAGTGGCAAGTATCTTCGGAGTAGTCAGCAGTAGGGTCATCAACGAGGAAGAGGGTTGGTATTTCCTCTTTGCTGAGAAGATTAGCCTCGGCGAAATCAGGTTTGATATTATCCTGCGCTTTCCGATAGAGAGGCAGTCCACCATCAACGACACCATCTACAATGACTTTGAAGAGGGAGCGATACTGGGGGTCGTCGTAGCGTGTAGGGAAATAGAGCTGATAGTTTTGTTTGTAGCGCATATCGATGATGCGATACACGATACGGGACCAAACTATATCGTCAGCACGGTGGAACACACTAACGAGAGTATCTGCTGCATCATTGAGTTCAACAGTTTCAATACGCACTGCACCTTTGTCATCGAAGAAAGGGTAGATTTGGTGCTGTGCACTTGCGGAAAGAGTAGCAATCAGCAAGCATGCTATTACACTAAATTTCTTCATATTGTCTGTGTTTTATTATCTTGTTTAATTGAGTTGCAGAGGAATACCACGGAGTCGTATTTCTTTTCCTTCGGGTCCTTTAGCCTTGATATCGACGATGTTGACCATAGCACCCGGTTTGAGTTTGGAGAGTTGGTCGATTTGTGCTTTAGAGAACTTGTTGCCGGCAGACTGGGAGTAACCCATAGAGGTCTGGAGCTGGAAGGAAGTGATGTTATACTTGAGGTCGAGGAGGCCTTCGGAGCCATAGCTTGCGATGACAGTGGCCTGCGGGTTAAGGAGTGCGTTACGTGCGATTTTGCCTTCGTTGTACTCGGTGGAGCCACTCTTGAAGTAAGCGCCCGGTTTGGGCAACTCTTTGACGCGATAGGTAAGGCTACCCATAGACTGTGTTCTGCCATCGAGTTCGGCAGAAACGGCGATGGTAACTTCTTTAGCGGAGCCTGTAGGTTTGATGAGCCACATACCACCGCTCTGGCGTGCGGAAGCGCCATTGACAGAGACTTTAACCTTGTCGTTGGAGACGCCCGGGACAGAGATAGAGAACTTGTTGTCGTAGTCTTTGTACATGACATTGAGTTCGACGTTGGAGACAGTGACAGAGGGTTCGCCTACGCTATAGTCGCTTTCGAAGGGGAAACGGAGGTCTTCTTCGCCTTCGTTCTTAGCGGGAAGGACGAGTTCGCCTTTATACTTACGGAGTCCGAGCCCTGAAGCGACGACTTCGTAGATACCGTTGTCATTGATTTTGGCACCTTCGACATAGTAGTCAGGACGTGCGGTAGAGTCGACAGCAGCGAGTACGATCTTAGCGGAGTACTTACCGCCGCGGATGACATAGCGTGAGTTAGGAACGACAAACACTTCCATTTTATTTACACGCAGGTCGGCAGCATCGGTACGGTCGCGGAGATATTGAATCATTTCGCTTTGTGCTGCACGTACGTCGTTCTGCATTTTGGTAAGGATAGTGAGGCTGGCGCCAACGGGCATACCGTCGAAGATGACATGTTCCCAATCGATAGAGTCGCCATCGGCAGTAGTACCTCCCGAGGTAGAGAATATCTTTTCGAACTCGGCTTTCTTTTCATTATCAGTGAGACCAATAAGGAATTCACGATAGTCGATGAACATATTCTTGAGAACGGTAGCATTCTCTTCGTTGATAGCATATTGGGAAGTGACATCAAGATTGTCGCGTGCGGCGATAGTGGCGACACCGACATTTTCTTTAGAAGGTGCTTTCTTTTTGCCATCGGCGAGTACACCGATATCGTATTTGAAGGTCTGTATATAGTCGCAAAGGCTATCTGACTTTTGTTGCAGCAGAATTGCCTTCTGATACCATTCACCATTCTTTGCTTCGTTTTGTTCGGCAGCTGCCTTGAAGGACAGCATCATCTCGTCGTTACGATTTTCTATAGCATCGATGGTGAAATGGAGGCTATTGTCAACGAGTTTGAAACCGTTGAGGATATCGGTACTAACATTCAGCGCCAACATAGCGGTCAGCACCAAATACATCATACCAATCATTTTTTGTCTCGGGGTTTCCGGACAGTTTTTTGCTCCACCCATGTTTCGTAATGTTTAAGAGTTACGTGTGTTAGAACGTTAATAATAAGTTAGATTAAGCCAAGGCATTGAGCATATTACCATAGACCTTGTTCAAATCTTCGATTTGCTGAGCGAGTTTCTGCTGAGCAGTCTGATACTGTTTGCCAGCCTCGAGAGCCAGAGCTGCAGCTGCCTGTATTTGTTTGGTATCTTGAACGAGTTGGTCGATAGAAGCGTTCACACCGTTGACTTTCTCGGTCTGAGCATGGAAAGCGGCGGCCTGTGCATTGATCTCTTTGAGTTGGAGCTCGTAAACAGAGTTGAGAGAAGCTATTTGAGCATTGACAGTCTCAAGACCTTTGCCATTGTTCTTTGTCTGAGCGATAACAGCATCCACTTCAGCGATAACGGTTTGATATTTCTTAGCGAGAGTATCGTAGTTTTCGCCGATAGCGGCGGTATTTTTGGCCAATGTCTGCTGTGAATCGGCAACGACATCTCCGGCTTTCTGTATGTTAGCAGCGGCAGTAGCGGTAGCTTCCTGGATGCCTTTGCCGGCTTTTGCCATATTGTCGCTGAGGTCAGCGGAAGCGGTTTCGAGGCCTTGCCCTGCGGCGGTGATAGTCTTTTTAAGTTGGGCGGTAGCGTCAGCCACTTCTCCGATGGAAGCGAGTTGTTCAGCAGTCTTGCTAAGGTTTTGGATACCTTCTTTGAGTGCTTTGAGTTCGGATTCTGGAAGAGAAGTATCAACGGTTTCCTTGCCAGGGGTGCCGTTTACATCTCCCGGGTTGCCGGTGCCACCGAGGATTTCTTTTTCTTCATGACCAATCAGTTGCGGGAATACATTTTCCCAGTTGTAAACCGGATGGGGTTTTTCGAAAATACCGAGCATAAAGAGGAAGGACTCGGTGAACATACCAACCATAAGCACATAACTTGCTCCTGGCCAGTGGAGGATTTTGAAGAGGGCACCGACGATAACGACAGATGCACCCAAGCTATATACCATGTTTACTGCATAAGAGTGACGCGCATACCACGCAACTACTTTATCCCATCCTTTGAGTTCTTGGGGATTGTTTTGATTTGCCATTTTTATTACTGAATTTAGAAGTTTGTACCTTATTATATTATATAGACATATTTTATTCTCCTATGATAGAGCGAACGCAACGGAAACCGATGTAGGGTTTGCTCTCGTATTGATACTCGTAGGTACGAGTGCCGCACTGGAGATAATAGGAGATATCTTTCCAGCTACCGCCTTTAACGACTTTACGTTTGAGTACATCGGGGTCATCTTTGCGAGCCATGTACTGGAGTTCGGGGTTAAGGTCGTTAACATAGGCATTGGTAGAGGTATTATATGCGGACGAGGTCCATTCAGCCACGTTGCCAGCCATATCGAAGAGTCCGAAGTCGTTAGGCCGGAACTGAGCGACGCGCATGGTGGCGGTACCGGTATCGTCAACATAGCTACCGCGATAGGGTTTGAAGTTAGCGAGGAAGCAACCCTTGGCGTCGCGTGCGTAGTTACCGCCCCAAGGATAGGTAGCCATTTTGCGTCCGCCGCGTGCAGCATATTCCCATTCGGCCTCAGTGGGGAGACGATATTTCTGTGCATCAACTTTGCTATAGCTGAGGAAGTAGTCAGTACGCCACTGGCAGAAGGCATGTGCCTGTTCCCAAGTAACGCCGACCACGGGGTATTCAGCAAATCCCGGGTGAGAGAAATACTTGAGGAGCATAGGCTCGTTGTAAGCATACTGGAAGTCGCGCACCCACACCATAGTATCGGGATAGACGTTGATAATCATACAGGTGTAGAGGTCTTTGGGTTCATGAAGGGGGCGTGTGATAGTGCTGTCGTGGATAACATTGTACTCATCGACCCAAGCGGTATCAACGCGTACGGAGGCATTGACGGGATAGCGTCCTTTGGACACATCGAAGCGGTTGGACGGTTTGGCTGCCTCGTCGTAGTTAACCCAGCGATAGCTGTAGTGGAAACGGGTAGTATTCATCGTACCATCGGAGTAGTAGAGAGGCGAGAGGGCATCAACTATATCCTCGTCTTTGCTATTCCACGGGATTTTCTTCTTCCAGTTGATGCAATAGTTTTCCTCGTCGAAGTCTTCATCTTTAGGTTGCACAGCATACTCAGTCATACCTGCATCCACGAGGAGACGATATGCGATAGAGTCTCTTACCCAGTTGACGAACTGTTTGTACTCGTTGTTAGTGATTTCTGTTTCGTCCATCCAGAAAGCATCAACAGTGACCATAAGCGGGTTGTCAGGTTGATTGAAGATAGCGGACTGGGTGTTGCTACCCATCATGAATGATCCTTTTTTGATATAGACCATTCCGTAGGGGTTAGCTTCCTTGAAATTACCTTTCGCGCCTGCTCCAACGAGTTCACCGGCGGGTTTGTTGCAACCAGCGAGGGCGAGACCGAGCGCCACGACAGGCAGAATACTACTAAATTTCATAATATCTTTTGTTTAATTGTTATTCAAGTTAAAGGCGGATTACAAGAATCTCACGCTTTTGTATTTGTTATTTCGTTTCGGCTTGAGGATATTGAATCCGTAAGCCAAGTATATTTCGTGCGAGCCGAAGCTCTCAAGCAGCAGTTTGGAGGTCGGCAGTTCGTAGGTATATCCGAGTTGCAGGCCTGAGATGATATCTATTCCGAGCAACACTGCCACGTTTCCTCCGATGCGGTAGCCTACTCCCCAACGGTATTTGTCCTTATACTCGGTGAGGAAGGTGAGGTTGAGGTCCCACGAAGCGAAGTCAGTCATCAGCATTGCGCTTGGCCGGAGCACCCATTCTTTCTTTCTGAGCCGGAAGTTGTAGCCTCCGGAGACGAACATGGTACCTCTGAGTTGCACGGTAGCGTTGTCGGTCCAGTCGATGACAGGCATTGTAAGGTGCGAGTACGAGATGCCGGCATACCATGTATTGCAGGTGTAGTACACACCGATACCCATGTCAAAACTCATACCATTTTCGGCGCCAGAGGGAATAAATTCGTCGTCAGCCTGATGGTAGTTGCTTCCCTTCAGTTCGTTCAAATTAACACTATCTCCACGAAACCCGACGCTGACGAAGCCTAAGTCAGTTCCGACGCTCAGATAGCCTTTTCCCAAGCGCTGACGGTATGCATATTGGACATGCATGGTCATGTTGGTAAAGAGTCCATATCTGTCGTTAAGGAACCGGACGCCTACGCCATGTCGTGTTTTGCCTATCACAAACGGAGACTGGAAACTGAAGTATGTAGTCATCGGGGCGTTAGTAATCCCCACGAACTGCATGCGGTGCAAGCCGCTTACTTTCATAAGGTCTCCTTCTCCTGCCGCTGCAGGATTGTAGGCCGTCGGCATAAACATATATTGTCCTATCTGCGGGTCAAACTGCGCTACCGCCAAGGAGGCGAGAGCCAGAAAGGAGCATAGAGCAATATATCGTTTCATCCAACACTGCAAACTTATCAATGTTCAATACTGCAAAAGCAGATTAATATTCTTCGTCGTTGAAGAAGAAGTCGTCGTTGCTGGGATAGTCAGGCCACAGGTCTTCAATAGTCTCGTAGATTTCTTCTTCCTCTTCTTCCAGTTCATTGAGATTCTCAATAACCTCTATCGGGCAGCCGGTGCGAATTGCATAATCAAGGAGTTCATCCTTAGTTGCCGGCCAGGGGGCGTCTTCCAGTTTTGATGCCAGTTCAAGAGTCCAAACCATAGTTAATCAGTCGTAAGTCGTTAATTATAAATATATAACATTTAAAATGCGGGCAGTTTTCCCCCGATGAGGATACTACCTACTCAAAATACCGCGCAAAATTAGAAAAAATAGTTGATATGAGCAAGAGTCGGGTTTATTTTTTCCATAAAAAAACATCACATTTGTCATTTTGTGCTATAATTTTCGACAAAATGAAGAAATAGTCGCTTAATCGGTTTACAAATTGTAAGCAGAGTTGCGAGCCTTCATATTGAGTACCGAGGGTTACCATTTGCCGTTCGAGGCGGCGTGTGACAGTGCGGCAGACATGGGCGAGCGAGACGCGGGTGTTGCCGGCGGGCAGAATAAAGTTGTGCACGGCGGGGAGTTGGGCGGAGTAGCGGTCGATTTCATGCTCGAGGAGAGCAATGTCGTCGGCAGTGGGCACAAGTTCGCTAACGAAATGTGCTTTTTCGGGTTCGGTAGCGAGACAGGCACCTATATTAAACAGTTTGTTCTGCACGAAATTGAGCAGAGAATCAGCATCAGAGGGCAGAGACTGTGCGCGAAGGAGTCCGACGAAAGAGTTGAGTTCGTCGGCAGTGCCATACGCCTCGAGACGGGGGTCGGCTTTGCTGATGCGGGTGCCACCCACGAGGGAGGTAGTGCCGTCATCGCCTGTTTTAGTGTAGATGTTCATATAATAAGTATGAGAGGTTATATATTCATTCGATAGTTTTTACGGAGGAGTTGCGGGTCGAAGAAGAGGACACCGAAGTGGTAGAAATCGAAAGACGAGGTGACACGAGGGTCGGAGACAATCTGTTTCCATGCCTGTGCCATCGGGCGGTTATGGTGAATATCGTCGATGAGAATGACAGATTTGGGCGAAGTGTGCCGGGCAAGGAGAGAGAAATAGCGGAGGGTTGCCTCGAAGGTGTGATTAGCATCGATAATAGCGAAATCAACCACAGGATGCTGAGCGAGAAAATCGGGGAGAGTGAGGTCGATATTACCTTGAACAGCATTGATATTCTGCAATTTGAGAGTATTCCAAACAGATTGAGCCTCAGAGATAAGAGAGGGGCTACCTTCGAAAGTATAGACAGGTTGCGGAGAGGCAGCAACGGCGAGATAGGAAGCGGTGATACCGAGGTTGGTGCCAAGTTCGACCGTTACATCAGGGCGGAGGAAATTAGCGAGCCTGAAGACGAGTTGCGCCTGAGAGGCAGGCATGAGCGAGGAAGAGGCGATGTCAGAAAGTCTGCGGGAGGAGGAAGGGAGAGTGCCGAAGTCGTCAACATAGACAGTCTTGGACGCCCGCAGGAGCCGTTGCCGCTGTTGTTCTATATCAGAGAAGCAATAGTAGCGGTTGTTATCATAGAGAATGAAATGAACTATATTATATAGATAAGGAGAGTGGACTCCATATCCGAGTGTGTTTCGGGCCGTAAGCCGATGTCTGAGATAAGACGATGCGCGGTATAGGCAGTCGGACAAGTTCATAACGCAGTGTTTTACAAGTCAATATGATGCACATCAATATCTTCGTCCATAAAGACAGAGGCAGAGCACCGGAACTTTTGTTCGGACTCGGTGGTGAGATAGAGGCATGAGCCGCCTTTGGTGCAGGAAGATTCGATCTCAGGGTGACGGAAGAGGTAGTCTTTCAGCGAACGAGCCACTATATCGCCTTGCGTGAGAACAGATACAGGTTGCCCATTGTCACGGGTAAGAGTGTCAAGAGATGACCGTATCTTATTGACAAGCAAGGGATAGTGCGTACAGCCGAGCAAGACGGTATCGATAAGCGGGTCTTGTGCGAGCAACTGCCGGAGATACTTATCGACGAAGTAGTCGGCTCCGGGCAAGTCGAACTCAGCATTTTCGACGAGGGGCACCCACATGGGGCATGCCTGCTGAGACACGACGATATCAGGGTTTATCTTCTTTATTTCCAACGGGTAAGACAGCGAGTCAACAGTGCCTTGGGTAGCGAGAACGCCGATATGGCCGGTTCGGGTAAGGGCGCCGACAGCCTCAACTGTAGGACGGATGATACCGAGCACACGTTTCTGCGGCAAGCCGTCGGGAAAGAGGGGCACGAGTCGGGCGAGGTCGTTCTGCTGAATAGTGCGCAGAGCCTTTGCGGATGCAGTATTACAAGCGAGAACAATGAGGCTGCAGCCGTGAGAAAAGAGATAGCTGACTGCCTCGAGGGTGTAGGCATAGACGACATCGAAAGAGCGTGTGCCATAGGGGGTACGCGCATTATCGCCCAAATACATATAGTCGTATTCAGGGAGGAGACGACGGATATCCTTAAGAATGGTAAGGCCGCCAAAGCCGCTATCAAAGACACCAATCATAGAGATTGCAAAGGTAACAAAATATTTCGGAACAGGCAAGAGAAGGGACGAAAAAAACTAAAATGTCACAACTCAGGCGGGGCGGGAGACGGGAAACGGGATTTATCAATGCGGGATGGCATCCCGCGAAACTTCCAAGAATTCCCGCGAAACTGCCAAGATTTGTGTGTGGGGGGGGAGAGTTTTTTGAGGGGGTAAAAATCAGATGTTTTGAGGGGGGTTGAGGTGGAAAAAAGAAGAAAAAAAACGAATAAGTTGCATATATAAAAAAAAAGGTGTATATTTGCACTCCATATTGAGCGGTCATGTCATTATACTGCGCTCCATATCGTGGGGACATCAGACTATGACAGAACGTTCTGATAATTAAGGATTAACTAACTATAAAAAGATAAGCATTATGAAATTTCAAGTATCAAGCGGCAGTCTATTGCTACAAATGCAAGCATTGAATCGTGTTATAGCCGCGAAGAACAGTTTGAAGATTCTCGAGACAGTATTGTTTGATTTAGAGGGTAATACACTTACTCTCACGGCTTCAGACGGAGAGACAACGATGCGTACGAGCATTGAGGTAGAGGGCGAGGGAGCAGGCAAGGTAGCATTTGATGCCAAGCGTCTGCTTGACACCCTGAAGGAGTTCCCTGAGCAGCCATTGACGTTTGACATCAATGACCAGAACTTCGGATTGAACATAGCAAGTTCAAACGGCAACTACAGTTTTGTAGGCGTAAACGGGGCAGAGTATCCCGAGATGGCCATGCAACTTGAGGGTGCACAGCAGTTCGGCATTGCGGCTCAGACTCTGCTGGGCGCATTGAACAAGACAGTGTTCTGCACGGCAGACGACGAGATTCGTCCGGTGATGAACGGTGTATTCTTCGACTTGGCAGAGGACAAGATAACTCTTGTAGCCACCGATGCACACCGTCTGGTAAGATATATCAACGTGACTGCCCACACGGAGTCAGCTGCGAACTTCATTCTTCCGAAGAAGCCTGCCAATCTGCTAAGAAACGTGCTTCAGAAGGAGCAAGACGAGGTGATGGTAAGTTTCACGGACAAGAACGTAAGTTTCGTATTCGGCCAGACTATGATTACCTGCCGTCAGATTGAGGGTCGTTTCCCGAACTACAATGCCGTAATTCCGCAGAACAACCAGAACAAGATAGTGGTTGACCGTCAGACCATTCTTATTGCTGCAAAGCGTGTATCGGTGTTTGCCAATCCGGGCACAGGGCTTATAAAACTTGCATTGAGCAACAATTCGATAAACATATCCGCGCAAGACATAGATTTCTCCACTTCGGCAGAGGAGACGATAGAGTGCAGTTACGACGGAGAGCCGATGAATATCGGTTTCAAGGCACCGTTCCTGATAGACATATTGTCTGCAGTACAATCGAACGAGGTGGTAATAGAACTCTCGGACCCGAGCAAGGCAGGTTTGATATTGCCATTCGAGAACGAGGAGGGCGAAGACATAGTGATGTTGCTGATGCCGATGCTGCTTAATGACTAAGACGACAGACATAAAGCAGATTAGCGTATGCGACTAAAGTTAACGAAACCCATAGTATTCTTCGATTTGGAGACAACCGGTCTGAACATTGCTTCAGACCGGATTGTTGAATTATCGTACCACAAGTTGTATCCGAACGGCAGCAGCGAGTCGAAGACCTACCGAATAAATCCGGAGATGCACATACCCGAAGCGACATCTGCCATTCACGGGATTACAGACGACGATGTACGCGACTGCCCTGTGTTTGCACAGATAGCGAAAGAGGTGGTACACGTGTTGGAAGGTTGCGATATAGCCGGATATAACAGTAACAGTTTTGATGTACCATTGCTTGCGGAGGAGTTGATAAGGGCGGGTTCGGACTTCGACCTGAAGCGTTGCAGGTTTATAGATGCATACATTATCTTCACGAAGAACGAGCCCCGCAACCTTAGTGCGGCATACAGGTTTTACTGCGGAAAGAGTTTGGAGAATGCCCACAGTGCCAATGCCGATACAGAGGCGACATACGAGGTGCTGATGGCGCAACTTGAGAAGTACGACAATCTGCCTGACACGGTAGAGGGCTTGGCGGAATACACTTCTTTCAACAGGTCCGCCGACTTTACGGGCAAGATAGTGTACGACAAGGAAGGCGTAGAGATATTCAACTTCGGCAAATACAAGGGTCAGAGAGTGAGAGACGTGTTGCAGAAAGACACGGGTTATTACGGCTGGCTTATGCAGGGAGAATTCCCGCAGTACATGAAGAAAGTGATTACGAGGATATTTGTGGAGAGCAGGAAGAAAGGGGCATAAAAAAACGAGAGAGTATTGAGTGTACGGGTTCACATATTAGGTTCAGGTTCCGCCAAGCCGACAGCGACACTGACTCCGAGCAGTCAGGTGCTGCAGATGTGCGACAAGCAGTTCATGATAGACTGCGGAGAGGGCACGCAGATAAACATGGCAGTGATGGGGCTACGGACTCCGAGGCTTGACAACATCTTTATCTCCCATCTGCACGGAGACCATTGTTTCGGGCTGATAGGGCTTCTCTCAACATGGGCGATGACAGGCCGCACGCGCAGCGTGACGATACATGCCCACCCCGACCTTGAGAAGATAATGACTCCCATGCTCAACTATTTCTCAACAGAGATGCCGTACGAAGTAAGGTTCAACCATATCAATCCGCAGAAACACGAGTTGATATACGAGGACAGGACAATGACGGTGAAGACGCTGCCGTTGAAGCACAAGGTGCCATGTTGCGGTTTTCTCTTTGAGGAGAAGCAGCGTCCGCCTCATATACGGAAGGAGATGATAGAGGCATACGAGATACCTCTGACGGAGATACCAGCGATAAAAGCGGGTGCGGACTTTGTGACGGCAGACGGCAGAGTGATAGAGAACAGCAGACTCACCTACCCTTCAGAGGCGCCATACCGCTATGCCTATTGCTCGGATACGGCATACACAGAGAAGAT
>CAJOMJ010000002.1 GCA_905235505.1 Paludibacteraceae bacterium
TTCCCCGGCCGTCGTTTGTCTGACTCTGAGATGACAGTGACTAAGGGCAACATAGGCGAGGTTACCACTATCACGGTTACCGCCGAGGACGGCAGCAGCACCACTACCTATAAGATTCGTTTCGTGAAGGCTGCCTCTACCAATGCCAATCCGCAGAACATCACTTATACCCTCAACGGGGAAACAAAGAGTTTCGGTTTCAGCGGTACTACCACTACTTACAACGTGTCGCTGCCTTACGGCACCACTGCTATTCCGACACTTAATGTTACTCTTGCCGAAGGTCAGACAATGACTGTTACGCAGCCAACGAGTGTCAATGGCACAGGCACAGTGGTGGTTACGGCAGCAGACGGCACTACAAAGAGAACCTACACCGTCAATTTCTCGGTAGATAAACTTACAGATACCACCCTTGAGAATATCTTAATCAATGGTGACCCTGTGCCTGATTTCAATCCGACAAAGAAGAACTTCACTGTTTCTTCTCCTATAGAGACACAACCGGTGGTAACTCCCGTGTCGGCATACGCAGACGGTGAGCAGACTATCAAAACTACCATCACCACCACTGCAGACGGCTACAAGATTACCATCACGGTCAGTGCCCCGGGGGCAACGTCATCACGTGAGTACGTGGTAACCTACAAGATAGAGAAGTCAAGCAACAAATACCTGAGCAGTCTCAGCGTGCCCGGCTACAGCATCTCGCCGACATTCAGTGCTGCCACCCGCAGTTATACATGCGCTCTGCCGCTCGGTACTGCTTCGCGTCCTGATGTGGCTTATACTCAGGGCGATAGTTATCAGACTGTGGTTGTAACCAAGGACAATGACAACGTGGAGGGCGTTACCACTATCACCGTTACAGCGGGCGATGGCAGTCAGTATGTATATACCGTCAGCTTCACGGTAGCAAAATCAAGCAACAACAAACTGCAGGCTATATACGTGAACGGCAATGCAGTGGAGAATTTCTCGCCGGAGACATCAGAGTGCTCATACGTTCTGCCTATCGGTACAACCGCTTTCCCGACCATCACTTGGGACAAAGGTGACGAGTATCAGACAGTCAGTCAGCTCAATCAGAACCTGAACGGCGTGAACAACATACAGGTTACAGCAGGCGACGGTTCGCAGTTTATCTACCGCCTCACTCTCTCGGTTGCACAGGCTGACAACACATATCTTAATATGATATATGTAGGCGGTGAAGCACTCGCAGGTTTCGCTTCCACGACCTTTGAATACAGCTATGTTCTGTCTGCCGGAACAACCGTATTGCCTGCCATCACATGGACACAGGGTGATGAGTATCAAAATGTAACATTCAGAAGTCGCGGCGTTAACGGTGATTACGTAATAACCGTAACTTCTGAGGCGGGCAGTTCTCAAACCTATACCATTCATTTCTCTGTTGCTTCGTCTGACAACACGGCACTGAGCATGATATCCTATGGCGGCACGAATATAAGCAACTTCGCTGCAACCACTTACGAATATACCATTACTCTCGCAGCCGGTGTTACCACCATTCCGCGTGTGACCGCAGAGAAGGGTGAAGCTTCGCAGACGCTGACAATCACTCAGGGTAACCCTGCAATAGTGAAGGTAACTGCACAAAGCGGTGCAACAGCAACATACACTATTAACTTCGTGCTGCAGCAACTCTCGTCGAACACACAACTCTCAGACCTTAAAGTAGGGGGCACAACAGTTGAGGGCTTCTCCTCAAGCGTTTATGAGTATTCAATAGTGTTGCCGAAAGGTACGACTTCGCTTCCGACAGTTACTTACACCAAGGGCGAAGAGAGTCAGACCGTAACAGAGCGCAACAACGGTGTGAACGGCGATTACGTGCTGACAGTACGCTCTGCCACAGGCGAATATCAGAACTACACGATACACTTCTCTGTTGTGATGTCGTCCAACTGCGACCTCGGCATGATTTATCTTGACGGCACTGCCCTCAATGATTTTGCTGCCGCTACAACAGACTACTATATTACTCTCCCTGAAGGCACAACTGCTATTCCTGCAGTTACTTACGACAAGGCAGAAGACGAGCAGACCGTCACCCCGAGAAACAAGACCTCCCGCGGCACAGGCGACTACCAACTGACAGTAAAGGCAGAGAACGGCACAACCAAACTATATACGCTGCATTTCTCGGTTGCAACCGTAGAAAAGTCCGACAATGCCAAACTGCAGATGATTTACCTTGACTCGGAGCCGATGAGTGAGTTCGCTCCTGATACCTATGAATATTGGCGCACACTACCTCAAGGCACAACCGCACTGCCTGCTATAACATGGCTGCAAGGCGATGATGAGCAGGAGGTTACGCTCTCAGGTCCTACCACAAGCGGCAAATACACTATCCGCGTCAAAGCAGGAAACGGCACTATTCAGAACTACTACGTCACTCTGGCAGTTGAACGGGCATCAGACGTTAATCTCAAGAGTATCAATGTAGGCGGTGTGTTGATTGACGGTTTCTCCTCTTCACGCGAAGACTACACCTACATTCTGCCTGCTGACGCAACTGCCTGGCCTGAGGTGACATACGAGAAGAACGATGAGACACAGACCGTAACTCCGCGTGTCCGCGAGAGCAACGGCGAAGGTACATACCAGTTGGTGGTTACCTCGGAGAGTGGCGATAGTCGTACATACACAATCACATTCTCTAAGGCACCCTCTTCGAACACCGCCCTCCAGATGATTTACCTTGACGGTATCGCTCTTGACGGATTCGATGCCGCACAAACAGAATACAACATAACCTTGGCATCGGGCGTAACTGCCATACCTCAAGTGAGCGCACTCCGCAGCGAAGACGGTCAGCGTCTGACAATAGAGCAGGGTAACCCTGCCAAGATAACCGTTACTGCCGAAGACGGCTCGCAACAGGTATATACACTGAACTTCACTCTTGTGTTGTCCGACAATGCCAACCTCGCTATGATATATCTTGACGGTGTACAAGTTGCAGGTTTCAATGGCAACCGCTTCAACTACGAGACTGTTATTGCTTCTGCACAATGTCCGGTAATCACCGTTGACAAGGGTGAAGAACATCAGCAGGTAAGTATCTCCGCTCCTGCTTCATACGGCATTGCGACCATCGTCGTAACCGCCCAAGCAGGCAATACGCAGACCTACGAACTGAATCTGACAAACAGCACCGACGGCGCTCTGCAACTGACCAATATCTATGTTGACGGTGAGGCTCTGTCAGGTTTCGACCCGTCTGTATATGATTACTACGATGTGGAGTACAGCACCGACAAACCTGTAATCACTGCCACTGCAGATGCAGGTCTGAGTGTAACTGTTCTTACCTCCTGCGACCTCGCAACCATTACTGTTGCTTCGCCCGTTTCCGACCTCAACAGCGTCTATCTCCTGTATCTTGTACCTGCAACCGAGGTGCTGAGCAGCAATGCCCAACTCGCGGCTCTCAGCCTTAGTGCAGGCGACCTTGAGTTCTCTGCTTCTGAAGAAGATTACTATGTTACCCTGCCTGTCGGCAGCAGTATTCCTACCGTAACTTACACCAAGGCAGAGAGCAATCAGACTGTTGTTGCCGGACTCGCAAGCAAAGACACATACGTGCTGAAAGTAACTGCCGAGGACGGCATTACTTGGAAAGAATATACTATCCATTTCACTATTCCCGAGTCCGACTGCGCAGCCTTGCCCCGTCTCTCGGTATTGAAAGTGAACGGTAGTGTGATTTCAGGTTTCAGCAGCGAGATATTCGACTACACTATTCCTCAAAACGAGTCGCACGTGCTTGACTATACACTTGCAGCAGGCAGTGAGGACGCTGTAGTGGTACTCTCCGAACCTGAACAAAACCAACAACAAATACTCCTTCAGAGAAAAGGCTGCACCGAAACGGTTGTCTATACCGTTACATATCGCAACCCCTTGAACACAGGTGCTACGCTGAAGAACATTATGGTTGACGGTCTGTCTCCCGCATTCCAGCCGCTTGTATCGGAATACAATGTGGTGCTGCCTGTAGGTACCGTCGCTATTCCTTGTATCAACGTTGAGGCAGGCGAGAGCGGTCAGACAATAACTATTGCCTATGGCAAAGCCGACGGCGGAGATGCCGACATACATGTCGTATCGGAGGATGGCCTCAATTCGTTTGACTATGTAATTCACTACGCTCTCACCAAGTCAAGCAATGCCACTCTTGCAGACATCTACCTTGAAGGAGTTGACGACTATGAGTTCTCACCTGCCTTCTCGCCTGAAATCAATGATTACACCGTACTGCTCAAAGACGAAGGCACAACCGGAATACCTGTTCTGAAGTGGAGCAAGATGACCTCGGGTCAGAAGGTGGAACTCACCTATGCCCCGCTTGGAGAAGTGTCCACACTGAAAGTTACTGCCGAAGACGGCACTGTCAATACCTACAATCTGCATATAGTAAATGTTGGCGAACATACCAACCAATTGGTATCTGTTACTATTGACGGAGTAGGAGAGGTGCTTCTCGGAAGCGACTACACAAAGAGTGTCGAACTGCCCTTCGGAACCACAGAACTCAATATCTCTGCTGTTAATAAGACCTACGACGAGCAGACTGTATTCATCACCAACGGCGGTGTACTCAAACCTACCAAGATTCTCGTCCGCTCCAACAATGCCAACGTGGCAGACACCGAATATACCATTATACCCAATCTGGATGTAATGAACCACACCGCAACCCTTACCGGCATTACGGTTGACGGAGTGAAACTTAACGGATTTGTCCCCGAACAATACACCTATATTATAAGCGTGACTACTCGTCCGGAAGTGACAGTGACAGCCGCTGAAACAGCTACAGTTACAGAAACAGCCAACAACTTGAAAATGTCAAGGTTTAATGTAGAGGAGGACGGAGTAAGCAATACCTATACTGTGTATTTCTTCTATGAGAATGATGTGATACCAAATAGCGATTTTAGTGAATGGCGTCCCGGACGAAGCAACACTACAGAAAGTGCTCCTGTTGGATGGACTGTTCCTGTTGACTGCGCAAATGAATATACTTGGACATGGCTTAATTTCCAGACAGGAGGTGAAGTAACGTCATATGGAACCGGAATAGTAAACCTCTCAACCCAGCGTAAGGGCGGTGATGCCAATGCTATTTATGGATCTATTCCCGGTATGATGACTTTAGGCACGATGTCGATTACTCTTGGAAGTGCAAACTCTTCCAGATCCTCCGTTGGCGGTTCTATTCAATTCCGCAATACCCCTGAGGCAATAGCATTAGACTACAATGTTCTCTCTTCACAAAACATGAACAACTGGCGCATGATAGTCACCATGGGCGATGGCAGCAAAACAGTGCAGACATTGCACGAAGGAAATTTGAGTACTAAAAACAAATGGCTATCACTCGAGAAAGATATTAATTACAGCGGTCTGGGCACCATTCAGAATATGAACTTAGTACTCAATTCTGCTCATTCTGAGAATGCAAGTGACATAGGTGGTATGACGGTAAGAAAATCGGAGTTGTTGATAAAGAATCTACGATTTGTCTATAACAGCAAGCTCAGTTCTGTTACCGTTGACGGCAATCCTGCCACTATCTCCGGTACTGACATCACATACGAGATAGACGATGCTGAATACCACAGGGTGCCCGACCTGCGTTTCGTAGGTGAGGTTGACGACCAGATGCATATCGTTGAGTGGACAAACGGAATACGTGAGGCTACCGTTCATAATTATGCTGAGGACGGCTCCGTTACCGATTATCACCTTACTATTACGCGTCCTCTCTCTGCTGTCAGCACTCTGAACGACATATTGGTTAACGGGTCATCTATCGGTACCAATACAAACAATACTATCGAACTCTCCAACTGGACAGGCATTCTTCCCGACGTTCAGGTAATATCCGGAAGTGTTCACCAGACCATTGAGATGACACAGTCCGGCAATACACTCACGTTCGTAGTTACTGCCGAGAATGGCGACATTACCACATATACTATTGTCTTCGTGGACGAAGAAGCCGACAATACAGCACTCGTCTCACTCACAGCAAGCAACGGCAATGCCGTCACACTCAACGGACTCAACTACAATGTGTCGCTCTCTGACGACAAACTACCTGACTTGTATGTTGCAAAGACTTCCAACTCGCAGACAGTAGTATGCACCACCAATACTGTTAAAGTCATCTCTCAAGACAGCACCGAAACAACCTATAACATCAATTATCTCCTGCCCGACGCCTCCGGTGAGTTGTATTCTCTCACGGGCGAAGGCTTTACCTTCACCGGTGCTACCACCTATGAGGTTGCTGCTCTGCCGCAGACTACATGCTTCGTGCGCGAGTATGCCAACGACTCCGTATTCCAAACCATCACTCCTGATTCTATCACATGGAAAGTAGTAAGTTTGCTTGACGAGTCGCAGACCACCACATACAAGGTGGTTAAGTCCGGAAACAGCGTAACCGACAATGCCCTGCTCGCCGACATACTTGTGAACGGAAGCTCGGTAGCAACTTCTGTCTTTGACCCCTACACTTACAACTGGAGTGTTACAACATCCGACAATGTAGTGGTGAACATACTCAAGCAGGAAGATGAACAGTCAGTAGACATTACTCCCGCATACGATGCTCAGGACAATCTCGTTTACACCATTACCGTTACATCCTCAAGCACCAATGTTACTAACGACTACAAACTGACCATCCGCAAGCCGCTCTCTTCTAACAGTGAACTGAGTGCGATACTTGTCAACGGCATTGCATTGGCTGATTTCGCCGCAGGTGAGTATGACTACAGCTTCCAGCTGCCTCTCACCGATGTCGCTCTGCCCAAGACTGAACATCTGGCTATCTCCACTCTCGACTATATTGCCGACAATGGTCAGCAGGTATATGTTGATATGCATGGTATTGGTTCTACCTCATATATAGAGGTAACTGCCGAGGATGGTTCATTCACGCAATATACTCTTGATGTAACTGAAGAGCCGTCGCACTATGCACTGCTCAGCAACATCACCGTCAACGGGCTGCCCGTCGCCTCTGCCTTCGACCCTGTATCGAAAGTATATACTGTCACCAACGTGGCTCCCGGTATACCAGACATCAAGGTTTCTACCGAGGACTGCTTCGTACAGGACATTCAGATATTTGCCGATGCAACCGACAACGACATCTGGTATGTGGAAGTGACTGCAGAAGACGGCATAACCATAGTTACTTATACTCTCAAGTTGCTCCGCCGCGAAGTGTCGCACGAACCCTTCCTCGCCGATATACTGCTTGACGGACTCTCGTTTGCTGATTATGCTTCTACAGGCAAGGGCTATGTTTCTCCATCTGTCTTCAGCCGCTACAATACCTACTATTCTGTAGAACTCACTTCCAAAGATAAACCGGTAGTGTCTGTTACCACCCAAGGCTCTGCCATGGTCACCGGTACTCAGATTCAAGGCGACTCCGTGCTTGTCAACATCATGGCAGAAGACCTTATCGAGACACTTACCTACGTTGTATATCTTAAACCATATAAGTCCGCCGATGTGTCAATAACCGACATCACCATCGATGGCAAGTCGCTCAGTGAGTTCGGCGAGAGCTTCTCTCCTGCCAACACCTTGTATCAGGTTGTTCTCCCCGCTGAGTATGACTACTATCCTTTGGTTGACGCTGTATATGACTTAGACCTCAGTCAGACTGTCACCGTATCCTCCAATGCAGTGGGTGATGTTGCCAAAATCAATGTTCTTTCCGAAGACAAAGAGCACGAGCGTTCATATATTGTCTTGCTCGAACTTACCCCGTCATCGGCAGACACACTCTTCATGATATACGAGAACGGTGCCGAACTGCCCGGATTTGACCCCAAGACCACAGTTTACAACCGCACCCTGCCTGTCGGTACCCGCACTTATCCTCGTCTTGAGGCAGTGCTCGACATCGATGCAGAAGGACTTACCACCGTTCAGGCGCAGACACTCTACGAGGACACCTATCAGGCTTGCTTCCAGTTCCTGCTCGCTGCCGAGAACGGCTCTAACAATATCTACACTGTCAACTATACCGTAGAGAAGTCCGGTATTGACACCCTGCAGATGCTCTATGTTGACGGTACTGAACTCGACGGCTTCAACGGTAATCAGTTTGACTACCAATTCAACCTGCATACAGGCGACCGCTTCCCGAGCAATGTTACATGGCTTGCAGGCGATGATTGGCAGACCGTCACTTCTGCCGGCAACATCTCGCAAGACGGATATTCCATGAGCTTCGAGGTGACAGCAGTTGCCGAGAACGGTTCATACAATACCTATCGTCTGCAATACACCATCCTGAAGTCGGCTGCCGACACTCTCACCATGATTTATGCCGACGGTGTTGCTATCGAAGGCTTCGAGCCGCACAAATTCAATTATAATATCACTCTGCCCGTAGGTACTGCTTCTTATCCTCTCCTTGAAGGTATAGTAGAACCCGTGATAGAGAGCGTCACCTCGGTAGAAGAGACTGCGGTAAGCGTTGATGACTATAGTGCAACATATCAGATAAAGGTAACTGCCGAGAATGGCTCTGTCAATATCTACACAGTCAAATTCACCATCCTCAAATCTTCTGTTGCCGAACTGACTGCTGCCAATCCTAACTGTTTCCAAATATACGAGAACAGTCTTCTTCTCCCCGGCTTTGATATCGACTCGCTCTCTTACACACGCCAACTGCCCGTAGGTACCCGTCAGTATCCGCTCCTTGAAGGTGTCGTTTCTTCCGACATGCAGGGTCTTGTAAGTCTCAGTATGGATACAGTCTATCTTGAGCCCTATCAGGCAGCATTCCGCTTTGCTCTCAAGGCTCAGGACGGAAGCGAGCGCAACTACCTCGTTACATACAAAATCTCGCTCTCTGATGTCAATACCCTCAACTCTATATATGAAGTGGGTGGAGGCGATATCGAAGGCTTTGTACCTTCCACCTTCAACTACGACATCAATCTGCCGATGGGCATCACTGCCTTCCCGCAACTCGACTACGAGCAGGGCGACGAGTGGCAGAATGTGGTACTCAGCGACGAGACCCTTTCCGGCGGTATGGCACGCCAGACCACCATTAAGGTTACAGCCGAAGATGGCAGCAGCAATGTATATATAGTTACCTACCATATCTCCCTCTCTGAGGCTGACACTCTGCTTATGATATACGAGGACGGAATACGTGAGCTGCAAGGCTTTGCGCCTAATCAGTTCCTCTACGACATTCAACTGCCTTCAGGCACTGCATCCATACCCGTCATCACCGCTGAAGACTGTCTCCATGCCGACGAGTGGCAGACTGTATCGCTCACTAAGACAGAGTTCTCCGCATATCAGACACGCTACGAGATACATGTCACTGCCGGCAATGGAAACTCAAGCATGTATATTGTCAACTACGAGATTCTTAAGTCTGACTGCGACACTCTGCAACTCCTGCTCGTTGACTCTCGTACCATTGACGGCTTCTCAGGCTCCCGAAACGATTACTACATCACTCTGCCTTATGGCACAACACAGTTGCCTCAGATTGACTACATCGCCGGTGACGATGCACAGCAGGTAACTGTCAAGAGCAATGGAGTGAACGGAATAACCTTCATCACCGTCATTGCCGAAAGCGGAGCTTCGCGCACTTATACTATCAGCTTCAGCGTTGCTCTCTCCGACAATACAGCTCTGCAGATGATACAGGTAGCCGGTGTCAACCTTGCCGACTTTGAAAAGGACGTCACTGAATATGTTGTTGACATCCGCGCTCCCTGGACTGCTCTCCCCGCTGTTAACATCATCAAGTCTGAAGCAGGGCAGAACGTCACAGTCTCCGTCGAAGGACTTGTGGTTACTATCCATGTTCTCGCCGAAGACGGTATCAGCGAGCGTACTTACACCGTCACCTTCCACGAGGTACTCTCGTCTAATGCTCAACTCCTTACCGTGTACTTCGATGGTGAAAGGTTCTATGAGTTCGATCCTGATGTATATGAGTATCACTTCAAAGTTGAATATACCGTCACCGAGCGTCCTCAGATTACATGGTTGCTCGCCGAGAACGAACAGACGGCTTATCTGGAATCCATTTCGCCACTGGCAGCTGTCATTCACGTGACCGCAGCCGACGGAACTGAAGAAGAATATGCCTTCTATTTCGACAGAGAACTCTGCTACATCAACTGGCTCGATGACATTATCATTAATGGTGAATCACTCGCCGGATTCCATAAGGATACACTCGAGTATTATATCCAGTGGCCTGTCGGTACAGACCCGCAACAGCAATACCAGGTGTCAGACCTTGATTTCCTCAAGGCGGAGATTCACGAGGCTGTAGAGATCCTGATTGATGAGAACTACACTCTCACGCTTCATGTCCAGGCTGAAGACGGAACAGTCAGAAACTACCTCATCTATCAGACCATTCTCCTCTCCGATGTGGCATATCTCAGCGACCTTCTCGTTGGTGGTATCACTATCACAGGCTTCGACAGCGCTCAATATCAATATACCTATTTCCTGCTCGAAGGAGAGGTTATTCCTACTGTCGAAGGTGTTGCCGGCAGTGATGAGATACAAGTCTCTGTTACACTCGGCAATATAGGCGAAGAAACCTATATCTATTGTATTGCACCCAACGGTAGACGCGTTGTTTATTCTGTACTCTTCAAGTATTCTGAAATCAACACTGCCCAAGAGGCAACTGCCAACGATGTCCTGCTCAAGCATATTCCCGGCACAAGGCAGTATATGGCATACGCTACACGGCAGAATGTTCAGATAGCCTTGTATGACATTCACGGCACGCAACTTCAGATGATGAATGTGCCCGTCTGCAACCCCAACCTGACTGTCACAGGTCAGAATACCGATAATATCGAGTTCATTTATAATGTGGATGACTTTGCTAACGGAGTAGTGCTTGAAATACCCGAAGACAATATGCCTTACTTCTACGCTTTCTACTACAACTATAATAAACGGCTCACTTCCGGCAAGATAATGCTTACTAAATAATATCCTGTGAAGAAAAAGAGTGATTTTCTCACTCTTTTTCTTTATTATATTCGTCCCGCGTATTGCACATAACGAAAAAACATATTAACTTTGCACTCAAATTAGAAACTAACATTACTAACCATTAACAACATCAATTTATGAAAGACATTTGGAAATATCTGATTATCGGCTGCTCTATCATTGTCAGCGTAATCGTTCTCTCGTTTGCAATCACCTATTACGGGCGCGCAAAAGACACTATCGCAGTTACAGGTCTCGGTGAAACCACTTTCACCTCCGACTTGATTGTATGGCAGGGGAATATCACGGTTGACTCCTCCGACAAACTCGCAGGCTACAAACAGATTGAGGCAAACCAGAAGAAGGTCGCCACTTACCTCGAACAAAACGGTATCTCCGTCTCCGAAGTCAAATGGTCGTTTGTTAACTCCAGTAAGAACTTCAACTCTGTTTACAACGACAACGGTAATTATGTCGGTTCACGCTTCGTAGGTTACAACTTCTCGCAGTCATTTACTGTCACCTCCAAGAATGTGGACAATGTAGAGCGTGTCTCACGCGAGATTTCTGCACTTATCTCACAGAATGTGGACATCGATTCCTACACACCCGAGTATTACTACACCAAACTCGAGGACCTCAAACTCGACCTCATTCAGAAGGCATCGAAAGATGCTCGCGCTCGTGCTGTCAACATCGTTGACAATGCTGGCGCAAGTCTCGGCAAAGCCACTTCGGCTCGTATGGGCGTCTTCCAGATTACTTCTGCCACCGGCGACGAAGAGTATAGTTATGGCGGCACTTTCAATACCTCATCCAAAGAGAAGAAAGCCCGCATCACCGTAAGAATGGAGTATCGCCTCAAATAACTCCCCACATCGTAGAGATGTGACATTGTCACGTCTCTATTTATTTTCACCCATCGTAGAGACGCGACACTGTCACGTCTCTATTTGTATCCCTCATACATTTATACGCGCCCCCTCTCTCACCCCATGCCCCCGCCATGCTATCATCATGCTAACTCTATGCTCTCTCTCCGCCGACTTTTTGTCCTCTTTTTGCCCTCTCTTCAATCTCCGTTTGCATATTCCGAAATTATTCATTACTTTTGCAGGCACTAATCATCAATACCTGTCTAAACTATGGTACTTAAAGACAAAGGAGAAATCATACGCAACTGGCTTCCACGCTACACCAAGCGCCCGTTGGAGGATTTTACCGACTATATCCTGCTTACCAATTTCAACCATTATGTCGAGTTGTTTGCAGAGCGATACAATGTGCCCGTAGTAGGAAGGGAAGGCAGTATGCCCAATGCCTCTGCCGATGGTATTACCATAATCAACTTCGGCATCGGCAGTCCTAATGCAGCACTCATCATGGACCTGTTGCAGGCCATCTCCCCGAAGGCTGTCCTGTTCTTGGGCAAATGTGGCGGACTCCGTGCCAAGCACAACAAAGTAGGTGACTATATTCTCCCTTCCGCTGCCATTCGTGGTGAAGGTACCAGCAACGACTATTTCCCCCTCGAAATACCCGCCTTGCCTGCCTTCAGCCTGCTACGTGCCGCATCCACCAGTATCCGTGACATCGGCCGTGACTATTGGACAGGCACCGTCTATACCACCAACCGCCGTGTCTGGGAGCACGATGAGGCTTTCCGTATCAAACTCAAAACCAGTCGTGCCTATGCTGTCGATATGGAGTCGGCTACACTCTTCACCGTGGCTTTCCACAACAATATACCCCTCGGCGCAGTCCTCCTTGTCAGTGATATGCCCCTTCTGCCTGACGGAATAAAGACCGATGAGATGGATCGGCAGACCACTGCCAACTATGCCGCCGAACATCTCGACATAGGCATACGTACCCTGCATATCATTCGCGAACACACCATTACCCTCAAGCACTTGCGTTTCGACTAATCATATACCGCTAATGCTGACTTATAACGACATAATGCTCTCTCTCCGCAAAGGTCAATATGCACCTTTGTATTTTCTCTATGGCGAAGAACCTTATTATATCGACAAGGTCTCCGACTATATAGAGGAGCATGCACTCGATGATATGGCGCGTGAGTTCGATCAGACCATAGTCTATGGCAAAGACTATGAGCGCGACTTGGGGCCTGTCATCTCTGCCGCACGGCGCTTCCCTATGATGGGCAGGCAGGTCATCATTGTCAAGGAGGCGCAGAACATAAAGAAGTGGGAACCGCTTGAGTTATATCTCAGGCAACCTATGCAAACCACCATCCTCGTCTTCTGCTATAAATACGGCAAACCCGACAAACGCCTTAAAGTGTTCAAAGACTTCGAGAAGCAGGGTGGGGTAATGATGGAGAGTAATCCTCTGCGCGACAATCAAATGCAGAAGTGGGTGCTTGACTATATCAAAGAATTGTCCGTTGAGAGGAATATCAGCCTCTCTATAGACATCAAAGCCGCAATGTTGCTTGTTGACAGCCTCGGTAACGACCTCACCAAGATAGTCGGTGAACTCGACAAACTTGTCATCGGTATGCCTGCCGGCACAAAGGTTATTACTCCCGAACTCATCGAGCGCAATATCGGAATAAGCAAGGACTTTAATGTCTTCGAACTCCAGAATGCCCTCCGTGAAGGAGATGTACTCAAGGCCAACCGCATTGTCAGATACTTCTCTCAGTCTAAGCAACATCCTATACAAAAAGAACTTATCTCCGTCTTTACTTGGTTTCAGAACATCCTCTTGTATCACTATCTCCCTGACAAGTCCGAGCCGTCTGTGGCTAAAGCACTCGGTATTCACCCCTTCTTTGTCAAAGACTACGCCGCCGCCGCAAGGCGGTTCTCTGCAGGCAAGGCTTTCCGCATCATAGGATATATCCGTGAAACCGATGCCCGCTCAAAAGGAATAAATAACCCTTCTGCCGACGACCTCGCTCTATGGCAGGAACTGATATATAAAATCCTTCACTGATTTACTAATATGAAAACAAATACCTTCCTGAGATTTACTCTCTTATTCTCCATTGTTTGCTGCCTCTTTGCATGCAACAATCGTAACGATGACCCGAAAGAATCCGAACCGACGTTTGAAGACCGTTTGTGCCATAAGTGGGAGTGCTGGCAGATACAGACTGGCAATGCTGTTAATCCCATAGACTCCGCCACTACCTACGTCACTTTCCTCCGTGACGGCAAACTGCTGTTCGAGAATGTAGAGATGAGCGAAGTGCAGATCTACAGTTGGCAGAAACTTACCGAGAGCGAGATTGTTACGCGGTTTCCCGTTCCTGTCGGTGACCTTGGAGAACTCAACGAGATGTTGTCAACTTTCGGTATAGATGAACTGTCATTTGTGGATACTGTCAGTGTCAATGCGATAATCAAAGAGTTAACCGACACCACCCTTGTCCTTCTTGGTAATATCGAACTCGGCACTATCCTCACCCAGTCTGCTATCGACCGTCTTAGCAAGTCCGAACTCACACAAGGCATCCTCCTCATCAAAATGCAATACCAACTCTACATGCGCAAATCAGAGAAAGAATAATCAGTATTGCCTCTACGCTGTTATAGTCTGGCACGATAATTGCCTTACCTGTGACGTATGCAGCGTATTCTCATCTTCATAATATTATTGTTGTCGGTAAACATTGTCGTTGCAGCAAGGCGTGACAAAGAGCGGCAACCGCAGAAGATACTCTATAGCATTGGCGGAGTGGAGTTCTCCCTCGTGCGTGTCTCCGAAGGAGTGTTCCGAATGGGGGGCACACGCGAACAGCGTAGCGACCTGCTTAGCACCGACAAACCTGTGCACGATGTCTTGCTTGACACCTATTATATCGGGGAAACCGAGGTCACGCGCCAACTCTGGAAAGCGGTGATGGGCGATACTCTCACTGCAGGCAATGATTGGCTTGCTGACAACCTCCCTCAGGAATGGGTCTCTTGGTACGATTGTCAGGAGTTTATATCAAGGCTCGATAGTCTCACCGGTGTCCGTTTCCGCCTGCCTACCGAGGCTGAATGGGAATATGCGGCTCGTGGAGGGCAACTCTCCAAGCAGTATATGTATGCCGGCTCCAACGAGATAGACAGTGTAGGGTGGGTCTATCGCAATAGTGGCAGTCGCACTCACTCTGTTGCCTCCAAACGCCCTAACGAACTTGGTATATACGATATGACCGGCAATGTCTGGGAGTGGTGTTCCGACCGTTTCAGTCTCTACGGTGACACCCTCCAAATCAATCCGCAAGGTGCAGAAGAAGGCGATATGCGTGTAGTCCGTGGCGGCAGTTGGGATAATGCCGTAGCTAACGTGCACCTTTCCGTGCGTCAGAGCCGTGACCCGCAATATACCTTCTATGACTGCGGATTCCGCCTTGCCATGTCTGAAGAAAAACAACCTGTGCCCGAAGTCCTGCCCGAAGATAAACGTGTGCATGTCAAAGGGCAGAACATTCGTCTCAAACTTGTTACCGGCGATAGTATCGCACCTTATTATATAGCAGACTCCGAGGTCACTCAGTCTTTGTGGCGTAGTATCATGCATGTGAATCCGAGTCACAAGAAACGTGGCAGGTTCCCCGTCGAGAGTGTCTCGTGGACTGATTGCCGCCTGTTTATCGCTGAACTGAACAAAATCACTGGTATGCGCTTCCGCCTGCCCACTGCTGCCGAATGGAAATATGCCGCCCAGGGAGGGCAACATAGCGTCCTCTATGAGCGTATAGACGGCAAGTTCGACTCTCTTACCGTTGCTGCCAATCGGCCGAAGTATGAGTCGGCAGGCAAAAGAAAAGCCAAAAGCAAGGCTAACCAATATCTTGGCTTGATTGCCATACCTGTTCCTTTTACTTATGTCGTACTCTCTCCCGTCTTGCCTGAATACGATGATGCCATCCTCTATGATTACAAGATGGAGTCGCGCGATACCGTTGCCTATGTCTTCGCAGGTGCTGATGTGGCGGACAAAGTGGCTTGGCACTACGGTAACAGCAAGTCACGCGAGCACCGTGTCAAAGCCAAGCGCCCTAACGAACTCGGACTCTATGACATGAGTGGTAATGTTGCTGAGTGGACACAGCAGCAAACCGTAAACGGAGGCAGTTGGTTGGAGCACGAAGATCATTGCCGAAGTGTCGATTCCAAACCCCTGAATCCAACTACAAGCACTCCCTACATCGGACTCCGCCTTGTACTTGACCCGCAGGAAGACAAAAAGAAATAATTCTCACTTTTTGCTTGCATATATAATAAACTTGCACTACCTTTGCAGCCGCAAATAAAGATTGAAGGTCTGTGGTCTCACCACATAACCTCGATTGCATAATATACTAATACGAAGAGGATAGATTTGACTGCTTGCAACCTCTCTAAAAAATGCTAAAACGATATTGTTGTCGTGACCATACAAGCAGTTGGGTCGCGACTTTTTTATTAACCATTCGAAGACTAATTATATAATCTTCTACACGGACTCTGTCCGCCCTAATTCTAAAATCAACTATGGCTTACTTATTCACTTCCGAAAGTGTTTCCGAAGGTCATCCCGACAAAGTGGCTGACCAAATCTCCGACGCCGTTCTCGACCAGTTCCTCGCTCTCGACCCTGACTCCCACGTTGCTTGCGAAACCCTCGTCACTACTGGGCAAGTCGTTGTTGCAGGCGAAGTGCGAAGCAATATCAATGTCAATGTACAGGATGTTGTTCGCAAGACAATCAACCGTATTGGTTATACTAAATCTGCTTATATGTTCGATGGTAACTCCTGCGGTATCTTCACTGCTCTCCATGAGCAGTCGCAAGACATCAATCAGGGTGTCTCTCGTGGAGACAAACTCTCGCAGGGAGCAGGCGATCAGGGTATGATGTTCGGATATGCTACCGCTGAAACCGACAACTACATGCCCCTCACTCTTGACCTCGCCCATACTCTTGTCTATGCCCTTGCACGTATTCGCAAAGAGGGCAGACAGATGCAGTATCTCCGCCCTGATGCCAAGTCGCAGGTTACTATTGAGTACAACGATGACGGCGAACCCGTGCGCATTGACACTATCGTCGTCTCCACCCAGCATGACCCTGATGTCACCCAGGAGCAGATACGTGAGGATGTAATCAATATCCTCCTCCCGCGTGTTGCTACCCGTGACAGCCGCTATGCTGCACTCCTCAATGCCAAAGACTACAATCTGCTCGTCAATCCTACCGGTAACTTCGTCATCGGGGGCCCTCATGGTGATACAGGTCTCACCGGCCGTAAGATTATCGTTGACACCTATGGTGGTCGTGGCGCTCACGGCGGCGGTGCCTTCTCAGGCAAAGACCCGAGCAAAGTTGACCGCTCTGCCGCTTATGCCGCACGTTATATTGCTAAAAACCTCGTTGCTGCCGGTGTGGCACGTGAGGTACTCGTGCAACTCAGCTATGCCATCGGTGTGGCTGAACCCGTCTCTGTCTATGTAAATACTTATGGCACAGCCAAAGTCAATCTCACCGACAATCAGATAGCAGACCGGATTACCCGCCTCTTCGACCTTCGCCCGGGGGCTATTGAGCAGACCCTGCATCTCCGCCAGCCTATCTATGAGGAGACTGCCTCCTATGGGCACATGGGACGTACCCCCCAAGTAGTTGAGAAGACTTTCATCGACGGCAACGGCAACACTATAACCCGGCAAGTAGAACTCTTCACTTGGGAGAAACTCGACCGCGTAGAGCGGATAAAAACTGAATTTGGTCTCAAATAGTTTTTCTTACTATAAACTTTCTTCTTTTTAATATTCCTCTGAAATAAGCCGATAAACATTTGCAAGTTTCAGAGGAATGTTGTATCTTTGCAGTGTTGAAACAGAAACAATTTTTAACAACATAACAATAAACAAAAAAACAAAACAGTTATGAAGATTACAAACAAACTTCTGGCCGAGTGTCTTGGTACATTCTGGCTTGTCTTCGGCGGTTGCGGTACAGCAATCTTTGCCGGTGGTAGTGTAGGTTTCCTCGGCGTTGCTCTCGCCTTTGGTCTTACAGTTGTTACTATGGCTTATGCCATCGGGCACATCTCAGGTGCTCACCTGAATCCTGCCGTTTCTCTTGGCGTATTCTGCAACGGTCGTATGACTTGGAAAGAGATGCTTCTCTACTGGTGCGCACAAATCATTGGTGCTATCATTGCAGCTGCTGTACTCTTTGGTCTTGTTAAGGCTGCAGGTATGGAGGTCGGCACTTTTGCCGCTAATGGTTATGGTGAGTTCTTCGAAGGTGCTGCAGGTTATCAGCAGATCAGCTGCGGTGGCGCATTTGTTATTGAGGCAGTCCTTACCTTCGTCTTCCTCATGGTTATTCTCGGTGCTACCGACGACAAACATGCCAACGGCAAGTTCGCAGGTCTCGCTATCGGTCTCTGCCTTACACTGATTCACCTTATCAGTATTCCTCTGACCAACACCTCCGTTAACCCCGCACGCAGTATCTCGCAGGCCATCTTCTCTGAAAATGCACTTGCTCTGCCCCAACTCTGGCTCTTCATCGTTGCTCCTCTCGTAGGTGCTGCCCTCGCAGGTTTCGCTTACAAAGGCATCACTTGCACTTGCTGCTGCAAGAAAGAAGCCAAATAAATCAGAGCGTATAAGATACTATAATATCGGCATATTATATCCGATATCTAATATAAAAGACCGCTTCATGCAGAGTGAAGCGGTCTTTGTATCCCTATATCCCATACTGCTCTCACAATCATCACCTCCCTTTCAATAAAACTTCTCGATATATCGATTTCCCGGAATATCGAACTTCTCAATCTTACATCAACAACTCTGATGTGTGGAAATAATAACCATGTGAATCAGTGTGTTTTGATAATAAAATTGCAGCAGATGTCTTTTTGTCGGAATATGTTTGCATAATGTTAAAAAATATATTACCTTTGCACCTGCTTAATGTAAACTACCGCATCATGAAAAAGTCCATTTTTCCTGTTATTGCATTGGCAATGTGTCTGTTTTCATGTAAGGACAAGTCTCAAATCGATGACACCCTGTCTCTTACTGAGTCTCAAATCGAAGCGGATATCAAGGGTGGAGAGTACTCGCTTTCTGTCATCTGCAAAGGGCCTTGGTCTGCCACCGTTGAATCCGGTAATGACTGGCTCAGCCTTTCTCCTACCGAAGGTGAAGGCACTACCGTCGTTACTGTCACTACACAACCCGGCTCCGACTATGCCATTGCTTATATCACTTTCACCTACAAAGACCAGAACTCCTATCTCACTGTCGTTAGACGTGCCAACTCCTCTGCAGGAAACGATGCTGTTCAACTGGATAAGAATGCTATCGATTCTCCGGCAGAAGGTGGTGACTTCGAAATCAATGTTACCTCCAATGTCAAATGGATGGTGGATAAAACTGCATCATGGATAACGGTATCCCCTGGTATAGGAAGCAAAAACGGCAAGATATCTGTCAAGATTGATCCTACAGACACTTACTCCAAAACCCAAGGCAGTATTACAGTCTTCGAAGTGGGCAACTCCAAAGAGACGGGTGTCGTTATTCCTGTTGTCCGTGAGGGTATCCGAGTTGCCGAATATGCTGTCAGTGATACCAAGAAAGTCATCTTTGCCCCTGGCAACTTGCAATATAGCCGCTCGCAGAATATCTTCCGCTTTGCCGAGCACCAGTATGACTACATCGGCAAAGACAATGAACATATTGCCGAATCATTCTATCCCGGTTGGATCGACCTCTTTGGTTGGGGCACAAGCGGGTATAATGAAATCTATCCCTACACCTGTTCCAAAGAATATGTGGACTACTATTATACCTCCGATATCGCCGGCACTGACTACGACTGGGGACAGTACAATCCTATTTCTAACGACTTCTATAATAGTTATGCAGACAAAGGCTATTGGCGCACTCCTACTCAAGCCGAGATTGAATATCTCTTAAAATACAAGTATGAAAAAGGTGAAGCAGGAATCGTAAAGGTTGTAGAGTTGAATCTCGATTATTACATAATCATACTCCCTGATGGTCTTGTCTTGCCCGAAGAATATGATTTGAAGATAAAGGACTCTGATTACGCAGTTTATACCATGGAGCAGTTGCTTTACGTGCAGGCGCAGGGTGCTGTCATCCTGCCTGCCATGTCAGGCTTACGCTCAGGCTCTGAGTTTGATAATACCGATAGAGGAGGATATTGGACTTCTACTCTTCAATATGAATACTCACAAACAGCTTATGTTTATTACCCTGCTTATGGCATTTTGGGAGTTGCAGTTTATCTCGGAAACTCAGTACGCCTCGTGCATGATGTAAAGTAATATAGCAAATATCAACACCTTAAAATATATAACCGTTAATTATGAGTGTACTGAAAAAAGACGACCGTTTCGCAGGATATGTAGTACAGAACCTGCTCAAAGAAAATGTCTATTCAGAGACATATAAAGTAGCTGACGACAATGGTGATGCCTACTTCCTTAAGTTATTCAAACTCAAGAATATGCCCGAGAAAATGATTACCAAGGGAGTCGTCAAGGAAATAAACTACTGCTCTAAGTTGAACCATGTTAACCTCATAAGTCATATCCGTGACGGGCAGGAACGGCTTGAGTCAGGCGACTATCAGTATCTCATAACCAACTACTTCAGTGGCGAACTCCTTGTGGAGAAGATCCGGCGTGAAGGCAAAATACCGGTAGAAGAGTCGATCTCACTCTTCCTCCAGGTTCTTGAAGGTGTTAAATATATGCACGAACAGCGTCCTCCGCTCTGCCATAACGATATAACCCCAAGCAATATAATGCTCTCTGCCAAAACCGGCGGAGTGCCCGAACTCATTGATATGGGGCACGTCGGAGAAAGGGCAAACGGCAACCCGCCTTTCGAAACTGCCGACCTTGACCCGTTCTATCGTGCTAATGAGACCTTTATAGGTGTCTTCGACGAGCAGTCTGATATCTTCTCTGCTTGTGCAGTCTTCTTCACTATGCTTACCGGACAAATTCCTTGGTATCAGGATTTGCCCATCAGTAGTAACCCCTCGGAACATGGCGACCGTATTAAACAATATCGCAAAACCCATGCTCTCGATTTCGGTGGTGTGGAGTTGCCCGACTGGCTCCGTAATGTACTCAACAAAGGTCTCGCTCTTGACTATCAACTCCGCTACGAAAGTGTTGAGCAACTCATTACCGCTATTCGCGAACGCAATGAGACTTATTCAACACCCCGTCGGGAAGATGGTCTGGCAGGCACGCACAACACTCCCAAAACTCCCAAGCCCGGTGAACCGCGGCATACAAGCGGCTCAGATGGACCAACCAATATGGGCAACCCGGGTAACTCAGGTAGTCCTGAACCTAATCCGCAGGGTGAGCCCGAAGCCGGACAATTCCGTGTTCAACGGGGCAACGGCAAAGGCTTCGAAGATATAGCAGGAATGCAGGAACTCAAAGACCTGCTCAAGCAAAAGGTCATCTTTGTCCTCCAAAATCAGCAACTTGCCGAAGAATATCGTCTCACGCCGCCGAACGGTATGCTCCTCTATGGCCCCCCGGGTTGTGGTAAGACCTTCTTCGCTGAGAAGTTTGCCGAAGAAGCAGGCTTCAACTTCATTCTCGTCAAGGCTTCCGACCTCGCAAGTACCTATGTACACGGCTCGCAAGAGAAGATTGCAGCCCTCTTCAAACAAGCTGAACAATCTGCACCTTGCGTCCTCAACTTCGATGAGTTCGACGCTCTTGTGCCTGTAAGAAGTGGTGATACCAACCAGCACTATGCAAGCGAAGTCAATGAGTTCCTCTCCCAACTCAACAACTGCTCTCATAGGAAGATATTCGTCATCGCTACCTCCAACCGGCCTGACAAAATCGACCCTGCCGTACTCCGTACCGGGCGTATCGACAAGCAGATCTATGTGCCGCTGCCTGACTTCACCGCACGACACGACATGTTTCTTCATCACCTCAAAGGACGTCCGCAGGAAGACAATATTGACGCCAATCGTCTGGCTACTCTCTCAGATGGCTATGTTGCTTCTGATATTGCTTATGTTGTCAACGATGCCGCTATGACTGCTGCTTTCACTCATAAGAAAATCTCACAGGAACTTCTCGAATCTATCGTTGTCTCTACCAAACCGTCTGTTAAGAAGGAAGTTCTCAAGCAGTATGACGAAATACGTGAGCGTATGGATGGCGTCGCAGGGGCTAACGACCGCCGCCGTATCGGCTTCTTCTGATCTGTGCCTTCATAACACCGATTATCCTGCTCCACAAGGAGAAATAAATAAAAATATTGCAAAGGTATTGCATAATCAAAATAAAAGCAGTACCTTTGCACCCGCTTTTGAGACAATGTGTCTCAGCGTAAATAACTTTATTATTAATTAGCCGTGTTTGGGCAGTGCACACTTGTGCTTAATAGATGTCTGTCGAACCGGTCATAAAACAACTAACTACAGTGGAAACAACAAGTTACAAGACCTTGTCACTCTCCAAAGAAGCCGCTCGTGAACAAAAAGAATGGGTGGTAATCGATGCTCAAGGTCAAGTTCTTGGTCGCATGTGCACCAAGATTGCCAAGCTCCTGCGCGGCAAGTACAAACCGTCATTCACTCCTAATCAGGACTGTGGTGACAACGTAATCGTTATCAATGCTTCAGGCGTTGAACTTACAGGCAACAAATGGACTGGTCGTCAGTATGTACGCTACACCGGTTACCCGGGTGGGCAGCGTGAATATACTCCCCAAGACCTTAAAGACAAAGGCGCTGACCGCCTTATCAAGAAAGTGGTTAAAGGTATGCTTCCCAAAAACCGTCTGGGAGACAAACTCATCAATAACCTGTACGTGTATGCAGGAAGCGAACATCCGCATGCAGCACAACAACCCAAACTAATTGACATCAATACACTTAAATAAACGCAGCAATGGAAGTAGTAAATGCAATAGGAAGACGTAAAGCAGCAGTCGCTCGCGTTTTCGTGAAAGAAGGTACAGGCAAAATCACTGTCAATAAGCGTGATTTGGAAGTATATTTCCCTTCCTCCATCCTTCAATATATAGTTAAACAACCTCTCAACACTCTTAATGTGGTTGAGAAATATGATATTCAGGTTAATCTCGATGGTGGCGGTTTCAAGGGGCAGGCTGAAGCTCTCCGTCTGGCAATCGCACGTGCTTTGGTAAAGATTAACCCTGAAGACAAAGCCGCTCTCAAGGCTGAAGGATTCATGACTCGTGATGCTCGTGAGGTTGAACGTAAGAAGCCCGGTCGTCCCAAGGCTCGTAAACGCTTCCAGTTCAGTAAACGTTAATCACAAACTGAAACACAACTTGATATTTTTCTCCAAATTGCGGGGACTCCTGCGGACTACCCCGCAATTGTTTTGCCCACTCAAAGGCAGTTCTCGCCTGCCGGCACAACTTCAATTGCTTTGTCTCGGTGAAAGAGTAGGGCAAGACTAAAGGAGATAACAATAACTAACTAACAAAACAAACAAAACAACATGAGAACAAATTTCGAAGAATTGCTTGAAGCTGGTGCACATTTCGGTCACCTCAAGCGCAAATGGAATCCCGCTATGGCTCCTTATATCTTTATGGAGCGCAACGGTATCCACATCCTTGACCTCAACAAGACGGTCGTAAAGATTGACGAGGCTGCTGATGCCCTCAAGAACATTGCCAAGTCAGGCAGAAAAATCCTCTTCGTTGCTACCAAGAAGCAGGCTAAAGATGTAGTGGCTGAGAAAGCTAAAGAAGTTGGAATGCCTTATATCACTGAGCGTTGGGCAGGTGGTATGCTTACCAATTTCCCCACCATCCGTAAGGCTGTCAAGAAAATGAGCAGCATCGACAAGATGATGAACGACGGCACTTTTGATAATATCTCTAAACGTGAGAAACTGCAAATCACCCGTCAACGTGAGAAACTGGAGAAGAACCTTGGCTCTATTGCCGACCTCACCCGTCTCCCGAGTGCTATCTTCGTGGTTGACGTTATGAAAGAGCATATCGCTGTCGCTGAGGCTCAACGTCTGGGTATCCCCGTATTCGGTATCGTGGACACCAACTCTGACCCCACCAATATCGATTTCGTCATCCCTGCTAACGACGATGCTACATCTTCTATCTCTGTCATACTTAATGCTGTATGTGGAGCAATAAAAGAAGGTCTTGAAGAGCGCAAAGTAGAAAAGGCTGACGAGAATGCTGCCGCTTCACAAAACGATGAAGAGGCTCCCGCTCCTAAAGAACGTCGTCAGCGTGTACGCAAACAGGCAGAACCCAAAGCTCCTGAAAAAGTAGCCGAGGCTGCTCCTGAAGCTCCTGCTGAAGAAGAAACTACCGAAGAATAATTTAACTCGTAGAGACGCGACATCGTCACGTCTCCATCCACAAATCATCAAATCAAATCATTATGGCAGTAACACTTGCAGATATAAAGAAACTGCGCGACATCACCGGCGCAGGTATGATGGATGTAAAGAAAGCACTCGAAGAGGCCAATGGTGACTTCGAGCAGGCTAAAGACTTGCTTCGTAAGCGTGGTCAGGCTATTGCTGCTAAGCGTAGCGACCGCGAGGCTTCCGAAGGTTGTGTGCTCGGTCGTGCAGAAAACGGCTTCGCTGCAATCGTCGCAGTTAAGTGCGAAACAGACTTCGTGGCTAAAAACGCTGATTTCGTTGCACTTGTCAAACTCATCCTTGATGTTGCTATGGATCGTCAGCCCGCTTCACTTGAGGCTCTCAAAAACGAGGTTGTCAATGGTCGTACCGTTGCTGAACTCGTTACCGAGCGCTCAGGTGTAACAGGCGAGAAGATGGAACTCAGCGACTATGTCTTCCTCCGCGGAGCAAAAGTAGATGCTTACAACCATCTTGGCAACAAACTCTCTTCTCTCGTAGCAGTAGCCGAGACCGAGGCTCCTCAGGAGACTGTGCATGGCATCTCCATGCAGGTCGCAGCTATGTCGCCTATCGCTGTCTCTGCTGAACTCGTGGCTCAGGAAGTAAAAGACCACGAACTCAAAGTCGCTATCGAGAAAACCAAACAGGATGAAATCAACAAGGCTGTGGAGAATGCTCTGCGTAAGGCTGGCATCAACCCCGCTCATGCTGATTCTCTTGACCACATCGAGAGCAACACTACCAAGGGCTGGCTCACTCCTGAGCAGGCTGCAACTGCTAAACAGATCCGTGAGACTGTTCCCGCAGAGGCAGAGGCTGGCATCAACCTCAAGAAAGTGGAGATGATTGCCCAGGGCCGTCTTCAGAAATTCCTCAAGGAATCCACTCTCCTCGAGCAAATTTACGTTATGTCCGAAGACAAAGAGCTCGTGAAAGACGTTCTCAAGAAAGCCGGCATCACTGTTACCGACTTCAAGCGTGTCACTCTCAACCAGGAGTAATCAACCTCTTTGTCCAAGACAAATTCGCGTGTAGAGACATTTGTCTGAATGTCTCTCAACTAAAAAGCGGAATTGCATTGCAATTTCGCTTTTTTTGTTTGCATATACAAAAAATCGTTGTATCTTTGCAGCGTAAAAGTCAACCTCTCAAGAAATGTCTAACCCTAAATAATATAATCATGAAATCAAAACTCTATCTTGCATTGTTAATACTTGTATCATTCTGTTCTGTTGCATGTGGTACTCATCCCGAACCCGGGCAAGACGATCCTAAGGAGCAAACTGATCCGAAAACTGATACCCCTGAAGTCAATGAAATCAAAGTAACGCCTACCCAAATAAACGCTCCGGCTGAAGGTGGAGAATATACACTCGATATAAAGAGCAACATTAAGTGGTCGGTCAGTAGCAATGTATCTTGGGTTACATGCAACCCTGGTGTCGGAAAGAACAACGATAAGGTGACGGTCACTGTGGAGAAATCTAATGTGGCTATACAAACCTCGGCAATAATTACTATTGGCGAGTATGGTGGCAGCAGTGTTCAAAAAGTTGAAGTGGTGGTTACCCGCTCTGCTGTTGAGGGCTCTAACTTGTTCTCTGTTGCTGATACCAGAAAAGTAGTGTTCTCCCCTGGTAATCTCCAATATCAGGCATCAACCAAGACATGGCGTTTCGCTGAGCACCAATATGATATTATAGGTGGAGACAATAAAAACATCTCCGACACTTATGATGGTTGGATTGACCTCTTCGGTTGGGGCACAGGCAATAATCCTACCTTGGCTTCCACTAATGATGACGACTATGCCACTTTTACCGACTGGGGAGTAAACAAAATCAGTAATGGTGGTAACGAGCCTGCACAATGGAGAACTTTGACTTATGGTGAAATGACATACCTGTGTGAAAAGCGTACTAATGCAGACAAGTTGTATAGTCAGGCTACTGTCAATGGTGTTTGCGGTTGTGTCTTTTTGCCTGACAATTGGATACTGCCCGATGGGTTAAGTTTTACACCTGTCGCAAAGAACTGGACAACAAATACTTATTCAGTTGCAGACTGGACAATGATGGAGCAGAATGGTGCTGTCTTTCTTCCAACTGACGGATATTATCGGGTTGGTCTTGAAATGACATTAAGGGAATCTCCTTCTTCAGGCGCATATTGGTCGTCAACAGCAACCGCAACTCAACCCGGCCGGGCATGGTCTCTTACTATCAGAAATAACCTTGTCACGGTTGGCAATTCTCTCTATTCAAACGGTTATAGTGTGCGTCTTGTGAAGGAAAAAAAATGAAATAGGGCGGCTGCCCTGTTGGCTTTACAATACCATTATGCATAATTTCTGTATAATTCCTGCATAATTATGCATAAATCTTAAAAAAACGCACATTTCGGGTTGCTCTCGTCATGCTATCTCTAAGCCGAGTGTTAGCCGACTTTTGCTTTATGCATAAATTTGCATAATCTTAACAATAGTAAACTTTCTGCTCGGCAGAATACATATCGCCCGTAACCGATAGTCTGCACTGCGCTTTTTCCCTTCTTTCTCAATACGATTTTGTTTCTTTGCTTGTAAAGATGGAAAATATTCACTACCTTTGCACAATATAACAAGTCGTATGACAGAGCAAGTAAAACAAATATTGTTGTACAATGCCGGTCTGTATGAAACTGCAAGTTTCATCCTCGGCGACCCGTCTTGGTTTATGCATCAGGTGTCAGGCGCAGACAATCAGGAGGCTATGGCATTTGTCGCCTCAACTCTGAGCTATGGCAACCGCAAGCAATTTATGCCCAAGATAGAGAGTCTGCTCTCGCTTTCCAAAGGCGAAATGTATTCTTGGATTAAAGAGGGTGGGTTTATATCTGACTTTCCCGATGACGACAGCTGCTTCTATCGTCTCTATACCAATCACCGGATGTTTCGCTTCTTTGCTGCCTACCGGAGCCTGATTCTTCAATACGGTAGTCTTGGTGAATATGTAAAACTCAATGCCCATACAGGTCTCGAGGCAGTGGATTGTATATGCAAGTATTTCGCCGATAAGGGCATAAGTGTTATCATACCCAAAGACACCACCTCGCCTTGCAAACGTGTCTGCATGTTCCTCCGTTGGATGGTGCGCGATTCGTCTCCTGTCGATTTGGGTCTCTGGCGCTTCATAGACAAAAGCACTCTGATTATCCCTCTTGATACTCATGTACTCCAGCAGGCTGTTGGTCTCGGTCTGCTCAAATCCTCCACTGCTTCCATGAGTGCTGCCATTCGGCTCACCGACCAACTCAAACAAGTGTTTGCCGATGACCCTCTCAAAGGAGATTTTGCCCTGTTTGGTGAAGGAGTAGGAAGTTGAAGATTTGAATATTTTGTTTGTGTGATTGAGAAAAATGTAGTAAATTTGCAGCCGATAAAGTACGTATTTTGAAATGGCAATAACTTTTCAATATAATAAGACTTCGCTTCAGAGTCTGGAGAAGAACCTGAAGATGCGTGTCCGTGCATTGCCTACACTGAAGAATAAGGAATCTGCACTCCGTCTGGAAGTGAAGAAAGCCAAAGATGAAGTGGCAAGGTTAGACCGAGAAGTGGAAGAACGCATTGCTGCCTACGACCAGATGTTGGCTTTATGGGGAGAGTTCGACACCTCGCTCCTGCATGTTGACGATGTTCGTATGAGCATTAAGAAGATAGCAGGTGTGCGTGTACCCGTGCTTGACGAGGTGGTGTATAGCACCAAGCCTTTCAGCATCTTCTCTGCTCCCAAATGGTATGCAGACGGCTTCACACAACTCAAGGAATTGGCACAAGTGGGTATCGAACAGGAGTTCTGCCGCCAAAAAGTCAATCTGCTTGAATATGCAAGAAAGAAAAGTACTCAGAAGGTGAACCTCTTCGAGAAGGTGCAGATACCCGGCTATGAAGACGCTATTCGCAAGATTAAACGCTTCATGGAAGATGAGGAGAACCTGAGCAAATCAAGTCAGAAGATAGTTAAATCGAAAAGAGAGAAGGAGGCAGAGGCATGATTGAGAAAATGAAGAAATACACCTTCCTTGTGTTTCATCGCGACTACGGACATTTCCTTGAGCAACTTAGGGAAGCAGGTGTCTTGCATGTGGCACAAAAAGCGGAAGGTATTGCTGACAATCAGCAACTGCAACAGCAGATTGTCACTGACGAACTCATAAGAAAGACTATTGCCTCGGCTTCTGCCTATCTCCCTCAAGGCGCTACTCCCGTTGATACAGGTGAAGTGCTGACTGATGTCAAGACGCTCTCCGAACAACTCCTTGCTCTCGAGCAGGACAAACGCAAGTTGGAGCAAGACCTCCTGACTTTGCAACGCGAAGAACAACGTATGCAAGTGTGGGGCACTTTCTCTACAGATAAACTGCAAGCATTGGCTCAAGAGGGCTATCTGCTTCAGTATTTCGTTTGTCCCAAAGCAAAGTATGACTCCGAGTGGGAAACACTCTATAATGCTTTTGTAGTATCGGAAGATAAGACTACTGTCTATTTCGTTACTGTCAATCATACCAACGAAGCCTTTGCATTGCCCGATGTAGAGGAGATTACGCTCAATGCTCATGACTCTAAGCAGTTGGCTGCAGATGCAGACGCTGTACGTGGTCTCATAGCCAACAAACAGGCACAACTCGAGGCATGGGCAGTTGCTCATCTCGGAGAACTCCGTGAAGCAGAGAAGCAGTCTCAACTCAATATCGACTGGACCCGCGTCAACCTCTCCACTTCATCTCTTGCTGACGACAAACTTTGTCTGCTTGAGGGTTTCTGCCCTGTTGCGCAATCAGAAGAGTTGAATGCTATGCTTGACAGCGAACACATATATTATAATGTAGAGGAACCCACAGAAGAGGATGACACTCCCGTCAAGTTGCATAACAACTGGTTTACAAAGATGTTCGAGTGTCTCACCGGTATGTATGGTTGGCCTGTCTATGGAGAGTTCGACCCCACACCTATCCTCGGACCTTTCTTCCTGCTGTTCTTCGCCATGTGTATGGGCGATGCCGGATACGGTATTCTGCTCGTTATCTTTGGAATACTCACAACAAAGAATATACTTAAAACAGATATGTTCGAGGGTCTTGGCCCGTTGATAACCACTCTCGGTATAGGCACTATTATCATTGGCTTCTTCCTCGGAACATTCTTTGGTATAGACCTTTATGCAGCCACATGGGTGCCTGAGAGCCTTAAGTCAGTGATGATAAAAGGCGAGGTGGCAGGCTATGATATTCAGATGGTGCTTGCTCTTGGTATAGGCGTGTTCCATATCTGTCTTGCTATGATTATCAAAGCAATATGCTATACTAAGCGTTTTGGTCTGAAGAAGAATATATCAACTTGGGCATGGCTCTTGCTCATATTGGGTGCCTTGGTAACCGGTGTGTTTGCTTTGACAGAGGTATTCTCGCCCGATGTTACCAAGTGGGTACTGATAGTCATAGGAGCCGTCTCCGCTTTGGGAATATATGTCTTCAACACACCCGGGCGCAATCCGCTTGTCAATATAGGTGCAGGACTTTGGGATACCTACAATATGGCAACCGGTATTCTCGGTGATGTACTCTCCTACATCCGTCTGTATGCTCTCGGTCTCGCAGGTGCTATGCTCGGAGGAGCATTCAACAGTCTTGGTATGATGGTGCTTTCCGATACTCCTAATATAGGTACTTGGATAGGGTGTATTCTTATTCTCCTTGCAGGGCATCTCCTCAACTTGTGTATGTCTGCCCTTGGAGCGTTTGTTCACCCTCTGCGTCTCTCGTTTGTTGAATACTTCAAGAACTCCGGATATGAAGGTAAGGGACACCTCTATAAGCCTTTCGCAAAATAAGGTGGTAGTACAATAAAGGAAATAAATTAGTAATAACATAATAAAATAAAACAAAATGAACGAAATTTTAGGTTATCTTGGTTGGGCTCTAATGTTGGGTCTTGCCGGTATTGGTTCTGCTTATGGAACAACCATCGCAGGTAATGCTGCCGAAGGCGCTCTGAAGAAGAACAAGGACAAATCTTCGTCTTACATGATTCTCTCTGCTCTGCCTGCAACACAGGGTCTCTATGGCTTTGTCGCTTTCCTTATGTGGATGGGTAGAGATTTCGCAGCAGAAGGAGCATTGTGCTTCGGCGTTGGTCTGGCTGTTGGTTTGGTATGCCTCTTCTCGGGTATCCGTCAAGGTCAAGTATGTGCCAACGGTATCGCAGGTATTGCTGCCGGACATGATGTACAGACCAATACCATGATTTATGCTGCTCTTCCTGAGTTCTACGCAATCTTGGCTTTGGTAGGTGCTTTGATGGTCTGATTACAGCAAGCAGAATCAGGAAAAAGAGACTAAGAATTAAGAATTGCCTTCGTGGTGACTCTTAATTCTTTTTTTGAAGACAAATGACCGCTACGCTGAAAGACAAGAAGAAACTTAGATACTTAAGTAACTCGAAACATGAAACTCTTACAGTGTCACACTTCTAAACTAAACATACTTTTCATACTTCCCAAACTCAACTTATGAACACCACAGTATCAGAAGGCCTGAAAGGATGGACCAAACTCGTAATTGTAGGCGACGTTACAGCATGCGATCCGGGAATTAACAATACCTCTTCTTACAAAGGTGAGGCACTATGCCATGAGCTTGTGCTCGGGCAGGATTTGCGTCAGTTGATAACAAGCGAATGCTGGGCGTCGGAAATAAGCCGTAGTTTCAGTTCTCTGAAAATCATAGATATAACTGCCGATGGTGCTGTGCTTGAGTATGGAGGGGAGGAGATAGGAGTATTGGTTGGTTCAACCAAGAAGATTGACAACGTAGGTCTGAGTTATGCTTATGCCACATTGTACGTAAGCATTATAAAAGATGAAAACACGGATACCATCAACTCACGTTGGATTGTTTCTACGCGTAAAGAATATGAAGAGATTGTCGCCGATGCCCAAGCCGGCAATGCCGATGCTATGAACCATTGGGCATACATACTTTACTACGGCATACCGCGTCTTAATATAACGAGAGACAAACAGCGTGCAAATCAACTATGGAAAGATGCCGCCGACAAGGGCAATGCTTTTGCACAATACTGTTTCGGAGTAAGCCTTTTCAACGGTGATGTCGGTGTGGAGAAGGACAAAAAGCAAGCTTTCGAGTTGTACAGGAAAGCGGCAAAGCAAGGCAATATTTTCGCTGTTAACAAGTTAGGCGATATCTACTATACGGGTCTTGAGGGTGTGGTTGAACAAGACTTTGAGAAAGCCTTTGATTACTATATGCAGGCTGCGAAAGAGGAAAAGCAGGATGCTGTTGCCATGGTTGGTATGATGTATTACGACGGACAAGGCACAGTGCAGGACTACGGGAAGGCCTTCCATTATCTTGACGAGACAGCATATTCTGACAACCATTGGGCATCGCAATGGTCGTGCTTCTACCTTGGCCGTATGTATCAGAATGGATTCGGCGTAGAGAAGGATGAGAAGAAAGCCTTGGGTTACTTTGAGTATGCAGCCGAACAAGGATTGGCTGCCGCTATGGTTGAAGTGGGATATATGTACTGTATGGGGTATGGATGCGTACAAGACTTAGACAAGGCAGTCAGTTGGTTCAAGAAAGGCACAGAGGCAGGAGATGCCAACGCTGCATATTATCTTGCCATCTATTACGAAGACCCCCAATATGGCAATGACCCTGAGAAAGCCGACTTTTATCAGCAGAAGGCGGCAGACATGGGAAATGAGGATGCTGAGCGTGAGATAGCACTCGGTCTTCGTCCGGGCGGAAACCAGACAGAAAAAGAAGTGGAGGAAGACATGCAAGCAGGCGAAGACTATGAGGCACTGCTTGACTCCTCTATGTCCAACCCGACAGAACATGCCCGCGTTATATGGCGCGGAGTAAAGCACGGCAACTTGGAGTGCATGCGCCGTTATCTGTATGTGGCATACAACTGTCAGGCGGATGACGAAATATCAATTGTGGCAGGGTGGCTTGCAGAGGAAGGCGACGAGAGAGCCAAACTGTATCAGCAGTTCAAGAAGAATGTGCTTGATGCTAACCCTCTTTCGTTATATTGCATGGCTTTCTTCGACAAGGAGGGCTCGCCTTATGCACCAATCTACGGCGATATGATATACACTCTTTGTCGTCTGCATGCCAACGGAGTAGGGTTCTTTGAAAATGACGAGCCTTCAGAAGACGTCAACACAGACACTCCTGATGCTGAAGATGTAAAGTATTGGTACAGTATGTACAACCGTAGCGACTGTTCGTCCAACCAAATCGGCATATACAGAGATGCGCTGCCTTATGCACTTGGAGGAAATGCTGATGCCGAGTTTATAGTCGGCAGTTTGTTGCTGCATGGCATTAAAACCAAATATTCCTCACCTGATACAGTATATCTTGAACCTGACAAACAGAAAGCGAAAGAGTGGCTTGAGAAGGCGGCTGCAAAGGGAATAAACAAGGCATACCGCGAACTGCCATATACCTGTGAATACAAGTCGGATGAATGGCTTGAGTACGTGCGCATAGGTGCCGAGGCAGGTGAGCCTGAGAATTTGGAACTATGGCAACAGTGGCTCCTTGAACACGATGATGCACAAGAGGCTGCCAAGCAGTGCCTTAAGCGGGTGGAGCAGGGCAGTCGTGAGGCAATGCTCAAGATGGCAGATTACTATCTGAAAGGATATGGAGTTAAAACGAATCCCGAGGAGGCATTCCGCCTTGTGGATTATGTGTATCACCACTCATCCGTTTCGCCTTACAGCAGTGTTCACGAAGATGCAGCCGAGCTGCTTCAGAAGTTCTATGAAGAAGGTATCGGTGTCGCGAAGGACCCAGACAAGGCATGGGAGATATATACCACACTCAAAAGTGATATGGACGACCTTGAAGATAGTCTGTCAAGATAATATGCGGAAAATGCCGTGAATAATATTAGATATTGCCGTATTAAATAATTTTTTGTACCTTTGCAGTCCCCAAAATGAAGTGTTCAAGTCACGCACAACTCTAAACCATTCTAAACAACTCTAAACCATTCTAAACAACTCTAAACCATTCTAAACAATTCTAAACAACACTAAACAACATAAATGAAAGCATTTGTATTCCCCGGTCAGGGTTCCCAATTTAGTGGAATGGGTAAAGACCTATACAACGAGTATGCCGTTGCACATGAGATGTTTGAAGAGGCAAACAAGATACTCGGTTTCAGAATAACAGATATAATGTTTGAGGGCACTGACGAAGAGCTTCGTCAAACCAAGGTAACTCAACCTGCAGTTTTCTTACACTCTGTAATCTCAGCAAAGATACTTTCCACAACTGCTCCGCAGATGGTTGCAGGTCACTCTCTTGGTGAATACTCAGCCTTGGTTGAGTGTGGCGCTCTCAACTTTGCAGATGCACTTCTTCTGGTCTCTAAGCGTGCTATGGCAATGCAGCGTGCCTGCGAAATACAACCCGGCACCATGGCCGCCGTACTCGCACTCGAAGACGGGAAGGTGGAAGAGATATGCAAGAGTATTGACGATGATATCGTGGTTGCTGCCAACTACAACTGTCCGGGGCAACTCGTCATCTCAGGTACTGTAAGCGCAATAGACAAAGCTTGTGCGATGTTGAAAGAGGCTGGTGCCAAGCGGGCAATCAAACTTCCTGTGGGTGGTGCTTTCCACTCTCCTCTCATGCAACCTGCCGCAGAAGAACTACGTGAGGCAATTATGCAGACCGAGTTTATGAAACCAGTATGCCCCATCTACCAGAATGTCAATGCACTGCCTCAGACCGACCCCGAGACTATAAAGCAAAACCTCATTGCACAACTGACCTCTCCCGTGCGTTGGACTCAGACTGTCAACAACATGATAGCAGACGGCGCAACCGAATTTACGGAGTTTGGTCCCGGAGAAGTGTTACGTGGCCTAATCAGAAAAATCAATCCCGAAGCAATAATTCTTTAAGATATGTATAGAACAACAACGTGCGGAGAACTACGTATCTCCGATGTTAACCGGACGGTTACTCTCGCCGGATGGGTGCAACGCATCCGCAAAATGGGAGGTATGACTTTCATTGACCTCAGAGACAGATACGGTATCACGCAGCTCGCCTTCAATCAGGAAGTCAATAAAGAAGTGTTTGACAAAGCCAATGCTCTTGGTCGGGAGTATGTACTTCAGGTAACCGGTATAGTGGCAGAACGCTATTCCAAGAATACAAACATGCCTACAGGCGATATTGAGATAAACGTTACCGAACTCAATGTGCTCAATGAGGCAGTCACTCCCCCCTTCACTATTGAAGAAGACACTGATGGAGGAGATGATATACGCATGAAATATCGCTATCTTGACCTGCGTCGTGAGTGTGTTCGTAAGAATCTCGAACTGCGTCACAAGATGGCATTTGAGGTACGCCGTTATCTTGACGAGCAGAATTTCCTCGAAGTGGAGACCCCTGTCCTCGTCAATTCTACTCCTGAAGGTGCTCGCGACTTCGTTGTCCCCAGCCGCATGAATCCCGGGCAGTTCTATGCTTTGCCTCAGTCACCGCAGACACTGAAACAACTGCTCATGGTTGCCGGTTTCGACCGCTATTTCCAGATAGTTAAGTGCTTCCGTGATGAGGACCTGCGTGCTGACCGCCAACCCGAATTCACACAGATAGACTGCGAGATGTCGTATGTGGAGCAGGAAGACATACTCAACATGTTTGAGGGCATGATAAGTCACCTGTTTAAGACAATAAAAGGTATTGACCTGCCCAAGCTGCCGCGTATGACATGGGCGGATGCAATGAAATACTACGGCTCCGACAAACCTGACACACGTTTCGGAATGCAATTTGTCGAGTTGATGGATGTGCTGAAGGGTTACGGCTTCTCTGTATTTGACAATGCTGCTTATATAGGAGGTATTTGTGCCAAAGGTGCTGCCGTCTATACCCGTAAGCAAATAGATCAGCTCACCGACTTTGTCAAGCGTCCTCAGATAGGTGCCAAGGGACTTGTGTATGCCCGCGTAGAGGCTGATGGAAGTGTGAAATCAAGTGTTGACAAGTTCTATACGCAGGAAGTGCTTCAACAGATGAAGACCGCCATGAATGCCGAGGCAGGTGACCTGATTCTTATTCTGAGTGGTGACGATGCAATGAAGACACGCAAACAACTCTCAGAACTACGTTTGGAAATGGGTAATCAACTTGGACTGCGTGACAAGAACGTGTATAGTTGCCTGTGGGTCATCGATTTCCCGATGTATGAGTGGAGCGATGAGGAGCAACGCCTGATGGCTATGCACCATCCGTTTACTTCTCCCAAACCCGAAGATATACCTCTGCTTGATACTGACCCTGCCGTTGTAAGAGCCAATGCTTACGATATGGTTATCAATGGTGTGGAAGTCGGAGGAGGTTCTATCCGTATCCACGATGCTTCTCTTCAGCAGAAGATATTCGAGATACTTGGCTTTACACCTGAGCAGGCTCAGCAGAAGTTCGGCTTCCTGATGAATGCCTTCAAGTATGGTGCGCCCCCTCATGGAGGTCTTGCTTTTGGTCTGGATAGACTTGTCAGTCTCTTTGCAGGACTTGATTCAATCCGCGACTGCATTGCTTTCCCGAAGAACAATCAAGGGCGTGATGTTATGCTTGGAGCTCCCGGAGTCATTGACCAAAGTCAGTTGGATGAACTGCAACTGAAAGTGGATGTAAAAGACTAAACAAAACAAATATATAGTATAATTAAATACAGTTAGTTTATGTTCGGATTTATTATCAATCTGTTGATTACGGCACTTGTAGTTTTCCTCTGTGCCAAGTTTTTGAAAGGTATATCAGTAAAGGGCTATTGGTCTGCATGTATTGTTGCCCTTGTTCTTGCAGTGCTCAATGCTTTGGCAAGTTGGTTGCTTGGTCTCTTAGGCCTCTCTGCATGGGGAAGCGGACTGATTGCTTTCGCTGTTAACATGTGTGTCAATGCTGGTTTGATAGTGCTTGCTGATAAGTTGCTCAAAGACTTTAAGGTTGACGGCTTCAAGTGGGCATTGTGTCTTGCAGTTATTTGCGCATTGGTAAGTTCTATTCTTGGCGGGGTTATCTAATCCGTAATCTTGAAAACAGAATGGGGGAGCATAATCATCTTGTGTTCCCCCATTGTTTTATATGCATCTATGCACCTTCAGCTGTAACCTCTTGTAAGTATTATGCAAGAAAATCTTTGATGAGGATTTGATTCATGTCTGATGGTGATTGGCGCAGAGTCTCGTATTTCTGCCAGAATTGCTCGCGTTCGGGGGTAGGGTTGTTGAGAAAGAGTTCATTGCCCTGTCTTTCTATACTCTCGATAACCGAGCCTACGGTAATTGTATTGATATCACGTGAGGGTACGTAAGCGCACTCTGTGTTACCCTCTATGAATGTCTCACGTACCACCTGCGTATCCACTAACCGTGAGAGCAGTTGGTTGACAAGACGCTGTGGCAACCGGTTCTCTCGGGCAATCTCGTGTGCATTCTGCGGAGTCTCACCATTGGCGAAACGCGTAACTATAGTGTAGGTGATGAAGAGAGTAACATAGTCTTTGTATCTGCGTGAGATATTGCGCAGGTCGGTGTCGTAGTCGAAATCTTCATTGTTCTGAATGGCAAAACTGAGTTCTGCTCCTGATAGAATAAATAAGCAGGAGAGATGCAACCATGTGAGTATAAGTGGTAGTGCAGCGAAAGCACCATATACTATGCTGGAGCGCGTGAGTAGTGCTACAAGGTAGAAGGAGAGCATTTGCAGCAACTGGAAAAGTGTACCAACAAGTATTCCGGGTATGAAAGCAGCCCATGCACCCACTTTGGTGTTAGGAATTGCCCAATACATCCATGAGAAGATGAGCCAGCATGTAAGGAAGGGTGTTAATTTGATAGCAAACTCTTTCAATGGTGCCATCGCTTCAAAGAACTGACTGCCCGCCGTGGCTGTATTGAAGAAGATGCTGACACCGGTAGAGACAACGATAAGAACAGGTATAAGCAGCACTATGCTTAGATAGGTGGTAATCTGCCGTGTGTAAGAGCGCGGGGCTTTAACCTGCCAGATAGTGTTGAACGATGATTCGATATTATTGAAGAAAGAATATACTGACCAGAGTAGCACCAGTATGCCTATTCCGAGGAAGGCGCCTCCCTGAGCCGTTTCGAGATAACGCTCTACGAATCCCATGATAGTGGGCACTGCACCCAATTGCCCTAAGAAACTCTCGTAGAGTTTCTGTTCGATTATATGCTCAAACCCGAACCCCTTGGCAATGGCGAGTACAAGTGCGAGGATAGGCACAATTGCAAACATGATAGAGTAGGTGAGAGCATTGGCGCGGGTGTTGATATTGTTGTCGAAGAAACCTCGTATGGTGATGACGATGCTTCTGAGAGTGAGGTAACAGAATCGTTTCCATTTGCCAAACTCTTCTCCTGTTTTCCTCCATATATCATAGAGGAGAAAGTTGGTTGTTTTCTTGATGAAGCCCATAGGCGGGTGAGTGGATGAAATAGTTTAATGTTATTAGGTTGTTGCTTATAGTGATGTTGTCTTGATAAAAATAGCAGCAGGTCTGTAAGCCGGGTTCTGTGTCAGTCAGAAGACTGATGTCTGTCATTAATCTCGAGGTATATATTACTATATCCTTCTCTCGCATTCTACCCTCCGACTCAGGCGAGCAACCTTCAAACGTCGGTTTACTTGAATTTGCAACTCGTAGTGTAGCCGTTTCATCATCAGACTCTGATGCCATTCGTCGCTGTTCCATTGACCAAACATCACTGCCTGTCGGGCGTTACCCGATACGATGCTCTATGTTGCCCGGACTTTCCTCTGCCGGAGTTGTGACTCCGCACAGCGACAGACCGACCTGCTGCTAATTGTTGTTAGTTCGGTTTGTATGTTATTTGTCTTTTAGTTGTATAAGTGCTTGGCGGAGATAGTTATCGTCTTTTATAGACTGAATAACAGAGCCCCGTTGGAAATAGTATCTCTCTACTATCTCGTTGGCAAGCATCTTCTTCACTTGCTCGCGATGTTGGTTAATAGCCACCTCAAACGAGGGCGTGAGTTTCTCTTTGAGAGCGTTAAGTTCGGCGAGTACTGCGCTATCAAGGTCTTCGTGATTAGCCATGTCAAGCATGACATCATAGTAGTGGGCAGTCTCGGTTTCGTATTTGAAGTTCCTCTCTCTCAGGAAGGCGATAAACTCGTCAACTACCTCGTCAGAGACCTCAAACTCATTCACATCGTCAATGGAGTCGTGAGAGTTGCGATAGAGTGTTGCGAAATCAAAAAAGTATTGATTAACGTATAGCGAGTAGGTGATGTCGAACTTGGCTGAGTCGGTCTCAATGGTGATGTCAGGCTCAATGCCTCCTCCGTCTCTTACGATACGCCCCTGCTTGGTCTTGAACTCATGAGTCAGACTATCAGGCACACGCTCTACAGAGCCGTCTTTACGTCGCTTGGAATAGTCTATAGCCTGAATACAACGCCCTGAGGGAATGTAGTATTTAGAGGTGGTAACCTTGATATGTCCGTTGTATGCAACCGGTCTGATTGATTGTACAAGTCCTTTGCCATAGGTTCGTGTGCCTATGATTACCGCTCTGTCAAGGTCTTGCAGAGAGCCTGCCACTATCTCAGCTGCCGAGGCAGAGTGATTGTTGACGAGCACTGCGAGCGGCATATCAGGGAAGCGTGGTTGGGTAGTAGTCCGATATGTCCGATTGGCATTCTTATTGCGACCTTTGGTGGAGACAATCTCTGTGCCTTTGTCCACAAAATAACTCATTATCTTCACTGCCTCATCTATTATACCTCCACCATTATCACGCAAATCAATTACAAGACCGGCAATGTCGCTCTGCTTCTGCATGTCTTCTACTGCATTGCGAAAGAGTTCGGCAGACCCTTCAGTGAACTCGTTAAAGAGGATATATCCTACGGGTCTGTCAAGTATTATGGTGTCAAGTTGTGAGATAGTACCGTAATAGACCACGGGTGGCAGTTTTATCTCTTCGCGTTCGAAAGCGATATTCATCAGTCGGTCCGCTCCCGGTCTGTATGTCTTGAGTTTGACAACAGAGTGGGGCACACCTCTAAGCAGAGAGGAGACCTCGGCAGTGGTTTTGCCAATTACATTGTTGCCATCCACTTCGATGAGAATATCTCCTGCTCTCACATCGTTTTTCTGTGCAGGCATACCCTCGTATGGTTCTGATATGACAACATATCTCGGCTCTGCACCTTTGGGTTTGAACTTCTTCAGAGGTTCGGGGAAAGAGTCTTGCCGCTGCATAATCATGGCTCCTATTCCGCCGTATTTGCCGGTAGTCATCATTCGCAGGTCTTGTGTCTTGTCCTCAGGCACATATACGGTATATGGGTCTATTTTGCGTAGCATCTGATGTATGGCAGTAGCCACGAGGTCATCGTAGTTGAGAGTGTCGGCAAAGGAGATGTCGAGTTGCCGAAGCACATCGTTGAAGATGGTCAGGTTCTTGTCAATGCGTGATGTCTGCTTCTGCGCATTTACAGGCAGGCAGATAATAAGCAACAGTGTTGCTGATATGATACTGAATCTTTTCATGCGAGATATGGTGTTATGTCTTGTCCGTGCTGGTACAAATCACGTACCAAAGTGGAGGAGATATGAGCGTATTCGGGTCTTGTGTAGAGAATGATGGTCTCTACTCCTGTTAGTTGCTTGTTGGCTTCAGCCATGTTTCTTTCATATTCGAAGTCTGCGACGCAGCGAATGCCCCTAAGAATAAATTGCGCATTCTGTTCGCGTGCAAAATCCACCGTAAGACCGGTATATATCTCTACCGATACTCTGGGTTCGTCTTTGAATACTTTGCGTATGTGTTCCAGTCTGTCTTCAATGGGGAAGATAGACTGTTTAAGGGAGTTGCAGCCGATACCGATAACCACTTTGTCAAAGAGCGAGAGTGAGCGATTGACTATATCGGCATGCCCTATTGTAAATGGGTCGAATGAACCGGGGAAGATAGCTGTTTTCATTGTTTGAGGAGTATTGGTTGGTTGTGTTTAGTGTTGCATAGCGTTAAGTTGGTTTATCAAGGGGTTGGCATACATCTCCAGTATTTTATTGCGAAGGAAGGCAATATCTTTGTCGGGGATTTGTATCTTGGCGATTTGTCCTTCAATGTAGGTTTCGAAACCGGATTTGTCCTGACCTGTGTATTCTGTACTGAATTTGTCGGATTCCAAATAGAGGTCGTATGCAATTTTGTTTACCTTATATATGTTGTATCCCAAATGAATCTGCTTGTCTATGGCGGTGGCAATGGCGTTGATTTGCTCGTTGCGGTTGGGGGCGGATTGCAGGATGTTGTCAAGATTTTGGTTGATAGGAGTAGTGATATTGAATATTGTCTGTCCTTTCTTGCCGAGCATACCTGTGAACATATTGAGGAAGTCGTCATGCGGAGTCTTTTGCCAGTCGGGGTTGTCGCGTTTGAGTTGCATCTCTTGTGCTTTGAGGAAGTCGCATGGGTCGTATTCGTAGGATATGGATACCGGTATGATGTTTAGTTGCCTCAGGTTGTCTGCGAGATTCTTATCACCTGACATAGCGAGCATTTTCAGCAGTGCGGGTTGTGTTCTGTCGTCAGAGTTCTTGGCTCTTCCCTCGCGTTGGGCAATCCACACACCTGCATTTTCTTCGGTGAGAAGATATCGGATGTATGAGGACAATTGCATGGAGTTGCGCATCATCTCATGAACACTTCCTCCACGAATGACAGCGAATCCGTTGTTGATACGGAGCATATCTTCCACCCATGATTGCACGTAGAGATTGGTGCCTGCTCCAAAGTAAATGCGTTTGCCTGTTATGTCTTTCAGCAGTACACTGAGGAAGGCAGCGTCGAGAATGATATCTCTGTGGTTGCTCATGAAGATAGCGGGCAACCCGAGGTTCTCTTTGCCTCCCAGACTCAGCCCGTTACATGCCTTTGCGGCAAGTGCTTTAAGACCTTTTATTATAAGGACATCATCAAACTGCGACTGATTCTGAACATATTTCAGAGAGTTAATCACTTGGTCTGCATTATATCTGTCATTGAGTTGGTCGTGACAGATATGTTCAACCAAGCGGTAGAACTCTTGATTGGAGATGATACGTTTGAGAGCATCAGGAAACTGCTCGGGTGTGTAAGCAGCGATATTGCTATATTCTGTTTTCATAAGTTTTCTTTATGTCGCAAGTAATAACACATTGCCCATCCTCATAGTCTTGGCTTAGTATAACGGCGGATATGTCTTTCAGAGTGCGCATCATGTCGTTCATCTTCTCGTAGGGGAAGCGTAGAGTGCGTCGCAAGAGCACATCTCTCTGCACGATGGAAGCATTGTTGAGGGCGTCGAGTGCTGCTTCACGATATGCAACCACAAGTCCGCCTGTTCCGAGCAGGATACCGCCGAAGTAGCGCACCACGACGATGAGTATGTTGGTGAGTTGTTTTGAGTTGATTTGTCCGAGTATAGGTTTGCCGGCAGTACCCGATGGCTCACCGTCGTCGTTGGCTCTGTAGAGGAGTCGTTCTTCTCCGAGCATCCAGGCGTAGCAGATATGCCGTGCATCATAGTATTGTTTGCGGTAGAAGGCGAGTCGTTGCTTGATCTCTTCTTCGGAGTTCACAGGTTCGGCAAAAGCGAGAAACTTACTGCCTTTGTCCTTGTAAACACCGCTTGCGGTTTGTTGTATGGTAAGGTATGTATGAGCCATGAAAGTGTACACAAAAATACAAGTTGCAAAGATAGTACAAGTTTTTTGAATATACAAATCTTGCAGACAGCAGGGCAGGTTGGCAGGTTCAACATCGTAGAGATGCGACACTGTCACGTCTCAATCTTGCGATATTCTCTATTACATATACCCCTCCATTAATAGGCAAAAAAAGGGCGAAATCTATCACCTCTTTCGCAACTTTTTTCATTTTTTTGTGTTTTATTTATTTTTTGCCGCTTCTACACAAGAATTCGGTACACTGCATGCTCAGCTGCAATATGTTCCAACTATATAGAAAAGTAGCACACGAGAATCAGAAATTCTTCTTAATTCCTCAATGATATTATTGTTAATGAGAGAAGTTTTTATTTTGCTATTTCTGATATATTTATTAACTTTGCACCCGAATCCTACGCTAAGTCCGCCAATGGCGGAAGGCGGGAGGGTTGAAGACATAATCAAATACGGCGTTTATTGACGCTTTGTTGCTGACGCACAAATACTTCTCACAAATTGAACTCAGCGCAGACAAAGCAGCAATTGGCGCCTACGGGTATGATATTCTCATGCTGCGTTGTTCGCAGTGTGTTGTCATATCAGCGTAGGTTTCATTGTTGTTTATTTTGACTGAGCGGGAAGTGAGAAGCCCGAGTGCGTAGATGAGCAATAGCGGAATCTACGTTCGCTTTTTATATATAGTTAATATGAACAAGAAACTTCTTCTTACGTTGCTATTACTGCCGGTGACTATGCTTGTTTTCCCGCAACTGGTGCAGAATGTTGTAGTGTCTCAAGAAGGCAAATGTATTGTTATTACGTATGACCTAAGTGAAAATGCTTCTGTATCTGTTTCAGGCACAGGCTACCATCCGGTTTATGAGGCTTCAGTAGATAGATTCCCGATGCGTTCTATTAGCGGAGATGTCGGTAAGCGCGTTCGTGCAGGTAAAGGCAAACGTATTGTGTGGGATGTGCTGAAAGACTATGGTGGCGAGTTCATTTTTAATGATGTGGAGTTCATGGTGACAGCCCGTCCTGCTATGAAGACTTTCATACTTGCCGAAGGAGCATATTCATTGGCTCCGCAGTGGGGTGCAGGTATTTTCGTAGGACAGGTCGGACAATGGGGTTGGTATGTCAAGGCCCGTAGCAACTTTCAGTTCAAGGCGCTACAGAAAACTCAGTATGAGGCAAAGGAAGGTGGCATCGTACGCAACGAGATGGAGGTGTTTTACAATGAAGATTTGGGCAGATGGGTTAATTATTATGATGTTCAACCTTTCTATTCAGGCAAAAGGCAGACAACAGAGATTATTGCCGATGCAGGCACTCTGGTGCGTCTCGGTTGCCCGCTCTACCTGTATGCAGGTGTAGGTTACGGCATAAGACAGGTGCAGTGGGGGACCACTGACGGGCAATGGATAAAATACTCGCCCGGGTCATTCTCAGGCTTCAGTGGGGACATCGGTTTGATGGGGTGCATCAAAGGGTTCACCATCTCGGCTGGTGTGAATACCATTAATTTCAAATATATGGAGATAGAAGCAGGTATAGGTTGGATGTTCTAAAAATACTTATGATTATGAAAGCACATAAATATATTATTGTATTGTTTGCCATGGTGACAGCATTTGCTTCCTGTCGCAAGGATGATGAGATACCTGTGGCTGTATTGTCAGTGGTTACTGATAGTATTAACCCAAGTTATACCTCGGTTTATATAGGTTGCCATGTGGAGTGCAATGTGCCGTACAAAGATGTGAGAGTGGAGATATCTGAGAACGAGGATTTTAATGAATCACAGCGGGTAACAATGGCATCCGATGTGAACTCTAAAGGCATATACACGGTGTCAAGCGAACAGGAAACAAAACTCAAATACAATACACGATATTTCTATCGTTATATTGTTGAAAATGGTATGAACTCTCTTGCCACAAAGAAAGACTCATTTCATACACAGGATATATCACTTCCGGAGATAGTGCTTAATTCTGTAGAGAACATAACAGAAAACTCCGCTTCCCTATGTGCAAATCTTAAGAGTACCGGAGGCGATATTGTACATAGTTGCGGCTTCTGCTATAGCACTGCAGCACAACCTAACATTGTTTATAACGACACTATAGAAGTAACCCCAGACCAATATAATGTTCTGCGTACAGAACTCAAAGGTCTTCAGAATGGAACCCGATATTATATTCGAGCATTTGCTGTGAATAGCAAAGGAGCGGCATATAGTGATGTATTAGATTTTCGCACTACCTCAATAGCAGAAGTAATAACTGAAAAAATTAGCGATATTACATTAACCTCTGCTACAATCTATGGTAATGTGATTGATGACGGAGGAGCAAGTGTTACTGCCCGTGGAATATGCTATAGCACCTCTCAAAATCCTACCACTTCAAACAGCAATGTTACATCCGGTAGTGGTACAGGCTCTTTCAGATGCACTTTGAGTGGTTTGTCTGCAGGTACAACCTATTATGTTCGTGCGTATGCGACTAATAGCAATGGAACTGCCTATAGCGGACAAAGGGCATTTACGACTGCGACAACAGTGTCAGTTCCGACTGTGACTACAGGAACTGTAAGCAGCATTACTACATCATCAGCATCAGTTTCCGGCAATGTTACGTCTGATGGTGGTGCAAGAGTGAATGCACGGGGTATATGTTATAGTACATCTCAAAATCCTACAATATCAAACACTAAAGTCACCTCCGGCAGTGGTACTGGTTCCTTCAGTTGCAGTTTGACAGGTCTTACAGCAGGTACAACCTATTATGTTCGTGCGTATGCGACTAATAGCGAAGGTACTGCCTACGGTGAACAACTGAGCTTCACTACATTGTCCTCGAGCAGTGGTGATGTACCTGTAGGTGCAATATCAGGTTTGTTTTCTGTGAGTTCTACCAAGCAAGTCTATTTCTCACAAGGCAACTTGCAGTATCAGGCAAGTACAAAAACATGGCGGTTTGCGGAAAATCAGTGGGATTACGTAGGCATTTCATTAGAAGGAACGGTATATCAAGACGGTGTTAAATGTGATAATCTCGAGATTTCCTCTACATATACTGGTTGGATAGATTATTTTGGTTGGGGGACGGGTAGTAATCCAACACTGACATCTACTGATTATGCCGATTATAGTACTTTCACTGATTGGGGTGTAAATAGAATAAGCAATGGGGGCAACACTGCAAATATGTGGCGTACGTTGACTAAAGATGAATGGAGATATTTATTTAATAGAAATAGAAACCTTTGGAGTTTGGCCACAGTGAATAATGTTATGGGATGTATAGTCCTGCCTGACAATTGGTTAATTCCGGGTGGGGTTAGTTTTACTGCGCTTGGTGCCAATGATGATAGAATCAATACTTACTCTGCTACAGATTGGGCTAAGATGGAGCAGAATGGTGCAGTATTCTTGCCTGCTGCAGGTTATCGAATTAATAAGACAACTTACAACGGTTCTAGTTGTGGCCACTATTGGGGATCTTCGCAAATCAGCTCTTATGAAGCGTGTTTTCTCGAGTTCTCTTTAGGTAATTTTGGGGTGTATAGTACTACCAGAACTGAATATGGTCGAAGTGTGCGTCTTGTTCATGATGTAGAATAAAGAACAAAGACTTCACATGGAAGGATAATATTAATCACAACCAACTTAACAAGTATGATATATAGATTGTACATAGAGATGATAATTATTAAATTGATTCTTGCAATTATAGCACCAGTAAGTGGGGGGCGAGATTTATTTATAGGGTTGTTTGGAGCAATTATTGGTGCAATTGTAAGTTTTATACTCTCTTTATTGTTCTATTGTATTCAAAATAGGTTTCGTAGAAGGCAATATGCAAAGGAAGTAGATTTATTAACAACTGCCATTCTAAAACATTCAAATGAATGTTATAACGCTATAAATACATATTGCGGAAATATAAACCAAAATCCTCATCAAGTTCAGGTGCTGCAACAGGGTATATTGTCCTCTATAAAGAGAATACAAAGATTAGATGCCACAGTCGTGTATGAGGCATTTGAGTATAAAAAGAAATCAGATGTATTCTATAGTTATCTTAACTTGATAGACCAGCTATACCAATTATATGAATCTGTGTACTATGACTATGAAAAGCATAATGACAATATTGTGCAAATGAGTAATGAATTGATTGATATTCAAGGCAAAATAATATATGGCATACAATCAGCACCGAATACTGAGGATACGCAGAATGTTATGGAACAGTATTCAGAAGTGTGTAAATCGTGTGGAAAGAATAGTGTTATAGATATTAAAATAATCAATGATAAGTTAATATCGCCACTACATGAGATTGTTAATAAGGATTTATCTATAAAACCATTATTCATGTACATTGATAAAGCAGAGTATTTATATAGAACTATTTGCCAACATCAAATAAATTTTTCCAACCATCTATGTGAGAATGTTTTACCTCAGATAAATAAGACACTGAAACAAATAAAGAAACTAACTATATGAGAAATAATTGGAGTACACAGTTGGTAGCGTCAGTCGCGATTATGTTAATATGTGCAACGGCTTTTCTTGTTGTCATTAAACTGCTTGGATTTGAGAACTTAACTATAAATGACATGATGGTGTCATTCATTGGCATTCTTGCCACTTTCGTAGTAATTAGCAATGTGGCTCAGGTGCAAGAAATAAAACATGAGAGTATTAGTGCTATGGAAAAAATACAACATAATAAAGAAGATTTGTCTAAAACTATACAAATACTATTAGAGAAGACACCTGAATATGTTGCAGCGAAAGCACTTCTTGAAGAAATAGAGAAACCTTATGACAATAGGAATGAATGGATTTTGTCTGGCATTAAAAGCAAAGATGAAAATCGTTTAGATGAAGTTATTGTTTATGTTGATGATATTTCAGAAGATGGTACTATATCATTTCTTGATAAAAACAAAAGACCATATCAATCCACATTTTATATGGACTATTATTTATCAATAAGAGATATATGGGAATCTGCAAACTATAAAATACAAGAGCCTTCCTATAAATTTATTCTTTGTAGAATGTTAGAGTATAAGAAAAAGAAGAAAGAGATTATATAGACCTTCTTGAGAAATATATCCTTTTGAATGATTAAATAGATGAACGTTATTATTCAAAGCGTTCTTTGACATATTGGAATTACCGAAATGATTTATAGGTGAAGCAATTATGTGATACACAACCTTGTGTGATACAAGTTTGTGTGATTAAAAAAATTGGTGAGTATGTATTGTATCCGGTGGAGTAACATAGTATATATCCGAAGAATTTATAGGTAATTTGGCGGTTTTAACCGAAAAATTCACCTGTAATTTGGCGGTTTGAAAAGAATATACTATCTTTGCATCACAAAAAAATTACTTGGTTATGGATACAAATATACGCCGAATTTTGGCAAACAGGTTAGAGACTATATTCTCGCTAAACAAAGTGGTAGTTATACTTGGCCCGAGGCAAGTAGGAAAAACCACTTTGCTTCACCAGTTAACTGCCGGTGCAGACAATGTGTTATCATTTGATTGTGACAACTATGACGATAGGCTCTTATTAGAGAATCGTACTAAAACTGAGTTAGCGACTTTGATAGGTAAATCTCCGGTTGTAATAATAGATGAGGCACAACGCGTGCGGAATATAGGTTTGACACTCAAAATGATAGGAGATTTACACCTCGATGCCCGCATATTGGTTACGGGTTCGTCTTCTCTGCAATTGTCTGATGATATCAATGAACCTGCAACAGGCCGTCTGCTGGAGTTCACTCTGTTTCCGTTCTCTCTGCAAGAAATCGCAGAACATACTTCATGGCGCGATGAGAAAAGACTACTACAACAGCGTATGATATATGGTGCTTATCCTGAAGTGGTTATGAATTCGGAGCATGCCCAGTTGTTGCTACTCAATATAGTTAACAGCTATCTTTACAAAGATATCTTGGAATATAAAGGTATAAAAAAGCCTGATGTTTTGAGAAAACTTGTTGTAGCATTGGCTCTGCAGTTGGGTAGTGAAGTGTCATATAATGAATTAAGCAATATGCTCGGTGTGGACAAAGAAACGGTTGAAAACTATATAGACCTTTTAGAGAAATGCTTTGTGATTTTTCGCATGGATTCGTTCAGCCGTAATCTAAGAAACGAGATAAGAAAGGGGAAAAAGATATACTTTTACGATAACGGGGTCCGCAATGCCATAATAAACAATTTCGCCTCTCTTGAGATGCGCAATGATGTGGGTGCTTTGTGGGAGAATCTAATGATGATTGAGAGAAAAAAACGCAATGCTTATTCTGCTAATTATGCAACTCAGTATTTCTGGCGCACACAAAGGCAACAAGAGATTGATATGTTGGAAGAAAAAGATGGTGTTATAACTGCTTATGAGTTTAAGTGGAAAGCAGGTAAACAGGTGTCGTTACCTCAAGTGTTTAGAGAAGCATACCCCAATACAACATTGACTACTATCACACCTGATAATTATCAGCAGTTTGTCTGTATTTGACAGTCGATATATCATAGACTGAATGTCACAGACTATTCGATGCGGTAATTCCATTATGCAGAGTTACCGCTTTTTGTATTTTGTGGGTTAGGAAGGATAGAAACAAAAAAACAGAAAATATATGACGAAACGAACACTACTTACAATCTGTATCGCTGCATTGGGCACAATGCTCTATGCACAATCGTCTGCCAAGTCGCAGCCGATGAATTTCAATATCAAGAAGGACTTTCTGCCGCCTATCTTGTCAGTGGTTGACACTACAATTCACTTCGTTGACAAAACGGGCAACAACGCTATTGATGCCAACGAGACTTGCTATGTGCGTTTTGAAGTTGAGAACACAGGTATGGGCGAAGCCACCGGCTGCATAGCAAGTATCACCATGAAAGGCACTACAGCAGGTTTGAAGGCGGAGCAGAAACGTCTTGAAGTTATTCCCGTAGGCGGCAGACTACGGGTTGAACTGCCTGTTATCGCAAACATGCAGACTGCCGACGGAGTTGCCACACTTACGGTGTCTGTCAATGAACCGAATGGCTTCAACATTACTCCCTTCGATCTGTCGGTACATACGCGTGCTTTTCTTGCTCCATTCGTCCATGTCGCTGACTATGCTATCGATGGTCAGTCGGTGTTGCAAAAGAACCAGCCATTCGACTTGCAGGTAGCCGTGCAGAATATCAAAGCCGGCAAGGCGGAGAACGTGAAAGTGGAGTTGGTGCATCCTCAGGGAGTATATCTGCTCTCAAACAATGATGACTTGTCCTACAGCAGTATTGACGGTGGAAAGGCTCAGATGATAACTTACAAGATGATTGTCCCGAGTGCATATCAACAGACAACTGTACCTGTTGAAATCAAGATACATGAGAAATATGGCAAGTATGCAGAAAATAAGACTATAGAACTGCCTTTGAATCAACAAATAGCAGGACATACTATTGCTATCAACGAGAATGTGGTAGAAAACAATACCACCATCGCCCAAATTTCAATAGGCTCGGATGTGGACAAGAATATCCCTCAAGAGAAGAAGGTGAATAGCAACACCTATGTGCTGATTTTCGCCAATGAGAAATACAAGAATGTGGCAGCTGTTCCTTATGCGCTTCGCGACGGGAAGGTGTTCCGCCAGTATTGCGAACAGACTTTGGGTATTACCGTCAAAAACCATATCAAGTTCTATGAAAATGCTACATACAGCGACATCTTATCAGGCATAGAGTGGCTCAAACAGGCATTGGCAATCAACACCGATGCACGCGCTATTGTCTATTATACCGGTCATGGTGTACCTGATGAGGCAAGCAAGTCGGCATTTCTGCTGCCTACCGACGGCAACTCGTCTATTATGCGTACTGCCTACTCGGTTGAAGAGTTGTACAAAGAACTCGGGGCTACCGACCGCCCTGTGACGGTATTCCTTGATGCCTGTTTCAGTGGTGCCAAACGTGATGGCGCCATGCTGGCAAGTGCAAAGGGTGTTGCAGTAAAAACCAAGTCAGGTGCACCGCAGGGGAAAACCGTGGTATTCTCGGCTGCTTCAGGTGAGGAAACTGCAGGCTTCTATCGTCAGCAACAACATGGTATGTTCACCTATTGGCTGCTGAAATCGCTTCAGCAGACTCATGGTGCAGTGTCTTATGACGAACTTAATTCTTATCTCCTGCGGCATGTTCGCCAAAGCAGTTTCGATGAAAATGGTAAGATGCAGACACCTACAGTGATGTTTGGTCCCTCTGCCACTGATTGGCAGAGCTGGACTTTTAAATGAGTTGACACACAGCTTCACTATTTGCCTGCCGGAATACCGGACCAGTCAATAGAAAATAAATAAGTTTAAGCAATATATTTATAAGCGTATGAAAAGAGTTATTGTTATTTTTATATTAGGACTTATCTGTATAGGTCAGATAGATGCCTGTATGAAGTATCCCAAAGCCATAAGAGAAGAGTGTAAAAAACTTCGGAAAGAAGGGTGGAAAACCTTTCCTGACCAAAAATCCATGGAAGAGCAGATTGAGCAATCCTGGCTTATGGAGTACGAATATGACATATTAACCAAGGAACCCAAGTATGTTTTATGTTCTGTTCTGTAATTTCTGATACTATGCCGAATATATCTATGGCTGAACAAACTGCTTATGAACATGCAAAATTACAATTAGTGAGGAATATTATATACTATAATGGTTCTGTAAAAACCGTGGTTGATTCGGTAAGTTTAGTTAATCGAAGGATACGCAGAGATTATTATGTGATGCCCGATGAAGAGCTGTATTTGATTAATGAATCTATAGAGGACAATGGAATAATAATTTCTTCTGAGACAAATAACGAGTCATTATCGCTAATATCACAATCTTTATCATTAAACGAATTATTCCCGGTTTTGAAATTGTATAAAGAGGTGGAAGATAAATACATAGTTCTTGTTCGAATAGCCTGCGAAATAAATCATATATATTAACAATCAAAACATTTACAATCATGAAAAAAATCCTGATGGTAGCTATGGCCTTAATCGTAGCAGTGAGTGGCAGTCTGTATGCACAAGATGCCAAAGAAATCCGTAAGCAACGCAAAGAAGTGTCCCGTCTTGCCAAGAGTGAGATGAAAGAAAGAGCCTCAAAGGAAGCGCGCAAGGAGGCAAAGAAACTTGAGAAGGAAGGCTACGTGGTGTTCCCCGGTGACCTGCCATTGGCCAAACAACTTGACCGCTCTTACATTATGGAGTATGAGTATGTTGAGAATGCAGCAGGCAGTATCGTTCCCAAGTATCTTGTAGGCCGTGGGTTGGCAACAGGCGAGAATTATTCCGCAGCACAGAATGCAGCCGTACAACTCGCACTGCAATATGTGGCAGGTCTGGCAGAAATCGACATTACCACTCTCACAGAGACCACTCTTGCCAACCGTGAAGAGAGCGTGGTGGCATCGGTTGCCGAAGTGGTGTCCGCAAGCAAGAATATCGTTGCCAAGAAGATAGGCGAAGTACAACCCATTGTCTCGTTGCACAAAGACGAGAAAAAGGGTGTAACAGTGCTCGTCCGCGTTGTTTATGACCGAAATACCGTCTTGAAGACCTACAAAGAGACCATTCGTGAGCAACTTGAAGCAAAGGGTGACAAACTCCATGAGCAACTCGACGAAGTACTTGGCTTCTGATGAAACGGCAATGTCTTATATTAGTTTTCTGTGCTGTAGTCTCCCTGGCTGCAGCACAGAAAATTGTGCCTGTAAGCGGCGAATATACATATTACGCCCCTTCTACCATCACTCTTGAGCAGGCAAAACAAGAAGCTCTGCTGCAAACACGGTTGCATGTGCTTGCTGCCAAGTTCGGCACCTCTATCAACTCCACAACCAATATACACTTGGAAAACGCCGAGCAGGACAATAGTCGCTCCCGAACAGAAGTTCATACTCTGGCAACTCACGAGGTGAAAGGCGAGTGGATAGAGGATACGCGCGAGCCCATGCAGGAGATAAGTTACGACCGTTCAATGCGCAACACAACCATCATTCACACCACTGTTTGGGGTAAGGCCCGGGAGATAATTGCCGCCAAGGCAGATATAGCAGTGCATCTTTTGAAAGATACATTGCTTGCCGCAGAGAGCGATGTCTTTCGCGAGGGGCAACAGTTTTACCTCTCCTTGCAGTCGCCAGTCTCCGGTTTTGCGGCAGTATATCTGCTTGACAATGACGAGGAAACCGCCTATTGTCTGTTGCCTTCTGCCAATGACTATAGAGGTGCCGTCCCCATTGATGCAAACATGCAGTATATCTTCTTTTCAGAGGATTATGCAGACAACCACTATTCCGCAGAAAACAACCCTCTCGGAATAGAATATTATTTCACCACTTCCCGCTCTGTTTCTTTCAATAGCATAATGCTCGTTTTCTCACCCACTGAGTTCTTCAAAGCCAACGACCGTCAAGAACAACATGAGCAATATGTTCTCCCTCGTGAGACAACTATCGGTCAGTTCAACCGCTGGCTCATCAGTTGCAAGACCCGCGATGTGCAGATGGTGGATAAACTGATATCCGTAAAGATAGTTAAGTAATTGTTATATGAAAGCAAGATTCGTTTTTCTCGCCCTTACAATCAGTGTTCTATGTCATGCCCAATCATTCGAGGAACGCTACCGCCAGTTCCGTCAGCAGGCACAGCAAGAGTACACAGACTTTCGTGATGCTGCCAATCAGCATTATTCTGAGTTTCTGCGCTCTGCATGGGAGTACTATAAAATAGAACCTGCCATACCCAAACCAAAAGAAGAAGATGTGCCGCCGGTGGTGTATGACGACAAACAGGGCGAAAAAAACAATGAACATGAGGACAATCCTGTTCCTTACGATGATATTCTCACTCAACCCCAACCCTCACCTCAACCACAGCCTGTCTCGCCCATAATAGAGAACAATGAGCATGAGAACTCGTTGCAGTTGAAGTTTTATGGCACAGAACTTACGTTTCGCTATCCTAAGCAAGGCTTCTCTCTCAAGAGTGTCAGTGGAGATAATCTTGCTAATGCCTGGCAGGAGTTGTCTTCTGCTAAATATGATAACCTGATATACGACTGTCTCTCAGCGCGTGACAACCTCCGACTATGCGACTGGGCATATCTTAGTCTGCTTCAAACTATAAGCGAAAGTGTTTGTGGCAAGGGTAATGCCGCCGTCTTTCTACAGGCCTTCGTGTATGTGCAGTCAGGCTATCAGATGCGGTTTGCAGTCAATCAGCAGCAACTGTATATGCTTGTCGGTACTAAGTATGTTCTGTATGATCGGGGCTATTTCACTTTGGATGGTATGCGCTTCTTCCCATTGTCAGATATAAGTAAGATTGCAGACGGCATGCAGATATGTAGCGGTGCCTTCGAGCATGAACAACCATTCTCTCTCCGGATACCACATGAACAGAAATTCACATTCCACCCGTCAAAACAAATCACTCGCAGGGCGCAATCGGGTGTGACGGCGCAGATGTGCGTAAACAGGAATCTCATTGACTTCTACAATTATTATCCGACAGGTCACTATGGAGAAGATTTTTCCAATCGTTGGGTTACCTATGCCAACTCTCCCTTGGATGAACATCTAAAACAACAACTCTATCCTGCACTCAGTCAAGCTGTTCGCGGAGTTCCTGAACTACAGGCCGTCAGTCTCTTGCTCAATTGGGTGCAGACTGCTTTCGAATATGAATACGATGATAAAGTGTGGGGTGCAGACCGCGCATTCTTTCCTGCCGAGTCGCTCTATTATCCGTATTGCGACTGTGAAGACCGTAGCATTCTCTTCTCTCGGATTGTGCGGGACCTGCTCGGACTTGATGTTGTACTTCTCTACTACCCCGGACATCTTGCCACTGCAGTCTGCTTTAATCAGCCTGTCGGTGGAGACTATCTCAATGTAAAAGGTAAACGCTATGTTGTCTGCGACCCGACATATATAGGTGCACCCGTAGGGGCCACCATGCCGGGAATGGACAACAAAACAGCCAAAGTGATACTGCTTAACTGACTTCCATACTGCAGTATTATCGTGGCTTCTTAAGTACATCAGCAACAAGTTCCTATTTCTTTGTGAAAAATTCATTTCACAAAGGTTGATATTCTGTTTATCTCTGTAAATTAACATATCTGTCTGTACTTCACTATCCGCGGATATTACGGAGAGAATGTGTTATATATGATATTTTGGTTGGCAGAAATCATGCTGCGGTTACCATGATCTTGTAGTCAAATCGCAGGTTGAGGGCAGGGTGGTTATGGTTAAACGGTTGCATGCAGTCAGCTTCTTTATATCTGATTTAAATCTTACGTGCAATGTAATAGTGTTGTGCTTGCAATATGCAGCAGCTCTGTATAAGCGGTGCAACAGCAGATTCATGTAGCATAGAAGTGCGGAATTTTAAGATAAACGATAAAAAAAGTATGGAAATTTTGTATGATTGTGAGTTTTTGTGTAACTTTGTCGGCTGAATTTGTTAGAATGAGAAAGAAGGGGTGTATGCAAACAGAAATCAGGGGGATGAGAAACGGAGTAGAATAGTGTAGGGGAGAGGGGACGGATAACAAAATATTATAACAGAGAAACTCAATGAAGAAGACAGACAATTCGTTTATACCCAATATTCTCCTGCGTATAGCAGGCAAGCAGCAGTATAGGGCACTAAAACGTGCTTGCCGTAATCCGCGCAAGGCGCAGGAACTTGTACTGAGGAGCATACTCACTTATGCGGTAAACTCGGTATATGGTAAGGAGCATAATTTCGCCGAAATACTTAAGGCAGAGACTTCGGAAGATTTATTCATAAGGTATCAGAAAGCGGTTCCCGCACAGGATTATGAGCAACTGAGGCCTTATGTAGAGCGCCACAAGCAGGGCGAGGAGAATGTGCTTTTCCCCGGCAAACCGCGTATGTATGCAACCACATCGGGCACTACCAAGCAACCGAAGTGGATTCCGCTGACCGACATCTATCTGAAGAATGTATATCAGAAGATGACATATGTCTGGCTATACAATTATATCCACCATCGAAGTAAGACGTTTGCGGGTAAGGTGGTATTCATGGTCAGTTCTGCCACAGAAGGTCATGCGCCCGATGGCACGATATACGGAGCCGTGTCGGGTGTGCTTCAGAAAGATGCACCTGAAATGATACGTCAGTTGTATGCATCGGTGCCGGAGATATTCGAGATAAAAGACTATGCTGCACGATATTATACACTGATGCGAATAACGGTGGAGCAGTATGTTACACTTGTGATAATGCCCAACCCGTCGTCAGTAGTAGAGATGCAGAACACGCTTGCAGAACATTTTGATGCGATTTGCGATGATATAGAACACGGAACATTGTCGGAAAAATACGACATTCCGGAAGATATCCGCAAGTCGCTTCTTAATAAAGTGACCCCTAATCCCGAGCGTGCAAACGAGTTGAGAGAACTGAAGCATAAGTTCGGTGAGGTTCTGCCCAAACATTACTGGCCTGACGTGCAGATTCTTAGTACGTGGAAATGCGGCAATACGCAGATATACATAGAGAAATTCAAAGACTGGTTCCCAGAAGATTGTTTCTATCAGGAGTTGGGATATTTTGCCACCGAATGCCGTTTCGGACTTGTGTTCGACGATACGGTAAACTCTGTTCTCTTTCCGCATTTCCATTATTACGAGTTTGTGGAGGAGAGCGAGATAGGCAAACCGAATGCCTCTTTCCTGCAACTTGACGAGTTGGTGGAAGGCAAACGATATTGTCCATACGTCACCACATATTCAGGACTTTACAGATACAACATGAGTGATTTGGTGGAGGTGGGACCTTCGTTTTGGAATACTCCTACCGTTCACATGATTCAGAAGGTTAACGGAATAGTGAGCATGACGGGCGAGAAGTTGTATGAAGGTCAGTATATAGAAGCGGTGAGAGAGGCGGAAAAGCAACTGAAGATGAAGACCCGCTTCTTCGTAGGCTTTGCCGACTTGTCAGCAATGGCATATCAGTTCTATTATGAGTTTGTAAATCAGGATACTACTCAGGAGGCGGCAGAGCGCTTCTCCAAGCGGGTGGACGAGATACTGCAGCGAATCAACATAGAGTACAAAGCGAAGCGCGAGAGTTTCCGCCTTAAAGAACCCCGTACTCACCGTCTGCGCAGAGACGCTTTTGCCAAGTTCAAGAAGAAGAGTATAGCCGACGGCACCGGTAGAGACGGTCAGTTCAAACTCAATCTGCTGATGCAGGACGACAAACGCAAGGATAAGTTTGACCAACTTGAGATGAACTGACAACACAATTGAAACAAACAAATATAAAATACAACAATCAAAACATCTAAGCATTATGGAAAAACCTGAATGTCCTTTTGTGCCAAATTTTCTGCTGAGTATGGCAGGTGGCATACAATATCTGAAGTTGAAATCTGTCAGCAAGAATCCTCGTAAGACGAGCGAGAGTACACTTCGTGGCATACTGGAGTATGCTAAAGATTCTGTTTATGGAAAGGAGCATCACTTCGAAGAGATACTGAAAGCTAAGGATGATAAAGAGTTATACAGCCTTTATCAGAAGTATGTTCCTGCTCAGGACTATGAGAGTTTGCGCCCATACGTTGAGCGTCATAAAAACGGTGAAGCAGATGTGCTGTTCCCCGGAAAACCTATAATGTATGCAACCACAAGCGGTACAACCAAAGAACCTAAGTGGGTACCTATCACGAAAGTCTATCTTGATTCAGTGTATGGCAAGATGACAAAAGTATGGTTGTTCAACTTTATCAAGAATCGCCCGAAGGTATTCACAGGTAAGATAGTAAGTATAGTAGGCAAGGTGGTAGAGGGCTATGCACCCGATGGCACTGTCTTCGGCTCTGTTAGCGGTGTGACACAGCGCGATTGCCCGAATTTCGTGAAGAAACTCTATGCTTCGCCGTCCGATATATTCTCAATTACCGACTACCATGCACGCTACTATGCTATCATGCGTATGGGTATTGAAAGAAATGTCACGCTTATTGTTACTGCCAATCCTTCCACCATTGTGGAGATGCAGAATAATGTAAATGAGTATTACGACCAGTATGTAGAAGATATAGAGAAGGGTACCATCAACGAAAATCTTGATATCGCTCCTGAGATTCGTGCCGCTCTGATGCCTTATTTCAAACCAAATCCTGAACGGGCTGCGGAATTGCGTGCTCTTAAGGAGAAATACGGTCGCGTCTTGCCAAAACACTATTGGCCTAACTTGCAAGTGCTGAATACATGGAAGTGTGGTAATACAAAGGTATATCTCGACAAATTCAAAGACTCGTTCCCAGAGCAGATGTTGCACCAGGAGTTCGGTTATTTTTCTTCGGAATGCCGCTTCGGACTTGTGCTTGACGACACCAACAATACAGTGCTCTTCCCGCATTTCCATTATTATGAGTTTGTAGAAGAGAATGAGATAGAGAGCGAGAACCCTCATTTCCTGCAGTTGCATGAGTTGCAGGAAGGTAAACGCTATTGCCCGTTTGTGACTACATACGCAGGTCTCTACCGCTACAACATGAACGACTTGGTTGAGGTCGGACCGAAATTCTGTAATACTCCTACGGTTCACATGATTCAGAAAGTGAACGGTATAGTTACCATGACAGGCGAGAAACTTCATGAGAAGCAGTTCATAGATGCAGTGCGCGAAACAGAGAAAGAACTGAATATGCCTCTTCGTTTCTTCATTGGTTTTGCCGATTTGGATATCTCTGCCTATCGTTTCTACTATGAGTTTGCCGACCTTGCCACCACGCAGCAGAAGGCAGAGGAGTTTACAAAGCGCGTTGACGAACTGCTTATGCAATATAATATTGAGTATAAGGCAAAGCGCGACTCCCTGCGCGTAAAAGACCCTGTAACTCACCGCTTGCAGAAAGACTCGTTTGAGACATTCAAGGCACAATGTATCGCCGAGGGCTCAAGAGACGGTCAGTTCAAAGTGAATCTGCTGCTGCAAGACGAGAAGAGACTCGCCAAATTCAAAAAACTTGTGATTACAGACTGATATTCAGATGAAACAACTGAGAATAGAAGATATCGATTTGGAAGGTGTAAAAGCCGTAGTATTCGATTTGGATGGTACTTTGTATGATAAGCATCACCTCGCTTGGTATCTTATCTTTGCTGATTTGCGGCATGCGCTTTGGATTCATGCAGAGCGCATTGCCCGCAAAAAGCTGAAAGGGCAGGATTTCGGAGATGCGGATACATTCTACAAGACGATGTTTTCTTATATCTCAGAAAAGAGAAATGTTCCTTATCAGGCAGTAAAAGAGTGGTATAACGAGAGTTATATGCCCTCAATGACGGAGATTCTATATACTCACTATCAGGCTGCCGACTACGTGCTGCCTCTGCTCAAGCAACTGAATGAGTCGGGTATCAAGACGATTGTACTGTCCGACTACGGCTGTGTAGAAGATAAAATCAGAGCCATCGGCTTGGAACCAAAGATGTTCGACTATTGTGTGTCTGCACCGGAGTTGGGTGGTCTGAAACCCAATAAACAGTTGTATGAGCGACTCCTGAAACTGATGAGGGTAAAGCCAAAAGAGGCTATGATGATAGGCGACAGAATGGATACTGACGGCGAAGGAGCCGAGGCGGCGGGTATGAGATATATGATTATATAGACGCTACAACCGACAACATACATTATCATGAATATACGCTACGACGATTTGAAAGTGAGAGAAGGTGAGTATGTGCCCGAGATAGGCAGGACTTACCCCGAACATAACCCCGATCAGAGTGTGTTGCACCCTGTATATACCGACAATCAGGTGTTTGATGAGAACTATCCGTATTTGGATGACTCGTTCCGGTTCAATCTGAACAATTGGATAGGGTATTACTTATTCCTATATCCGATAGTATTCCCGCTTAATTGCATAAAGAACGGTCTGAGAATAAAAGGCAGAGAGAACCTGAGAAAATACAGAAAACAACTCAATAAGAATGGGGCAATCACCATTAGTAACCATTGCAATCGTCTTGATGCACCATGCGTGCTTAGCGCAGTGTTTGCTAACAGACACACACGCATTCCGATGTATGCTCCTAACTTCAATACCAAAGACCGCTGGTATATGTGGGCGGTTGGAGGTATCCCTGTTCCTGAAACAGGATTTGAGGCAATGAAGCGCTTCAATGCCGCCTTCGATGAGTTTAATCGCAGGAAGTGGTGGTTTCATATCTTTCCTGAAGCAGCACGCTGGGATGGTTACAAGCCTCTCAGACCCTTTAGAAAAGGAGCTTTCACCATGGCGTATAAATACGACAAACCATTGTTGCCATGCGTGATAACCTATCGCGAGAGAAAAGGTATTTACAAGTTGTTTGGCAAGGCAGACGAACCCTTGCTTTCAGTTACCATAGGTGAACCTGTTTTCCCCGATAAAACCCGTCCGAGAAAGCAAGAGGTGGACAGACTGAGAGAAGTGTGCCACTTGCAGATGCAGCGTATGGCAGGTATCGAACATAACACATGGCCCATAGTGCCTGAGGACGAATCGTAACAAGAGATATTAATTTTGAAACTAAGATATATGGATTTATTTGCTAAATGTAATCATGAACTCTTAAACCGCACGCGGGAGTTAGGAGTCTATCCCTATTTCCATGAACTACAGTCGCGTCAGGCTCCTGTTGTTACAATGGAGGGCAGACGGGTGATAATGCTTGGAAGCAACAACTACCTCGGTCTCACAGAAGATGACGAAGTGATCGAGGCAGGTATCAATGCCCTATATAAATATGGTACGGGTTGCAGTGGCTCAAGATTCCTGAACGGTACTCTTGACTTGCACAAGGAGCTTGAGAGAGAACTTGCCGCATTCGTGGGGAAAGAAGATGGTATGACCTGCGCCACAGGCTTTCAGTCTAACCTCGCCATCATCTCTGCCATCGCAGGCAGAAACGACTATATACTCAACGACAAAGAAAACCACGCATCTATCTACGATGCTTGCCGCTTGAGTTATGCAACCACCCTTCGATACAACCATAGCGATATGGGAGACCTTGAGAAACAACTCAAGCGTATTCCTGACACGGCAGGCAAACTCATTATTACCGACGGAGTGTTCTCCATGCGCGGTGACATCTGCAAACTGCCTGAGATATGCGCCTTGGCAGAGAAATACGGGGCAAGAGTGATGATTGATGATGCTCACGGATTCGGAGTGCTTGGCAATGGTGGGCGGGGCACAGCCGACTATTTCGGCCTGACCGATAAAGTGGATATCATCTCTCTCACATTCTCCAAGTCGCTCGCTTCGATAGGCGGATGCATGCTTACTACCCATCATGTGGCAGACTGGATTCGCCATGTGTCACGGCCGTTTATCTTCTCTGCCAGCATGACACCTGCCTCTACTGCCACTGCTCTCGCTGCTCTGCGTAAACTCAAAGCACACCCCGAGATGTGCGACAATCTGAAGAAGATATCGGCTTATTTCCGCAAGAGTCTGCTTGAAAGCGGCGTTAAGATTATCGAGGCTCCCACACCTGTTGTTCCCATCTTCACCTACAACTCGCTCGACACCTTCTACTATGGCAAACGTCTGTTTGAAGAAGGTGTGTATGTGAACCCCGTTATCGCCCCGGCATGCGTGGAAGGCGAGTGCCTCCTGCGCTCTACTCTGATGGCAACGCATACTATGCCTGTTGTGGACGAAGCAGTGGAGATAATAAGTCGGGTGCTGAAAGCTGGTATTCCTGAAACATGGTGATTATGAAACAGATACTGATACTCACAGGCGGTTCGTCCGGCATAGGTAAGGCAGCGGCACAACTCTTTGCCAAGAAGGGTTTCGTGGTCTATGAACTCTCCCGCTCGGGCAAGTCGTATGATAGCATAATTCATATTGACTGCGATGTAACCGACGAAGAGCAGGTGAATACCGCTGTTGCACAGGTCGTTGAAAAAGAGGGTAGAGTGGATATTCTCCTCTCTAATGCCGGTTATGGCGTGTCGGGTGCAGTGGAGTTTGTTGATACCGCTGATGCCAAACGCCAGTTTGATGTCAATTTCTTCGGCTCTCTGAATATTGTCAAGGCTGTATTGCCTGTAATGCGCAACCAAAAGCAGGGTAGGATAGTGTTCACCAGTAGTGTGGCAGCTGTGTTCAGTATCCCGTATCAGGCGTTCTATTCTGCTTCCAAGTCTGCTATCAATACCTTGGCTCTTGCCCTGAGAAACGAAGTGGCTGAGTTCGGTATCGAGGTTACCGCCTTGATGCCCGGCGATGTCAATACAGGCTTCACTGCCGCAAGAGACAAGAAAAGCGCGGGCGAAGACGTATATACTCACATGCCCAAGGCAGTGGAAACAATGGAGAAAGATGAAATGGGCGGAATGACTTCCGAATATCTTGCAGGGCAACTCTTCAAAGTGGCGACAAAACGCAATCCGGCTCCCCTTTATACCGCAGGTTTTCAGTATAAACTGTTCTTGTTCTTGGACAGATTGCTGCCTAAACGCCTGAGCAATTGGATAGTTGGAAAATTATATTGATAAAGGTTTGCATATTTCAGAATAAAGCAGTATCTTTGCAACCTGATTTTGAGAACCAAGTTTGTAAGGCGGCAGACGACGCTTGCTATTCATAAAACACTCGTTTTCAATCGTATCGCGGCATTAGCACATCGGTAGTGCATGAGCTTCCCAAGCTTAGGAGGTGGGTTCGACTCCCATATGCCGCTCTAAAATCTGTAAGATATGGCTAAAGCATTTCAGAAAATCTATACGCAAATCACTGCTATTACTAAAGCCACCTGCTCCCTTAAAGCGCAAGGTGTAGGCAACGACGAACTCGCTACTGTTGATGGTAAACTCGCTCAGGTCGTCAAGATTATGGGCGATGAAGTCACTCTCCAGGTGTTTGAAGGTACCGAAGGTATCCCTACCAATGCAGAAGTGGTATTCCTCGGCAAAGCTCCTTCGCTCAAGGTAAGTGACCAACTCGCAGGGCGTTTCTTCAATGCCTACGGTGACCCTATTGACGGAGGACCGGAGATAGAAGGCGAGGAAGTGGAGATAGGCGGACCCTCGGTTAACCCCGTCAGACGCAAGCAACCTTCCGAACTGATTGCAACCGGTATAGCAGGTATCGACCTTAATAACACTCTTGTCTCAGGGCAGAAGATTCCTTTCTTTGCCGACCCTGACCAACCTTACAATCAGGTGATGGCAAACGTGGCTCTGCGTGCCGAGGCTGACAAGATTATCCTCGGTGGTATGGGTCTCACCAACGACGACTACCTCTATTTCAAAAACGTGTTCTCCAACGCAGGCGTTCTCGACCGTATCGTCTCCTTCGTGAACACTACTGAGAACCCGCCTGTAGAGCGTCTGCTGATTCCCGATATGGCTCTTACCGCTGCCGAGTATTTCGCAGTGCAGAAAAACGAGAAAGTGCTTGTGCTGCTCACCGACATGACACTCTATGCCGACGCACTCGCTATCGTCTCCAACCGTATGGATCAGATTCCTTCCAAAGACTCTATGCCCGGCTCGCTCTATAGCGACCTCGCCAAGATATACGAGAAAGCAGTGCAGTTCCCCACCGGCGGCTCTATCACTATCATTGCCGTAACCACTCTCTCCGGTGGAGACATCACACACGCCATTCCTGACAACACAGGTTATATCACCGAAGGTCAGTTGTATCTGCGTCGTGACTCTGATATAGGTAAGGTTATCGTTGACCCCTTCCGCTCGCTCTCGCGTCTGAAACAACTTGTTGCAGGCAAGAAAACTCGCGAAGATCACCCGCAGGTCATGAACGCCGCTGTTCGTCTGTATGCAGACGCTGCCAATGCCAAGACCAAACTCGAAAACGGCTTCGACCTTACTGACTATGACAACCGCTGCCTGCAGTTCGCTAAAGACTATTCCGAAAAGATTCTTGCTATAGATGTTAATATCAATACCACAGAGATGCTCGATGTGGCATGGAGCCTGTTCAAGAAACATTTTCGGCCGGAAGAAGTTAACATTAAACAAGAGTTGGTTGATAAATATTGGGGCAAATAATTGTGCCCCTTTATTTTTAATATATCATCTTCTTATCACTTCTAATATCAACGTAAACTATGACAAAGAAAAAACGTATCATCTTATGGTCGGTTCTCGGTGGAGTTGCATTAATCCTCATAATTTGTATTTTCTGTGCAGATGCAATAGTTACCAATATAGCCGATAAGGAACTGAAAGAGGCACTTAGTAAGAACGACAAAGTGCAACTCTCATACGACAAACTCCATGTGCTTCTTATGTCAGGCACTGTCAGTCTCAGCAACATAGAGGCAACAATACCTTCCCCTGACACACTCTCCAAGGTTAAGGCGGAGCAAATCATAAAGATTCAAAACCTTGATATACGCGGCATCAACTGGCTCAAACTGCGTAAGAAAGAACTCAATATAATGGAGATTACTATCAAATCTCCGCAGGCACAAATCGTTCTGCCACCTAAAGAATTAAAGAAGAAAAAGAAAGACTCCAAAGCCGGACTGGAGGCTGATACTCTGCAACATGCCGATTCCACCGCTGCCAATCCATTTAAGATATCTGTCGGTAGGATTAAACTTAAAAACGGCAGTCTGGCACTCACCCGCATTGGTGATAAGTTCTCCATCTCTGCCGATTCTCTCAATCTGAAAGTGTATGACCTCGGATACGACGTCGCAGAGAAGCAGATGGCATACAACGACTCCTTATATATTGTCAGTCTCAACAACTTCAATATGCTTTCTTCTGATGGGCTGTTCCAACTGACTGTCGGACAACTCTCAACCGCAGATGCCGGTGCCGTCAATATTAAAGATATCCATGCACTAAACACCTGCAAACAACAATCTCTGGCTAAGTTAATGGGCAAAATACCTGTTACATGGGTTGATGCTGTCATTCCGGAAATCACTACCTCCGAGTTCAATCTCGTTCGACAGATTGTACAGAAGAATATTGATATTCAGAATATTGACGTGAAAGGTAAACGGGTGGTCATCTATCGTGATACCCAATATCCTCCCAAAGTTCCTTTTGGAATGCCGCAAGAAGACATAATGAACATACCTGTTCCGGTGTCTGTTAATAACATCCATGTTACCCTGCCGAACTTCACTGCCTATGTTACTGAAGATGGTACTCATGCAGGTGTAATGCCGCTCAACCACTTGAATATCAACATGAATAGTTTCAATAATAAACACGGCAACACTCTTGCGTCTCAAATCAACGGTAAGTTGGGAGAAAGCAAACTAAATATCAACCTCTCGTTGCATAATGATAAGGCTTGTACTTTTGACTACTCGTTTTATTCTGAAGACATCTCCTCCGACATTCTCAATGGTTTCATACACCCGCTTAGTGGCACTTCTCTCTATGCCAATTTCCACTCTATAGATATCAAAACCAAAGGAAACAAGCAGGCTAACCGAGGCACGTTCTGCATGATATATGATAGTTTGTCTATGCATATCACAAAAGAAGATGCCCCCGAACGCCTCGCCAAAAATGCCGGAGTTATCAATGCTTTTGCACCCGCTGTTATTCAGAAGCAGAACCCGCGCTCGCATGGCAAGGACCCGTTCGTTGCCGAGATTGACTTGCCGCGTAACCCGCAGAAAAACTTCGTCACATACGTCATTGATCCGCTTACCGATGGTATCATGCACTCCGCTTTTCCGGAGGGTATATACCAGTCAATCAGAAAAAGCATGTATGGTGACTCAAGTTCGCAAGCGAAGAAGAAGTAACCGTATCCCTTGCATCCGTTCGTAACTCGCAAGCGAAGAAGAAGTAACCGTTTCCCATGAATCCGTTTGCAACTATCCGTTCGCAACTCTCCGTTCGCATCTCATAAGTGGCAGGTCGCAATAACTCCGACCTGCCACTCTATCTATCTATCTATCTATCTATCTATCTATCTACCGGTCCCCCTTTCTCCTCCAAATCACCCATCTTTGCCCCCTCCCTCTGCTCCCAAATCACCCATCCCGACACCCCTTTTTGCCCCTTTCCACCCCTCTTTGGTTTTTAACAATTTGTCGCTTTTTCCACTATACCCCCAAGCCGTCGTCATGCTATCTCTAAGCCGAGTGTAAGCCATCTCTGAATTTAACAAAAAGTCGCTTTTTGACTCATGAGAGATTATATTTGTATATGTCAGAAATAATCACTAACTTTGCAACCTTATTGTGTATGATAAGCAAAGCACTTATTCGTGTTTATACATTTATATATCTATAACAAAAGTAACAATGAAGAAATTTAAGTTTTGGAATGCGCTTTGCGGATGGTTGGCTTTTGCCATCGCTGCCGCTACGTATCTTCTTACTGTTGAGCCTACTGCCAGTTTCTGGGACTGCGGTGAGTTCATCTCGTCTGCTGACAAACTTGATGTCGGACACCCCCCGGGAGCACCATTTTTTATGCTTATGGGGCACTTCGTAAGTCTATTTGCAAGCGATGCCTCACACGTGGCTATGTGCGTGAACTCACTTTCCGCACTCATGTCGGCATTCACCATCCTCTTCCTCTTCTGGACAATCACAGCCCTCGCTAAGAAACTCCTGCCCAATCCGCAAGAGATGACTTTATGGCAGGCTGTCGCTATACTCGGCGCAGGTATGGTCGGGGCTTTGGCTTACACCTTCTCCGATACCTTCTGGTTCTCGGCAGTCGAAGGCGAAGTCTATGCCTCCTCGTCGTTCTTCACAGCCGTAGTATTCTGGTTGATACTCAAATGGGATGAGAAAGCCGATGAAGAAGGCTCCGACAAGTGGCTTATACTCATCGCATATCTGATGGGTCTTAGCATCGGCGTCCACCTCTTGAACTTGCTTACCATACCCGCAATAGTACTTGTGTATTACTTCCGCAAGTACGACTTCTCATGGAAAGGTGTTATCCTCGCCTTCCTTGTCTCAGTTGCTGTGTTGGCTGTTGTTCTCTATGGTATCATACCCGGTTCCGTACAAGTGGCTTGCTGGTTTGAGTTGTTCTTCGTCAATCTACTCAAACTCCCCTTCAATACAGGTCTTTACATCTACCTTATTATGCTTGTCGCTTCGCTCGTTTGGGCAATATATGAGACTTATACCGACAAAAACCGTATAAGAATGAACCTCTCTGTCATTCTTGCAGTAACCCTGGCAGGTATTCCTTTCATCCGTGAGAGTGTGGTAATTGGTATTTTGCTTATTGCTACACTTGCCATTGTGCTCTTCATTCTGAAAGAGCGTGTGCCGGCGCGTTGGCTCAATACTGCCACTCTGATGATTACCGTCATACTGATTGGTTATTCATCCTATGCCGCAATAGTGATACGAAGCAGTGCAGACACCCCGATGGATCAGAACTCGCCTGATAATGTGTTCTCACTCAAATACTACCTCAATCGTGAGCAGTATGGCGACCGTCCCTTACTCTATGGTGCCGTATATAGTGCGCCTGTCGAACTCGAGGTAAAGGGCAATATCTGTGTACCTGTAGAGAATAAAGGGCATGCACAATATGCTCCCAAACCAAAGACTTCTCCCGATGAAAAGGACGAATATGTGGTCACAGGATACAAGACTTCATACAAGATGAAGAAAGAGTTTATGATGCTCTTCCCCCGTATGTATTCTCCCGATGGTCGTCACAAAGAGGCATACAAACAATGGGGAGATGTCAAAGGTAAGAAAATACGTTATGACTACTGTGGTCAGCAGAAAACCGATGTATGTCCCACCTTTGGTGAGAACCTTCGTTTCTTCTTCTCATATCAGTGCAACTTCATGTATTGGCGCTATTTCATGTGGAACTTTGCAGGGCGGCAGAACGACTTGCAAAGTTATGGCGAAGTAACCAAAGGCAACTGGATAAGCGGTATTCCGGCTATTGATAATGCCCGACTTGGTGACCAAAAAGCACTCCCGCGTGAACTGCGTGAAAACAAAGGGCATAATGTTTACTATATGCTGCCTCTGCTGCTTGGTCTGTTAGGTATATTCTACCAACTATGCAAACGCAAACAAGGCTTGCAGAACTTCACCCTTGTCTTCCTGCTGTTCTTCCTTACCGGTCTTGCTATAGTCGTCTATCTGAATCAGACACCCTACCAACCTCGTGAAAGGGATTATGCTTACGTAGGCTCATTCTATGCTTTCGCTATCTGGATTGGTCTCGGTGTGATGGCACTTATTGACGGACTCAACTCACTCATGAAGAAAGACAATAAGGCAATAAAGACTGCTGTGGCAGTATGTCTTACTATACTGAGTCTAGGCGTGCCCGCATTGATGGCTCAGCAGAACTGGGATGACCACGACCGCTCCGACCGCTATTCTTGCCGTGACTTTGGTGCTAACTATCTGCGCTCTTGTGAAGACCAAGGTATCATCTTTTCCAACGGTGACAACGATACCTTCCCCCTTTGGTACAATCAGGAGGTGGAAGAAGAAGGTACCAACCTGCGCGTATGTAACCTCAGTTATCTGCAAACCGACTGGTATATATCGCAGATGAAACGCCCGTATTATACATCAAAGGCTCTGCCTATCTCTTGGAAAGAGAAAGACTATATGCCCGGTAAGAACGAGGTCGTGTGGGTGGATAACAAACTTGCTACTCCCCTTGATGTACGCACTGCATTCGAGTTTGTCCGTTCTTCTGACCCTCGTACCAAACGTGACGGCGAGAGTTATATACCAAGTAATAAACTCTATATCTCTGTTGATAAAGAGCAACTTGCCAACACCGAATGGGCAGACCAACCCGTTGTTGACCAACTCGATGTCAGGGTAGGGCGCCGACTCACACGTAGCGAAATGATGGTGCTTGAGATGATACAAACCAATCAGTTCCAACGCCCGATATATTTCGCAGTTACTGTTGGTAACGACTATTATCAAGGTCTTGAGAAGTACTTCTCTCTTACAGGTCTCGCTTACGAGGTTACCCCCGTGGCTTCTCCTGACGGGCAACCGCGAGTAAATACTGAGAAGATGTACGACAACATGATGCACAAGTTCCGTTATGGTAACATGAACAAACCGGGTATCTATATCGACGAGAACCTTATGCGTATGTGCCGCACACACCGTATGATGTTCTCACAACTTGCCGATGCACTCATTGCTGAAGGTAAGAAAGAACAGGCGGTAGAAGTACTCGACTATGCAGAGCAGATGCTTCCCGGATACAATATCCCCTATGATTACACCTCTGCCACTATGGCTGTAGATTATTATCTCTGCGGTGAAAACGAGAAGGCTGACAAGATAATGGATGCCGTAGCACAAAACGATGTTGAATATCTCACATGGGGTGCAACGCTTGATAAACAAGGGCAGAAAGCAATGTCGCAGACCCTTGGTCATCATGCCGCTGTATTCGGCTTCGTACTACAGACTCTTGAGAGAAACGACCGTGCAGAACTGTTTGACAAGTGGTATCCTCTGTATCAACAGTATGCAGGCATTGTAAGATAACAATTCCAAATTCCCGTACATTCTCATGGGACGCATACTCGCGATAGATTATGGCAGAAAGCGCACAGGGTTGGCTGCAACCGACCCTCTGCGACTTACTGCCCAACCGCTTGAGACTGTACCGACACACACACTCATAGATTGGCTCAGCAACTATTTCCGGCATGAGCAAGTCGATTGTGTGGTTCTCGGATACCCGCGTCAGATGTCAGGTGAAGATAGTGAGTCGATGAATTATATCACTCCATTCATCTCTCTCTTCAAGAAGAACTTCCCTGAGCATCAACTTGTAATGTACGATGAGCGTTTTACCTCTGTTCTTGCTCACAGGGCAATGATTGAAGGCGGGATGAAGAAGCAGCAACGCCGCGACAAATCGGTTGTAGATAAGATTGCTGCCTGCATAATACTTGAAGACTACCTAACGACAATTCATAATTCCTAATCAAAATGATATTACCGATTTATTTATATGGTCAGCCGGTTTTAAGGCGTGAAACTGAAGAGATAGATAAAGACTATCCCGAACTCAAGCAACTTGTGGCAGATATGTTCGAAACACTTACACAGGCTGATGGTTGTGGATTAGCAGCTCCGCAGATAGGCAGGAGTATCAGGCTCTTCATTGTAGATGGCAGTGAACTTGGAGAAGACTACCCTGACTGTGCCAACTTCAAGAAGACATTCATAAACCCCGAAATCATCGAAGAATCTGAAGATACTGCTGTATATAGCGAAGGCTGCCTCTCGCTGCCCGGTATTAGCGAGAATGTGGTAAGACCCAAGACCATTGTTATTCATTATTACGATGAAGACTTCAATGAGCATGAGGAAGAGTACACAGGTTTTCAGGCACGTATCATAGAGCATGAGTACGACCATTTGGAAGGAAACGTGTTTACCGACCGTATATCTCCTATTCGCCGTCAGTTTGTCAAAACCAAACTGACTAACATTGCCAAGGGTAAGACCACTGCCAAATACCGCACAAAACGTCAATAATTAGATTAGATGGATCTGCTTAGCATCATATTGCTTGCTATAGGTCTTGCAATGGACTGTCTGGCAGTGTCACTCACGAAAGGTCTGTCATCGGTCACCCGCCCGCAATGGGGTTATGCTCTTCTTATGGCAGTATGTTTTGGTCTGTATCAAGGGCTGATGCCATTGCTCAGTTTCTTCGCAGGAGTCAGTTTCACCGAGTTTTTTGACCGATGGACACATTGGATAGCTCTCATTCTATTGGGAATAATCGGCGGAAAGATGATATATGAAGGCTTCACCGGTCATACGGACTCAGCGGCGGAAACAAAGTCCGACAAACATCTGTTCTCGTTTTGGGGTATTCAGGTGCTTGCTATTGCCACAAGTATTGACGCTTTTGCCACCGGAGTACTCTTCATCTCGTCCCCGCAGATGCTGTGGTTAGGCGTATCGGTGATAGCACTTGTAAGTTTCCTTTTCTCTGTTGCAGGATATTGGTTGGGGACGATGTTCGGGAAACGATTCCGTTTCAATGCCAATCTTGTAGGCGGACTGATACTGATTGCAATTGGTCTTAAGATATTTATAGAACACTATATTTAATATGATGTTCCACATTGGTAATACTATCGTCTCACTCGATGTGCTTGAGAAAGAGTTCTGTTGCGACCTTGATAGTTGCAAGGGTTGTTGCTGCATTGAGGGTGATGCCGGAGCACCATTGACTGATGAGGAAGAAACTCAAATCAGGCAGATTCTGCCGATTTTGCTGCCTGAGATGCGCAAAGAAGCCCGCGAGATTGTGGAGCAGAAGGGCATCTCATATCTTGACCCGACAGGGGAGAAGGTTACGCAGATTATTGACGGTAAAGATTGCGTGTTTGCACGTACTGACCACAATGGTTGGTGCTATTGCGTGATAGAGAGGGCATTCAATGAGGGGAAGACTGATTTTAAGAAACCTCTCTCGTGTCATCTTTATCCTATCCGTCTGAGTGAACATCCCACTTTCACTGCTGTGGAATATCATCGTTGGGATATATGTCACACAGCAAGGCAATGCGGTAAGAAACTGCATCTGCCCATATATAAGTTTCTCAAGGAACCTCTAATCAGACGTTTCGGAGAAGATTGGTATAACGAACTTTGTTTAGTTGCTGAAGAATGGAACAAGCAGAAATTATAGTAATAGGTGATGAGTTGCTCATCGGTCAGGTGGTTGATACTAACTCAGGTATGATAGCCAGGCAACTCAATACTATTGGTATCCCGGTTCTTCGTACAACCGCCGTTCATGACGATGAAACCGAGATAACCCATGCTCTCACCGAGGCATTTACCCGTGTGAATCTTGTCTTGATGACAGGCGGTCTTGGCCCTACCAAGGACGATATTACAAAAACCACTCTTTGCAAGTACTTTGACACCCGTTTGGTTGAAGACCTTGCTGTGAAAGAACATATACTCCAACTCTACCATGACCGTCCACAAGTATTGAACTCACTTACCGCTACTCAGTGGCAAGTACCTGAGGCATGTAGTGTTCTTGAAAACAGAGTAGGTTCCGCCCCACTGATGGAATTCTCCCAAGATGGTAAGTTACTGTATTCTATGCCCGGAGTGCCGTATGAGGCAGAAGTGGCTATGAACGAGCAGATTATACCGCGTCTCGCTATGTTGGCAAGTGAGAACATAATTATACATAAGACCATACAGGTTTATGGCATACCCGAGTCAGCGCTTGCTCTGCGTATTGCTGACTGGGAAGACGCTTTGCCGCCCTATATGCATCTTGCATATCTGCCTCAAAACAGAATTATTCGTCTGCGTCTCACTGCGCAAAAACATACCGAGCAAGCTCTCTTGGAGGCAGAAGTCAATGAGCAGATTTCAACTCTTATGCCGTTGATAGAGGACTATGTAATTGCCACCGAAGACAAACCAATTGAAGTTCTTGTAGGTGAATACCTCAAGAGTCGTGGAGAAACGGTTTCTTCGGCAGAAAGTTGCACAGGTGGCAAGATTGCCATGCTTCTCAACAAGCATGCAGGCAGCAGCAGTTTCTATTACGGTACAGTCGTCGCTTATGACAACAGTGTAAAACAAAAGGTGTTAGGGGTAAGAGAGGAGACTCTGAACAGTGTCGGTGCTGTGAGTGAGCAGACGGTAATAGAGATGGCAAATGGTGTGCGCAATCTGCTTGGCACTACTTGGAGTATCTCTACCTCAGGTATAGCAGGACCCGATGGCGGTACCATAGACAAACCTGTCGGAACAGTTTGGATAGCCGTAACCAATGGTAAGCATACGCATACCGAGTGTTTCCGATTCCGTGGCTCGCGAGATCAGATAACCACCCATGCTGCCACAGCCGCACTTATTATGTTGCTAAAAGATATAAAGATATCCTAAATACCAGCAAAAAAGAAGATGAACTTCTCTTAACTCTCAACTCTAAACTAAAATGTACAATTTCGCACTCATCGGAGCAGCAGGTTATATCGCTCCACGCCACATCAAAGCCATTAAAGACACAGGAAACAATCTAATGGTCGCATACGACAAGTTCGACTCTGTGGGTCGTCTTGACAGCAGTTTCCCTGATTGCTCTTTCTATACTGAGAACGAGCAGTTCGACCGTTTCTGCAGTAAACAGATGCGTACTCAGAACCCCCTTCATTGGCTCTCTATCTGTACGCCCAACTACACCCACGATGCTTTTATCCGTTATGGTCTGCGTCTTGGTACCAATGTCATCTGTGAAAAACCATTGGTGTTAAACCCCTATAATATTGACAACCTCCTTGAACTTGAGAAGGAAACCGGTCATCAGGCATATACCATTCTTCAGCTTCGCTTGCACGACTCTATCGCAGCGCTGAAGAAGAAGGTTGATGAAGGACCCAAGGACAAAGTGTATGATGTAGAACTCACATATATCACTTCTCGCGGCAAGTGGTATTACTCTTCTTGGAAAGGCGATGTTCACAAGTCGGGTGGGGTGGCAACAAACATAGGTGTCCATTTCTACGACATGCTGCAATGGATATTCGGACCAGTGCGGCAGAACATAGTGCATGTAATGTCGTTCGACCGCGTTGCAGGTTTTCTTGACCTGCAGAAAGCACGTGTACGTTATTTTCTGAGTATCAATGCCGATTGCCTGCCTCCCAATGCAGTGGAGGGTGAGAAACGCACCTATCGCACATTGAATATCGATGGTGAAGAGTTTGAGTTCTCGCAAGGGTTCACAGAGTTACATACCTTGTCATACCAGAAAATCCTCTCGGGTGAAGGTTTCAGAATCTCTGAAGCGCGGCCCTGCATAGAGATGGTAAGTGAAATCAGAAACGCTACTCCCATTGGTCTTCGTGGCGATTATCATCCCCTTGCCCGTCTCCCGCTTGCTCCGCATCCTTTTGGTTGGGACGAGAAGAGATAACATGTATTACCATATTTGAGAGATATTGCCGTTATATTGTCCGTGTTACTCTCGCTGTCTCTGTTTGGGCAGCGACACACTATAAACGGCTATGTGTCTGATGTTGTCTCAGGCGAGAGGCTAATTGGTGCTACTGTGGTTGACACTGTCTCCGGCTTTGGTGCGGTGACCAACAATAGTGGTTTCTATTCTCTCACTTTGCCCGATGGAAAAGTGGGTTTGCAATGTTCTTATGTAGGTTATGCTCCCACCATGGTGCAGGCGTTCTCTGTCTCTCGCGACACTCTCCTCAATTTCGTTCTAATTGAGAATACACGTTTGCAAGAGGTTACTGTCGTCGGGCATCAGTCTGTCAGTTCTCCCCATTCTGTGCAGATGTCTGCCATAGAAGTGCCTGTGCAACAGATAAAAGGTATTCCCGCCTTGGCAGGCGAGGTGGATGTAATCAAGGCTCTGCAGCTTCTTCCGGGTGTGCAATCAGGTTCCGAGGGGAGTGCAGGACTTTATGTTCGCGGAGGCGGACCCGACGAAAATCTTATAATGCTCGACGGTGTGCCGCTCTACAATGTCAACCACATGATGGGATTCTTTTCTGTATTCAACGCCGATGCTGTAAAGAATATCACTCTCTACAAGGGCAATTTCCCCGCACATTTCGGGTCGCGCCTTTCCTGTGTGGTTGATGTCAGGCAGAACGACGGCAACAGAGTAGGGTGGCACGGCAATGTGAGCATCGGGCTCATATCTGCCAAACTGAGTGCCGAAGGACCAATTCCTTGGACTAAAGAGCAATTGGACAAACTTCGTAGAGGAGAGAAAATCACTCGTAATGCCACTACTTTCAACGTCTCTGCCCGCCGTACTTATTTTGACCTCTTTACTGCCCCCATTGTCGGCATCATCTCTCGTCGTGAGACTAACGGCGATTTGAATCTCAATGCAGGGTACTATTTCTACGATGTCAATGCCAAAATCACTCATCTCTTCACCGATGATGACAAACTATCGCTTACCGTTTATGCAGGCGACGATGACATATATTTCCGTTTGAACAATTTCGGTGAGTCCAAGTCGAGTGGCTCCGATCAAAATACCAAGGCGAATTTTGCCTGGCATTGGGGAAATCTGCTTACTGCTCTCAATTGGGAGCATCGTTTTACTCCGCGTATCTTCTGCAATACACAATTGTCCTACACCCGTTATCGTTACGACCTTCGGCAACAGTCTGCTGTTACGTCCTCGCAAGAGTCTTTTTCTGCTACTTTCAACGAGCAGATGGATTATCGCTCTTTTGTCGGTGATCTGATGATACAGACCAATTTCAATTTCACTGCTTCTCCCAAGCACGATTTGAACTGGGGAGCCAACTATATCTTCCATAGGTTTCGTCCGCAGGTTAGCGCTCTGAATTTCCGTGTTAGCGGCAACCAGAATATCATCGACGACGACTTCTCTGATATAATCAATGTAGATACCACTCTCACCGATGGAACAATACATGCCCACGAAGCCTCTCTGTATATTGAGGATACCTATACACCCTTGTCATGGCTCCGCATCAGCTATGGTCTCAGAGGAAGCCTCTATTCCGTTGAAGGAAAGACATATCCTTCTTTTGAACCTCGTGTCGGTATTCGTGCACTTGCTATGAAAGACCTCTCAATCAAAGCAAGCTACGCCTATATGTCGCAGTATATTCACTTGCTTAGCAATTCCAATGTATCTCTGCCTACCGACCTCTGGGTGCCCGTCACTAAAAACATTGTTCCTATGCGCAGTATGCAAGTGGCAGGAGGAATAAGTTATAATCTTCTTGGTCAGGTAGAACTCTCTGTTGAAGGCTACTACAAGAAGATGCTCAATATGATTGAATACAAGGACGGTGCCTCTTTCCTCGGTTCTACCACCGGTTGGGAAGAAAAAGTATGTATGGGGGAAGGGTGGAGCTATGGAGTGGAATTCCTCGCCCAGCGTACTGTAGGAAGAGTCACCGGTTGGATTGGTTACACGTGGAGTCGTGCTTGGCGCTTGTTCAATCGTGAAGGGCAGCAGATTAACTATGGCAAGCCTTTCCCTGCCAAGTATGACCGTGAGCACGACCTTAGCCTTACTATACAATGGGCCGTCAACAAACTTGTTGATCTGAATGCCACTTTCGTTTATGGCACCGGCAATCGCGCCACACTCGGCACTCAGGTATATTACGACCCGAACACTGACACCGAAGTTGCATATATTCCCGAACGGAACAACTATCTTATGCCTGATTATCATCGTCTTGACATAGGTGCTACTTTCCACTATCCGTTCCGTCGGCATCCTGATATGCAGTCTGTTTGGAATGTCAGCGTATATAATGTATATAACAACATGAATCCGTTTCTCCTCTATAGTCAGGACAATAAAATGTATAAAGTCACCCTCTTTCCAATCATTCCAAGCGTTAGTTACACCTTCAAATTCTAACTCCTCAAACTTCCCAAACTCATTATGCGCCAATATTTACCGTTCATAGCATTGCTTTTCTTGATTTCATCGTGCAAAACAGAGATTAACTACAAAGGTGAAATCATTGAGCCTTTGCTTGTCGTATATGCTGAGGCTACTACCAACGGCTTTGTCAACGTAAAGGTGAGTGAGTCCGCCTTTTTTCTCGATAAGGTCAATCTTCCTGACTCCGACATGATTGATGAGCAGTATTATCGCATAAAAGATGCTCAAGTAATGTATTCTGTCAATGGTGGTGAGCCATACCCGCTAACATATAATGAACAATCAGTATATAGCATCCCTGACCATAGTACTTATCCTCGATTGGCTGCCAACGACAAAGTCACGGTTACCGTTCAGCATCCGCGCTTTGCTTCCACCAAGGCATCACAAATCATGCCTCCTAAATATGAAATACTGCTTACTGAAGTACATGTATATGCTAAGCAAGATAGCAAAGGTGATTCCATTGAAGAATATCATCTTACGTACCATGTCCCCCATATTGAAGATGATTATTATGTCTGCCGTATCAATATCGAGGATAATTCGCTCAATGGACTGCCCATTATGAGCACTGATTTGATTTTCCAAGAGCTCAACTATTCAGCGGACAGTCAGAACTGGCGGGAGATACTCGGCAGTATGTTTTCCTTTGAGGAAGACGAGATGGAAGATTATCGCCCTTATCTCGACTTCAGAGTTTCCGATATTCCTGAAGGTGGCAAAGACGTGGTTATTGTCTTCAGAATTTACAAGCAGTATGTCAATGGTAAATATGAATTTTACCTGAGAGGTGTTGCCACAACAAATAATCTCTATACTTCCGAGTCTTATCTTTATATGCAATCCATAAATAAGTATAAGGGCAGCAATGCCGGCATTCTCGGTTTGGAAGAGAAAGTGCAGGTGTATGGCAATTTCTCCGATGGTGCTATCGGTTGCCTCACGGCCAAGTCGCATGATACGTATATGACTATGTTCGCAGATAAATAACAGCCAACCTGAATCATCTGCCCTTTTGTAGATCTAAATCCACTATAGATACAAATCCATTGTAGAGACTGAATGTATTATTTTCGACTTATATGTTAAAATAATCATGTTTCTTTCTGTATAACCATAAAAAAAGAGACCGAATAGCCCGGTCTCTTTTTTACCTTTACCGTTGTTCTTGCAGCGGTTGTGATACTGACGTCTGTTGTCAGTTGGCAGCGATTGTCTTCTCGCTCTCTGCAAACTGCTGTTGGTTCTGGTTATCCTGCATGTTGGCATAGTAGCGGTGTGCTGCTTCTTTCTGACGCGGGGCGGAGAAGTTGCTTACCCGCTTCAGGTAGCCGATGATACGTGTCAGGTAGTCCAAGTTGGTAGAATGGCACTGAGGGCACTCATGCAGGTAACGCTTGTCGATATGACCACAATCGTTGCAGACTGTGTTCGGAATGTTGAACGTGAAATAGTTGCATCCTTCTTTCGCTGCTACTCTCAGCAGTTGGCGATACTGCTCTTTTGAGAGATGTTCCTCAAGATTGCAATGCAGGGCTGAACCGCCTGTGAGGTGCTCTATGTATTTCTTGCCGTGCATGCGGAACTTGTCAATCACATTCAACGAAGTGTCTTCTACCACATAGAAGTATGAGTTGTAGCAATCGCGAGGTACTACGTAACCATCCTCTTTGTCCCATTTCGCATGCTTTACACCTACATTCTCTGCGGGTATCATTTCGCAGTTGAACATAACGTCTTTGGTGCGGTATTTCTTGTTGAGTTTCTCCACTATACCGAGCACTTCCTGCACGAAGTGAGCATACTTGTCGTTGTCAGTAATTTCTACTCCGAGGAATTCGGCAGCCTCCACCAAACCATTAACACCAATAGTGAGATATTGGCGACCAATATTGATATAACCTGCATCGAACAAAGGAAGCATACCTTTCTCTTGCAGACGCTTAAGATTCTCATTGTAGGCGAGTTGAACCTTATGCATAAGGTCAACCACTTCTTCTACGTATGTCTGATAGGGGATACCCATGCGTACTGCATATTGAATAGTACGATTCAGATTGATGGTAAGTACAGACTTGCTGCCTGTTGAAATACCACCTGCACCGAGAGTATAGCTGAACCCGTTATCTGTAATCTCGTTTCTGAGGCGGCAGCATGACGAAAGCGAGTCGGCATTGTCACTTACGTATGTGAAGAACGAGTGACCTTCTGCATACATTTCTGCGGTGAAATCAGCATATTCTTTGTCCTTGAAATCTCCGTTTCCGTCTGCGAGCAATGCCATTGTCTCCACTGGGAAAGTGAGGGGAGTGCGCAGACGCTCTGCATTGAACCACTTCATGAAGCGCTTCTGCAACCAATTGAGACCGTTCCAATCAGGCTTTGAACCATCAGGGAATACGAAGTTCTCAAACAGAGAGTTGAAATAGTAACTGTCATAGTAGGAGATATTCCAAAATACTGCTTGGAAATTGCGTGCACCTGTGGGTTGGTTGATTGAATATACCACCTGCTCGAAGCAGTCGGTTATCACTTTGTCTATGGTACGATGCTTGAACGAGAGGTCAACCACTTCGTCAGCACGTTTCCAATAGTCTTTGCCATATTCGAGTCCGATGAAATAGTTCATATACATAAGGAACTCGGGAGTGGCACATGCACCTGAAAGCATAGACGAAACGATAAACACCATGTTAACAAATCCGCCACAGAATGACTTGAGGTTGGTGGGTGGGGTAGAGTTGCCACCTATGGAGAGTGTACCGCCTATCAGCCACGGATACATGGTGATAGATGCACAATAGTTGGCAAGAGATGTCTCATCGTTCTTGTAGATAAAGTGCTGATGCAGAAGGCTGATATATTTGTCTGCCACCTCTTTACCGAACATCTCTTTGATGCGGTCTGTGAGCAGACGGCGGTTTAGACGAATATAGTTCGACTTGGGGAGTTCACCAATAAGGGTGGCAATGTTCTTCTTCTCCACGTTTGCGTTTGCGTCATACTTGCTGCCTGTGGCTGCATTGACTGCATCGCAATAGTTCATCAAAAACTCCAACTTGTCACGCGTCTCTCTGTCCCCTTGGTGACGTGAGCGGTAAAGCATGTAATTCTTTGCCACCTTATAATATCCTTCCGACATGAGCGCTATCTCCACCTGATTCTGAATCTCCTCCACACTGATTCCGTCCTGCACGCGCAGATGTCCGAGGATATTGGTCATAATCTCCTCAGTCGCAAATGAGTCTGAGGCGATGAAGGCCTTCGCAATAGCCTCTTTAATCTTTTCGATGGCAAATACTTCTTTCTTGCCATCACGTTTGATAATGTAGGTTTCCATGTTAAAATAGGTATATTTATATATTTCTAAACTTTTTGCCTATATAGATTTCAAGTTATTAACAACATCACTATATTCCGATTTCATCGGTAATAAAAGGTCAGTATAATATAATTAATAAGGTGTAGGTGTCCAGTATTTGGTTAGGTCTATAGTTGTCTTTCTTCATATCATCAGTGGCATGGTATATGTTATGGTGTTGAGAATAAAAATTACCCTGCACACTTCTTCATTATGATTGAAGTATGTCATCTTTTTCATGCGTTTTTGCGAAAAGTCTGCCAATAGAATATGTTTGGTTCTGTCGGAAAATCTCGCGAACCCCGCATTAATTCTAAGTTTGTGTAATATTCGCAAATGAGCAACGACTGACTCATTCTCTCGGTTGCAAAGTTAGTACTTTTTTGTGAACATACAATACCCCAAAGTAACTTTTTTGAAAGTTTTTTTTCTGTGATTTGTAACTATCAATCTTTCACTAATTTCCCGATTTCATCAAGTAAAATTTCATGGCAAGAAGAGAGAAAATACCCTAAAACCTGCAATCTGCTATTGCGTATTTGAAAAAGAAAGGTTATCTTTGCAGCCGCTTTTGAGATGACCTATGATTTTCTCAAACAAGGTTGTTAAACTCATTGACAAAATCATGGTTTGGATAATCTGTAAAAGCATTGGTTGATGATGTTGCCACTATGGCTCAGTTGGTAGAGCAACGCATTCGTAATGCGTGGGTCCCCGGTTCGAGTCCGGGTAGTGGCTCAACAAATAAGCACCTCATTTTGAGGTGCTTATTTGTTTTAATACCTTATAGTATGTGGCCTACGCATTGACACTACTTGGCATATTGACAACGAACACTTAGACTAATTCAGTCTCACCATGACGGAGATGACCTGTCCGGCGGTAGTGTCTCCGGCTTTGTAGACACGGGCTTTGCCTTTGCTGTCGCCCGCTACATCTACCATGATGGTCACTTTCTGTCCGTCCAGAGTAAGAGCGGTTTTCACAAAACTCTGCGTACGCGGGTTGTAAGCATCGAAAGCCTTAATAGTAGAAGGCGCCAGTTTGGATTTGAAGGCATCGAACTCGCTCCAGTCGATTGTCACTTCTTCTGCGCGGTCGGCCGCCATGTCGCAGATATAGAAAGCTCTTTCGCCGTCGCCCATGACATAAGCCACATCGTTGTAATACTCCGTATAATCGCTTGGATAGTGCTCTGGGAGAGCGGTAGAAGTCACTTTCTTAGCCTGCGGATCAAAGGTATGTTTGTATCCGTTGTTGAGCCAGGAGAAGGTCTCTTTG
>CAJOMJ010000003.1 GCA_905235505.1 Paludibacteraceae bacterium
ATTCTTGTTTTGTTGGTTGCGTTTGGAGAGGATTACGGATGCCCGAATATAATTCGGGCGAAAACGAAGAAATTTTCTTTGCTATTAGGAGAGACATTTTGGCAAATGTCTCTACAGGCGAGCACTTGATGATGGAGGAGGAGACGTGACAGTGTCGCGTCTCTACGCAAGTGGACAAAGCAGCCAATCTTGGCTGCTGCGCTCAAAGGGAACTATGGATGCCCGAGTAATGGATGCCCGAATATAATTCGGGCGAAAACGAAGAAATTTTCTTTGCTATTAGGAGAGACATTTTGGCAAATGTCTCTACAGGCGGGCACTTGATGATGGAGGAGGAGACGTGACAATGTCGCGTCTCTACATGTACGCGATGGTTGTAATTCAAACACGAGAGCCGCATGGCAGTGAGGGGAGGCTTTCTTTTCTGCTGTCACACGAAGCAATCACGGCCGCATAGGGCAAACACGCCGCCCGCGCCTACTCTAAGCCGAGTGTTAGCCTACTCCCCCATTTGACACTTTGTCACATTTTCTGCCTTTTTGCTTACGTTTTGCTATTTTCGACCATTCCGTAAAATCTCCGATTCATAATACGATTCATAATTTGTAGAGATGCGACACTGTCACGTCTCTACGTATTTGTCAAAACTTATCAAACCCTTCAACCTTATCTCACTCATTATCAGCGGACATAAAGACATGAGATAAAAATATTCTCATTTTTTTCGAAAAATATTTGGTCATATCAAAAAATAGCAGTACCTTTGCACCCGCATTTGAGAAAGATGCGAGGGCGAATAGCGCAGTTGGTTCAGAGCATCTGCCTTACAAGCAGAGGGTCGGGGGTTCGAATCCCTCTTCGCCCACAGAGAAGACTTGAGAAATCAAGTCTTCTTTTTTGTTATATAAGGAAAAAGTATTACCTTTGCAGCATAAATAGGGGAATCCGAAGATAACTTATCAACTTACCAACCTATGAGACGTGACAATATCGTGTCTCTACAAAAACTCAGACTTACCAACCTATTATGCAAATCAATTCGGCTACATTCGTCATCTCGAGCCCCGATGTGAGCAGTTGTCCGCAGACCTCGCTGCCTGAGTATGCTTTCATCGGCAGGAGTAATGTGGGCAAGTCTTCGCTCATCAACATGCTATGTAACAACAAGGGTCTTGCCAAGACATCCTCCAAACCGGGTAAGACTCTGCTCATCAACCATTTTCTCATCAACAACGACTGGCATTTGGTTGACCTCCCCGGCTACGGCTATGCGCAAGCAGGCAAGAGACAGCGCGAGCAGCTCAGACGAATGATCGAGCGATATTGTCTTTTGCGCGGGCAACTGATTTCGTTGTTTGTGCTTGTTGACATACGTCATGAGGCGCAGCAGATAGACCTTGAGTTTATGAGTTGGTTAGGCGAGAACGGCATACCTTTCGCCATCGTATTCACCAAGGCCGACAAGCTTGGCAGACAGGCTCAGCAACTCAGCATTGAGGCTTACAAACAACGCTTGAGTGAGCAATGGGAAGAGTTGCCGCCTATTTTTATCACCTCATCAGAGAAAGCCATCGGCAGAGACGAGATACTGAGTTATATCGAAGAGATAAACAAGTCGGTAGGTTGACAAGTCTGACAAATACACAGAGACGCGGCATTGTCACGTCTCAATGAAAAAATAAAAACTAAAAAGTAAAAAAGCACTTAATGTGATGTGAGTAATGAAAGATTCGAAGTTCTATATACTGAATAAAGGTTTATACTTTCATTCAAAAACGTATAAATACGGAATAAGCATCCGGTTAGTTGTTATATGTTGTGCCACGCTTCTGTGCGGCTGCAGACAGAAACCGTTACAGAGCGATATTCAGATTCCCGAAGGGCAGTATGCGCAGGGTTTTGTGCTAACACAACACGACGGCTACACTAAGGCTGTGATATTCGACCCTTGGGAAAAAGGCAGAGTGATGCAGACCTACTATTTAGTATCTGACCTCACTGACTCCGCCCTCTTGCCGTCGGCAGATGACGGCATCATAGTCAGAGTGCCTGTTCACCGCCTTGCTGCCACCTCATGCACGCATGTGGGCTTTCTTCAGGCAATAGGTGAGACACGCTCTCTCTGCGGTATCTGCTCGCCCAAACTCGTATATACGCCCATACCAAAGGAAGACGAAGGTTGCGCCGACCTTGGAGACGCCATGCAGGTCAACCCCGAGCGGGTTCTGCTTACTCACCCCGACGCAGTGATGATAAGCACATACGCACAAGGTGACGGTGTACGACAATACTTCGAAAAAACCGATATTCCGATAATCTACAACAACGAGTGGACAGAGAGTTCGCCGCTTGCACGCGCCGAGTGGATAAGACTCATAGGTGCTTTCTACGACAAACAACCACTTGCAGACAGTATCTTTCGCAGTGTAGAACAACAATATAACCAACTCCGGCAACAAGTGAGCGAACAGGTAGGTGAGAAACGCACACTTATGGCAGGCAACAATTTCCGCGGCACCTGGTATATGCCAAGCGGGAAAGTCTATACAGGGCAGCTGTACAGAGACGCAGGTGCCGACTATTACTATCAAAACGATTCCACCAACGGCAGTATCCCACTCACCATCGAAAGCGTTCTGCTCAAGTTCCGCAACGCAGACGTGTGGGTCAACAGTACTGCGCGTAGTATGAAAGAACTACGGCAGATTGACGAGAAACATACATGGTTCAAGGCATACGAGACAGGCGAAGTATATAATTTTCTCCGTCGCAGCACCGACTATGGGGCAAACGATTTTTGGGAGACTGCCGTAGTACACCCCGAACAACTACTGCAAGACCTCGTGTGGGTACTCTACCCCGACCTCCTGCCGGCTGACTATGAACCGCGATATACAGAAAAACTGGAATGACAAGTCTGAGAAGTTCAATTAAATATGAACATAGGTCTTTTATATAAAAACACTCTTGACGAGGAGCAGAAACTGTTTGTGCAGACTCTTGCGCAACAAACATCACGCATGCTCTATACTACCGACATCATCCCAGCTGATGCCGATGCAACCGAACAACTGTGCGACAACGAGAGTATCGACCTGCTGTTCATCTCCTGCCGCAACAACCGGCGCGACATACAACACTATCTCAACCTCTGCCGGAATCTCAGACTGCCGTATATCTTTCTCACCGACACTATGCAGATTCCCCGGACAATCGCGACGACTGTCTCGCCCGTCAGTATGCTTGAAGAAGAAGTACATAAAGCAGAGATTCTCACTCACCTCGCACGCTTCACCGGCACACACATTCTGTTTCTGCTTGCCAACGACTACGGTAGCCGCGCAGAGCAGAACCTCAATAAGATTCTCACCGCTCTGCAATCGCTAAATATCAACGCCGAAACACTGAAAGCGGACAAAGACAGTTTCGCCGTCAACAAAGAAGCAGCAGAGAAAACAAGACAACTCTCCGCCGGCATGCTCGTACTCACCGCCTCGCGCGACTACGGGCTCGATGACATTTTCTTCGGACCACAAGAACTGCACGCCATCCGGAAAAGTCACTGCCCCGTGCTGATGCTTAACCCGCGCGGAGACCTGTATTCACTTTGCGACTAAACCCATTCACACAACATGACACAACAGACTGCCATACTCGTAGGACTTATTACTCCTGAGCAACCCGAAGAGAGAACTCAGGAATACCTTGACGAACTCGCCTTTCTTGCCGATACCGACAATATCGTACCCGTAAAACGATTCATACAACGTATTGACAGACCCGACACCAACACCTATGTAGGCTCGGGCAAGATACGAGAGATACGACAATATATAGAAGACTGCGGAAGAAAAGCCTCCGAAAGCAAGTCGGACGAAAACGCTTCGCCTGATTCTCTGACCGCAAAACCTGTCGAACTCATTATCTTCGACGACGAACTCTCGCCCCGCCAACTGCGTAACATCGAGCGGGAACTCAACACCGGTCTGCCAAAAGAGATTCCTATGGTCAGAATAATGGATAGAACCATTCTCATCCTCGAAATCTTCCTCCTCCGCGCACAAACGAGTTATGCCAAGACGCAGGTCGAAATGGCTCACCTGCAATACATGCTTCCCCGCCTTACACGTATGTGGACCCACCTCGACCGGCAGCGGGGCGGAGGAAACACCTCGCGAGGTATGGGAGAGACACAGATTGAAGCCGACAAACGTATCATCAACCAGCGTATCGCATTGCTCAAAGAAGAACTCAAAAAGATTGACCGGCAGATGATGACACAGCGCCGGAACCGTGGCAAAATGGTAAGGGTCGCACTTGTCGGCTACACCAATGTCGGCAAATCGACACTCATGAACCTCCTCTCCAAATCTGATGTCTTCGCAGAGAACAAACTCTTTGCCACTCTCGATACTACCGTCAGAAAAGTTACTATCGACAACCTCCCCTTCCTTCTCTCCGACACTGTCGGATTCATTCGCAAACTGCCTCACAACCTCATCGAATCGTTCAAATCCACTCTCGATGAAGTGCGCGAAGCCGACCTGCTTATTCACGTCGTTGATATCTCACACCCTAACTTCGAAGAACAATACGAGGTTGTAGAACAAACCATTGCCGAAATAACTAACAACGGCTCGCACAAAAACACTATCCCCACCATTGTGGTCTTCAACAAGACTGATGCCTTCTCATATACCCCAAAAGACGAAGACGACCTCACACCCGTGCGCAAAGAGAACCTCACTCTCGAACAACTGCAGCGCACTTGGATGGCACGACTCGGCAGCACCGACGGCCAACCCAACTGCATCTTCATCTCAGCTAAACAGAAACAAGGCATCGAGCAACTCAAACAGGTGATGTACGAGAATATCAAACGCATTCACATTCAACGATACCCTTACAACGACTTCCTCTTTCAAAAATATGAATAACTATGCTTGTCTCTGTCATCGGGGGTGCTAACTTCGACATTTCGGCAGCACTCAGTAACAATTTTATCGCCAACGACTCCAACCCTGGGCACGTCACTCTCGGTCATGGAGGAGTGGCACGCAACATAGCGCACAACCTCTGCCTTATGGGTATCCCCGTGAGGTTCGTCTCCGTGTTTGGTAATGACATCTTCGGCGGACTCATCTACGACCAATGCAAACACTATGGTATGGATATGAGTCTCAGCGAACGACTCACAGACGAACGCACCGGCATGTATCTGTGCATCAACAACCATGTCGGAGAGATGATTGCCGCCGTAGCCGACACCGACATCATTCACAACATCACACCCGGGTTTATAGAGAAACGCACCGGCCTGCTCAATCAGTCCGACTGTATCATCGCTGACACCAATCTGCCCGAAAACACTCTCCGATACCTCATGGAGAACAGCACCTCACCCTTGTTCATCGACGCTGTCAGCACCACCAAAGCGCACCGCGTGGTTAATGCTCTCGCCAAATGCAAACTGCCGCACCTGCACACTCTCAAACTCAATCAGAAAGAGGCGCTCGCCGTCACCAACACCAATACCTATGCCGAAGCGGCTCAGTGTCTTATGGATTCCGGTGTGGAATATCTGTATATCACCCTCGGCAGCGAGGGCGTCTATTGTAGACATGCAGGCGAAGAATGGCTCTTCCCCGCACTGCCCGTGGAGATAGTCAATACCACCGGTGCAGGAGACGCTTTCCTCGCCGGTGTAGTTCTCGCACACCTCAAAGACATACCCTTTCCGCAAACCGCACAATACGGACTCATGGCAGCAAGAACCACACTCCTCTCCACAAAAGCCGTCAACCCCGACATCGCCAACATACTGCTATAACCAATATGAATCCCCATTCACAACGTAGAGACACGACACCGTCACGTCTCCCCAATTGGAAATTAAAAAGTAATAATTAAAAAATAAAAAAGCATTGTACTATGCAATAGAAAAGTGTACGATGATATACGTTTTTGAATGAAAGCATAAACCATTATTCAGTTGATAAATCTTTCGAACCTTTTCAGTACTCTTATTTAGTGCCTTTTTCATTTTTCATTTTTACTTTTTCATTCTAAACCACTCTAAACAACCCTAAACAATTCTAAACCACCCTAAACCACTCTAAACAATTCTAAACAACACTAAACTTATCGTATCATGAATCACTACCTCTCTATCTCATCTGAAGTGCAGACTGCCCTCCGCGAAGGCAGACCCGTCGTCGCCCTCGAATCCACTATCATCTCGCACGGCATGCCGTACCCGCAAAATGTGGAAACAGCATTGCGCGTAGAACAGACTATCCGCGACAACGGAGCCGTACCTGCCACTATCGCTATCATCAAAGGCAAACTCAAAGCCGGATGCACCAACAACGAAATCGAATACCTCGGCAAGAAAGGCACTCTCGTAACCAAAGCCTCACGACGCGACCTGCCCGTGCTCATTGCTACTAATGCCGACGGCGCAACCACTGTCACCACCACCATGATGATTGCCGCTATGGCAGGCATACGCGTCTTTGCCACCGGAGGCATCGGAGGAGTACACCGCGGAGCAACCTCCACCATGGATATCTCTGCCGACCTCGAAGAACTCGCACAAACACAAGTGATGGTTATCTGTGCCGGCGCCAAGTCTATTCTTGACCTCGGGCTCACTCTCGAATATCTCGAGACTAAAGGCGTACCCGTCATCGGTTATCAGACCGGCGAACTGCCCGCTTTCTATACAAGGCATAGCGGTTTCAGTGTGGACTATCAGGCCAACTCGCCCGAAGAACTCGCACATATCTTCCAAACAAAAATCCAACTCGGACTCAAAGGCGGTATGCTCGTCACCAACCCTATTCCCGAACAATACTCCATGCCGGTAGATGTTATAAATCAGGCTATCGACCAAGCCGTCAGTGAAGCAGGGCAACTCGGCATACACGGTAAACAACTCACTCCCTTCCTCCTCGCCAAAGTCAAAGAACTCACAGGCGGACTCAGTCTCGACGCTAACATACAACTCGTACTCAACAACGCCCGACTCGCAGCACTGACCGCCAAACAGCTCGCTACATACAAGGCATAAATATCGACTTTGACGCAAAATGTCATGCCAAAACGACATTTTGGCATAAAATGTTTACTGTTGTCACATAAAAACGCCTTACCTTTGCGACTGAAATTACACACCCTCAAGAAACAATTCATGTAGAGACGCAACACCGTCACGTCTCCTCAATGTGAGAATTTCAATCTATGAGGTTAAGAATTATACCATATATTATATTCATGCTGCTGACTTGTCATGTGTTGGCAGCAAGTACTGCCGAGTCACTGCTCAACTGCTTCAACAACAATCCTTCTCAAGAGTCTGCGAACCAATTCTTTCTCTTTCTCGACCAAGAGCAATTCACCGACGAACTGATACAAATGCCGTCGGACGCTTCCCGCGACAAACTCTGTAGTACCGTTTGGTATTGGGCTGCCGAGTGGTACTACGACTCACAGGATTTCACGCAGGCAGAACACTACGCACTGCGCTCTCTGCCTTTGTGCAAATACTGTACAGACAAACAGACCGAGGCCGATTGTGCATCACTTCTCGCACTAATATATGTACGTCTCGGCGAATTCGACAAAGCCGCCATCTACGCAAAACAATGCAACGAACTTGACATTGAAAGCGGTGACAACGACAATATATCTTCATCCTACAATACCCTTGCGGGAATATATATGAGTATGCGGCAAGTGGATGAAGCCGAATTGTATATTCTTAAAGCAATAGAATATGCCCGGAAAGCGGATAACCTACCGCGGAAAGCTGTCATCTACGGCATGGCTTCGGAAGTGTATCAGCACAAAAACATTCCCGAGAAAACTCTTGATTATGCCACTCGCGCATACAATATAGAAAAACAATTAGGCAGAAATGAAAAAGCCGCTATCCGTCAGACACAACAAGCAGCAGCACTCACCGTGCTCGAACGATACAAAGAAGCCGAAGACTGCCTGAAAGAAGCCATACCTGTGATCCAAGCAAGCGGTGATATGCACTCACTTGGCATTGCATACAACCACATGGGAGACCTTATGTATGTACAAGGCAGAAACCAAGAGGGCGCAAACTACTACTATAAGGCTCTCGACATCTTTACTGCACAGCACGACATCTACAACGAAAGTCATACTCGTAAAGGGCTGAGAGAAACACTCAGAGGCATCAACCCCGCAGAAGCCCTCCTGCATGGCGACCGCTTCGAACATCTCAGAGACTCCATATACGACCGGGAAACCAACAGAAACCTGTCACATTATGCAGCGCAATATGAGAATGATATTCTGCAACAAATAAATGCCCGTCAACGCATCAGATATATCTGGCTCATTGTTATCATCTTGTCACTCTTTGTTATACTTGCATTAGCTATATGGTTCTTCTATCGCAATCAGCAATATCGGCAACTTCAGCATTTTAACAATCTACTTATAGAAGCTGAGAAACTGCGCAATCAAATGAAAGCAAAAAAGAAGTTAGAGCAGGTGCAGGATACAATCGCACATGCACAAACCGGCGAATTGTCAGATACCGATGCAGAAACTGATGACGTATTGATGCTTGCACGCGTAGTGGAATTTGTCAATAACGGCATGTCTGATTCTGAAATAAGTGTAGAACAAATCGCAGAAATGATGAACATGAGTGTGAGCACTTTCCGCCGACGTATGTTTGCTGCCACAGGCAACACTCCGAAAACATTCATACTCGCCATACAAATGGAAAGAGCTACCGAACTCCTTACGCAACAACCTACGCTTACTATTGCCGACATCGCAATGCAATGCGGGTTCGCTGAAGCAGGAAGCTTTACACGCACCTTTCACCGCTTTTATGGTGTCACTCCTTCACAATATCGCGAACAAACTTTAGGAAATAGTGAGAATGACAACAAATGAGACTATCCTTATTTTCATAGTTGAAACATAGTATATTCAAAATCAAAACTATATGAAAAAGACATTTATTTCTCTATATCTTTTGATGGTTGTAGTATTACTGCATGCCACCCCGGGCGGAAGAGAAGTCGTCCCCGTCGATACGATAAACGTGCCCAAATACATTACTGATTTCCACTTCGATTACGAGACGTTCGACCTGACTTTCTATGACTCTTTCCAGAAGAATCAGCAACTTGACAGAATGTACATAGTGCATCTGTATCATTTCTATCCTTCAATAGGTTTGTACCATATTTTGCTTGACGGGCATAGCCCACAACGATATGAATATGGCGGGATAAGCATTGAAAATGATGATGACTATGAGTTGGTTACGTATCATGCCGAACTGCCTCTCTATCTCGAGCTTAATGCCAATAGCTCGTATGGCGGGAAGCATACCGTTTCCGGCAGCAAGTTGCGTTCGCAGATATATGAAGCATACAAAAAGTTCGCCTTTTTCTTCTACCCTGAGGAGGAGGGTATACACGTCATTGTGGAACCGCGCTATAAGGACAAAGTAACAGGGGAATACACCTCATATTATTCCGACAATGAGAACAAACAAAACTGCTGGCTTATAAACGGATTCGACATCTACAAACGCTCTATACTGACCGAAGTGCCGCTAAATACCGAATTCTTCGTGGAGTACGGCGGCAAATCATACATCAGCATGTCTGTGCATGCAGATGACGGATTCTACTACACATGGGAGAGCAGTACCGACAAGAAAAACTGGCAGGTGGTCGATGCAGGGGAGATTCAGACCGCTGAAGCCAAGACCGGACTTAATTTGCATTGCAACTATACCTTCAACCGCGATGGTGAGCATCCGCGGTGGTTCCGTCTCTTGAGTGAAACGAGCTCTTTCAATCCTGATTACCCAGGTGCCCATGGTCGTCGTGACACCTCAGAGGCAATCTATGTCCACTTCCGCTACCCGTTTGAGAGTAGCCGGTTAGGCGATAAACTGTATGATGCAGGCGAGAAGTTCGTGATTGATGCGGGAGACAAATGTATGAAGCCCTTCTTTACTGCCAATTTGCCGGTGGTGATGAAGCAGACAGGGGAGAGCTTATATGAAATAACTATGCCCGCATGCAAAGTGAAATGTGGTTTTTACATCAACAAATATGAAGTCAATTTCATCAATGCAGACGGCAGTGTGCTCAAAACTGAGACATTGCATTGCGGAGAAGACGCCACTCCTCCGGCTACTCCCACCATGCAGGGAATGACATTTGCCGGCTGGCAAGGCGACTATAAAGATGTCACCTCTGACAGAAACATCTATGCCTCCTACAAGGTGGACGGGTTTGAACTCACCATGGAACTGGTGTCGCACGAAACGGCAAAAGGCGATGAGTATGCATACGAGATAACCAATGGCGACGGCTTTGCGGGCAGTGCCAATATGGCGATGGAGGGGGATGAGATAAGTGTTATGGCATTTGTACAAGCACCCAAGTCAGCCACTGTATTTTTTGAACGTGCCACCTACAACGATCAAGGAGAAATCATTACGTGGGGTTCGGAGAATGTAGCTACATTGACTGACAGTCAGGCTCAGACCGGCAAGTGGATAAACTATACAGAGCAGATAGGCAGTACATATTCCAACAAGAAGAAGACGGCATTCCGTTTCAAAGTGACAGGCTATAGTGTGGCAGCGGCCTACTCTAATGTACTTGAATACGACATCTGGCATCCGCTGACAGTGAATGCCGAACGGCCTGTGCAAATAAGCAACAGCCGCTTCACCTTCACCGGTTCTCAGTCGGTGATACCGGTGTATGACTTGGACACACTGCGTATTGCTACTTCTGAGGGCAGTACAAACTGCGACTTGACCTTTCATTGTGCAAACCACTTCCAGCAGAAGCCATACTTGCAGGGGAGTGATGACAAAGGCCAATATGTCATTTTGTTCGGTATGAAAGAGTCTATGATGGTTGGTGTGAAGAGTTTTTCTGTAAAGTTCATTGCTGATGGTTCAGAATGTTCTCAGACCGTGAAATGCAGTGAGGCTGCCCAAGCCCCTGAAGCACCGGGGAAAGACGGATACATCTTCCGCGGTTGGAAGAAAACCTATGCGAATAGTGATTATGACGACTACGGCTACACATGCGTGACAGAGAATATGTCGTTCACAGCATGGTACGAGCAGAGACCTGATGTGCCGGTTTACGAAGTCACCTTCCTTGATTATGAGGGCAACATGATAGTGACCCAGCAGGTACCTGAAGGCGGGAACGCCACTTCTCCGCAGATGTTGGTACGTGAAGGATTTATCTTCATCGGCTGGGACGGAGATTATTGCAACGTTACAGCCAATCTGACACTAAGACCTGTGTACGTGTTAGACTCCTCAGTAGAGATGGTTGGTGTGGAGCAGAGTGCGGCACGGAAACAAATGGTTGGCGGCATTCTGCAGATATTGCTTCCCGACAACCGGGTATATAACGCACAGGGAGAACAAATGAAATAAACTACGAAACATAATAACTTATGAAGAAAACATTTTTCCTTATTGCAACTGCTGTAGTAGCATTATTAGCAGGTTGCAGTTCAAAACCTTCTTCTGTAGAGTTGAAGGAGATAAGTCTGAGCAAACAGAAACTGTCTCTTGAGGTGGGAGAGACAAAACAACTTGTGGTGCTTTATGAGCCGGAAGATGCCGAAGACGGAGCACCTGAAATAGTTTGGGACTCTTCAAGAGAGAGAGTTGCCAAAGTAAACCAAAACGGTAAGGTGACTGCAGAGTCTGTAGGCAAAACCACAATAACTGCCACATGCGGCAAACTGACAGCTGAGTGCCAGGTAGAAGTTGTGAAAGCCACCAATCCTGATAACCCGGAGAATCTGGAGAATCCTGAAAATCCCGACCCTGTAGCCTCTTTGTCGCTTAGCAGAAACAATATAGATGTTCCTGCAGCAGGAGGTGTGTATAATGTTGACATCACAAGCAACACTATGTGGAGCGCATCGGTTGACGCAGACTGGGTTACTCTGTCGTCTAACTCAGGTACAGGAAACGGTGACATTGAGGTCACTGTGGCAGCTGCTACTGAAGCGATGATAACTACTACTACCATCACTTTTAACTATGGCACCACAGGCAAAGTTACTCTCAGCATCTCCCGTGCACAAAGAGCAGGCAAACCTATTACGCTTGACATTGATAGAAAGAATGTCGCATTGAAAGGCGAATCTTTCACTATAAATGTAACGAGCGAACTGGAATGGACTGCCAAAAGCAGCGATGAAAAGATGGTCAAATTCTCCAACAAGACGGAGAACTCGATAGATGTTACAGTGAGTGACAACTCCTCTGCTACCGTACAAGGAACAGACGCAGTGTATCACCCTACTTCCACTATCGTTTTCTCAAACGGTGAATCCACCGCAACTTTCAGTATCTACCAACAACATCCTTATGTGTACCTGAATGAGTATTGGGGTGTACAAGATAAACCTGCAGCAGGTGGCACCTATTCGGCTAAACTCTATTCCAACACCACATGGAGTCTGTTCTTTGAGGGTGACCACTCATGGGCACATATCACTCCTGTGTCAGGCACCGGAGATGCAACACTGAGTCTGGTAATCGACCAGAACACCACAGGCAAAGCCCGTGAATGTAGAGTAAAACTCTATTCAGGTGACTACGGCTACTTAATCTCTCAAGCCGCTAACTGATAGAACTAATATACATATAAAACCAATACTACAATGAAACGAATTTTACTTACTTTGGCTATAGCAATAGCCGCTGTGTCCGCTATGTGGGCACTTGATGCAACTGGCAAGCAAGGCACTTGCAACTGGACTTTCAACAGCACTACCGGCGTGCTTGTTATCAGCAGTGCAGACGATGCACCCTCGTGGGGAGGCGAATTGAAAATCGAGAATCCTAATTTGTCACCCTTTGCAGGAAAAAGCGAGATTACAGAAGTGTTAATTGAAGAAGGCGTCTCCGAAATAGGCACAGGCGCTTTCATGGGGGACCTCAATCTAAAGAAAATCACGTTCTCTTCAACTGTTGTCATGATAGGTTTTTCTGCCAACAATGAAGCTGAGGATGAGATGGTGCAGATGCCTTTCTACGGCTGCACCGGATTGGAGACACTAATCTTCAAATCAAGCAATGTTCCTGACACTGACAATCGTATTTATGACAGGACGACAGAAGAATTGTACGGCTTCGACCCGTCGAAGGTCAGTCTTTATCTTAACGACGGAAGCATACGCAGCTTCGTTGAGTCAGGCTGGGGAGTATTCAATATCTATTCGTTGCCTCCTGTTGCAGAAGGCACCTTCGGTGATGGATTCAGTTGGAAACTGTCGGGAAACGGCAAACTGACAGTGATGGGCAAAGGTGCAATGCCTGACCTTGAAACTGTTAATGATGAACCATGGGCAGAACACATGGAGAACATCAAAGAATTGGTGGTGGCAGAAGGTATAACTCATATTGGTGACAGGTCTTTCGGTCTATGTGCAAATATGGAGTCGGCTTATCTGCCTGCATCACTCGAGTCGATAGGTGAATATGCGTTTGGCTTGACAAACAAACTGACCGAGATAACCTGCGCTGCAATAAGTGTGCCTACGATGGGCGAGGATGCCTTACCTGTAATAGATGATAAAACCTCCCGCTACATCTTTGTGTGGTCGTACATGAAAGACCTTTTCCTAAAGGATGCAGACTGGAGCAAACATAAGATTTCAGGATTTGGTGCACAGACAGAGTTTCTTGCGTTCACCGACGGAGTGGATGTTGAGCCGCGTAGTGAGAATGCCATTTATGTTACTTGGCCGCAGGTGGCAGGTGCAACTGCATACGTTATAACCCTGACGTCGGAAGACGGATGGTATTCGTATGAGATTACTATCTCATCCGACGGTAAAACAACTTATGTAAAGAAGTCGCTTAGTCCTGCACCTCAATATACATTGGACGAAATTATACATGGTTTCGGTCTGGAGTTTAACGGACTTGAGCCGGGTAAGAACTACACTGTGACCGTGGTAGCCAAGGATGAAACCAAAGCTCTCGCTACCTACACAAATACTATCTTAACCATCTCTACCGATATAGAAGATGTCGCTACTGAAACCGCAGCTCCGCAGAAGTTCATGCGTGACGGACACATACTTATCCGTGTCAACAACCGTATCTACACTCTGCAAGGTGCTCGGAAATAAAAGACACGCTGAGAGACATTTCGTCTGTATCTCTCTGCAATTGCAACCTCAATAACGCAAGCAGCCGATATTGGCTGCTTGTTTTCGTAAACACCCCTCCCCGCAAACAACGCAAGCGCCTCATACCTGTGCACAGACATTGGCAAAATCTCTCTACGGTAACAACCTTTATGGTGTCAAAAACTGACATTACAATCTTTTGTCCCCGATGTTCTTTGCAGTTAGAAAAATTATTGCTACCTTTGCACTCGTAATTCTATACAACCGCTCAATAACTCTTTAACTCCATAATATCATGAACGAAGAACTGAAAAAAGTAATGGCTGTCGCTGAGCAATGGACTCGCGAGCCTTTCGACAACGACACACGCGCCCAAGTAGAGGCAATGATCAATGCCGACGATAAAACCGAACTCATCGACGCCTTCTATCGTACTCTCGAGTTCGGTACCGGTGGTCTCCGTGGCATAATGGGACCCGGAACCAACCGCATGAACAAATACATCGTAGCACAAGCCACACAAGGCTATGCTAACTACCTCCTCAAAGTACAACAACAAGGCGGCTTCCAAAACGTACAAGACGGCAGAGTCGCTGTCGTAGTAGGGCACGACTGCCGCAACAACGGACGGCTGTTCGCAGAGACTGTTGCCAACATCTTCTCCGCCAACGGCATAAAAGTCTATCTCTTCGAGTCTTTGCGCCCTACCCCCGAGGTAAGTTTCGCTATCAGGCAACTCAAAGCACAAGGTGGCGTCAATGTCACTGCCAGCCATAACCCCAAAGAATACAACGGCTACAAAGCTTACTGGGAAGACGGCTCGCAAGTACTCCAACCCCACGACCAAGGTATCATCGACGAAGTCAACAAAGTAACAATGGCAGACGTCCGCTGGGATGCCGACAAAGACCTCATTCAGATTATCGGCGGCGAAATGGACTACGACTACATGATGGCTGTCAAATCCGTCATGATTGACCAGGACTCCATCCTGCGGCAGAAAGACCTCAACATCGTCTATACGCCCATGCACGGCGCAGGACGGCAGATTGTGCCTATGTGTCTCCGCTCGTGGGGCTTCCAAAACATACATGTCGTGCCTGAACAGATGGTCATCGACGGCAACTTCCCCACTGTTGTCAGCCCCAACCCCGAGAACGCAGAGGCTATGACTATGGGCATCAACCTCGGTACACAACTCGGCGCTGACCTCGTCATCGCTTCCGACCCCGATGCCGACCGCATCGCTATCGTCTGCCGCAACGACAAAGGAGAGTGGGTCATCATCAACGGTAACCAGACCAACATCATGTATCACTACTATATCATCAACAACATGAAGCGCCTCGGCAAAATGCGTGATGATATGTATATAGTCAAAACCATCGTCACCTCCGAACTCATACGCAAGATTGCCGATGCACAAGGTGTTACACTCACCGATGAATATACCGGCTTCAAGTGGATTGCCAACCGTATCCGTATGTGGGAAGGCAAACGCAAATACATAGGCGGCGGCGAGGAGAGTTTCGGCTTCCTGCCCTACGACGCTGTGCGCGACAAATGCTCGCCCTCCGCTATCTGCCTCATCTGCGAAATAGCAGCCTATGCCAAAGACAACGGCATGACACTCTACGACTATCTGCTCAAAATCTATCAGGACTACGGCTTCCAGCGTGAAACCACCATCAATGTCGTACGACCCGGTAAGACCGGCGCTGAAGAGATTCAGCAGATGATGCATAACTACCGTGAGAACCCGCCTATGGAAATCGCCGGCGAGAAAGTTATACTCACCAAAGACTTCAAGACACTCAGGCAGTCCGCTCTCAAAGACGGCAAGTGGGTAGAGTCGCCTATCGAAATGCCGCTCAATGCCACTTCCAATGTGCTGCAGTACTTCACCGAAGGCGGACTCAAAGTCAGCGTGCGACCCTCAGGCACCGAACCCAAAATCAAATTCTATTTCGAGATACCCGTTGCCACCGAACTTGGCAAACCCTTCACCGGCAAAGACTATGAAGAGTGCACTGCCAAGGCTGAGGCCAAAGTACCCGCCATCAAGGCTTCGTTAGGACTATAACAACAACTCATGAAGGCGCAAACTGTCTATATCTGTCAAAACTGCGGAGCAAAAGCGCCCAAACTTCTTGGGCGCTGCCCGCAGTGCGGCGAATGGGGCACGTATATCGAAGATGTGGTTGAAACACCGCAGAAAGGTAAAGCCTTGCGCTCAACCAACCTCTCATCCGCCTCTGCACAACTCATCTCTCAGATACCAACCACTGCCGAACAGCGGATAGATATGCACAACGCCGAACTCAACCGTGTGCTCGGAGGTGGTCTCGTGCCGGGCAGTCTCGTTCTCATTGGAGGTGAACCCGGCATAGGCAAATCCACTCTCGCTCTGCAGGTACTCATGCAGATGGGAGAAACGAAGACCCTCTATGCTTCCGGCGAAGAGAGTCAGAAGCAGCTGCGTCTCCGTGCCGACAGGCTCGCAGGCAAACCCGACAACCTCTACATCCTGAGCGAGACAAGCCTTGAGAAGATTCTCGATACTGTCAAAACCCTGCAACCCGAGATTGTCGTTATCGACTCTATTCAGACCATCGCACTCGAGTCGCTCGAAAGCACTACCGGCAGTATCACACAGGTAAGAGAATGTGCCGCCGAGATAATGCGCGTGGCTAAGCAGACTAATATACCCTTCATCATCGTCGGACATATCAACAAAGAAGGTAGTCTCGCCGGACCGAAAGTACTTGAACATATCGTTGATACCGTGCTTCAGTTCGAAGGCGACCAACACTATATGTACAGAATCCTGCGCGCACAGAAAAACCGCTTCGGCTCAACCTCCGAACTGGGCATATTCGAGATGCGGCAGGACGGTCTGAGGGAAGTGAGCAACCCCAGCGAGCTGCTACTCAGCCATAACCATCAAGACTTGTCCGGCATAGCAATCGCCTCCGCCATAGAGGGCGTACGACCCTTTCTTATCGAAGTGCAGGCTCTCGTCTCCACTGCTGCATACGGCACCCCCCAACGCTCAAGCAACGGCTTCGACTCCCGACGGCTTAACATGCTGCTTGCCGTACTTGAGAAACGTGTCGGCTTCCGGCTCCCGCAGAAAGACGTGTTCCTCAATATAGCAGGAGGTCTGCGCGTCAACGACCCTGCCATCGACCTTGCCGTACTCGCCGCAGTACTCTCATCTAACATGGATATCGCTATCGAAGACGGTATCTGCCTTACTGGTGAAGTCGGACTCGCCGGCGAACTCAGACCAGTGAACCGTATAGAACAGCGTATCTTGGAGGCGCAGAAGTTGGGGTTCAAGAAGATTATCATACCCGAAGGACAGAAATACCAACTCTCGCAACCACAAATACAAATCATACCCGTCAGAAAAGTATCTGAAGCCTTCCGTGAACTAATAATAAAGAAGTAACAAGGCAGTAACTAAGAAAGAAAAAAAAACTAAGAAGTAATAAAGAAGTAGCAAGGGCATACTCATTCTGTACAACCGTAATATGTAAAAATAGCAGACGCTATACTCTCTTCGTCAGAGTATAGCGTCTTTCGCATAATCACACCTCTCCGGATGGTTAACTTACAGTTCTGCACCGAGAACATTGAAAGTCTTGCCGTCGCGGATGATGAACAACCGACCGTCTTTGATGAACTTACGGGTGTTCTTTCTATCGCCGGCAACAACTGCTTCAATGGCAGAGTTTTCAGGACAATCTGCGATATTGATAGCATAATGTCCTTCACCGTTCGTTGCAGTGCCAATCTCAAAACAAGCATCTTCGGAGACACTGAATGCCTGGCTCTGCTCAGTACCTTCGCCGTTATTAACGATGAGGTCTGCATCAACCTTAACAGTAAAGCCATACCAACCGTCACCAAGGTCTTCCATTGCTACACCTGGCCACGCTTCGAATTGTGCCATAAAGGTAGCATCAGCACTATTCCATGCCCAGATGCTCATGGAGTTCCATGAATCCAATTTGCGCACTTTAATAACTGCATCATTAATATGCTGCGGTTCGGGATCGCCTTCGGTAACACCCTGAGCCGTTACCACAAGCTTGTAGTCGCGTGCCTCGGTGATGTCAAAATCCCTGCGTTCGTCGCCCGGTTTGCCTTGACCTACGTTGTTATGGAAGATGAGATGGAGTTCCACTTCGCCGTCAGCAGCTTGGAAATCAAGAGACAATTGGTCCGAGCCGGGCCAACCCCCAAAGGCTTCACTGCTACCCCATGCATAGGTGTAGAAAGCATCCCAGCCGGTGTTGTTGGTCACAGTAAGATGATGCGTGGTGTACACTACAGGAGGAGCCGGTGTATAAGTCTCCCATGTAGCCTCTGCAGAGTTCTGCTCAAAAGCAGTCACATAGTTGCCTTCGGCAGGAATGGCGATGTCGCCGGTTGCATTCCACGCAGGTTGTTCAGCAGTCTCGGCACGCTCGAAGCGGATAACGGAGTAATCACCTGCCGGGATGGTGAAGGAGTAGATAGCATGGCCGGCATCTTCAATCTCGCCGATAACCGTTGTCTCACTACTGTTCAACACTGCGCGTTGTGCGCAGTTGTCATTGGTCCACCAAGAAACAGCGTTGGCTTTCAGATAGATTTTCTCTGTGCCGTCAAACGTACGGGCGAAAGAGAACGAACAAGCAGCTATAACTGCAAGCAAAGTAACGTAAATCTTTTTCATTGTTTTGTGTTTTTTTAGCGTTAATTAAATATGTTTATATATCTTATAATCATAGGGTTCAACTACTTACTTTATAGAGGCGGCCGAGTGCAACTCGCAAGTGCAAGCAATGAATATACCTTCACAAGAACCCGCCTTCCACTCTTGTAATCTTTCCCGCCGCAAAGATAACACATATTACTGAATTACAAAAATAAAATTGCACATCACACATCATTTTATGCATTTTGTCTCTTTTCTTATTAAATCATAACTTATCCCCTGCACCTCGTATATCTTTTCACACCAAGCAGGAGAGCTCACACTCTCCTGCTCGTTGAGGCACTGCTTCGTAATGCCTCCTTTTCTTCAATGTGGCAGTCTCATAAAAACCCTACCACACCGCTCTCTCACATCATCTCCACGCTTCGCTTCACGAACTCTGCCAGACCCTCGCCTTTCAGCATTCCGCTTGCAAGCAAGGCGATATCAATCAGTTGGCTCAGACGCTTGTTGTCTGCGGCTACCTCCTCATATATCTGCCTTATCTGGTTCTTCAAGCCTGCCACCTCCTCGGTTATTGCCGATGCTGCATCTTTCTGCTCTTCTGTCAGGTCTTCCGGTTTGATGTCCTTCTGTTCTTCCTGAAGGCGTGCTTCTTCTGCCTGCTTTGCTTTCAGTTGCTCCTCTATCGGTGCCACTTTCTCTGCGGCTGCTGCTACAAGCTCATCTGCCAATGAGGCGACAAGCGGGTGTGCCGTATTCACAACCATAGTGTATTGGTCGGGCATCTCTCCGTAGAACGACATGCCTTGCTGGTGCTGCGACATCTCCTTCATTCGGCGCATCCACTCGTTCTGCGTCAGGAATACAGGCAGTGCCTCGGCACTCACACTCTCCAAACTTACATTATAGTTCACCTTCTCGCCGTCAGGCACTTTTGCCTCAAACGAGTACTGCAAAGCGTTCTCTGCACTCTCCGAAAGCGAGATCTTCTCCTTCTCGTCATCTTTCCGTATCAGGTTCTCTATCACGTCGGAGTCAACCCTTACAAACCTCATCTTCTCGTTCTTCTGCTCTGCCTGCGAGATGTAATGCACGTCAAGCTCGCCGTTCATCAGCAGCACATCGTAGCCCTTCTCCTTTGCCCTCTGTATATAGGTGTAAGATGAGTCGGGGTCTTGAGTGTATAGCACTACCAAGTCGCCGTTCTTGTCCGTCTGCTGCTCCTTGATCTGCTCTTTGTACTCCTCTATCGTATAGAACTTATGCTCTATGTTCTCGAAAAGAGCAAAGCCGACTGCACGCTCGTAAAACTTCTCGTCCGACAGCATGCCAAACTGGATAAACAGTTTTATGTCGTCCCATTTCTTTTCGAAGTCTTCTCTCTCTTTCTTGAATATCTCTGCCAACTTGTCTGCCACCTTCTTCGTGATATGGTTGCTTATCTTCTTTACTGCGGCATCGCTCTGCAGGTAACTTCTGCTCACATTTAGCGGTATATCAGGCGAGTCTATCACTCCGTGAAGCAGTGTCAGATACTCTGGCACTATGTTCTCCACCTCGTCTGTAACATACACTTGGTTGCAATACAACTGTATCTTGTTGCGGCGTACATCTAAGTTGTTCTTTATCTTCGGGAAATACAATATACCTGTCAGGTGGAACGGATAATCCACATTCAGGTGTATGTGGAACAGCGGCTCGTCAAACTGCATCGGATACAACTCGTGATAGAACTTCTTGTAGTCTTCCTCTGTCAGTTCCGAAGGCTTCCTTGTCCAGGCAGGGTTGATGTCATTGATGATGTTGTCTTCCTCTGTCTCCACTTCTCTGCCGTCTTTCCACTCTTTCTTCTTGCCGAACACTATCTCTACCGGCAGGAACTTGCAGTATTTGGTCAGCAACTCTTGGATTCTCGCGTCCTCAAGAAATTCCTTGTTATCCTTGTCTATATGAAGCACAATGTCTGTTCCGCGCTCTGCCTTGATTGTATCCTCCATCTCATATACCGGACTGCCGTCGCAACTCCAGTGGACTGCCTTTGCGTCCTCCTGATAACTCTGCGAGTATATCTCCACCTTGCTCGATACCATGAATGCCGAATAGAATCCCAAGCCAAAATGGCCGATTATTGCTGCCGCATCGTCCTTATACTTGGCAAGAAACTCCTCCGCACCCGAGAATGCTATCTGGTTGATGTATTTGTCCACTTCCTCGGCGGTCATACCTATACCATGGTCACTCACGGTCAGTGTATTTCTCTTCTTGTCTATCGTAACGCGCACACGCATGTCACCCAACTCTCCCTTTGCCTCACCTACCGAAGCAAGAGTCCTGAGTTTCTGAGTTGCATCAACTGCGTTACTTACCAGTTCTCTGAGAAATATCTCATGGTCAGAGTACAAAAACTTTTTAATCACGGGGAAGATGTTATCACTCGTTACCCCAATATTACCTTGTGCCATAATTTTGATATATATATTTTTGTTTAATTTATTTCCCTTTCCCCTTTAATTTATTTCCCTTTCTCCCCCGCACCGTCGATTTACCGCTTTCTCGGTATCTCGAATTCTCGGTCTCACCTGACCATCGTCACACCTTCTCTTTTCAACTCCCGTGCCAACTTTTCCCACCTGCCATTTTGGCAGTCTTACACCTGTCCTGAACTCGCCCTGAAACGAAATTACGTAAAAAAGACGTAAACGAGACGTAAACGACACGTAAACGGGACGTAAACGAAACATCGCTCTTCACTACCCTCCTGCCTGCTCTCCCATCACCCTTTCCGCACCCCTTTTCTTTTCTTTCTTGCACCTATTAAATCTTTTTTGTAACTTTGCGCCCACTTATGTGCATCCCGCAGATAACTTGTCAAGTTTGACTGACCGACCAGACTCTCAAAACCTCCCTACCCCCGCATACCTGTCAAACTTCGCATAACTCTCCAACCTCCCGAACTTATAACATAACTACATACAAACATGAAAAAAAACCTTTTTCTCTTCGCAGCAATCTTGTTCGCTGCATCTGTGTCTGCTGAGGTCGATCCTAACACCGTCCTCATGACCGTCAACGGAGAACCCTCCACCGTAGGAGAGTTCCTCTATATCTATCAGAAAAACAATCAGGAAGCACAAGTTGACCAGAAGAGTATCGACGAATATGTGGAACTCTTCACCAACTTCAAACTCAAAGTAGCCGCTGCCAAAGAGGCAGGTATCGACACCACAGAGGCATTCCGCAAAGAACTTGATGGCTACCGCCGTCAAGCCACTCCTAAGTATATGACTGACCCGCAGAGTGAAGAAGCTGTCATTCAGAAAGCCTATGGGCGTATGCTCAACGACCGCCGTGTCAGCCATATAGCCGTCCGCTTCTCCGAAGATGCTTCCAATAACGCTGAGCGCGAAGAAGCACTACGTAAAATAAACCTTATCAGGCAGCGCGTAACCACAGGCATTACCGTAACCACCGGCAAAGGCAAAAAGCAAAAAACCGTTCAGATGCCTCCCGAAGACTTCAACCAAGTCGCTCTCGAAGTCTCCGAAGACCCGGGCGTGGCTGAAAACCTCGGTCACATCGGCTTTGTAAGACCCTTCCGCTTCGTCTTCCCCTTCGAAGAAGCTACCTACAACACCCCCGTCGGAGAAGTAAGCGAAGTCTTCCAGACTCCCTTCGGATTCCATATACTCAAGGTGGAAGAAGAACTGCCGCACCTCGAAGTACAGGCTGCTCACATCATGAAGATGACTCCGCGGGGTAACGACTCCGTCGAGATAGTTGCCAAACAGCAGATCGACTCCATCTACCAACTCCTTCTCAATGGTGCCGACTTCGCCCAGACAGCCATTCAAAACTCCGAAGACCGCGGCTCCGCCATTCGTGGAGGTGACCTCGGCTTCTTCTCGCGAGGACAGATGGTTCCAGAGTTTGAGAATACGGCATTCTCTATGACAGAGCCTGGCGAAATCAGCGCACCCTTCAAATCACAATACGGCTGGCATATCATCAAACGTGGCGAGACACGCGGCACACCCGACCTCGCCGAGATACGGGAGGATGTCAAGAAAAACATCAACCGCTCCGAATACCGTCAGCTCGTTAACGAAGGTTTTATTGCCAAGCTTCGTAAAGAGTACGGCGTAACCGACTATCCGCAGGCTCTCCAGGCTCTCACCGATGCTTGGGTCGCTGCACAGGCTAAAGACTCTGTCTTCCGTGCTTCTACCGCCGCTATGTTCGAACCTCTCTGCCTCATCAACGGCAAACAGTATAATCAGCACGACCTCGTTGAATACATCAAGCAGAATTCTTTTGCTACCACCAAAGACATCAATCTTTATATTCCCGAGAAGTATAATATGTTCATCGAGAAAGAACTCCGTGCCATCGAAGACTCCAACCTCGAGAACAAATATCCTGACCTCAAGAATCTCATGACCGAGTACCACGACGGTATCCTCCTCTTCGAAATCTCTCTTCGTGAGGTGTGGGACAAGGCAACGATAGATACTGCCGGCATCACCGAGTTCTTCAACAAGAACAAGAAAAACTACAAGTGGGATTCGCCCCGCTTCAAAGGAGCCGTCATCTACGCCAAAGACAAGAAAACGGCAAAGGCCGCTCAGCAGATTCTGAAGTCTGCCAACCCCGATTCTGTCGCTTCTTATATCAACAACCGACTCAATACCGACTCTGTCAAGAGTGTCCGCTACGAGCGCGGCATCTTCAAGAAGGGTGACAACAAGGCTATCGACCGCCTCGCTTTCAAAGTTAAAGACAACAACTATACCCCCTCCGAAGAACTGCCCGTTGAAGTACTTGTCGGCAAGAAAATCAAAGCACCGCAGGAATATTCCGACGAGCGCGGTCGTGTAACATCCGACTATCAGGACTACCTCGAGCAGCAGTGGGTTAAACTTCTCCGCGAGAAATACCCTGTTGTAATCAATCAGGACGTTCTCGAGGCTGTAAAGAAACAGTAAAACATCTCGTCTTCTGAAGAACTGGAAGTTCATATTGGCTGTATGTGGAATTGTGCTGGCAAATGTGCTGGCACAATTCACCGTTTTACGTATAGACCTCACTGCTGACCGCCGGTACACCCTTTCACCCGACACCAAACAACTGCTACGCAACCTGTCCGGTGACACCGAAGTTACACTCTACCTCAACGGCTCTTTCAATAGTGGATTCACCCGGCTCAGCCGCTCTGCCGTGCAACTGCTCAATGAGATGAAAGCCTATACCGATCTATCTATCTCACTCGTCAATCCTAATAAACTCTCCGACTCCGACCGGCAGGCTCTTGTAGCAAGTCTTGCACGCCACAACCTTCACCCCACTGCCATCTATGAGACTACAGGCAATGGTTCCCGCAGCGAGACTCTCGTCTATCCTTTTGCCCTCGTTCGCTATCAGGGTCGCGAGCAGTTCGTCAGCCTTCTCGAGAATCGTCGCGACCTCTCAGGTGCGGAGAACCTCAACCACTCCGCAGAGTCCCTTGAGTATAAGTTCGCACTCTGCCTGCGCACACTTCAGAACCCTGAACGTCATCGCATTCTCTTTCTCGAAGGTCAGGGTGAACTGCCCGAACAGAATACCAAAGATGTTGAATCACTCCTCGCAGAGCACTTCGACATCTACCGTGGTGCTCTCAATTCTCACTCCGACTGTCTCAACCCTTTCAGCGCTGTCATTGTGGCAGACCCGCAGACTCCCTTCTCCGAGGCGGACAAGTATGTGCTCGACCAGTACATTATGCAAGGCGGCTCTGTCCTCTGGCTCGTCAATGGTGTTCAGTTCTCCGAGCAAGTTCTCGAAGATGAGGGCTTTACCCCCGCTCTCGCACTCGACCTCAACCTCACCGACATGCTCTTCAGATATGGCGTCCGTATCAACAACCACCTCCTCCAAGACCTGCAGTGTCTCTCCATACCCGTCGATGTCAGTCGTAATCCTGACCAGCCGCAGTGGCAACCTATGCCGTGGACCTATGCGCCGCTCTTACTCACCAGCAACATCTCTCCTATTACCGCCAATCTCTCACCTGTATCTGCCACTTTCTGCTCCGACCTCTCCTCTGTAGGCGATAATCCCGACTTGCAGAGCACCATACTACTTGCCTCCTCCGACCATGCCACACTCATCCCTGTACCGGGAGAAGTGGACTTGGGTGACCTCAACCATGACCCGCGGCTCTTCACACTCGCCTATCTGCCTGTGGCTGTCAGTCTTGACGGCATTTTCCCCTCTGTGTTCGAACATCGTATGATTCCTGAAAGCATTGAGCAGCATGGTGAGAAGCTTGCCCAATCCTGCCCTGCACGGCAGATAGTGGTCGCTTCCGGCTCCGTCATCAGCAACGACCTGCAGCAGGGTCAGCCTCTGCCCGCAGGCTACGACCGTTACTCACGCATTCAGTTCGCCAACCGTGACTTTATACTCAACTCTGTCCTCTGGCTCACCGACTATAGCGACCTGCTTCCCCTCCGGCAGAAAATCATACCGCTGCGACTGCTCAACAAAAACCGTCTCAATAGCGGTATCGCACTCCCTGTCTCCCTCTCGCTTATCCTTCCGCTTCTGATACTTGCACTCACCGGCATTATTGTCCAACTGGTGAGAAAACATAAATATACACTATGAGAAAACATACTACCATACTCGCCTGCCTCATCTTTGCCCTTCTCTCTTGCTCCTCCGAGCCTGAACTTACTCGCAAAGACTATCTCACTTTCGCTGAGCAGCTTGCCCGCTCACAGATGGTGCACAACCCCGAACTATGGCAGTCTGACTTTCAGCAGAAACCTAAGTGGGATTACACTCACGGCATCATCGCCAACTCCATGCTTGAGGTATATCTCCAGACCGGCAACGACTCCCTGCTCCGTTATGTGCAGCAGTTCGCCGACTTCTTTATCCTTCCCGACGGCAACATTAAGGTCTATGACCAATCAAAATACAATATCGACCACATAGCGGGAGGTAATTTCCTCTTTACCCTCGACCGGATATCTTCCAAACCCGAATACCGCAAGGCAATCACTCTCCTCCGTCAGCAACTCCTCTCCCAGCCCCGCACTTCGGAAGGCGGCTTCTGGCATAAGAAAGTCTATCCCAACCAAATGTGGCTCGACGGACTCTATATGGCAGAACCCTTCTATGCCCGCTACGCAACCGAATACAACCAACCCGAACTCTTCGACGATATTGCCCTGCAGTTCCTCACCATCGACCGTCATACCTGTGACCCCCTCACAGGTCTCAACTACCATGCTTGGGACGAAAGCATTGACCAGTTATGGGCAGACCCTGAAACAGGGTGCTCTCCCAACTTCTGGTCGCGTAGCCTTGGGTGGTATGAGATGGCACTCGTTGATGTACTCGAGCTTATGCCCGAAGACCACCCGCAGCGCAACGACCTTCTCCGTATCTTTCAGCGTGTCAGCAAAGCCCTGCTCAAATACCGCGACAAAGAATCATCCATGTGGTGGCAACTCACCGTCTTCCCCCGACTCGAAGGCAACTACCTCGAGAGCACTGCCTCTGCCATGTTCTGCTACGCTTTCGCCAAAGGGGCACGGCTCGGCTTTCTCCCTGAGGAGTATCTCACCTATGCCCGTCAGACCTTCAACGGGATGTGTCGCACAGTCATCCGTTTCAACACCGATGGCACCCTTTCTCTCACTCAATGCTGCGCCGTAGCAGGTCTCGGAGGCGTACCTTACCGTGACGGCTCATGCCAATACTATCTCTCCGAACCTGTGCGTGAGGATGACCCGAAAGGTATCGGCCCCCTCATCATGGCTACCCTCGAACTTGCCAAGTCGCAGGCTGACATCATTGTAGCACAAGACGGCTCAGGCGACTTCACTACCCTGCAAGCCGCCGTCAATGCCGTGCCTGACTACCGGAAATCGCGTACCCTCATACGTGTTAAACCCGGAGTATATCACGAGAAACTCATTATCCCGGCTTCAAAGGAGAACCTCTCTATCATAGGCGATAATGCTGCCACTACCGTCCTCACCTTCGGTAACTACGCCAAACTTCCGAGTCCTCTCTACTCCGATGAGACACTCGGCACTTCCGGCTCTGCCACTCTCTACACCTCTGCCGACAACCTCTACGTCGAGAATCTCACCATCTGCAACTCCGCCGGCGAAGGCAAACACATCAGTCAGGCTGTCGCTGCACATGTCAGTGGCAGACATGTTGTCTTCCGTCGTTGCCGTTTCCTTGGTAACCAAGACACTCTCTATACCTACGAAAAAGGCAGTCTCCAGTGGTATGACCAATGCTATATTGAAGGCACTACCGACTTCATTTTCGGCTCAAGCATTGCCGTCTTTACCGCCTGCCATATTCATAGCAAGAAAAACTCCTATGTCACCGCAGCATCTACGCCACAAGGACAATCCTCCGGCTATACCTTCCTCTACTGCGACCTTACTGCTGACCCCGATGTCACACAAGTCTATCTCGGCAGACCATGGAGACCCTATGCACAGACAGTTTTCATACACTGCCGTCTTGGCGCACACATACGACCCGAAGGCTGGCACAATTGGAATAAGCCCGATGCCGAATACAGCACTTTTTATGCAGAGTATGGCAACACCGGCGAAGGCTCACCTACTGACATGCGTGTCAGTTGGGCACACATTTTGACAGAGAGTCAATTGACAAACTATACCCCGTGGAATCTGCTCCACCCCGACAAATAAGAATATACATTAACTTACCATATATCTCTTAACCTGACCACATAACACTAAAACAGGAGGCAACATAATGAAAAAAACTCTACTCATATCGCTCATCTTACTCTGCGCCGTCACCGTCAATGCGCAACCACTGCCTTACCCCACCGACACCATAAAGGGTAAAATCTTCTATCGCTACCCCGTGCAGAAAGGTGAGGGTCTGTATCGTATAAGCAAGAACTTCTCCGTCTCGCAGGAAGACATCGTCAAGTATAACCCCGAACTGCAGAACTCCGGACTCAAACTCGGACAGACTATTCTCATTCCAGCCGTTCTGCCCGTTGACTCCTCTCAGTATGTCGTTCATGAGTTGCAACCCAAAGAGACTCTCTATGGCATCTCACGGCTCTATGGGGTAAAGATAGCGCAGATACAGGAACTTAATCCCGAAACCTCTAAAACTATGCGTATCGGCGAACGCCTTCTCATACCCAAAACCGACAAGGCAGAAACCGCAGCACAGCAAATCACCTCCCCTACTCAGGCAGACCAGTCCGCAACATCTCAACAGAATACCCTGAAGGATACCTCTGCCTCAGTTAAAGATGCGAAAACCGACATAGAGAATACCGCCGTTTATGTTGCTGCACCCGACTCTGCCGCTCAGCAACAAGTCCTGCAACACATAAAACAACTTGTCGAAGAGTCTTTCGCAGCGAAAGATTCCACTAAGAAAGACTCACTCACGCTTGAGCATAACCTCACCCTGCCTGCCGACACACTCTCTGCCGACTCTTTGCTCGCTCTGTCCGACTCTGTCTATACCGATACCATCAAGCTGCCCGCACCCCTTAAAATCGCTGTCTTCCTTCCACTGATGACAAATGCACCCAAGCGCGATGCCTCTGTAGAACGGTTCATGGAGTTCTACGAAGGACTCCTCTTGGCTGTCAACCGCCAACAGGCGGAAGAACAACATTTCCTCATCCGCACCTACGACACCGACAAGACGGAATCACGCATCCTCTCCATACTCGCAGACTCTGCCCTCCAAGATGTTGACCTTATCATCGGACCTGCCTACCCTGCACAGGTTTCTCTCGTATCCGAATTCTCCAAGCAATACAACATACCCATGATTGTGCCCTTCACCTCAAGGATAACTGATATCTACTCCAACCCGTGGCTTCTGCAGTTCAACCCTACCGAACAGATAGAGGCACAATCTGTCGCCACCCGCCTCAAACAATACGAAGACGACATCCGCTGTATTGCTTTCAACGACGACAACCTGCCCCTCTCTGACAAATCCAAGGCCCTGCGTGAGGAAATAAGGCAACAGGACATCAGTCTCAACACTGCCCCTGTCAACCTCCTGCTCACCGACTCCGCCTCATATCTCTTTGATAGCGACCGGCTCAATGTCGTTCTCCTTCAGTCCGACAAGTACAGCGTTGTGCAGAATGCTATCAGTCATCTTGAGCGCCTGCAAGGCAGATATCGTATCTGTCTTGTCTCCGAATACGCTTGGCAGAAAGAGAAGATTGCTCTCAAACAACTCTACACTGACCTCTTCGATGAAGGCAAACTGCTCTCAGGAGAGAATCTCTACTACAAGATGACACGCAAAATCTATTTCCCCGAAGCCCCCAAAAACGACTCACCGCGATACGACCTTCTTGGCTACGACCTCATGACTTGGGCTGCCAATATGCTCGCCCAAACACCTGAGTCGCTACCCGAAAAAATCGCTGCCACAGGCGAATATGTAGGACTTCAGTCTGCACTGCGCTTTGAAAAGGTAAGCGAAGAAGGCGGTTGGATGAACTATGGAATCAAAGTAATCGGACTATAGCGCACCTGCAGCAAACCCGCAGCATAAAGACAACCGGCAAAATAATACCCTTGTAATACCACTTCCGCATCTATGAGACGATTCTTGCATATCTCTTTCATATTGCTTCTCTCGGTTTCCGCCCTCTCTGCCCAACCGCGTCTTGTTACACCCGAATACTATTTCGGTGTACAAGGCGGAGTCATGGCTTCTATGATGCACTTCTCACCCTCTATATCCCAGTCTGCCAAGCATCCGCATTTAGGTGGCAATGCAGGGTTCGTCTTCCGGTATGCAGGTCACAAATACTGCGCCTTGCAACTCGAACTCAACTGGATGGAGCGCGGTTGGTATGAAACAGACATAGACTACGACCGCACCCAGCATTACATAGAAATACCCATGCTCTTCCACTTGTACTTCGGCAGACAAGTGCGCGGGTTTCTCAACCTCGGTCCGCAGATAGGCTGGTGCGTCGCCGAGTATGACAATGGCAATGCACCGGCAGAAGAGCACCAGTATCTCAAATTGGACAAACCTTTCGACTGGGGAGTGGCAGGCGGACTCGGATTATACGGCAGAACAGTGGCGGGCACTTGGCAACTCGAAGCACGTTTCAACTATAGCCTTGGTGATATCTACAAGAACAGCAAAGCCGACTGGTTCTCACGCTCCGCACCTATGAATCTCAGTCTCAACCTTGCCTGGCTGTGGGAATTCAAAAAATAGATATTCTTGCAAACTAACAATAAACTATAATACATGAAAACAAACTACTGCATACGCTATGCTGCGCACCCTGAAGATGCCAAGCATTACGACACACAGCGTCTCCGACGCGATTTCCTCATTGAGCAAGTATTTACTGCCGACGAAGTCAACATGGTCTATTCCATGTACGACCGTATGATAGTCGGCGGTGCAATGCCCGTCAGCGAACTGCTTCCCCTCGAGGCAATCGACCCGCTAAAAGCACCATTCTTCCTTACACGCCGTGAAATGGGAATCTACAACGTTGGCGAAGGCGAAGGTATCGTTACCGTTGACGACAAGCAGTTCTCCCTCAACTTCAAAGAAGCACTCTATCTCGGCCGCGGTGACCGACAGGTTACTTTCCAGAGTGTTGACCCGCAGCACCCCGCCAAGTTCTATTTCCTCTCTGCCACTGCTCACACCGCATACCCTGACAAAAAAGTAACCAAGCAGGACGCTGTAGTGGCTCACATGGGTAGTCTTGAGATGTCCAACGAGCGCAACATCAATAAGATGCTCGTCAACCAGGTACTCCCCACATGCCAACTGCAAATGGGTATGACCGAACTCGCCACAGGCTCAGTCTGGAACACTATGCCCGCACATGTACACTCTCGCCGTATGGAGGCTTATTTCTACTTCGATATCCCCGAAGACCAGGCTATATGCCACTTCATGGGCGAAGTCAATGAGACACGCCATATATGGATGCGTGGCGACCAGGCCGTTCTCTCACCGGAATGGTCTATCCACTCCGCCGCTGCCACACACAACTATACCTTCATCTGGGGTATGGCAGGAGAGAACCTTGACTATGGCGACCAGGATTTCTCACTCATCACTGACCTCAAATAAACACTCTCACAACATGAACAACGAATTTTCACTGTCTGGCAAGGTCGCACTCGTTACCGGTGCTGCCTACGGAATCGGCTTCGCCATTGCTGAAGCACTCGCTGCTGCCGGAGCAAAGATATGCTTCAACTGCCGCGGAGAGAAACACATGCAAGACGCCCTCAAAGCATACAAAGACAAGGGTATCGACGTACACGGCTACTTCTGCGACGTAACCAAAGAAGATGAAGTGCAGAACATGGTCAGGCAGATAGAGCAGGAGGTCGGAGTAATCGACATACTCGTTAACAATGCAGGCATCATCAAGCGCATACCTATGACAGAAATGTCTGTCGAAGATTTCCGACAGGTTATAGATATCGACCTCACCGCTGCCTTCATAGTGTCAAAAGCAGTCATCCCTGGCATGATTCAGAAAGGGCATGGCAAGATTATCAATATATGCTCTATGATGTCCGAACTCGGCAGAGAGACCGTCAGCGCCTATGCTGCAGCAAAGGGAGGGCTCAAGATGCTCACCCGTAACATCTGCTCCGAATATGGTGCCTTCAATATTCAGTGCAATGGTATCGGACCCGGCTATATTGCCACCCCGCAGACCGCCCCTCTTCGCCAACCGCAACCCGACGGTAGCCGTCACCCCTTCGACTCCTTTATATGCGCCAAGACACCCGCAGGACGGTGGGGCACTCCCGAAGACCTCATGGGACCCGCTGTCTTCCTCGCCTCCGACGCCTCCGACTTCGTCAACGGACAGATACTCTATGTTGATGGTGGCATTCTCGCATACATCGGCAAACAACCCTAATCTCAATTCACGACATCATGAAAAAGACTATTCTCTTTCTGCCTCTGCTGCTATTCATAGGTTGCACCAAACCCCTCACTCTTACTGTTACTAACCCCTCATTGCTTGAGCGCAACAGCACCATCGCCGAAGTCTCTCTTCAAGACCTCGGACTTTCCACCGAACAACTGCAAAACAAGGTTCTGATTGACGACAATGGCAGGAAACTGCCTTACCAGATAATGTACTATGGCTCGCAAGAGGCTCAGTCTGTCATCTTCCTTGTGGACAACATACGTGGTGGCATGCAGCGCATCTATACCCTCCGTAATGGCAAACCGCTGCCCGTACCACAAGTATGTACTGCGCAGTTCGTACCCGAACGCAAAGACGACTTCGCATGGGAGAACGACCTTGCCGCATATCGTATGTACGGACCCGCACTTGCACCCGAAAACCCGAGCAACGGTGTTGACCTCTGGCTGAAATGTACTGATAAACCCATAGTAGTTCAGTTCTACGATGATGACCTTCACAACGGCAAACCCTACCATATCAACCATGGCGAAGGACTCGACTGCTACAAAGTAGGGCATACGCTCGGGTGCGGTGGCATAGCACCTTATATCAACGACAAACTCTCTGTTCTCGACCACTATACCTCTTACCAAATCATAGTGGCAGGCGGTCTGCGCTCCGTTTTCTGTCTTACCTACCCTACCCACACTCTCACTATCACATGTGATGCAGGTTCCCAACTCAACAAAGCAGTAGTGGAAGTCAAAAACAATATTGAACTACCGACTTGGGCGGCAGGTATCTGTCTGCACGACAAGATAGACAATGTCAGTTTCTCCGAGCAAGCCGGTTGGGCTGCATACGCCGAAGATGCCGTCAGTGACGCCGGCGAACCGCAAGGGCGCAACTTCTGCGCTGTTTATGTTCCGGATGCCAAACAGATTAAAGTCGAAGCGGGTCATCTGCTCGTAATTACCGACACCATAACCGACGGCACTCTCACCTACTGGTTCGGAGGCGGCTGGAGCCAATGGCACTATTCCACCGACGCTGCATGGTTCTCCGCCACGGCTAACACCGCACACAATGCCCTCCTACCCCTACAGATAAAAGTGACAAACAGATAAAACTGACAAAGTAAAATTAACGTAGAGACGTGACATTATCACGTCTCCATGTATTTCTATCCCCTCATCTTATTGAACATCAGTGCAAATGCGAAAAGGGGGTTGTAGTACTTCCTCACCGAATAGTATGTTGTCGGAACCGAGCCGAATTGCTTGTAGTGGTCTCTTACTCCGCGAATCATACTGCCTTCAAAGTCGAACTGCAGGTTCTTAAGTCTTGCTATCTTCAATGACTCCCACACTAATAAGGTGCCTGCTCCGGAATCTTTGTATTTGGGGGTATAGCAAGGTATAAGGTAATACATTCTGTTCTTATCCCATACAAGAAAAGCGGCAGCGGCAGTATCGCCGTCCAATGTGTTTATTCGCAATATACAGCATTGCCCCAATCGTTCTGCCTTCTTGTATAGCACCATGAAGAACTCTCTTGTGTAGGTTATCTTCTTACCCTGCTCCAATAGACATGCCGAGTGAAAACGGTAGAAGTCTTCTGCCGGCATCTCTGTGTCTGCCGACAATGTAAGTGCCTTCTGCAGTTGGCGCTTCTTGTTCTTGGAGAAGCCCTTCATAACCTTGTCTAAGTCACTCAGGTCATCCAACCTGTATGTCACTCTCTTCTTCACTGTGAATCTCTTTGTTCTCAACAAATCAGGTATGGGCGACGCTACGGGGAACTGCTGATAGTAGTACCATAATTTCTTTGCACGAAGTCGTTGTGCCGCCTCGTCTGCCAAACGCTGCAACAGTTCCTGGTCTTCGAGCCTGTTTTCATCTATCCACATACCGCCTATCTGTGTCTGCTGCGGCATCAGTATGTATTTCATTCCCATACGTTTGCGAAACAGATAAGGCATTGCCGCAACAATAACCTGCTCTTCCGGCTTAACCTCATCCTCACCGGTAGCTACTGCCTCTGCAGACTTTTGCACACCCTCACTGGTTTCTTCCTCCCCGCCTGCAACCGCATTGTCCGTACTCTCCGCAGTGTCGTAAAACAGCATCACATCCCATTCCTTGCCGGCGCATACAGCGTCAAGCCACCATGGTTGCATGAACACCGGCATATTCTCCTGCTTCTTGCACCACTCTCTGTATAATTCTTTGTCAGTCATAGCACTTAATTTATTTATTATCCATCCGACCGCAAAAGTACATCTTATTATTTGAATATGCAAGCATAATCTCAATTTGATGATACGATTATCCGAAATCTTAATTCATGTAGAGACGCAACTATGTCGCGTCTCTACGCCTACTTTTCTGCTCTCACGACCCTACAGACTCAGAGTCAGGGTCTTGACATTCTTGCTATCGGGGCCTACCATTATCTCAAACTCGCCTTCTGGTTTCACTGCTTTGCCCTCCTGATCATAGAATCCGAGGGTCTGCACGTCAAGCAGGAACTCCACAGTTTTGGTCTCACCGGCTGCAAGATGCAGGCGTTGCCACCCGCGCAGTTCCTGAACAGGGCGGGCAGGCATACTGACTTTGTCACGGATATAAAGTTGTACCACCTCATCGGCATCCCGCGTACCTGTGTTAGTGACGGAGATGGAGACGGTCGGACAGGTTGGGGAGTTTTGCAAAACGGGGGAGGAATAGTGAAAGGTAGTGTAACTGAGTCCGAAACCAAAGGGGAAGAGCGGTGATTTGGGCGAGTCGATATACGAAGACTGGTATTTAGAGAATGTATCCTTACCGTCTGCCAAGGGTCGGCTTGTGTTGAAACGGCGATAGGTCATAGGCATCTGCCCTACAGTACGGGGGAAAGCAGCAGGCAGTTTGCCTGAAGGGCAATAATCGCCAAAGAGCACATCCGCCACAGCATCGGCTGTTTCGCTTCCACCAAACCACACCTGCAGTATGGCAGGCAGATTCTCCGCTTCCCAGTTCAGCACGACAGGGCGACCAGAGAAATTGAGAAGAACAACAGGTTTGCCGGTCTTCTTGAGTTCTACCAAGAGGTCGTGCTGGACATCGGGCATAGAGAGGTCGGTACGGCAGGCGCACTCGCCCGAATACTCCGACGACTCACCCATAGCAGCCACTATGACATCAGCCTTGCGGGCAACAGACAACGCCTCTTTGAGCATCTGCTCATCGCTGCGCGGGTCACGCATCTCACGACCGAACATAGTGGCATTAGCCTCAAGCACAGGGTCGGAAGTGAGGTTGCAGCCTTTGGCATAGAGCACAGTGCCTTTGCCTTCGACTGCATCCTGCAAGCCCTCACGGAGGGTCTTGTAGCGCGAAGGAGTGGCAGCAACTGCCCAAGTGCCCGACATATTGGCGCGCGTGTCGGCAAGGGGTCCAATGAGGGCAATGGTGGAGTTCTTCTTCAACGGCAGGAGAGAGTTATCGTTTTTGAGGAGTACGAAAGTCTCACGAGCTATACGTCGTGCTTCGCCTCGCGACTGAGCGGTATATATGTTTTCTTCTCTGTTGCGGGAGCAGTAGCGGTAAGGGTCGTCGAACAACCCGAGACGGTACTTGGCTTCGAGAATGCGTCGGCATGCCTTATCTATATAGGGCAGCATATTCTTGTCGTCTTGAAGGAGGAAGAACGCTTCGGAGACCATATCCATGTCGAGCCCTGCCTGAAGTGCGAGCAGTGCCGCCTCGTGTTTGTCGGCTGCAACACCATGTTCTCGCAGTTCCTGCACAGCAGTATAGTCGGACACCACAAAGCCTTGGAAGTTCCACTCGTTGCGCAGGATGTCGGTTAGCAACCATTTATTGCAGGTGGCAGGTATTCCTTCCACGGTATTGAAAGCAGCCATGACAGATGCTGCGCCAGCCTCGACTGCTGCACGGTATGGCGGGAAATAGTCGTTGTACATGCGGTAGCGGCTCATCTCGGCGTTATTGTATTCAAGTCCGCCTTCCACTGCACCATAGAGGGCGAAATGCTTGACGCAGGACAAGATAGAGGTGCTGTCGGCGAGGTTGTCGGTCTGGTAGCCGCGAACCATGGCTGCCACCATCTTACTGCATAATAGGGGGTCTTCGCCGAAGCCTTCAGACATTCGTCCCCAACGAGCGTCACAACTGACATCCGCCATAGGGGAGAAAGTCCAGGAGATACCATCTGCCGATGCCTCCTGAGCAGACACCCGTGCCATGGTTTGTGCCGCCAATGTATCCCACGAGGAGGCGACAGCAAGAGGAATGGGGAAGACGGTTTCGTAGCCGTGAATCACATCCATACCGAAGAGCAGTGGTATGCCGAGACGACTCTCTTCAACGGCAATACGTTGCACCTCGCGTATAGACTCGACACCTTTGAGGTTGAATAGCCCTCCTACTCTACCCTCGCGTATCTGCTGAGCGATGTCGCTTGACTGCGCCTGACCTGTGACGATACTGCCGGTTACGGGCAGGTTCATCTGTCCGATTTTCTCCTCAAGAGTCATCTCAGACATAAGCGAGTCGATGAACCTGTTCATGGTCTGTTCGGCTGCGGGACGGGTGCATGAGAAGAAACAGAGGGCAAGAGAAGCAGGCAGAAACAAAGGCAGAATGCGGTTGAAGAGTTTCATAAAAGACAGAAGTTTAGAGGAGATTTATAAGATTGAGTATATTGTCAGTGCGATATGTAGAAGGACGGGGGTCAGAGAGGTCGGCAGTAATCCACAGCTGGTCGATGCCGGCATTGATTGCCCCTTGGATATCCGAGTTGTAGCTGTCGCCTATCATAAGTACCTGTTCAGCAGGCAGGCGGTTCAACTCCAAGGCCTTCTCATAGATGACAGGGTTAGGCTTCTGCGCCCCCACCTCTTCGGAGAGGACAATGTATCGGAAGCAACTCTGCAGACCTGAGAGTTCTATTTTCTTATATTGCACCTCAATGAAGCCATTGCTGACTATGGTGAGCGGGTATTTCCGGGCAAGATACCTGACTACCCTGTCGGCATTGGGAAGGAGAGAGAAATGCCTGGTAGTAAGACGGAGAAAATCGGCGCCCATAGTCTTGGCTAACTGTTCACTATCGGGCAAAGACTCTACAGGATGGTGAAAGCGCCGGAAAGCAAGCTCTTCTTTTGTTATCTCACTGCGTCCGTACAACTCCCAAAGGCTGATATTGTACGGGTGGTAGCAGTTGAAGAAATCGTCGAAAGAGGGGAACAGAGAGTCAAGATGATAGATATTGTACAAGTCGGTCAGTGCCTGCCGCTCAGCATGGCGGAAATTGCCTATGGTGTCGTCCCAATCGAGGAATATGGCTTTATAGGTCTTCATTGCTTTCCTGCTATGCAGATGACTATCTCACCTTTGGGCGGGTTCTGACGGAAATGTCCGGCAAGTTCAGCCAATGTGCCGCGCACGGTCTCTTCGTGTATCTTGCTTATCTCACGACTGACAGATGCCTGCCGTTCCGAGCCAAGATATTCGGAGAGTTGCTCCAAGGTCTTTTGCAGGCGGAAAGGGGACTCATAGATGATGATGGTATGCTCCAATTCGGCGAGTTGTTTGAGCCGTGTCTGCCTGCCTTTCTTCTGCGGGAGGAATCCCTCAAAGAAGAAGCGGTCGTTAGGCAGGGCGGAGTCAACCAAAGCGGGTACGAAAGCGGTAGCACCGGGGAGACATTGCACCTCGACACCTGCGCTGACTGCTTCTCTGACGAGGAAGAAACCAGGGTCGGAGATAGCGGGTGTGCCGGCATCGGAAACAAGGGCTATATCAGAGCCTGCAAGCAGTTGTTGCACTATCTGTGCAGAAGTACCATGCTCGTTGAATTTATGGTGAGAGCGCAGCGGAGTGTGAATATCAAAATGCTTGAGCAGGACACTACTTGTGCGGGTATCTTCAGCGAGAATGAGGTCAACCTGTTTGAGGACATTGATTGCCCTGAAGGTCATGTCATCGAGGTTGCCGACCGGTGTAGGTACGATATAGAGCATCAGAAACGGCGCTTCAACAGGTTAACGAACAACTGGTAAGACTGACTTTCGGTATCCCATTTGAAGTGTTTATCAGTATATTGCAATGCTTCTTCCAAAGTGGAGCAGCCGTTGAGGCGGTCAATGGTCTTGTTCATCTTCTCGCCATCTCCTGCAAAGAGTTCACGCTGGAAGAGGAACCGGTCGCCGAGCGACATACCTTTGCGAATGTCATCAATAGGTGGCAGCGAGACTGAAGGTTGCTTTGCTGCAGGGTCTGCGGCAGGTTTGGGTGCAGGTTCTGCAACAGGTTCTGCAACGGGGGCGGGTTTCTCTGCCGGTTTGGGGGCAGGTTCGGGCTCCTGCGGGGTCTCGGGTTCTATTGCGGGCTGTTCCTCTACTATGGGTTCGGGAGCAGGTTCGGCTACGGGTTCGGGTTCCTTCTCGAGTTCCTGAAGGATTACTTCTTCTACCGAGTCCTCAACCTCAAGTTCCTCATCGGTAAGCAGACCGTCGTAGTCGGTATTGAAATCGTCAACATAGAACTCGACCTCGACTTCGGGTTGTTCATCTTCGGGCAGGGGGTTATGTTCCGGAACCGATGACGAGAGCATACACTCGGCTTCGAGTGAGCCAAGTGTAGTCTGTATTTCGTCAATACGGTTTTGAATAAGCAGGGTCTGGTTGCGCAGGTTTTCCAGTTCCTGACGCAGGGAATCAATCAGTAGTTGTTCCATAGTACAATATGTTGAGAGTTGCACATATTATATAGCTTGTATTACTTAGTAGCATCTTCGAGTTTGCCCATCATAGAGAACATGAAGATTGCAGAGATGAGGCAGAGTGCAACGAAGACAGACCAAACAGCCCAGAGAGGCAGGCTACCCCAGAGGAAACCACCGACAGAAACGAGGAAGTTACCGGCAGCAGTAGCGACGAACCATCCACCCATCATCATACCTTTGTATTTAGGAGGAGCCACTTTTGAGACGAAGGATATACCCATAGGACTAAGCAGCAACTCGCCGAAGGTGAGTATAAGATAGGTGCCGATAAGCAGGTTGGCACTTACATAAGTGGGGTCACCACCCTCTTCAAGCACTAACATCTGTTGTTCGGGAGTGTTAAGACCGATACAACCGAGAGCCATCACCATATAAGCGAGAGCAGCGACAAGCATACCATACGCTATCTTGCGGGGAGCGGAAGGTTCCTTGCCTTTCTTTGCCATGGCCCCAAAGATTGCCATTGAGAAAGGAGTGAGGGCGACTACATAGAAGGGGTTGAACTGCTGGAAGATAGGAGCAGAGAGATTGACTCCGTCGGGGTCAATCTTAGTGTATTTCCATGCGAGCACGCCCAATGCAGCCAATATGACTGCGCCTGCTATAGACTTGCCTTTCGCAGACTTGGACTGGAAGAGTGCGAAGCCGGCATAGACAATGAATACAATCATGAGCAGGTTGACAATACTGAATGCCATAGACTGTATGCCAGTAGATACGGGGTTGGTGAACTCGTTGGCGAAGTAGGTGAGAGTGAGTCCGTTCTGATGGAAAGCCATCCAGAAGAAGATGACTACAGCGAAGACGAGACAGAGGGCAATGATACGCTTCTTGGTCTGTTCAGGCGACAGTTCTTCGACTGCCTGTCCGGAAGCAGCGGCCTGCTTGGCGGTGTTCTCCACATGCTTGAACCAAGGGCGGCAAGCATAATAGATAATGATGGAGAAGACGAGCGAAGCGCAAGCCACCATGAAAGCGAAGTGATAGGAGTCGTTCACCGACTGCCCGAACGAGTTCTGCGCCCATGCCATAATCTTCACAGCGGCGGTAGGAGCGAACATAGCGCCGATATTGATAGCCATATAAAATATAGAGAAGGCAGCATCACGCTTGTCTGCATACTTGGTGTCGTCGTAGAGATTACCGACCATCACCTGCAGGTTGCCCTTGAAGAGGCCTGTACCAAAGGATATAAGCACAAGAGCGGCAATCATAGCGGACATAGCCACAGGTCCGCCTCCGAGCGGTATGGCGAGAAGCAGATAGCCGATGAACATGATGATGATACCGATGGTGACGCATCGTCCGTAGCCTATCTTGTCGGCAATGATACCACCGACGAGCGGGAGGAAATAGACAAGAGCAAGGAAAGAGGAGTAGATGGCTCCTGCGGCACCGGGTTCAAGTCCGAAATTGGCACGGAGGAAGAGTGCAAACACGGCCAGCATAGTGTAGTAGCCGAAGCGTTCGCCGGTGTTGGCGAGAGCAAGAGCATAGAGCCCTTTGGGTTGATTTTCAAACATATAATTGAGTATTTAAAAGTTTTCAGCAGTAATAAATCGGTTTAAATATAACGCACAAATTGCAGCGCAAAGGTACACAAATCTTTTCATATATACAAAAAAAGTAGTACCTTTGCGGGCAAAATATCAATAAAGCGAGATATGAGAAAGTCAATTATGATATATATATTCATGATTTTTGCGCTGGAAATCAGTGCAGGAGACATGTCAGGAATAAGACGGCTGAGCATAGATCCGTCCGCCTATTCAGACGAGCCAAAGGAGATATCGGAGGTAAGTGAGAAGGGTAAAAAACTTAGATACAAACCGTTTGGCAGCACCATGTATGATATCATAATCTACACGGAGAGCGGCGCGGCGGTATGGTTGAATCTGTACACAAAGAAGGTATTTCCGACAGGCACCTTCCCTATCAACGACGATCATATCGAGAACACTATACTTGCGTCGGTGGGCAACTATCAGCCATCATTCTATCAGACGACAAAGAATTACTGGTATCTGAGGAGCGGTGAGGTAAGTATCGGCAAGAAAGGAAGCAACTGGGTGTTTGAGATAGAGGCATATACATACAACGGTTCGCATATAGTGGTGGAATATGAGGGAGGTGCAGAATATATCGGTCCGTATATCTCTGAGCCTCAGTTCAGTTACGATGCAGAGCCGGAGGAGAAGGCAAGTTTGAGATACATCTTCAGCAAGTGCAACTATGATTCTCACAACGGCATTCTGGGCATAGACATGCAGAACGACACCACGCAGATGTACATTGAGATGGTGACGGCAGAGGAGGAACCTCCTTCGGGGACTTATTATATCACCACAGACTCGGTGCCGGGTACATTGATAGCCTCGCCAGGGGGCACGGAGACGGCTGACTATGGCACTTTCCTCGCCATGTTCGACAAAGATGAGAATTGGTTATGCAGTTACTACATAGTAAGCGGCACATTGTTAGTGAGTCGTGAGAAGGGCATACTGACCATGTCGTTTGCAGGCATAAGCAAGAACGGTTCGGACGTGACTATCAGTTACTCATCGCCCATAACTGACGGCATAGAGCATCAGAGAGAGTCTGGGAGGGGCGACGGCAAACGCTACAACCTGCTCGGGCAGGAGGTTGACAGCCTGTACAAAGGAATAATTATCGAGAACGGGGAGAAACGGGTAAACAGGTAAGGTGAAGACGAATCAGCCTTCAGACTATTTTGCGTTTACGAATTATTGTTGTCTTTTGGGGAGTTTAATACACTCTGCACCAACCGTGGTTGTCGTCTGCCCTGCCGTATTGAATATCTTGCAGGGCATTATATAGCATTTTGCTCACCTGACCGGGTTCGTCTCCGAACTCATAGATTTTACCATTGTCGGGGTCAATCACACGAGAGATAGGCGAGATAACAGCCGCAGTGCCACATGCGCCGCACTCGGTCATGTCTGCAAGTTCTTCGAGGAGCACTTTGCGCTGCTCTACTTCTATACCATTGTCGCGTGCAAGTTGCATAAGCGAGTTGTTGGTTATACTTGGAAGGATAGAGGTAGAAGCAGGAGTGATGTACTTACCGTGTTTTATTCCGAAGAAATTGGCGGCACCACATTCGTCGATATACTTACGCTCGACGGAGTCGAGGAAGAGGCAGGAGAGCCCTTGCGCATGAGCAGCTTCAGTGCCACGGAAAGAGGCAGCATAGTTGCCACCTACCTTGAACTGCCCTGTACCAAAGGGGGCGGCACGGTCAACGCGGCGATTGACAATGAAAGGTGTACCATGAAATCCTACAGGGTAGTAAGGGCCGATAGGAGAAGGAATGACGGCGAAGAGGAAATCTCTGCCCGGACCTACACCGAGGCGCGGGGTGATGCCGATAAGCAGCGGGCGGAAATAGAGGGTAGCACCGGTGTCGTACGGGGGCAAGTAATCGAGATTATTTTCAAGGGCTAAAAGGATGCAACGGCAGAAGAGGTCTTCGGGTACGGGAGCCATACAAAGTCCTTCAGCAGAGCGCGCCATACGGCGGGCATTCTCTTCCATGCGGAAGATACGAATCTTACCGTCAGCGCCACGGAAAGCCTTGAGTCCTTCGAAAGCCTCCTGCCCGTATTGCAGGCATGTGGCGGAGAGATGGAGGGTGATGGTTTTGTCAGAAGTAACAACAGGTTCGCCCCACTTGCCGTCATGATACTCACAACGGACGATATAATCAGTTTCGGTATAATGGAACCCGAGTTGTTTCCAGTTGATTTGTTTCATATTCAGATTTGTTGCAGATATAAGGTTGTTTGCGGACCATATTGCATCAGCAGGTCGAGAATGCTGCTACCGTCGCCCCAGAACTGCTCAAGGTCATGCTGCTGCCAGTCGGCAGTGGCGGGCAGAGTCTGCGTTTGTTGAGGTCTTTGGTTCTGCATCAGACTCCATACCACACTATGGCAGGCATCATTAAGGTCTTTCAAATACTTGAACCGGTTGTCGTAAAGGGGCATGATATAATCCTGATAGTAATCGAAGTAGGGTGTGCGCTTGTATGCGGACAACAAGGCTATTTTGTGCTGGTGCTGCCAGTGCTGCTGATAACTTATCTGAATGTCACGCGTCAGTTGTTTGCTTTCAACATGGCAGACAGGAACAGAGAGCGTGACAGGTCCGTCGGGCGACATGATGGTGCAACGATTGCGGTAAGTCTGCTTCGGGAAACTCTCACAAACCTCTATTTGGCAAGGTTCGTTCACGAAGACCTTATACCAGCGGGCAGGGGCGAAATATGCTGTAGGAAGAATCATTTCTCTGCACTCTTGAAGAGTCTGTTCCAGCGTATGTGTCCGTGGAACCAAGGTTTATCTTTCTCCACAGAGAGCCAGATGAAGACAGGTCTGCCGACTATATGGTCTTCGGGCACAAAGCCCCAATATCGCGAGTCGGCGGAGTTGTGGCGGTTGTCGCCCATCATCCAATAGTAGTCCATTTTGAAGGTGTATTCTTCGCCTATCTGAGCAGTACTGTGCTCATAGACATTGATTACACGGCGGTATATCTGCCAGTTGTCGGCAGTAATGGTGATTGTTTCTCCTTTCTTGGGAATATATACAGGCCCGTAGTTATCGCGTGTCCAGCGTACGAGCGAGTCACCTTGCTCAAACATGGCTCCGAGCGGATAGACATCGCCGCCACGCCATTCAGGCTCTAAAATGACGGTGTCCACAGCAGAGTTCTTCATCAGTTTCTGCTTCATCTCTTGGGTGAGGGGGAACTGATAGACAGGCATCTCGGGGTCGAGTCCGAGTGCAAGTTTCTCTTCGACACCGGTCTTGGTCTGTGGTATGAGATGGCGGTCGTCTTTAGATATCTCAAGTTTGTCGAGCGTGGAGGCAGAGAGCAGTCCGCCTTTGGTCTGCACGAAATAGTTGTACTGCACTCCGGGTTTGTCTTCGAGAATACTGCCGTTGATATAGATTTGGTTGTCAATAATCTGCAGTGTGTCGCCGGGTTCGCCCACACAGCGTTTCACATAGTTCTCTCTGCGGTCAACGGGGCGCCAGACTATATCACCGAAAACATCCTTGCGGGTCTCCACATTATGCTTGCCGTAGTAATAGCAGAGTGTGTAGTAGTCTGGGTTTTGCATCTTGGTGCACACAGTATCGCCGGTGGGGAAATTGAACACGACGATATCGCCTTTCTCAGGTTTATCCCAGCCTTTCAGACGGCGGTACTCCCACTGCGGTTTGTCAATATAACTCTTGCCGCCACCGAGCCACTTGGGGAAAGTGTGCTGCACAAGGGGGAAACTGAGAGGAGTGTTCGGCACACGCGGGCCGTAACTTGCCTTGCTGACAAAGAGGAAATCGCCCACGCGCAGGCTTTTCTCGAGCGAAGAAGATGGAATCTGATAGTTTTGGAAGAGATAGATATTGATGAAATACACCGCTACCAAAGCGAAGACTATGGCATCCACCCACGACATTATAGTGTAGAGGGTTTTGTTTGTCTGCTTATATTTCTTCCACCAAGTCCACTTGATGAACTTCGTGGTGAACATATCCACGATAAAGGGCAACAGGAGCAGCCACCACCAGTTGCCGTGCCATACGAGGAAGAGAACATACAGACCGCCCCACACAGCGGCTTTAATCCACTGCTTACGGCTTATATTGCTTATTCGTTCTTTCAGATTAAGTTTCATATCCGGTTGTTATTGAATTTTCAGTAAGTCACTCATTGTATAATAGCCCTTTTTACCCTGCATGAACTCAGCTGCCACAACTGCTCCGAGAGCAAAGCCTTCGCGGCTCTTAGCCTCATGTGTCAACTCGAGTTTGTCCACACCGCTTTCGTATGTCAGGATATGAGTACCGGGCACTTCGCCCTCTCTGATGCTCTCAATGCTATCGGTTGCCACACCGGTCAGCTCGGCAAGAGTGACGGCAGTACCTGATGGCGCATCAAGTTTGTGAATATGATGAATCTCCGTTATCGAAGCCTCATACTCGTTGTATGGTTTCATCAACTCAGCCATACGCTTGCTTAGGGCAAAGAAAAGATTGACACCGATTGAGAAGTTGCTTGACCAGAACAGAGCCTTGCCGTTGTTTGCAAGTTGTTTCTGCAATTCCGGCAATGCCGCCTGCCAGCCTGTAGTGCCGGAGACGACGGCTACATTCGCATCCCATGCTCTGCGGATATTATCTGCAGCAGTTGCAGGAGTGGTGAACTCTATTGCCACATCTGCCGAACGAAAGGCATCGGAGTCGAAGTCCTGAAGGTTGTCTTTATCTATGATACACACTACCTTATGTCCGCGAGCGAGGGCTTTCTGCTCAATCAGTTTGCCCATCTTGCCATATCCGATCAATGCGATATTCATAATTATTAGTTGGTGTTTTAGCGTGCAAAGTTACAAAGAATAGTTGAAATGACAAAGGGTTACATATTGTCAGCATAAATGATTCCAACAATATGTTGTAGAAACAGAGAAATTGTTGTATCTTTGCAGAGTATTGCAGAATTGATTATATGATTCGGGGATAGTGTATAAGGGGCATGGCAAGCAAATTACAATCAGATGTAATCACTTTAACTAAAAAAACATACAGAATATGCTACAGATTGGAGATAAGATGCCAGAGTTCAGCGTTGCTGACCAAGACGGCAATATGGTAACAGACAAAGACCTCATAGGCAGACCTACAGTGCTTTATGTCTATCCGAAGGACTCGACACCCGGGTGTACAGCCGAGGCATGCAACATACGAGACAACTACCATTCGTTCCTTGCACGCGGCTATCAGGTGTATGGTGTGAGCAAGGACTCATCTGCATCACACAGGCGTTTCATTGAAAAATACAGCCTGCCATTCCCGTTGTTAAGCGACCCGACCACTGAACTATTGCAGGCACTCGGTGCATGGGGAGAGAAGAAACTATACGGCAAGGTAAGTATGGGGACTATACGTATGACTTTCATCTTCTCAGCCGATGGAATATTAGAGCGCATCATTGACAAAGTGGATACAAAAAACCATACAGAGCAATTGTTAGGATAAGGCGACTGACAGAGTATTCAATAACTTCTCAACATACAAGCAGATTATAACCATTTAGACTACAAGCGAGATGGCAACGCATAATGAATTAGGCAGACAAGGTGAGGACTTGGCAGCAGAGATGCTGCGGAAGAAAGGCTACAAGATACTGGAACGCAACTGGCGTTTCAACGGTTGGGAGGTAGATATCATTGCCCGCACGAAGAAACAGATAGTGTTCGTAGAGGTTAAGACGCGCAGCGATGATTCACTAATGCTGCCAGAGGATGCAGTTGATTTCAACAGAAGATGCAGACTCACATCAGCCGCCAATGCATATATCAACTACAACAAGATATCTCTTGATGTCAGATTCGATATAATAGCAATAGTACTAAACGACAATCGATGTGACATCAATCACATCGAAAGTGCATTTCCTCCAACAGCAAGGAAGAAGTATTACGGCAGCAGTTATCGCAGATGAAGTCTGTGACAAGCGAGTCTATGAGAAAGTATGCCTATCGCAGCAAGTCTTTTATCAGGCTCTTGTCCATCACTATCTCCGTTTCTCCATACACATAAGGTGCTATTTCGTAAGGATTGAACAGATAGATAACGGCATCTTCCGTGAAAGCAAAATTACCATTCGGACGTATACTGTCAAACTCATACCCAGCATCAATAAAGTCCTGCATTGAAGAGAAGGTCTCGGATTGGTCAATCAGCGTCTGCCGCATTATCCTCGTCAGAGACTCGTTGTACCCGTCCTTGAACACATCAGTTTCTTTTATCAGGTTGCCGGTCTGCATGTCATAATTATAGAAGTAGCGAGTGTTTATACCGTGGGCACCACCCATATATACATATTGCTCCACTTCGTATGTCAATATATTGTTATCCGTAGCCACTACTCTACCCCTCATACTTTGCTGCTCCGAGAGGATATCACCTTCCCTATCCTCGTCGTCATCAAGGCGCTCGGCAAAAGCACGGTTGTTGGCTATATATTCGTTGTATGACAACGACACATACTTCTCTATTGCATTCTCAAGCGACAAACTGCTATACTCAGGTCCGAAAAGGCGCGTAATCAGGTCTTTCTGGATATTGGTTAAAGCAGTATCTACTGCGAGAACAGTAGGGAACTCTATCTCAAACTGGAGAGTTATCGAGTCGTTGCATGCATCGGTCAGACAATATGACCTGCCATAAGAGATCTGTTCAGTCTCTATAGTCTGTTTGGCACTACATGCCGCAAGCGACAGGACAAGCACAAAAAGGAATATACGATGGAAGTTAGACATTGCTAATGGTTTTTGCTGTTTTTCTGTTATTGTTGGATAGTCAGAAAAAGAGAGACGCATTTCTACGCCTCTCTTTATCATCGGTTATTCTTCATCTTCCTCTTCAGGAGTTTCAGCGGAGGCGCGCTGAGCAAGTAGGCGCTCGTAGTCAGCACGATTGTGTACCACTATCTGCTTGAAATCTCTCTGACCTGTACCGGCTGGTATCAAGTGACCGCAGATAACGTTCTCCTTCATGCCTTCAAGATAGTCAACTTTGCCATTGATAGCAGCCTCGTTGAGCACTTTGTTGGTTTCCTGGAAAGAAGCGGCAGACATGAACGACTTGGTACCGAGAGCAGCGCGAGTGATACCCTGCAGCACCTGAGCAGAGGTAGCAGGCATTGCATCACGCACCTCAACAAGCTTCTTGTCACGGCGCTTAAGGCTTGAATTCTCATCGTGGAGTTTGCGTGGAGCCACTATCTGACCTGCGTGCAGGTTCTCGGAGTCACCGGCATCAACAACCACTTTCTTACCCCAGATACGGTCATTCTCCTCAAGGAAGTCGTTCTTTTCAACAAGTTGTTTCTCAAGGAAGCGAGTGTCACCCGGATCAAGAATCTCCACCTTGCGCATCATCTGACGCACGATAATCTCGAAGTGTTTGTCGTTAATCTTCACACCTTGCAGACGGTAAACATCCTGCACTTCGTTGACGATATAATCCTGCACAGCGGTTGGACCCTTGATGGCAAGAATATCATCAGGTGTTACAGCACCATCAGAGAGCGGAGTACCGGCACGAACGAAGTCGTTCTCCTGAACAAGAATCTGCTTGGAGAGAGGTATGAGATATTTCTTCTCCTCACCCAGACGCGAAGTAACAGTCAGTTCACGGTTACCACGTTTGATTTTGCCGAATGTCACCTCACCATCGATTTCACTTACAATGGCAGGGTTGCTACTGTTGCGTGCCTCGAACAGTTCGGTTACACGTGGCAGACCACCTGTGATATCACCGGCTTTACCAACAGTACGAGGTATCTTTATCAGCAAATCGCCTACCTTAACCTCATCACCGTCCTTAACCTGCAAGTGAGCACTTAACGGAAGGTTGTATGTACGCAAGATATTACCATCCTTGTCAACAATATGCGCAGTAGGCATCTTTGTTTTGTCCTTGGAGTCAATGATAATAGTCTCTTTCAAACCTGTTGTTTCATCGGTCTCCGTTTTGGCAGTAACGTTCTCGAGCACATCTTCATAACGTACTTTACCATTGTTCTCGATAACGATAGTGGCATTGAAAGGATCCCACTCGCAAATGAGGGTACCCTTCTCATACTTCTTACCGTTTTCTACGAACAATTTAGCAGCATACGGGATATTGAAGGTGGTAAGAATGACACCGGTATTCTCGTCACGCAGACGCATTTCAGTCTGACGGCTGACAACGATTGTGTCAGTTTCTGTTTTGACGGTACGGAGTTCTTCGAGTTCTACTATACCATCGTATTTAAGTGTATAACTTGACTCAGTAGCAACGTTGCCTGCAACACCACCGACGTGGAAAGTACGAAGTGTAAGCTGGGTACCCGGCTCACCGATTGACTGGGCAGCGATAACACCGACAGCCTCACCTTTCTCAACAAGGCGGCCTGTAGCAAGATTACGACCGTAGCACTTTGCGCATACGCCATGCTTTGACTCGCAGGTAAGTACCGAACGGATTTCCACAGCCTCGATAGCAGATTTCTCTATCTTCTCGGCAGCATCTTCGCGAATCTCTTCGCCTGCAGCCACATAGAGCTCGCCTGTAATCGGGTCATAGACATCATGCACACTAACACGACCGAGGATACGATCATAAAGAGATGCAACAACGTTCTCGTTCTTCTTGATTTCGGTAGCAGTCAGTCCGCGCAATGTGCCGCAGTCTTCTTCGGTTATAATCACATCGTGGCTGACATCGACAAGACGACGGGTAAGATAACCGGCGTCAGCCGTCTTAAGAGCGGTATCGGCAAGACCCTTACGTGCACCGTGAGTAGAGATGAAGTACTCAAGCACTGACAGACCTTCCTTGAAGTTGGAAAGAATAGGGTTCTCAATAGTCTGACCACCTTCGACACCTGCCTTCTGAGGTTTAGCCATAAGTCCACGCATACCACTCAGCTGTTTAATCTGCTGTTTGGAACCACGGGCACCTGAGTCCATCATCATATATACAGCGTTGAATCCCTGGTCAGCCTCAGCCATTTCTTTCATCAATACCTGTGTGAGGTTGGTATCGACGTGCGTCCATGTGTCAATAACCTGGTTGTAACGCTCGTTGTTGGTGATAAGTCCATTGTTGTAGTTGAAAGTAATCTCTTCAATTTCATTGTTTCCTTCTTCTACGAGACTATCTTTCTCAGGAGGAATTATAATGTCATTGAGGTTGAACGACAGACCGCCCTTGAATGCCATCTGATAACCGAGGTCCTTGATGTCGTCAAGGAATTGGGCTGTACGGGCCACACCACAGGTCTTGATGACATCACCAATGATGTCGCGAAGAGCATTTTTCTTCAATACAACATTCACATAGCCCACTTCCTTTGGTACGTAACGATTGACAAGAACACGGCCCGGAGTAGTCTCAATGATATGTGTTACCTCTTTACCGTCCACCATGTCGTCAATACGCACCTTAACTTTAGCATGCATATCCACTTTCTTCTCGTTAAGAGCAATCTCCACTTCCTCAGGTGAATAGAAGATCAGTCCTTCGCCCTTTGCACCTGCACGCTCTTTTGTAATATAATACAGACCGAGCACCATATCCTGAGAAGGTACAGTGATAGGAGCACCGTTGGCAGGGTTGAGGATGTTATGCGAGCCAAGCATAAGCAGTTGTGCCTCCAATATAGCCTCATTGCTAAGCGGGAGGTGAACAGCCATCTGGTCACCGTCGAAGTCGGCATTGAAACCGGTACATGCCAGCGGGTGCAACTGAATAGCCTTACCGGAAATCATACGAGGTTGGAATGCAAGAATACCCAGACGGTGAAGTGTCGGAGCACGGTTGAGAAGCACAGGGTGTCCTTCCATCACATGCTCAAGAATATCCCAGATAATAGGATCCTTGCGGTCGATAATCTTCTTGGCAGACTTGACAGTCTTTACTATGCCGCGCTCAATAAGTTTGCGGATGATGAATGGTTTGTAGAGTTCGGCAGCCATATCCTGGGGCAGACCACATTCATGCATCTTCAACTCAGGACCTACCACGATAACCGAACGTGCAGAATAGTCAACACGCTTACCAAGCAGGTTCTGACGGAAACGGCCTTGTTTACCCTTCAGCGAGTCGCTCAAAGACTTCAACGGGCGGTTTGCGTCACTCTTGATGGCAGTGCTCTTGCGAGAGTTGTCCAGCAGAGAGTCAACAGCCTCCTGAAGCATACGTTTCTCGTTGCGGAGGATGACTTCGGGTGCTTTGATTTCTATCAGTCGTTTCAAGCGGTTATTACGTATGATGACACGACGATAGAGGTCATTAAGGTCACTTGTTGCGAAGCGTCCGCCATCAAGTGGTACTAAAGGACGGAGTTCGGGAGGAGTGACGGGTATAATCTTAAGAATCATCCACTCGGGTCGGTTCTTATTCTTGGATGCACGGAACGACTCAACAACCTGCAGACGTTTCAAAGCTTCGGTCTTACGCTGTTGTGATGAATCCTTGGATGCACGGTCGCGAAGTTCATAGGACAAAGTGTCAAGGTCCAAACGGCAAAGCAGATCATAAATAGCCTCTGCACCCATCTTGGCTATGAACTTCTGAGGATCAGTATCCTCAAGCGACTGATTGTTCTGAGGCAGTTTGTCTAACAAATCCAGATACTCGTCTTCAGTAAGGAGCATATTGTTTTCAACAACCTGACCATCGCCGAACTCTTGTCCTTCCAACACGCCGCTTTGAATGACTACATACTTCTCATAATAGATGATGCTGTCAAGTTTCTTTGTCGGCATGCCAAGCAGATAACCCATCTTGTTGGGCAGCGAACGGAAATACCAGATATGTGCTACCGGTACGACCAGTTGAATATGACCCATACGTTCACGGCGTACCTTCTTCTCTGTAACTTCTACACCGCAACGGTCACATACGATACCCTTATAACGGATACGTTTGTATTTCCCGCAATGGCACTCATAGTCACGGGTAGGACCAAAGATACGTTCACAGAACAGACCATCGCGCTCGGGCTTGTAAGTGCGGTAGTTGATAGTCTCAGGTTTCAGCACCTCACCGCTGGAAAGGCGGAGAATCTCTTCAGGGGATGCAAGACCAATTGTAATCTTGTTGAAACCCTTACTTGTTTTATTATCTTGTTTATAAGCCATAATTTTAAGTTGGTTAATTGTGGAATTGTTGAATTGTGGAATTGTAACATTGTTTCAGTTCACCAGTTCTCCAATTCGCCAGTTTCACATTTTATTCCATATTGATGCTGAGAGCCAGACCTTGGAGTTCATGCAAGAGCACATTGAGTGACTCCGGCAGACCCGGTGTAGGCATAGGCTCGCCTTTAACTATTGCCTCGTAAGTGCGGGCACGACCATTAACATCGTCAGACTTGACGGTCAGAATCTCCTGCAGTACATGAGCTGCACCATGAGCCTCAAGAGCCCAAACCTCCATCTCACCAAAACGCTGACCACCGAACTGTGCTTTACCTCCAAGAGGTTGTTGGGTAATCAAACTGTAAGGACCAATGGAACGAGCGTGCATCTTATCGTCAACCATGTGACCCAACTTCATGAAGTATGTGACACCGACAGTTGCAGGTTGGTCGAACATCTCACCAGTACCACCATCATAGAGATAAGTTTTACCTGCACGAGGAAGTCCGGCTTTGTCAGTCCACTCATTGAGGTCATCCATAGTACAACCATCGAAGATAGGAGTGGCAAACTTAACTCCGAGTTCTTTGCCTGCCCAACCGAGCACAGCCTCGAATATCTGACCAAGGTTCATACGTGAAGGAACACCAAGCGGGTTAAGCACGATATCTACAGGAGTACCGTCTGCAAGGAAAGGCATATCTTCTACACGCACAATCTTGCTGACAATACCCTTGTTACCATGACGACCTGCCATCTTGTCACCGACACGAATCTTACGTTTCTTGCAGACGTAAACTTTTGCCATCTGAACAATACCATTGGGCAGTTCATCACCAATAGTAATGTCATAACTTTCACGTTTGAGGCAAGCGTCCAACTCCTTATACTTCTTTATGTAATTAAGTATGCATTGCTGAATGAGGACATTCTTTTCATCATCGAAAGTCCAACGAGCAAGCATAACAGAGTTATAGTCGATTTGTTCCAGACGCTCACGAGTAAAGCGGCTATTTCTTGTAATAACATCTGTACCCATGAAATCCTTTACACCTGCTGAAGGTTTGCCTTCAGTGAGGACAAGCAGTTTCTCCACCAGTTGCATTTTCAGTTCTTGAGCCTTAGCCTCAAACTGAGCCTGCTTTTCTGCCAATTTCAGTTTGTCATCCTGTTTCTCTTTGCGGTCTTTGTTAGGTCTCTGATACAGACGCTTACCGATGACGACACCTGACAATGACGGAGAAGCCTTAAGAGAGGCATCTTTCACATCACCTGCCTTCTCACCGAAGATAGCCTTAAGCAATTTTTCTTCAGGTGACGGGTCGCTTTCGCCTTTAGGAGTAATCTTACCAATGATGATATCACCGGGCTCAATACGGGCACCTATTCTAACGATACCATTCTCATCGAGGTCTTTTGTTGCATCTTCGCTGACATTAGGTATGTCTGCAGTAAATTCCTCAAGACCACGCTTTGTCTCGCGGACTTCAAGCAGTTGTTCAACCACATGTACGGAGGTAAACATATCCTCACGGACAATACGTTCAGAGAGAACTATGGCATCCTCATAGTTGTAACCCTTCCAAGGAATATATGCGACCTTGAGGTTCTTACCAAGAGCCAATTCACCATTCTGCGTAGCGAAACCTTCTGTCATAATCTGACCTGCTTCTACCATATCGCCCTTACGGACAATAGGATGAAGGTCAATGGTGGTATTCTGGTTGGTACGTTGGAACTTGGGTATTTTGTACTCTTTTACAGAAGAGTCGAAACTGATGAATTCTTCATCTTCAGTACGCTCATACTTAACACGAATGACATCAGCATCAACATACAGAACTTCACCTTTGCCTTCTGCAACGAGTTGTGTACGTGAATCTTGAATCAGTTGTCCTTCAATACCTGTTCCTACAATAGGAGCTTCCGAAGTAATCAATGGTACAGCCTGACGCATCATGTTCGAACCCATCAAAGCACGGTTAGCATCATCATGCTCAAGGAAAGGAATAAGCGCTGCAGCGATTGAAGCAATCTGAGAAGGAGCAACGTCCATCAACGAGATACTCTCAGGACCTACGACAGGGAAATCAGCCTCATAACGGGCTTTAATCTTGTCACGGGTGAAATGTCCGTTTTCATCAAGCGGAGCATTACCTTGTGCAACGATATGCTTTTCCTCGTCTTCAGCAGTCATATAAATAATGCCCTCATCAGAAAGGTCAACTACAGAGTTTTCCACTTTGCGGTAAGGGGTCTCAATGAAACCGAGACTATTGATTTTGGCATAAATGCAGAGTGAGGAGATAAGACCGATATTAGGGCCTTCAGGAGTCTCAATCGGGCAAAGACGACCATAGTGAGTATAGTGAACGTCACGAACCTCGAATCCGGCACGGTCACGACTCAAACCACCGGGGCCAAGAGCGGACATACGACGTTTGTGAGTAATCTCTGCCAACGGATTCTGCTGATCCATAAACTGCGAAAGAGCATTGGTACCGAAATAGGTGTTGATTACAGAAGATATACTCTTGGCATTGATAAGGTCTGTCGGAGTGAAAACCTCGTTGTCACGGACATTCATACGTTCACGGATAGTACGCGACATACGTGCCAAACCAATACCGAACTGGTTGTAGAGCTGCTCACCCACAGTGCGGACACGACGGTTGCTGAGGTGGTCGATATCGTCAACTTCTGCGTTGGAGTTGATGAGTTCAATAAGATACTTGATAATCTCAATTATATCCTCTTTCGTAAGAACTCTTGTTTCCTCCGGGATTTCCAGATGAAGTTTACGATTGATTCTATAACGACCTACATCACCAAGGTCATAACGTTTTTCAGAGAAGAACAGGCCATTTATAACTTCACGGGCCGTGTTATCATCTGCAGGTTCTGCGTTACGAAGCTGACGATAGATATAAAGCACAGCCTCTTTCTCCGAGTTTGTCGGGTCTTTCTGAAGAGTATTGAAAATGATGCTATTATCATTAGTACCTTCAACCTCAGGATGAAGAAGTATAGATTTAGCACCTGAATCAAGTATGTCTTGGATATTTTCCTTAGTCAGCTCTGCTTCACGTTCAATGATGACCTCATTACGTTCAATGGTAACCACCTCGCCGGTATCTTCGTCAACGAAGTCCTCTGTCCATGCTTTCAGGACACGTGCAGCAAGACGACGGCCAAGATACTTGTTCAAGCCTGCTTTGCTTACCTTTACTTCCTCAGCCAGACCAAAGCACTCAAGTATATCCTTATCGCTCTCATAACCGATGGCGCGCAAAAGAGTTGTTACAGGCAATTTCTTTTTGCGGTCAATGTAAGCATACATCACATTGTTAATGTCTGTTGCAAACTCTATCCATGAACCGCGGAAAGGAATAATACGAGCAGAATAAAGTTGTGTACCATTAGTGTGACGGCTTGTGCCGAAGAACACACCGGGCGAGCGGTGAAGCTGACTAACGACTACACGCTCTGCACCATTAATTACGAAAGTACCTTTAGGGGTCATATAGGGGATAGTTCCAAGAAATACATCTTGTACTTCTGTTGCGAAATCCTCATGATCCGGATCAGTACATGAAAGTTTCAGTTTTGCCTTCAAAGGCACACTATAAGTAAGACCTCTTTGCAGACACTCTTCAATAGTATAGCGGGGAGGATCTACAAAATAATCAAGAAACTCAAGAATAAAGTTGTTTCGAGTGTCCGTAATAGGAAAGTTCTCGGAAAAAACTTTATAGAGTCCCTCTTGACGACGTTGCTCCGGAGAAGAATCCATCTGAAAGAACTCACGAAAAGACTTCAGCTGAATATCCAGGAAATCCGGATAAGGCATCTGCTTCTGGATAGAAGCAAAGTTGACTCTTTCTGTCTTTTTTGTTGAAGCCATAGAAAATGGTTTTATATTGTTAATTTTATGAATATCCGTATGGAAGAGAATAATTTATCAGAACTAAAGAATACTTAATAGCCATATCTGCATGTTAGTATATTTTTATATATAATAGTATTCTTGGTTGAAATTTATCATTATTTAATAATATGCATTATTTTAGACTAAAAGGTATAGAGCCCAGAACAGGCTCTATACCTTGTACCTATGGTACATAGGCGGTAATGGTTGGATTACTTGAGTTCAACCTCAGCGCCAGCTTCCTCAAGAGCTTTCTTGAGAGCCTCAGCAGCGGCCTTGTCAAGACCTTCCTTAATAGTAGAAGGAGCAGCGTCAACCAAATCTTTAGCCTCTTTCAGACCAAGACCGGTTTGCTCTTTCACAGTCTTAACGACCTGAAGCTTAGCAGCACCGGCAGATTTGAGGACTACATCAAACGATGTCTTCTCTTCCTCTGCGGGAGCAGCAACGGCTGCAGGACCAGCAACAGCTACAGCTGCAGCTGCGGGTTCAATACCATACTCGTCTTTCAGAATTTGAGCGAGTTCGTTAACTTCTTTAACCGTAAGGTTTACCAATTGTTCAGCAAAAGCTTTAAGATCTGCCATTGTTGTATTATTTTTTAGAATGATTATTATTGTTAGTTATGATGCTAAGCGGCATCCCGCGCATAAAATAGAGTTATGCCTCTCTCTTGCCAAGTGTTTCGAGAACACCGTGAATTGTGTTTCCACCCGACTGAAGGGCAGACACAACGTTCTTTGCGGGGCTCTGGAGCAAAGCAACCAAATCCGCAATAAGCTCGTTTTTCGACTTGATAGTAGCCAAGAAATCCAACTGCTCACGACCTACATATACGGTCTCTTCTACATAAGCAGCCTTCAGAATTGGTTTCGCATCTTTATTTTTCTTATCCTTTTCGATAAACTCTTTGATAAGCTTAGCAGGGGCATTGCCTGTATTGCAAAGCATCAAAGCAGTATTACCTTTAAGGCAGTCGGTCAGTTGAGCATCTTTGTCCAAATCTTTCAAAGCCTTTGCAAGCAAAGTATTCTTCACAACCATCAGTTTGATGTCCTTATTGAAGCAAGCACGACGCAGGTCGCTTGTTTTCTGGGCATCAAGACCCTCGATGTTTGTCAGATAGAAATGTTGGTATTGACCCAACTCTGCTTTGATTTGCTCTATGATAGCACTTTTATCTTCCTTTTTCATAATTCCATTTATTTAATTATTCAACAGATTTGGGGTCAATTTTCAGGCCCTTGCTCATAGTGCTGGAAAGATAAATGCTCTTGATATAAGTTCCTTTCGACACAGCTGGTTTGAGTTTTATAAGAGTCTGGATAAACTCTTTAGCATTCTCGGCTATTTTCTCGGGTGCGAATGAAACCTTACCTATAGAAGTGTGTACGATACCGAACTTGTCAACCTTGAAGTCGATTTTACCCTGTTTAACTTCCTTCACTGCTTTAGCAACATCAGGAGTAACAGTACCGCTTTTGGGGTTAGGCATCAAGCCGCGGGGACCAAGGATACGACCGAGAGCACCAATCTTACCCATGATTTGGGGCATAGTGATGATGACGTCAACATCAGTCCAACCGCCTTTAATTTTTTCGATATACTCATCCAAACCAACATAATCGGCACCTGCCTCTTTGGCAGCTGCTTCCTGGTCAGGAGTGCACAATGCAAGAACACGAACTTGTTTACCTGTTCCATTAGGCAGACTTACCACGCCACGAACCATCTGGTTAGCTTTACGCGGGTCAACACCCAAACGAACATCAATATCAACAGAAGCATCAAACTTCGTAGTGGTAATCTCTTTCAAGAGAGCTGCAGCCTCGTCAAGCGTATAGATCTTACCTGCTTCTATCTTTTCTGCAGCCAACTTTTGATTTTTTGTCAGTTTACTCATAATTCAATAGAAGTTTAATTAGTTTTTAACCACGGTAATACCCATACTGCGAGCTGTACCTGCTACCATACGCATAGCAGATTCCACCTCAAAGCAGTTCAAGTCAGCCATCTTGTCAGTTGCGATTTGACGGCACTGTTCCTCTGTAATCTGAGCCACTTTCTTACGGTTAGGTTCAGCCGAACCGCTTTTGATTTTGGCAGCCTCAAGAAGTTGAATTGCAACAGGAGGTGTTTTAACTACAAAGTCGAACGACTTGTCTGTGTAATAGGTAATGACAACGGGCAATACTTTGCCTGCCTTGTCCTGGGTTCTGGCATTGAACTGTTTGCAAAACTCCATAATATTGATACCCTTAGAACCAAGAGCAGGTCCTACTGGTGGTGACGGATTTGCTGCGCCACCTTTAATCTGCAATTTAATAAAGCCAGCAATTTCTTTAGCCATAATTCAAATAATTTGTTTTGTTGTTAATAGTTGTTAGTAACTATCGAGTAGTATAACGACCCGTAACACAGTCTCCTACTCCTTATCTACTTGATTGAATCCAAGCTCAAGAGGTGTCTTGCGGCCAAATACGGTCACAATAACTTTCAACTTGTGCTTGTCAGACATAATCTCTGCAATCTCACCATTGAAACCATTGAAAGGTCCATCTGTCACTTTCACGGTTTCTCCCTCGGTAAAGTTAACCTCAGAAACGAAAGCTGCCTCTTGTTCATCAATATTACCTATCAGCCGATTGATTTCAGACTGACGCACTGGTCTCGGTGAAGACATAGGACTATCACCAAGGAATCCCAGAACATTAGGTACATTTCTTAATCGAGGATAGCACTCATCAACGAGATTAGCCTCTACCAAGACGTATCCGGGGAGTTTGTTGCGCTCTTTGGTAACACGTTTACCGCCTCTGGTCTGCTGGATCTTTTCAGTAGGAATCAGCACCTGAGAAACGAATTCATCCCAGCCTGCAGTTCGCATTGCAGTCTCGATGTATTCTTTCACCTTGGCTTCCTTACCGCTAATCGCTTTAAGGGCATACCATTTGAAATCAGCCATTGTTTCCTTAGATTAGAAAAGACCATAAATAAACGTCATGAGATGTTCAAAACAGAAGTCCATAAACCAAACCACCAGTGCAAGAATGAGGGAAGCAACCATTACAAGCACTGCGCTATTAGCCAGTTCCTTACGGCTCGGCCAAGTAACTTTGTAAACCAACTCCTGGTAAGACGCCTTGATATTATCTATCAATTTCATATCAAATAGATTTTATATTACTGTTTCAGATATATTATTCTTATCAATGTTTATTCCGCCAAACAATTGGCCTCGGTATCGCTAACTTATAGGTTGCTATACCAAAGTCAATCGGAAGCTATTTCTGTAACATGGGGGAATCTTCTTGCAGAGCCGGTTACTTCCGATTCTGATTTTCCAATTCCCTTAGCACGGAAGGCAGGAATCGAACCCACATTAACGGTTTTGGAGACCGCTCTCCTACCATTGGAGGACTTCCGTAAAAGTGTGAGTTGCGCGCAACTCACACATAACTGACTTATTAGTCAATCAGTTTGGTAATCTGACCCGAACCTACGGTACGGCCACCTTCACGGATAGCGAAGCGGAGACCTTCGGAGCAAGCAACGGGGTAGATGAGCTTAACCTGAATCTCAAGGTTATCACCCGGCATTACCATCTCAGTTCCTTCGGGAAGAGTAATCTCACCGGTAACGTCCATAGTACGGATATAGAACTGAGGACGATAGTGGTCTTTGAACGGAGTGTGACGGCCACCTTCTTCTTTCTTCAGGATATAAACAGAAGCCTTGAACTCGCTGTAGGGTTTAACAACACCCGGGTGGGTGATAACCATACCACGCTTTACTTCGTCTTTGTCAATACCACGGAGAAGCAGACCTACGTTGTCACCGGCCTCACCTTGATCAAGGAGTTTGCGGAACATCTCAACACCGGTAACGACTGACTTCTTGCCTTCTGCACCAAGACCGATGATTTGTACTTCATCACCAACCTTTACGACACCTGTTTCAATACGACCGGTAGCAACTGTACCACGACCGGTAATTGAGAACACGTCTTCAACGGGCATAAGGAAAGGTTTGTCAATTGCACGCGGAGGAAGTTGAATCCATGTGTCAACTGCATCCATAAGCTCCATAACTTTTTCCTCCCACTCAGGAACACCATTGAGTGCGCCGAGAGCAGAACCGCGGATAACAGGAGTATTGTCACCATCGAACTCATAGAACGAGAGGAGTTCACGCATTTCCATTTCAACAAGGTCGAGCATTTCAGGATCGTCAACCATGTCGCACTTGTTCATAAATACAACCAAGCGGGGAACGTTCACCTGACGAGCGAGCAGAATGTGCTCACGAGTCTGAGGCATAGGACCATCAGTTGCAGCAACTACGATGATAGCGCCATCCATCTGAGCGGCACCTGTTACCATGTTCTTTACATAGTCAGCGTGACCCGGGCAGTCAACGTGTGCATAGTGACGGTTAGCTGTTTGATACTCTACGTGAGCGGTGTTGATGGTGATACCACGCTCTTTCTCCTCAGGAGCGTTGTCGATAGAATCGAAAGAACGAACCTCGGAGAGACCTTTCTTTGCCAATACCAACGTAATAGCAGCGGTAAGGGTAGTTTTACCGTGGTCAACGTGACCAATGGTACCGATGTTTACGTGCGGTTTCGAGCGGTCAAATTTTTCTTTTGCCATAGCTTTTCTAAATTAATTTAGTTATTGTTAAATTTAACTTGTATCGTTAATTATTGTTTCACAATGAAAAGAGCTGCTTCTGAGAGTTGAACTCAGGACCTCATCCTTACCAAGGATGCGCTCTACCACTGAGCTAAAGCAGCATTCCGTCGTTTATGAAAGAGTCAACGCCTCTTGTTCTGACATGAGCGGAAAACGGGACTCAAACCCGCGACCCCCAGCTTGGAAGGCTAGTGCTCTATCGACTGAGCTATTTCCGCAGACACACTATGGTCTTGAATTCTCCACAGGTTAGAAACAACTTAAGTCTTCAAAACCCACAATGTCTTTGGTTGTGGGCGCGGATGGATTCGAACCACCGAAGCGATTACGCAGCAGATTTACAGTCTGCCCCATTTGGCCACTCTGGAACACGCCCTTCACACTAATTCAAATATCTTTTGAGCCTCTTGTCGGATTCGAACCAACGACCCCGAGATTACAAATCACGTGCTCTGGCCAACTGAGCTAAAGAGGCGTTGCGCTTGGCAAAATTTGCCGCACTTTTGGGCTTTGCCGAAAAAGCGGTGCAAAAGTACAGCAAATTTTTGACATGACAAAATATTTCTGCGAAAAAAATAGTTTTTTCTGTTACTTTTTTTCTTTTACTTTCTCCAACTGGGTGTTTATAGCGTCCAGACATTTGTCAATTCCTTGTTCGAAAGTGTCGTACACACCTGAAGCGAAAAGCTCGGCACCCATGCCCATGATGCGGATTTTAGTCTCTTTGTTCATTGCCGTTTCAGGTTTTACCACATTCATACGGATTTCCATCTCGGCATTTTCATACAGGATCTTTCCGTATTTTTTGGTCTTCTTGTCTATGTACTTTTCAAGTTTCTCTGCCATGTCGAAGTTCACGGCTTTTACGGTTAGTTTCATATTTACCTCCTTTTTATAGATTAATATTATGATATCAGATTATTTCTTTGCTCTGGGATGAGCTTTCTTATACTCTTTTCTTATTTGCTCAAAAGTAGTATGAGTATATATTTGTGTCGCAGCGAGGTTAGCATGCCCCATTATGGTTTTTATGGTATTGATGTCGGCTCCATGGTCGAGCATAGTAGTGGCAAAAGTATGCCGAAGCACATGGGGCGATTGCTTTTTGAGGGTGGATACCTCACTCATTCTGGTGTGCACTATATTATATAAGGTGGTTTTGGACAGAGGTTTGCCCTTGTCGCTAAGCAACAGCTCGCCGTTGTTTTCTTGCCGGGGAAGGGCATTTCTATATTCTATATATCGCTCTACCTGTTGCAGTAGTTTGTCCGATACAGGTATATATCTCTCTTTGTCTCTCTTCCCGAGCACTTTCAACTGCTTCAGCATATAATCCACATCATTGCATTTAAGTGCTAACAATTCCGCCCTACGCATACCGGTCTGATAGAGGAGTTCTATAATTAGCGAGTCTCTAACGGAGACAAAGTCGTCATCTGTGCTCTCCAAGGCTGTAGCTCTCTCCATCTCTTCTTCCTTATAGAATACGGGTAACTGATGTTCTATCTTGGGAGAGATGATTCTGGCAGTTATGTCAATATCGGTGTAACCTACTCTCAACAGATATTTCCAGAAAGAACGGAAAGAGGACAAATAGCGGTTAACACTTCGCGCAGACTTGCCTTGGTCAAGTTCATGGATAAGAAAAGCCTTTATATCGTCTTCGGTAGTATTCTTGGGGTCGAACTCACAGGGTTCGACATTGAGAAAACTGCACAATGCATATAAGTCATTCTCGTATGCCTGCGCCGTAAGAGGGGAATAGCGTTTCTCAACCTTTATATATTCTATGAACTTGTCTATCACGCTTGCAATCCTTATTCCTGTATATACTCTTATTATACTCTCCAAGACTTGCTCTCAGACCTCCCTGCCTACACCTGTTTCAGCCTCAAAGGGGAAGAGACCGAAGAGTTCTGCGTCAATGCGGTCGGTGATAGTCCGGAAATCTTCGGGGTTATTGGCAAACTTGCAGGTATCTCCGTCAACGATCAGCAGTCTGCCTTTGTACTCGGATATCCATTTCTCGTACTTGTCGTTGAGACCCTGCAGATAGTCAATACGCATTGATGCCTCATATTCTCTTCCGCGTTTCTGTATCTGCGCCACAAGATTCGGAATACTTGACCTTATATATATAAGCAGGTCAGGCATCTTCACGAGCGACATCATAAGGTCAAACAAGTCGCAATAGTTCTTGAAATCACGCTCCGACATATTGCCCTGCTCATACAAGTTCGGAGCAAAGATGCGAGCGTCCTCATATATCGTGCGGTCTTGGATGATAGTCTCGTCAGACTTGTTTATATCGACCACATCCTGAAAACGCTTGTTCAGGAAATATATCTGCAAGTTGAACGACCAACGCGACATGTCGGCGTAGAAGTCTTCGAGATAGGGGTTATACTCTACGGACTCGAAACGGGGAGTCCAACCGTAATGTTTGGCAAGCATGTTGGTGAGTGTCGTCTTGCCGCAACCGATGTTTCCTGCTATTGCTATATGCATAATTTATTGTGTTGAGAATTGGTATATTGATATGTGGTAGATCAGTATTTATCTTATCATATCTTATTAAGCATTCACTTAAGAGAACAAGCCGAACAGCTCGGCATCTATATTGTTTATTATCTTAGCGAAGTCCTGAGGGTTATGTTCAAAGTCCATCTCATCGCTCTCTATCACTAATACACGCCCCTTGTATTTATTGAATATAAATTCGTCATACCCCTCATTCAATCCTTTCAGATAGTCGAGAGCAATCTGCTGCTCATATTCACGTCCCCGCCTCTGTATCTGTGACACCAGTACAGGCACCGACTTTCTCAGGTAAATCATCAGGTCAGGCATCTGAGTCACACGCATCATGAGTTGGAAGAGTTCCATATATGTCCGGAAATCTCTGTCTGACAGATTGCCTTGACGATAGTTGTTCTCTGCGAAGATATATACCCCCTCGAAGATACTGCGGTCTTGGATAATAGTGTGGTCTGCGCTCTGTATCTCAAGCACATCCTTGAACCGCTGCTTCAGGAAGAACACCTCAAGGCAGAACGCCCAGCGATGCATATCAGAGTAGAAATCTTCAAGATATGGATTCTGTATTACAGGCTCAAATTTGGCTTCCCAATGATAGTGCTGCGCCAACATGCGTGTCAGCGTAGTTTTACCTGCCCCTATGTTTCCCGCTATTGCTATGTGCATAAAATGAAGACTTTGCGCAATCTCTAACTCAATGATATTTCACACCGCAAAGATAAACAAATAATCTTATATATGCAATACAAAAAGTTATTTTCTTTGTCAGTTGACATTATGACTTTGCGATTTCGTCTCTTACTGAATAGTAGCAAATAGCAAAGTGTAAGCAAAAAGGCAGAAAAGGTGACAAAGTGTCAAATGAGGGAGATGGCTAACACTCGGCTTAGAGTAGGCTTAAAGTGGGCTACCCGTGAACTTACAGTAAGGTAAAAGCGGCAAAAAGGTTACAAAGTGTCAAAACGGCATTTCTGGCGGACATTCTGTTTCTGACAACCGGTTACAATAGTTGTCTTGACTACAAAGATATTCATTCTTTGCTGTCTCTCTGCTTTCCCGCCCATTGGAAAAGCTCTAAAGGCAGATGGCAGTAGCCGTCGGGATGTTTGTCAAGATAGTTCTGGTGGTACTCGTCGGCAGGATAGTAGTTCTTCAGAGGCAACAACTCCACCGCAACCGGCTCAGAGTATTTTGCCTGCTGCTCTCGGAATACTTGCTCTATTTCAGGCAGCTGACTCTCTTGGGTATAATACACGCCGGTTCTATAGCGTGTGCCCTCATCGTGCCCTTGCCTGTTTAGTGATAGCGGGTCAATGGCGGCAAAGAACATACCTACAAGAAAGCGGAGACTAACCTTGGTTTCATCAAAATCAACCCTGACCGTCTCGGCGAACCCGGTTGTATCGGTATAAACCTGCTCGTAAGTCGGGTTTACGATTGCGGTATTACCATTGGCGAAGCCTGTCTGAGTGTGTACCACTCCGTGTATCTGTTTGAAGAAATGCTCTGTGCCCCAGAAACATCCTCCGGCGAAATATATCGTTTGCATAAAAGATTGTTTGTCAGTAGGGTTATACACTATTTATTCTCTATCATATCAGTTCTCCGGCACTTCTTTCAGTGCGCTGATTACGGCATTGTCGGCAGGCAACCATCTGACAGATGTCAGTTCGTCTCTTGTGAGCCAGCGTGCATCCTCATGTTCTTTGAGCGTGAGCCTGTTGTCAGCAAGCCGGCAGAGGAAACAATGCAGGGTTATGTTGAAATCCGGATACTGATAATCAATAGTCTTGAACAACCGCAGAATGACTATCTCCGTCAACAATTCCTCGCGTATCTCCCTGTGCAGGGCCTCCTCGGCAGTCTCGCCCGCTTCTATCTTGCCTCCGGGAAACTCCCACCAGTCTTTCCACTCGCCATACCCACGTTGAGTGGCAAACACACGCCCTGACTCGTCGCAGATGATTGCTGCAACCACTTGTATGCTTTTCATTTAACTTCTTTATCCGATTGACAATATCACAATGCAAAGATACTGCTTTTTGTTTATTGACGCAAATATATGTAACGAAAGTATTTTGCGAAACATTTCGAAAT
>CAJOMJ010000004.1 GCA_905235505.1 Paludibacteraceae bacterium
TAAAACACTATAATTAAGGTGTGATTATTTTCTTATTGAGATATAACCGCTTTCGTCAATCATATCAGCTCCTTTAGACGTAAAGAGAAAACGGTAGAGCTGATAGGCCATATTTTCATGGCTTTCTGATTTGCGTACTGCTGCGTAAATATGGGACGTAAACAGATACTCATTTGCTCTCAAGGATTCTTTACTAGGCATAACTCCGTCAATAGAAATCATATCCACTTTCATTAAATCACGAACCATAGCTGTACAATAGAAAAACGGTGTGTAGCCTATTCCGTACTCATCATACTCCAACTGCATATATGGAGATGCCATTTGAGATCCGATAATTTCAGGCATGTATGTTCCGTCAATCATTGTAAGCCCATTCATCACCAGCGTTTCCATTTTCTCTTGACTTCCGGAGTCGGCGTCTCGGATATACGGAGTAATGGTATGGTCAACTCCGCCAACTTCTTTCCAATTGGTGATTTCTCCCGTATAGATTTTTCTCACTTGGTCAGCTGTTAGATTCTTAACCGGGTTCTTGGGGTTAACAATGAAGACTAACGCGTCTATGGCCAGAGGAGTCGTCTCTATCTCAATCCCCAAAGAGTCTGAATACTTATTTTCATTTCTGGAAATATCACGGCTCGCAATAATAACATCAGTCTTTCCTTCTATAAGATTTGTGTATGCACCATGAGTGCCACTGCAGAGATTTTTGTCTAAGTATTCTCTGTATGTAAACGTTGTTTCTGTTTCAGAAAATTTGGGTGCAATTATATAAGTGGTACCACTCATCCAGTCAACTTCCCATGCATACGGGACATTTAATAACTTATATGCCACTAAATCCCTAACCGGACGAGTGCTGGTGGAGCAGTCTGTTAATGGCCATTCCTTGAATGAAATATTCTCCAAATCCGGATATGGCACATCTGGTTTTGTTCCGGGAGCATTTTTATCCTCACAGGAAGAGAAAATACATGCCAAGAAAAGAAAGGCAATAATTTCGTACTGACCTATGATGTTCTTCATGATTATTGGTGTTTATTATGAGTTCCATAATTTGAACTCGCGGCAAAGATACTATTTTTTTATATACGCAAATATTTCAACTAAAAGGAGGGAAAAAGCATCTTATAATAAAAAATAGTGAGGGATTCGAACCCCCGAGACACTGCGGTTTCTCGGTTAGTTCAGCCCTAATGCCGTTTGTTATCGGCAGTTGCGGATCGAACCCCCGGTACGACGTAATGCGTACACCGCATTTCGAGTGCGGCTCTTTCGACCACTCAGACAACTTTCCAAATGCGGGTGCAAAGGTAGTACTATTTTTTGATTCTTACAAGTACTACCTCTATTTTTCTCTTTTTATCAGATATTCGTTGGCAAGTTCCAAATCTGCAGGAGTGTCAATACCAATAGTCTCATAGTCAGTGGCTGCTACCTTGATTTGATACCCGTTTTCCAACCATCTCAGTTGCTCCAATGACTCTGCCTTCTCAAGCGGACTCTGTGGCAGCGAGGTTATCTGCTCCAATACATCAACACGATATGCGTAGAGCCCTATATGCTTGTAGTACTGCTGTTTCTGTAGCCACTCTGATTGTGGCACCCCTCTTAAAAATGGCACAACATTGCGTGAGAAATACAGAGCACAACCCGTGACCGAAGATACCACGGCCTTGACATTGTTTGGATTTAGCAGTTCTTCAATATCGTCTGTTGCAGAATATGGCTTTACTAATGTGGCTATGTCTGTCGGAAAACAAGCCTTGACAGCTTCTATCTGCTCCGGATTGATAAATGGTTCATCGCCTTGTATGTTTATCACTACATCCGCCTTTTCTCCGTATTTCAAGTATGCTTCCCAACATCTGTCTGTGCCGCTGCGGTGTTCCGCCGATGTCATTACTACATTACCTGCGAAACTCTCCACAGCCTTGTATATGCGCGTGTCATCTGTAGCAACAACAACAGTGTCAAGCGCTTTCTCTGCCTGCTCATAGACTCTCTGTATCATTGTCTTGCCCCCAATCATTGCAAGTGGTTTGCCGGGGAATCGTGTGGAGGCATATCGTGCCGGTATGATTCCTATGAATTTCATATAGTGTTAGTTAGTTCTATTGACTTTATTACATTTATCAGGTTCAGTGCTCCTTGAATAGTCCTCACGGAGTCTATCTCTATTGATTTCTTGGTCTCTGATTGCCTGAAGCGGCAGCGTGTAGGTCGTTGGGCTACATACATGAGAATCTTGCCGAACTCGTCTGAGTGTATGTAGTTCTCGCTCGCATGTTGCGGAATGTATATTATCATTTTCTCTTGTCTCAGTACCACTTTCTCAATACCGAGACTCATACATGTCCATCTGAGTTGTACCACTGTCAGCAGTTCTTCCGCTTTCTCGGGCAAGGTGCCGAACCTGTCTATCAGGCGTTTCTTGTACTCAAGCAGTTCTGTCTCGTTCTTCAGACTATCTAATTCTCTGTACAAGTTGATACGTTCTGATATGTTTTCAACATAGTCTTCAGGGAACCCTAATTCCATGTCAGAGTCCAACTGACAATCTGTCACCCACTTGTTGCTCTCTATCTTGTATATATCTGCCTCATCTTCAAACAGGGTGCTGAACTCTTCTTCCTTCAGTTCCATAACCGCCTCATTGAGTATCCTTTGATAGGTCTCATACCCAAGGTCGGCGATAAAACCTGACTGCTCCGCTCCCAGCATATTTCCTGCTCCCCGTATGTCAAGGTCTTGCATTGCGATGTTAAATCCGCTACCCAGGTCTGCAAAGGTCTCTATTGCATTCAGTCTGCGTCTTGCATCCGGTGTCAGGAGTTTGGTCTCCGGTGCTATGAGATAACAGTATGCCTTGCGGTTGCTTCTGCCGACTCTTCCCCGCAACTGATGTAAATCACTCAATCCGAAATGGTCGGCATGGTTGATGATGATTGTATTAACGTTTGGAATATCTACTCCCGATTCTATTATAGAGGTAGATACCAAGACGTCATATTCATAGTTGATAAAGTCGGTCAGTATCTCTTCCAGTTGTTCTGGAGGCAGTTGCCCGTGAGCTGCAACTATTCTTGCCTCAGGACATAAGCGGTGTATCTTGTTTACAATCACGTCAAGGGTCTGTATCCTGTTGTTTACAACAAACACTTGCCCGTTTCTGTTCATTTCCTCCTGTACGGCTTCTTGTATTATGTCCTCGTCAGCAGGGGTGATAAGTTCTGTCTGAATAGGATACCTGTTGGGTGGCGGAGTGTTGATTATGCTTAGGTCTCTTGCGCCAAGCAGCGAGAATTGCAATGTGCGCGGAATAGGTGTGGCGGTCAGAGTGAGGGTATCTACATTCACTTTCAGTTGTCTGAGTTTCTCTTTGGTGGATACTCCGAATTTCTGTTCCTCGTCTATTATCAGCAGCCCCAAATCTTTGAACTCCACTTGCTTGCCTACCAGTTTGTGAGTTCCGATAAGTATGTCAATCTTGCCTTCTTTCAGTTTCTGAAGTATCTCTCTGGTCTGTTTGGCGCTCTTGCCCCGTGAGAGATATTCTACTGTAACCGGCATGCCCTGAAACCGTTCTTTGAATGTGTTGTAGTGTTGCAGTGCCAACACTGTGGTAGGTACAAGCACTGCCGTCTGCTTCCCGTCTGTTGCCGCCTTGAATGCAGCACGCATCGCAATCTCCGTTTTGCCGAAACCCACATCTCCGCATATCAGTCTGTCCATAGGCATAGGCGACTGCATGTCGTGCTTCACGTCAAGCGTGGCCTTCTGCTGGTCAGGAGTATCTTCATATAGGAATGATGCTTCCAACTCATGCTGCATATATGAGTCAGGCGAATATTGGAATCCCTGTTCCTTCTTGCGTTGCGCATATAGTTGGATAAGGTCGCGGGCAATATCTTTTACCTTGTTCTTCGCCCTTTCTTTCATCCTCTCCCACTGACCTGAACCGAGCTTGGAGATATTGGGTGCCTCGCCGTCTTTACCCTTGTATTTGGATATGCGGTGTAGCGAATGAATGCTTACAAACAGAGTGTCATTGTCTCTGTAAGTAAGTTTTATCATCTCCTGCATCTTCCCGTTGATAGGAGTGTGTACCAACCCGCCGAATTTCCCTATACCATGGTCGGCATGCACCACATAATCACCTATCTGCAACTGGTTTAGTTCCTTGAGAGTGAGCAGCACTTTCCCCTTTCGCGCTTCGTCCGCTTTCTGTTGTACCTTGTGGAATCGCTCGAATATCTGGTGGTCGGTAAAGCAGCATATCTTCCCGTCGTGGTCAATAAACCCTTCATGAAGTGTCTTGTCCACTGCGGTGAAACTTATGTCTGCCTCCTTGTCTTGCAGTATAGTCGCAATGCGGTCGGTCTGTTTCTTTGAGTCTGACAGGATGTATAGACGGTAGTCTTTCTCCTTGTATTCTTTGAGCGAATCTGTCAGAAGGTCAAAGTTCTTGTGGAATATAGGTTGTGGTTGCGAGTGCCACTCTATTTTCGAGTATGGAGTGAAATACGACTTCTGACCGAACTCTATAGTGAATATATCGTTGTCTGTGAAGACAGGTAAAAGCAGTTGCGGATTGCAACTCTCAATTCTGTGTTGCAGCAGAGAGAAATCGTCCGACACTACTATGGTGTCTTTGGGCAGGTAGTCGAAAATAGTGGAGTTCTGCTCGTTGTTCTTGTCAATGGCCGGTACAATCTCCACCTTGTCAAGTTTGCTCTTGGATAGTTGTGTCTCAATGTCGAATATGCGTATTGAATCTATCTCGTCTCCGAAGAAGTCCAAACGATACGGCTCTTCATGCGAGTAAGAGAAAATATCAACAATACCTCCTCTCACGGCAAACTGCCCCGGTTCATACACGAAATCCACTCTCGCAAACCCCAGCTCTGTCAGTCTCCCTGTCAGTTCCTCTACTGATATCTGCTCACCTTGCTTTATACTTATCGTATCATGTGTAAGCTCTGCTTTGTCGGGCACTGTATCTACTACAGCCTCAGGATACGACAAGATAATGCAACCGTCGTTTCCGTTGCTCAAGCGGCTAAGAATACCCGCGCGCTGAATCTCATAGCTTTCGTCCGGTTGGTGATTGCGCTGACGAATACGATATGTTGAGGGAAAAAGGCACGAGTCATTGTCTGAGAGTATGGCAGCAAGGTCGTGCTGCATATATGAGGCTTGGTCGTGAGTGTCAAGCAGATAGAGTATGGTTCGGTGCCGCTTGCTGTATAATGCCGAGAGTATTATCGCTTTCAGAGATGCGCATACACCCCCGAGCAAAATCTTTTGCCCGTGTTTCTTGCTTACTTCTGCCTGCAGCAACTCCACCAATGGTGAAGAAGAATACAAGGTGTTCAGTTCCTGCAATGTCATTTCTCTAACCCCTTTAATACAACTTGTATGTTGTCTTCAGTACTTTAAATTCTGTCCGGCGGTTTATCTGGTTGCAGATCTCTTGCTGCTCTTTGCCCAGTGTGTCAATAAATTCCTCATTAAGCTCTTGGTCGATTGGGATAAACGGATACTTCGTGTTCAGCGCTTTGTCTGCCACAACGGGTTTTTCCTTCCCGTATCCGACCGGTGTCAACCGCTCTTTTTCTATTCCGTGCTCAATCAGATAGTCCACCACAGACTGTGCACGTTTCTCTGACAACACCTTGTTTGCCTCTGCATTGCCTACACGGTCGGTATGTGCTGAGAGTTCTATCGTGATATTCGGATTGTCGTTCAGAAGCTTGACCAACTGATTCAAACCTTCCTCCGATTGTGGCGTGAGCGTCCATTTGGCAAATTCATAGAAGATATTCTCCATTGTCACAGGTTTGGAGATAGGGGAGAGGACGAAATCCTGCTTGTATGTATAACTGTCGGCAGCACCGATAGTTGACAATGTCTGCTTGTTGTTGAGATACCCGCGTGCAGTAGCAAGCATTACGTATCTTACATCTTTCTTCAGTTTAATTTTATATGTTCCGTCACGTTTCACTTGCAGGCGTTGTATCGTACCGTCATCCCCGACCATCCTAAGCATGGCATCCGTCAGATTCTCTCCGTTCATGTCGGTAATAGCACCTTCCACTTGGAGTATCATCTCCGGTAATGTGAATCTATAGATAAGGTCATAACCCTTCTTCTGACCGCGGTTAGAAGTGAAGAAACCGTTCTCCGTCTCTCCTTGGAAACATATTCCGAAGTCATCTCCTGCCGAGTTGAATGGCGCACCAAGGTTGAACAACACCCATGTGGAGTCTTGCGGAACAGCCTTGAAAAGATCCAAACCGCCATATCCTGGATGACCGTTCGATGCAAAATACAGCGACCCGTCCTTCCTTATTGTCGGATACATCTCATCGGCAGAGGTGTTAATCTGCGGACCTAAGTTGGTTGCCCCTATCCATTCCCCTCCATCGTATTCTGCATACCAAATATCCTTGCCTCCGTATCCGCCCGGAGCGTCACTTACAAAATACAGAGTGTCTCCGTTCGCTGACAGTGAGGGGTGGCCGCAAGTGATAGTGCTGTCGGTGAAAAGTTTCACCTCGCGTGGTTCTCCCCACTCACCGCTTGCTCTGTTCGACACAAATATCTTTGCTCCTTGGTCACTTCCGTTCAGTGGTTTGGAGTAGGTGAAATACATCGTCTTGCCGTCCGATGTAAAGCAGCAGACTCCTGTCTCTGCTACCGCCTTGTCTGCTTTCGAGAACTCTGCGCCGCCATCCTCGCCCTCGCCTGCGTTTGCATCACCCGGGCTGCCCCCCTCCGGTTCTTCCAATACCACAGGTTCTATGTCTTCCCACTCGCCGATAGCGTTCTTGCGGGTAGAGTAGAGGGCAAACACAGGCACTCCTGTGATGCTGCTGTTGCGAGAGTTCTTCTTTGTCGTGGCAGTACGGTTGCTGGTAAACATTATTGCATCTGCATCATCACCTATATACCTCGGCGCAATATTGCTTGTGCGTCGCTGGTTGAAATCTTTCTCTGCCGCCACTTTGTATCTGCTGCTCTGCTTTTTCCACTCGTCTATCTGTTTGCAGGCAAAGAGTCCCCCTCGTGCCACATAGTCGTCCGGATGCGACTGCAAATATATCTCATAACCTTTTGCCGCTTCGGCATATTTCCCTTGATAGTGAAGCACTTGCGCCTGACGCAGATATACTATTGAGTCTTGGTAACGGTTTCTGATAGCATTTCTGTATGCAGTACTTGCCTTCGTATTGTTTATGTGGCGGTAACATTCGCCTTGTTGGAAAGCAACGTATGCCTTCGTCGGTTTGTCATTCGCTTTCACCTGACGGTAAACTGACTGATATATATTACCTGCCTCATAGTATTCTCCGATTTCGTATTTCTTGTCCGCCTTCTTTATTCTTGCCTTTACTCCACATGATGAGAGTGTTATCCCAAGCAGGATAACACTCACAACCAATACTATATGCGTCCTATTCTTCATTATTAACCTTTCAGCTCTCCAACTCATGTACAATCAGCCCCGAGCGGAGTTTAGGCTCGAACCATGTCGTCTTTGGCGGCATTATATTTCCTGAGTCGGCTATGTCTATTATCTGTTGCATAGTGACAGGGTAGAGTGCCAATGCCATGCGCATCTCGCCTGAATCTACTCTGCGTTTTAGTTCGCCCAGTCCGCGAATGCCGCCCACAAAGTCTATTCTCTTGTTGGTTCGCAAATCTCTCAGGTCAAGTATCTTGTCCAATATAAGATTGGAGGATATTGTTACGTCGAGCACTCCTATCGGGTCTGCATCATTGTATCTCCCCAGTTTGGCAGTCAGACTATACCATTCGCCGCCGAGATAGAGACTGAAGTTGTGCAGATGTTGGGGTTTGTATATCTCCTTGCCTTTCTTTTCTACTATGAAATCTTCCTCCAGTTTGTTGAGGAACTCGGCATCTGTCAATCCGTTCAGGTCTTTTACCACGCGGTTATAGTCAATGATAGTCAACTCGTCTTCGGGGAAACATACTGCTAAGAAGTAGTTGTATTCTTCCGTGCCGTTGTGGTTGGGGTTCTGTCTGCGTTTCTCGTCACCTACCAATGCTGCGGCTGCACTGCGGTGATGGCCGTCTGCTATATAAAGGTAAGGTATCTCGGAGAAGATTTCGGTTATGCGCTTGATTGTCTCCTTATTGTCAATCACCCAGAATGTATGTCCGAATCCGTCAAGGTCTGACACGAAATCGTATTCAGGTTCGTGTGCCGTCACCTCGCTAATTATTTGGCGAAGGTCTTCACGATGTGGATAGGCGAAGAATACAGGCTCCATGTTGGCATTGTTTACGCGCACATGCTTCATGCGGTCTTCTTCTTTGTCTTTGCGCGTAAGTTCGTGCTTCTTTATCTTGCCCGTCATGTAGTCGTCCACGTAAGCTGCCACTACCAATCCGTATTGTGTCTTGCCGTTCATCGTCTGGGCATATACATAGTAGTTCTCCTGCTTGTCTTGCACTAACCAGCCCTTCGCTTTGAACATGTCGAAGTTCTCGCGTGCCTTCTTGTACACACGCTCATCATGCTCGTCTGTTCCTGCCGGAAAATCTATTTCAGGCTTGATGATATGATACAGCGACATCTCGTTACCTTCTGCCTCTTCCCTGGCTTCCTGAGAGTTTAGTACATCGTACGGACGCGACGAAAGTTGTTTCGCAATCGATTTCGGAGGACGATACCCTCTGAATGGTTTTATTGTTGCCATTGTGCGTGTTGTTTAGAATTGTTTAGTGTGGTGCGTGTTGTTTAGAATTGTCTCGGGTTGTTATCCGGATAATTCAGATATTCCGTCTCCCCCCTTTGACATTTTGTCACCTTTTCGGGCATTTTACATAGCAAAGTGTAAGTTGACGGGTAGCCCACTTTAAGCCTACTCTAAGCCGAGTGTTAGCCATCTCCCCCATTTGACACTTTGTCAGATTTTCTGCCCTTTTGCTTACTTCTTGGGCAGTTCAGCAGGTTTCTGACCCATTGAACATGTTCCGTTGAAGATGGCGTTAGGTTCTACAATCAGTGTCTGGGTGTGTACTTCTCCATGGAGATTGCTTGTCGCACGAAGTGCAAGAGTCTGCTTTACCTCTATCTTGCCGTCAAGTTTGCCGAGTATCTCTGCATTCTGGCAGTCAACGGTTCCTTTCAACAGGCCCTTTTCTCCTATTACCACTTTGCCCGAGCATTTCAGATCTCCTTCCACTACTCCGTCTATTCTGATATCGCTGTCTGCAATGATTGTACCGATAATTTTGCTTCCGGCAGTCAGTGCGTTATAGAGTGAGCCGGTCGGTTGTTGTGTCTGTGTTGCCATAATATTATGTTTGGATATTTATTATATTTATTTTTACCGCTGCAAAGATACGAAAATAAAACTATACATGCAAATTTTAATTGTGTTTCCATGCGCTTTTGTCCCAATCGCAGGATATCTTGATTCCCCGAAGTCAAACCGCCTGCCTTGCCCTCATCCTAAAAATATATCTGTCCCTGTTGCCTGTTTGAAAAAATCAAACTACCTTTGTCCCCGCATAGAGACACGCCTCCGTCACGTCTCTACAACACGCACCACTCTAAACCACTCTAAACCACCCTAAACAACTCTAAACAACTCTAAACAACTCTAAACAACTCTAAACAACACTAAACCACCCTAAACCCAAATAACAATTTGACAACCTCTTGTTCTGTTCGTACAATAAACCGCATATTTCATACATTTGAGCCCTCCCGCTCTTGTACATTTCTCTTAACATCTGTATCTTTGCACCTGCAATGACAAAAGGAACTCACCTCATAATAAGTACCGCCACCGAACTCCTCCGGATAAATATCCGTCATCTGCTTTACATACAGGCAGACGGCAACTACTCCATTTTGTGTCAGGTGGGAGGCGAGAACCGCACTGTCACTATGCAACTCGGACAGATAGAGAAACTGCTCGAACAACAGATTGACAATTCTGCCGATACTTTTGTTCGTATAGGGCGCGGCCTTATTGTTAACACAGCTTTTATCTATAGTATCAATCTGCCCAAACAACAACTTATACTATCTGATTCTCACCAAGGCAGATACACTCTCAGTGCCTCCCGACAGTCGCTTACTGAGTTGAAACAATATATTGAGCAGAACTTATGAGAAAGTTTAGTGATGATATCAATGACAACGAAATCCGTATTATCGGACAGAAGAAAAAGAAAAAACGCTTGATGAGTGCTTCGCTGCAAGTGCTTGTTATTGCCGTCGTCTTCCTTGTTCTCGTTGTCGCTATTTTGTTATATCTGTATAAAAACAAAACTGTTCATCCCGAATACGGAGTCTTTGAACCCGCATCTAATGCTCAGTTCAATCCTCATCCGTTGTGCAAGTGGATCGCTGATGCTGATACTGTCACCACTCCCGGAACATATATAAAAGATACGGTTGTGAATGATATCCCTATAAAGATTTATCTGCCGCTCAATGCCAAACCCACACTCGAAATAGGGCAGAAATGCCTTACTGATGAAAATGTTATTCTTGCTTTCCAGGCTGCCGATATACGTGCAGATAATTACAAGATTGTAGGTGCTTTCGTCTTGAAAGGCAAACCCGTTGCTTGGGGACTCAGTAAGAAAGGCTATTGCGCCATCCTCCGTGACAGTGTCTTTGTAGGCAGAGCCGACAACTCTCCGCTCTTCGAAGAGGCAACCGAATGTGAAGGCTATTTCTTCCGCCAATACCCGCTCGTGTCTAATGGCGAAGTGCAACATAGCGAACTCAAGTCTCAGGCGATAAGGCGTGCCCTGTGCGATGTGGAGAATAGAATAGTGGTCGTGGAAACACAAACCAATGCAAGTATGAACGATTTCAGTCAGTTGCTTGCTGACATCGGAGTGGACAATGCAATCTACCTGATCGGTTCTTCCGAGTCGTTCTATAGTATCACCGACCTGCATGGTAACCGCCAAGTGCGCAACACTTTCCCCACTGAAGGTCCTTATCCCAACCCTTCCAAGGCAAGTCTCAAGTATATCAATTTCATCTATTGGACTGCCTCCCAATCGCATTAATCACTCTAAGTTATTTCTCTCCATTTGTACGATACCACCTTTGAGGTATGGTTCCGTACATTCATCGATTATGTGTCGCGTATCTCCTATACAACTCACTTTGAGAACAAAGAGACGGGTGAGATTGAGCGCGTTGAACTCACCGGTGACGATTTCTTCGAGTATAATGTTGGCAGCCGTGACGGTCTGATGGATAGCAACTCTATACCACCCTAAACAATTCTAAACCACTCTAAACAATACTAAACAACTCTAAACAACTCTAAACCACACTAAACAACACTAAACAATTCTAAACAACTCTAAACCACCCTAAACAATTCTAAACAACTCTAAACCACCCTAAACAATTCTTCTCACCCTCCATAAATAGGGTAGAAACCCCATTTTGTGTTGTCAAATCAGACTGAAATGACAACAAGGAAATGATTATTGGCATGCTGAGAGGTTGATAGTAATCGGAGAATATTGATATTGAGCGTGTTTCGACTACAAGAATATAACGAAAAAAGCGTAATAAATTCTGAATCTGACAACACCTGTGACAACAACGTGCCACTCCGCTATCAGTGATAATACTGTCTTAGCCGTGTGGAGACCTGCTTTTTTCTGAATGGCAATTGACTCTTCTTTTAGATATTTACGATTTGAAGAATCGCTTTAGTTCTTCGTTCTTCATAATGACGTCATGGAAGCGTCTAAGGCTTTGGGCAAAAGTCTCAAGTGTCTCACCCTCAGGAAAGCCTGCGGGCAAGTCTCTGTTGATAACCCCTCCGCCATTGTTGCCGGCAGAGATTCCCGAAGTGTACTCGTCGAACTCAAGATAAGCGGTGTTGTCGGCTCTGAAGCGCAGGGTGAGTTTGGTGTTTGTTTCATGTCCGTACATCTCAAAGTGGTTCCAACCGATGAAGATGTCGGCTTGGGCAAAGCTAAGAGAGTGTTGCCGGGCAAATTTCTCACCATAAGTGCCTTTCCAACCCTTGATACATACATCGTTTTTCTTGAGGAGTTCGATAAGTTCGGGTGTTATCTCTATATTTTCAACGGTGTAGCTGAGGGTGAGGACTTCAAGATGGTGAAACAGTTCAATCACTCCCTTGCCGATGCTTGTTATGCCGGCAGAGAAACTGAGTGCACACCAATCGAGATTATCCTCGCGGTCAAAACTTCTTATGTCTGCTACTGTGACTTCGCCTTTGCCTTTTGCCTCGAGCGGGCCACCGTAGGTGTAGTCGAATTCTACACTTTCGTTTCTGATGCTAAGAATGTAATCCATAATATATGAGTATATAAAGTTTGCTATGTTAGAGAGTTGTCAAATCTGTTCAGTTGGATGCAGTTTCTTCTCTATGTATGTCGACAGCCTTGATTGTTTGCCAACCGGCACGGTCGGTGATGCGGAGCATAAAGCGGTAGTCGCCTTCGGCAGCGTCTGCGGATATACAAGTGAACCTGTGCGATATGGCAAACGCCAAGTGCGCAGCACATTCCCCTATGCAGGCACTTACTCCAATTCTTCAAACGTCTGTCTCAGATATCTCCACTTCCTCTACTGGTATAAATAATCTCCGAGTTGCCAGATGAGGGGTTCTGATTATCCTAACTAAACCACACTAAACCACACTAAACCACACTAAACCACACTAAACAATTCTAAACCACTCTAAACAATACTAAACAACTCTAAACCACCCTAAACAACATCCTTCTTATTGTTCTCCTCTTTCTGTTTTGAGTATTCGGCTATTATCTCCAACTCGCGCTGTATCAGCGGGTCGTCTGATGGCTTGAATTCTTTTATCGGCTTCACCTTCTCCTGCAAGCCTTGGAAAATAACAAACAAGGCAGGTACTATGAAGAGTAGGGCAAGTGTTCCGATGAGTTCTCCTCCCACTGCCCCTGCACCGATAGTGCGGTTACCATTGGCTCCTACACCCGTGGCGAACATTAGAGGCATCATGCCGAAAATCATAGTAAGTGCAGTCATCAGTATTGGTCGCATACGCATCTTCGCTGCAAAGAAAGCACTCTGTTTGAGCGACATCCCTGCATAACGGCATTGCGTGGCATATTCTGTCAGTAGTATGGCAGTCTTGCTCAGCAAACCAATAAGCATAATCAACCCGACCTGCAGGTATATATTGTTCTCCAGACCAAACATGCGTGCAAAGAGGAAAGAACCCAACAGACCGAAAGGTACACTCAGCAATACTGCAAGCGGTATGAAGAACGACTCGTATAGTGCTGCCATCACCAGATATATGAATATAAGGCAGATGATAAATATCATGGCTGTGTTGCCGCTGCCCGACTGCTCTTCCTCACGCGTGATACCCGAGAAGTCTATCGCATATCCGTATGGCAGTGTCTCTGCCGCCACTTCCTTTATGGCGTTGATGGCCTCGCCCGATGAGTAGCCCTGAGCCATATTGCCGTTGACAGCAATGGATGTGTATAGGTTGAAACGGTTGAGTACCAATGGGTCATATACCTTCGTAAGGGTGATGAATTGTCCTATAGGTGCCATCTGCCCGTCATGCAGACGAACGAAGATATTGGAGAGCGATGCCTCATCATGTATCTTGTCGGGCTCACCTTGAATCATAACACGATACACCTTGGTGAAACGGTTGAAGTTGGAAGCATATATACCGCCGTAATATCCTCCGAGAGTACTTAGTACTTCTGCCGGTGAAACCCCAGCACGCTTACATTTGGCAGCGTCCACATCCACAACGAATTGTGGGTAGTTGATGTTGTAGGCAGAGAACGCTGCCGCTACTTCAGGTCGTTGCCTGAGAGCTGCAAGGAAAGTCTGTGTTACATCAAAGAGTTCGCGTACTCCGTGACCGCCTTTGTCTTGAATATGGAACTCAAAACCACCGCCTGTGCCGTAACCGGGTATCATTGATGGGGCGAGTACGAAGATGTTAGCCTCGTGTATGTGGGCGGTGGCAGCATAAATCTTACCCATAACTGCTATGTTGTCTTGTCCGCGGTTACGGCGCTCTTCCCAAGGACGCAGTTTTACAATCATCATACCCATGTTGTTGCCCGTACCGGCTATCATGCCTTCACCTGCTACTGTGTTCAAGTGTTCTATCTCGGGTATGGCACGTACACAGGAATCAATGCGTGCCATTATATGAGCCGTCTGGCGCACGCTGCTGCCCGTTGGTGTAGTTACATCCACCATAAGGATACCTGTGTCCTCATCAGGCACCAGACCTGTCTTCGTCGTCTGCATAAAGAAAACGAGCAGTGCTATAGCCACACCTATCGAAGTCCACACAAGCCATTTGCGGCGTATGAAGAACATCGCAGCCCCTGTGTAATGTTTCATTAGTGCGTTATATGATGTTGTGTAGGCCTTTCTCACCCGTTGTGCCATCTTGCTGCCCTCGCCCTCTTCGGGGTTAGGCTTGAGCATAAGTGCACAGAGTGCAGGCGATAGTGTGAGAGCGGATACAAACGATATACCTACCGCCACTGCCATTGTCAGACCGAACTCAGTGTAGAACACACCCGTTGTGCCACCCATGAATGACACAGGAATGAACACTGCCATAAATACGAGCGTTGTCGTGAACAATGCCGCTGTCAGTCCGCCCATGGCATCCACCGAGGCCTTGTATGCCGACTTGTAACCGGCATCGAACCGGGCCTGAACTGCCTCCACTACAACAATCGAGTTGTCCACCACCGTACCTATAACCAGTACCAGTGCAAACAATGTCAGTAGATTCAATGTGAAACCTGCCACTTTGATAAAGGCGAAAGTACCAATCAGAGAGACTATAATTCCTATGGCGGGTACCATCGTGGCACGGAAATCTTGCAGGAAGAAATATACCACAAGTACTACCAGCAGAATTGCAAGTATCAACGATATGACCACATTCCTTATGGAGGCAAACAAGAAGTCGTTAGCGTTCTCCAATGTTACTAACTTGAGGTCATCCGGCAGGTCTTTGCTCACACGCTCGAACAACTTGTCTATATCCTTGTTTATCTGTGTGGCGTTTGACCCGGCAGTTTGGAATACAAGGTTGCCTATACCCGGTGCACCGTCCTGCAGTCCGCGGTGGTTGTAGTCACTTATGCCCAGTTCAAGTTTTGCCACATCACGCAAGCGAAGCACCTCGCCCGTGGGCATGGTCTTGATGACTATATCTCCGAACTCTTCCTCTGTCACACGGCGACCACGGTATTTCATTGCATACTGGAAAGTCTGGTCGTAGTTGTCACCAAACGAGCCTGTAGGCATCTCTATGTTCTGTTCACCCAAAGCAGCGGCAATATCGTCAGGCACAAGACCATATTGTGCCATCTTTGCCGGATTGAGCCAGATACGCATAGAGTAGTCGCCACCCATGACTACCACCGTGCCCACACCTTGAATACGGAGCATCTCCGGCTTGATGTTGATGTTTATATAGTTGGATATAAACTCCTCGTCATAAGTGCCGTTAGGACTGCACAATGCAAATGTGCGAAGCATGGACGGCTGTTTCTTGTAGGTGGTAAGACCTATGCGGTTGACCTCGGATGGCAACAGACCTGTTGCCTGTCCTACGCGGTTCTGCACGTTTACCTGAGCCATATCAGGGTTGGTGCCCTGACGGAAATAGACTGTTATCTCGGCTATACCGCTATTGGAGGCGGTGGATGTCATGTATATCATGTTCTCCACACCGTTGATGGCCTCTTCAAGTGGTACAATCACGGATTTCTGTATCGCATCGGCACTCGCACCTGGGTATTGTGCCATGACAACAATAGTAGGAGGTGCTATGTCGGGATATTTCTCAATAGGTAGGGTGGTGAGTGATATGATGCCCAAGAGGACTATAAATACGCTTATCACAATTGATAAGACGGGACGATCGATGAAAGTCTTTACATTCATTTTGTTTGTTATGATATAATTACGATTGTATAGTTAGTTATGATATAAATAGTGACTCCCCAATGCGGAGACGTTATATTGGAATCTCTCTGTTCTCAATATTCAACCCTTTATTTCACTCCTCCGCCGAGAGCCTGATAGAGTTCCACTGTTCCCAATGCCCTGTCCAGCAGGTCTTGCAGTTGCGATGTCTGTGCATCAAGCAGTGCCTGTTGGGCATATATGACCTCCAAATAAGTGGTGGAGCCGTTGTTCATCAGTGACAGCGTATGCTCCATGGCCTTGGTGAGAGCCTCCACTTGCAGAGTATGCTGCGCATATTCCATTTCGGCTGTCTGACATTTGCGTAGTGCATTGTTCACTTCCGACCCTGCCGTCAGCATCTTCTGCTCAAACTGCAGCAATGCTTGCTCGTATTGCGCTTTACTTATTTCATAGTTGGCTTTTATACCGCCATGTGCGAATATCGGCTGTACAAGCGACCCTATGAGTGAGGGTATGAATTTACCACTGAATGCAGCTGATGCATCTATCTTGAGAGAAGGATAAAACATAGAGCGTGAGTACTGCACGCCGTAGAAGTATTGTTCGAGGTTATGCTCTGCTTGGCGCACATCCGGACGGTTGGAGAGCAATTGTGCCGATACTCCCACCTGCAGTTCTGCCGGCGGAACCTGTTCCTCCAAGGTGCCGCGTGGAATAGGTTGAGGCGCCTGTTTGAGAATAAGGCACATCGCATTCTCCACGTCGCGTATTGCCTTCTGCAACTCGAAAACGCCTGCCTGTATTGCATAGCATGTCGCCTGCGTCTGCATTACACTTACTTCGTTCATCATGCCCGCTTCCTTCATGAGGTCTATCACGCGCACCGTCTCCTGCCACTTGCGGGCGGTAGAGTCAGTGATAATCAGTTGCCTGTCAAGTATAAGGAGCTGAAAATATAGTGATGCTACAGTGGCTACTATCTGTGTCTGTGCAGCCTCACGGATATCTTGTGTCATGAGTAGGGCGGCACCCGCCTTGCGTTTTTTGTTGAGTAGTTTGCCAAATAGATCTATCTCCCAGTCCATTGCAACGGGTATGGCATACCCCCAACCGTGTGAAGTCTCTGATATGTTGTAGCCGCCTTTGGGTACAAATGTGAAGCCCGGCACAAATGCCAACTTGGAGGCTTTGTAAGCAGCTTCTGCCTGCTTGACTGTATATTCCAACGACTTTAGGTCACTATTGCGCACAAGTGCCGTGTCAATAAGTGCCTGCAGTTGCGGATCGGTGAATAACTCTTTGTATGAGAGAGACGCAAGTGTGGCAGAATCAACATTCTCGCTTATGTCCGTTCCGTATAGGTTCTCACCTGTGATATGTTCGGGGCGGGTGTACTTGCCGTATATGCCGCAGGAAGACATGACAACAGCAAGTATTATATATGATATTTTCTTTCTCATCTCTTTCATTCTATTTGTTCTCCGTCTTTAACAAGTCCTGCACCTGAAGCAATAATACGGTCGCCTGCACTGAGACCCGAGTTAACTATATATTGCCTGCCGTCAGGTAGGTTGCTGACATTTATCAGGGTTGATACGGCTTTGCCGTCGATTACGCGATAGCAGAATATCTTGTTCTGTATCTCATAAGTGGCTTCCTGTGGTATAAGTATGACATCCTCTTTGACGGTTGGTACAAGCAGATTGCATGACCCGCCGGAGAGCAGTAGCCGCTCAGGATTGTCAAACACGCTACGCACACTGACTGCGCCTGTCTGCTTGTCAATCACTCCGCTTATACTCTCTATTCTGCCCGTGTGTGCATATTCCGAACCATCGGCGAGTCTGAGACCTACATCCGGCATCTGTCGTAGCGCATTCTCAAGTGAACCGTATTGTCTTGCTATTGCAAGCATCTGCGCCTCTGTCATTGAGAAATATACATACATCTTCGAGTTGTCGCTCACGGTGGTCAAGGGTTGGGGCATCTGCGGGGATACAAGCGAACCTGCGCGATACGGCAACCGCCCGACAACACCATTGCACGGAGCCTTGATAGTACAATAACTCAGGTTCTGCTTGGCATTGGTCACACCCGCCTGTGCCTGTGCAAGTGAGGCTTTGGCGGTAAGCAATTGGTTCTCGGCCACCTGTAGGTCGTATTTGGAAATAACCTTCTCCTCATATAGTTTCTGCTTGGAGGAATAAGTCAGTTCATTAGTCTTGACGAGTGCTTGGGCAGCCTCAACATTGGCTTCTGCCACTCGCAGTGCAGCCTCGAAATTGACGCGGTCAATCTCAAACAATGTTTGACCCTGTTTGACCTGTTGTCCTTCCGTAACGCATAGCTTGGTGATGAATCCGCCTATCTGCGGCAGTATGGATATGTCCTGCTTGCCTTGTATCGCAGCGGAGTAGGGGGTTGAGTAACTTACGGATGAGGTCGAAACGGTCATTGTCTTGTATGACTTTCCACCGGTCTGATGTCCCGTTGGGGCACACGAAAAAAGAGCAACCGCAAAGGTCGCATAAAGCAAAGTTTTCTTCATTGGGATATTAAAGATATAGTATTATAAACCAAATGTTAACCCCTGAGGGCATATGCCTTAACTAATGGTTCTTATAGATTCACACCATGATTTTGGCTACGGGCACAATCACCAAAACGGCTGCAAAGGTACAACTTTTTTCCGACATCACAAAATCTTTCTCCGATGTTTTTTCTCTCTAATCTCACTTTCCTGTTATTTGGCACGGAATTTGTTGCTGTTTTTAAGTCAATTATAGTCTGTTCTCGCTCATTGCGGAACATACTCGTTTTTATCATACTTAATATATAGCTGTCTGAAACGTATATCTTACATATTGCTGCTCGCTCTCTTGCCCGTGTTCCTGTATGCTCAGGAAGATGTTCAGCCGCGTCCTCACAGAACACCCGAGGAGATAGCGCAGAAACAGACCGAGCGTCTCGGGCGTGACCTTCAGCTGACTCCCGAGCAGCGTGATACTATATACAAGATTAACCTTAAGTATATAAGCATGCGTTCCGAAAACGAGACAAGAGACTCTACCGAGAGCCGTATATCCCGTATGATTGCCGAGTTGATGCCGCTACTCACCGATGAGCAGAAAGAGGCTTATGTGCAGTTCCTGAGGGAGATAGGTCCCAAGCGGCAGAACGCCACCCGTATGCGTGCCGCTGAAGCAGCAGAGGTCGCCGCGAGTGAACAATGAAATCAGACTATCGCACAGATTGTCAAACTGAGAATAAATACCGCCGGAAGAGCGTATTCCAACCATGAGGGCGAGACCTGTGTCTCGCCTTTCTTTATTATACCTGTCTTGCAGAGTATGAAACATATCGGCAATACGATGACTGTCGCAAGCAGTAGCCCTGCAATGATATCCCCCGGGTAATGCACTCCGAGATACATGCGGCTCCAGCAGTTCATCGCAACCCACAGCATCAGGGGCAGGGTAGTGCGCCAATCGCGCCATATAAGTGAGAAAAGCAGTGCTATGGCGAAAGAATCGGCGGCATGCGAACTCGGAAATCCGTACTTACCCCCTCTGTAACCGTTTACAATATGCAATATCCCGCTTAACCCCTCTTCTCTCGTCGGGCGAGGGCGGCATATCACATGCTTGAGAGTATGTGACAGCCAGTCTGCAAGACCAAACGCCGTCACCAATGCTATGAGAATGCAGACAACGATTATAATTCTCTTGCCCTCTTTCTTCTGTATCCCGTATCGCCATACCAACAGAAACACCATCACTGCATACATGGCAATCCACGTGTATTTCTGCGACACGTTCCAGAGAAACGTATCAAGAAACGTGTTGTGCCAACCATTGATTGCAAGCAGCAACGATGTGTCTAAATTATTTAGTTGTTCGATGACCATTATGATGACCATTATTTTGAATAATTGAGACTGCAAAAATACATCATTAATTTTGATTGGACAAAAAAATAATGTATTTACTTGTGCATGTTAAAAATATATACTATCTTTGCAGCCGAATCTAACGCCGTACTATTATTCAAAAGGTAGAATAATTAATTATATTAATTATTTGTCTGGAAGATAATGGTATTGTGATGGGTTGGATTTTCACATGTATGTAGGATTACATATTTTGTGGTTGGAATCTGTGGAGACTGCGAAGTGTCGCGAAATGTTGAAACAGAACATTATTATAGTAATGGCGTTTATTGACGCTTTGTATTTGACTGAAAGCTTAGCAACTTTAAAGGTTAGATAGTACAAAGTAACAATAGATGCTTACGGATATGATTATAACCATCGCGTTCTGCGATGTATATACGGCAAATGATGATGTCGTATATATTGGAATTATCATATCAGCGTAGGTTTCATTGTTGTTTGTTAATCTAACGGTATGTTAAGGCCTCAGTCGGGTAAACAACAGCGAGGTCTACGTTTGTTTTTATATATAGCTAATGTGGAATATGTCAATAGATGGCATTCAAAACAGAGTATTTACATAAAAACAAACGAAATATGAAAAGACCTATTTTATCACTATTATTTATTTTTGCTATTTCATTCTCCGGTTATGCCCAGTTGCGTAAGTCGGAGCATTGGATATTTGTGTGGGATGTAACATTGTCAATGTACGGCTACAATAATGAAAAGGATACTAAGTCTTTGTTTCCTGGGGCATTGGAATATTTGAGTTCACCGCGAAAAGAATATGTTGACAAAAAAAACATAAGCGACATGAAGGGAGGTATATATATCGAAAAATATGATATATATGACAAAGTGAAAAATGTATTGACGGAACGGATAATGCAGATAGACGAGGATGAACTCGGTGAGATAAGTTTAATTCTATTCAATAACAAAGTTCTTGATATTTATACTGTGAGTGCGACAGCTAAAGGCAAAAATGATATATGTGCATACATAGAGAAATACAGCAATTTGCAACTTACCCGTACAAATATTCAGACGTCACTTGTTTCGGCAATGAATTTGGCAATCGAGACACGAGATGACAGAAATATTATAATGTTATTGACAGACGGTGACCATAATATGAAACAACCGTCAAAACAGGAATTCTATAATACGTTAGACGAATTTTGCAGTTTTGCAGAGCCTAATGATGCATATTTGTTTTACGTAATGCTTACAGATTTTGCATTGGAGAAGGATCCGGCGATGCTTCCATATTTGGAAGCATGCAAGAGGATAAAGGTTATTCCTCCTGATGAAGAGTTGCGTCTTCCTGTGAATGTTCAGTTTAGTGGTTCAATCCTGTATAATCTGCAGGATGAGGGTGAAAATACCGATTTTGATATATCAGTGGAAACTGGGGGGGATTTACCTGATTCTTATCGTTTGCGGACGGTGTGCGAGTCTAATGATTATTTCGAAGTTGATACCGTCGGGCAGAAGCCGATAGATGGCAAACTGAAAGTTGCAGTGCGACTGAAAGAAGGAGTAACCGTGCGTGATTTGGAGCAAGCATTCCCTCGTACGTACAATAAGAAACTGAATATACATATAGAACCGGTTGAGAATGACCCGTATGTGGTATTGCTGAATGAAGACTGCCAATTAGAGGTGGTTAACAAGGCTGAGAGAACAATGATAATTCGTATAAATCAAAAGTAACTTGAGAAAATGAAAAGCCGCACATTTTTTTTGTTATGTATCATAACTGTGGTATGCAGTTGTGAGAGAGTTGAAGATGCTATTGAGCATGCAGGAGAATTGAACTTCGGCAAGGCGGAATATGTAAGAGGTTGGTGGTTGGGACTTAAACCAAAGAATCCGTTGTTGACAGATACAATATTTTTCGATTACGAGAATATGGAAGCGGGCGCTCCCGTTGTCTTTGAGTTGGTTTCGCAGAGCGGTGCTCAAATGAATAATGCCGAGTTGTGTGTACTTAAAGAAAGTGAGACGGGCATTGACACGGTCTGGTGCAGAGATAACTGTTTTACCGTGGTGCCACCGCAAGAGAGTGTAATAATAGGTTTGAGATTTAAGGATGGTGAAAAAAGTGATAATTACGGCTGGACATTGCGAGTGCGTGATGCCGGAAATGTGGAGCGTCTTGTATTTCCGGAAGGCAATGTGTCAACAAAAGATAATGAGAATCCTGCTGTACTTACCTTTAAAGCTCAGTTGACCAAACATTTGAATACTGCCCGTACGGTGACTGATACGATTCTGATATTAATAATATTGTTTCTGTCGCTCTGGATATTGCTGTTGCGTTATTTGGTGTTTGACCGTTTCGGAATGAAAAAACTCATAATAGAGGACAAGAGTTCAGAGCACAAGATTGAGATACGCGGTGCGTTGTCGTTGTGCCTGACAGCCAAACAACAAAAACAGCGTGTATGGGAAAGAGTCTTTGTGGGCAAGCGTTTGTATTATGTGAATGATTATTTTGAAGATGGTGATATATTGATAACTCCGCGTAATAAGAAGACTGTGAAGTTGAAGGCAGCGGACGAATACAACTTGTCGCAATACACAATATCAAAAGATGATGAAAATCCGCTTCAATTGTATAACAGCAAACATGCGAAGATGGATTTGCATATAGTATGACATGAATATATTTGTCAAATATTGAAAATGAAATTAATCCAACAAAATATATAAACAATATGAGAACAAAATTAAGAAAGACCTTCTATATCGGCTTAGGAGGCACGGGTATGAATACTATCCTTCGTACCAAGAAAATGTTTGTTGATAATTATGGTGGAAAAGTTCCGCCCATGATTGGTTTTTTGGGAATAGACACGGATGGAGGAGTGTATGATAAGAAATTGCAAGCCAAAGATGGTTCTGATGTAGTGCTTGAGCGATTTGAGCAATGCTCTATCAGTGTAAGAAACCCGATAGATTATTACAACGCAAACCGCAGGCAACTATCATGGCTGCCTGAGAACAATGTACGGATGATTCAGAATCTTGACAAAGGTGCAGGTCAGGTTCGTACCAATGGTCGTTTGGCACTGATTAATAACATTACGAATGTTAAGACTTCCATTTCAAATGTATATGCACAGATAAGCAGTAATATAATTATTGACAATCCTATATATGAGTTGATGCCGGATAATGTGGTTGATGTTCACATTGTTTTCAGTATATGTGGCGGAACTGGCTGCGGAACATTTTTGGATTTGGCATATTTGCTGAGGAGTATGTATAATTCAGGTCCCCGCGGTGTGAATATATGCGGATATGGTGTATTGCCGAATGTGTTCCATGAGATGAACAAGGTAGGTAATGCTATGGCAAAGACCAAGCCCAATGCATACGCGGCCATACAGGATCTTGACTTTCTGATGCATCTGGGTACCAATGACAAAGCGGTTCATTTTGACTGGATAAGTGCCGAATACGATGCAAAAGAACCCCCGTTTGATGCCTTCTTCTTTATTGATAACAAGAATGACAACAATATAGTTTATAGTCATGTTGACAATCTTGCAGAAATGATAAGTCTGGCATTGGTAAGCGCAGCGGGTCAGATAGGTACTGAAACAGCAAGCATCACCGATAATGTGGAGAAATGCATGATAGAAGGTGATTTGGACGTTCAGAATAAGAGGGCTTGGGCATCATGTATAGGTGCGAGTCAGATAGTATTCCGAGGGAGTGAGTTGGCAAAGGTATATGGTTTGCTTGTAAAGCAGCGTATCATACAAAGAATGCTTAACGCTTGCAAGAGTGGTGACGAGGAAGCTAACCGTTGGATAGATCTTCCTGAAGTAAATATTCGCGAAAACAAAGGTCAGGACAATGTTATCAATTTCCTTTGCTCGTCAACTGTAAAAGACTTTGACATTGATGACAAGGAAGCTTTGCGTCCTGAACCTATAGTGGATGATTTCCAGAAACGCACATTGGAGCAGGTGGCAAGAATGTCACAGAAGAATCTTCTGGAGCTTCAGGAACGCGTACAAGCACAACTAACTGCTGAAGTACACAAATTGCTTTCTATTGGTGATTGCGGTGTAACTTACGCAGATGATACATTGTTAGGCATAACCCGTCAACTGAATTTGTTTACTGATGAGATGACTCACGAAAAAGAAGAGTTGGAAGACAGTATCTCAGGAATTGAAGCCAAACAGAAAGCTGCAATAGAAGAACTGAAGAGGTATGCTGACAAGAAGTTAAAATTTAATAGCAAACTTCAGGAGCGTATAGACGATGTAAAGCAGATTACGAAGAATCTGATCAGGACGAAGATAGAGATTATACGCCGCGTAAGTGCTATACAATTCTTTAACGGATTGCTCGTAAAAGTTGAGGGAGAGTATCAGCGTGTAATAAACATAAAGCAGATGTTGCAAAAACAAGCTGATGAAATATCGCAGGAACTGACGCGCAGGAAGAATCAGAGTACATCTCTTAACACGGTTGAGGTGGATTTGTCGGAAGAATCGTGGGATTTGATTAAAGTATCGGATGAGACTCTTGTGATTTCCGAGTTCATACAGAATCTTCCCTCAAAGAATTTGTATTATCTGAATGATTCAGCCGAGTTGTCTCTTGCTCTGAATAAATATGCAGAGCAACTTCCGGTATATAAACAATGGGAAGAAAAGACCATAGATGACGTAATTAACGAGAAGACCGACGAGCAGTTCATGCAGATAGTGAAGCGTGCGATGGACAAGGCTATGCCGTTTATGAAGATTAATGGTCATGGCAAACTTACCACTCGCGGAAAGAAAGAAGTACAACAGGCAATCAACCGATATTATTTTGTTTGTCTTCCGGACAGCAAGAACAGTCGTTTCACAAAGAATAATAATTTCAAGAAGATGAATGACAGTACGCTGAATGTGTCGTTTACTTCCACAGGCTTGAACGACCGCATTATTATTTATCGTCAGGACGGCACAGTGCCTGCATTTGCAATAGACGGAGTAGAACTTTACGAGCGTGAGGGCGGTAGGAGCGATACAAACTTCCACTTCGACTTGAATATTGAGCAGCGAATGAAAGACGAGCACTATCAGATGATGCCGAAGGAGTCGTCAGATGATGCTTTGGCATATTGGGTAACCGGTTTGATATTCGGACTGATAAAATATGATGAGCAGAAGCGAACATATTTCTATTATGACGAGGAGAACGGTGATCCTATGGATAATTGCTGGTATAACACAGGTGAGCACTACCGTGATCAGGCGTTCAATTTCTTTGACAGAAATCTCAAGACAATTCAAGGGAGATTTGAGGACCTGATAGATGAGAAAATCAACAATATGGGTAAAGATAATTACAAGCTGTTGATAGCAGATGTCCGTCAGAATTATGTTGAGAAGTATTCACAAGTGCCCGTTCAGTTCAAGTCAAATACAAGGAATCAGACACCTGTAAAAGAGTTGATGCAGCGAGAGGTTACTTATGTAAAGAAAGAGTTGGGGAAATAAAGGTCTAAAAAGATTATTGATATGCGGCATTCTGTAAATATCATGTTCGGCAAGCAGGCAGGTGACTGTCTGCTTGCCATGCACAATTATATTCTTCGCATGGGGGACAATGAAACCGTAAACTACTACCGTTCATATCTATTCAATACTGAGAACAATGGTGTGAATATAATGCAGGTGGAAGAGTTTGAAGGTGAATACCGTTGTGTCACGAAAGAAGAATGGTTGGAAGAAGATATTACCCAATCGTTTCCTAAATTTGTGCAAGAGATTCATCGTCAGACGATAACAACAAATAGTAGGTGTGATTTTGCCAATCTGCATCTATGCATGTTTGTGCCATTGCTTGAAGACGTGAAGAAAATATGTGCATATATAAATGCGATTGAGAAGGGCGGGTTTCACTATGTAGATATAGATGTGGTATGTCTTGCAGGTGATATATGCCAGAATGTGTTTTCTGATTATTATTCGGATTTGGATCTACTCGGGCAACAGAAGCGGACTGGTGATAGTTTGAAGTTATTGTGTGAGTATAGAAAAAAACATCCTCTGTTGCAGCATTTGGTAATTATTCAGGATTATCAGAACGGAGGAGTAGCCTTGTCGCTCCAACAGGATTCGTTGACACGTATTTTAGGAGAGTTGTCATTGCTGATGATAGAAGATTACAGGAGTTTGTTTGGCAATCTGCGTTCCGAAGCAGATTTCCAGACGCTCGGTTTGTCGATGTTGCAATTGGATAAATTTTATTTCCAAGAATATATCTTTAGAAAAGCACTAAAAAAAATAGCAGAGCAGGAAAATATATCAGTTGAGAAAGTAGATATAAATGCGGCATCGAAGAGAGCCAATGATCTACTGAGGCCTTGGCTTAAACTGCTAAGTGAAACATATAGAAAAGAGATAAAAGTCTCTTTTGATAGGAACGAAACAGAGCAGGAAATAGTAGCTAAAGTTGATGGCTATCTGCAGACTCGATTTGAGGAGATGCGCGAACAATTGGAGTCATATATAAAAGATGATCAGTTGTCATTACCGGAAAAGAAGGCAATACTTTCCGCAATTCTGGGTCATGATGACGAACTGTTTGTCAATGATTTGTATGATGAAGATATATTAAGTATTCACGATTTGGAGAAAGAGGCTGTTGAGCAATTTACCATTACAAACAACTATATATTGTCTCATACAGACAGAACGTCTGAGGCTTTGCTGTCAGATAACGGCGAGGACGCGTATTATCCGATAGATGAGATGCGTAGCAACCGAATTAAACTGCGCAGGACGATGGGATATATCAGAGAGTTGGAGGAAGAGCAAACACGCCTGAAAGAGCAGATGCAATTGCAGGAACATTCGACGGACAGTTTTGTAGGTGATGGAGAGTTTACCATTGGCGAACGTAAGTACAAACTTCTTCCGCAAGTGAATGAGATTCCCCTCCAAGAGCAATATATACCTCATCCGACGACAATAACCTCGATGGATTTAAGCAGTATGATGCCTGATGTGAAAGACCAGGGAGCTCAGGGAACATGTCTTGCATTCTCACTCACAAGTATATTTGAATATCTTTATAAGAAAAATACAGGTGAGGATATTGATTTGAGTGAACAATTCCTATACTACAATGCAAGAGAGAGGGCAGGTCAGACAGAAGAAGATTGTGGCTCTGTGCTGAACTTTGCAGTAGAGAGTTTGGCAGAGAAGGGTATTTGTACTGAAGAAAAATGGCAGTATGGAACAGCCGAAACAACTTATAATATCCGTCCATCAGCTGAGGCATACGAAGACGCTCTTGACAGGAAACTTGCCGGAGCTAAGAATGTGGCGCTTGATGTCGATGCTATTCGTTCAGCTTTGTCGGATGGTCATCCGGTTGTTTTCAGCACCAGATTGTATGATAGTTTCGGCAAAGGCGTAGCAGGTTTTGTGTCTATGCCAACAGCAGAAGAGCGCGCATTGGCGGACGAGACCATAAACAGAAATCATGCGATGGTGATATGCGGATATAATGATGATGCCCGCGCTTTCAAAGTGAGAAATTCTTGGGGAACAGATTTCGGTAATGGCGGCTACGTAATGATGCCATATTCTTATATAACTGATGCAACTCTAACTAATTATGCTGCAATTCTCACTGATATTGAACTTGCCAGGACAATTACAGAGAAGGTGACAATCAGACCGGGCGCTACTCAAATACCGCATCTCGAATTTGACAAGAACGATACGGCAGCGCAGTTCGGCATAAACAGTATATTGCTCGATGAAACAAAAGCAGAGTTGCAAAAATTGGAGCTCAAAGATAAGGTATATAGTACATATTGCCTCAATATGAAGCAGAATCTGAAGAATCCTAACATAAGGCAACAGATGCGGAAGTCGGCAGATGAATGCTATCAGAGTGATATAGAAGAAAAACAGGTAGTGATAAACAAATTGTTGAAGGAAAAATCGCAGGAATTGACAGCATACGAACGTCATGAGTTATGGAAGTTTGTCAAATACGGTGTTGCAGCATTGTTGATGGCAGTGTTCTTTGTTGTGACAGCAGCATTGGACCATAAATATTATGTTAGAAGTAACAAATATACAGAGTTGATAGAGAAATGCGAGAAGAGAAGTCCGGGAAATCAGGGAGAAAGTATAAGAGATCCATACAGCAAGAAAAACAAAGATATTACTGTATTTGAAATGAAAGCCAAGATAAAAGGCTACAAAGTGGCATGCGAGGTGCTGTGTTGGTGTCATAAGTGGTGGCTTGCATTGATATGTTACAGTGTGACAGGTCTCGCTTTCTTATTGTTCTTCCTTAGATACAAGAGGACCAAACGTGAGTTGGTAGAGACGTATGACGAGAAAATAGAGGATGAGTCGAGAGCCAAAGGAATACTTGAAAAAAACAAGAATGAACTCGGGATAAAGTTCTATCTTGCCGGCTCAATGCTGACCTACTTCTTCAATACATGTGATGCGTTGGAGACCAAAGCACGTATATTGGCTTCATTCATATTGAATATACGCGCACTTACAGAGAAAAATGAAAGAAAATTGAAATGTATGTCGCCCGATGTACGGCCACCGTTTATACCTATACTAAAGAATGAGGATTTGGACAGATTCTTTGTCTTGCGAGGTGCAGACATGTTGAAGGATACTCATCTCTACGATTTCTTTGAAGGATACAAGGTTGACGAGGAGGCATTTTCGTTGTTCCGCAATACGCTTGTTGAACATATCGGAGATATTACAGAGCAGGTGCTGCAAGATTTCAGCATATACAAATATATGAGCGGAAAAGAGCAATATGCATATCTGACCAACGAGAGACGGCAGATTACAGATTTTCTTGTTGAAATGGATGGGAAATCAGAAGTCTTTATGTTGTGCAATGATACGATTGCGATAAATCCGTCGAAGTCATTGTATGTGCACATAGAGCCGAATGAGGACCTAATATGGCAGAACACCTACAGACGTGCTTTCTCCATCCCGCCTGTATGCGTGAATATAAAATCACGGTTCAAAATCATTCTCTTGAGACTTCTTGATATGAATCTTGATCAGATAGAGTGGTACAAATAGCAGAACTATAAAAAACAAAGATAGATAAGAATTATGAAGACAAAAATCTTACTTGTAGCAATGCTGATAGCATCGGCGTCGGTATTTACATCCTGCAATACCAAGCAGGCAGATATCTACAGACTGGAGAAATTTACTCACAACCTGTATTTGGAAAGTTACAGTTACACTCCCGAGCAATGGGCGGAAGCATCCGAAAAATACGATGTGATAAGTGCGGACCTGAGCCGGCATGAGTCAGAGATGACTTCGCAAGAGAAACTCTATGTCAAGAAACTGGAAGCAGAGTGCTACGCTTTTTTCGGCAAAAACAAAGCTAACGGTTTATGGGAAGACATAAAGGATGTAATGAGAGGTGAATAGAATGTAGAATGATTTGTAATTAAAAGAGTGCAGAAAATAACAGATATAAGAAGAATAGAAACAATGAAAGTGAATTATGTTTGTATGTTGGTAGTAGCATTTCTATTATCAGCATGTAATACGCATGAAAACACTCTGGTGGGCGATTTGAATAAATTTGCTAATGAATTGTTCAAAGAATGCGGCAACTATACAGAGGAAGAGTGGAATGAATCTGAAGAATTATATAATGCACTAAAGCTCAGCCTCGAAAGAACCAATCTGACAGAGAAAGAAGAAACTAAAGTGTCAGAAATTCTAAAGATATGTGATATGCAGTATTCATTAAGACCCGTCAGAAAATTGGAAAAACTTGCAGAAGAGTTGGGTAATTATCAGAATATGACTTCAGAACAGTGGGAAGAGGCGAAGAAAATATATGCTGTGGTTTTTGAAGACATGACTGCTTATGTGTACTCGTCTGATAGAAAAACTGAGATAGATAGTTTGAAAAAACAGTGTGAGAAGTATTTCTCCATGCAACCTGTAATAGAGTTACTTGAGTTATGCAAATATATCAAAAACAACAGTGCTGCTATCACATCTGAACAACGTGACAGCGTGAAGGCTCGTCAGGTTGAAATTCAAAGAATACTTGCAGAATATGAGTATGATGCCGACAAAAGTGAACAAATAGCAGCACTCAACGACACGATAACCACTCGTATAAGCAATACACGTTGGTCAAGCATAAAGAATACCGTAGTGGAGGAGGGAAAAGGTATGCTTGAAAAGATGTACGAATGGTTGGAGCAGTGGTGATGTGTAACGAGAATGTTGTAAACACGTTGACGGAATCAAATATATTCAGGTTTAATTCTTCCAACGGGTTTGTATATAGCAATTTATATGCCAGTCGCTAAATTTCTTAAATTGCAATATTTATACATTACGAGGAGACTTATATGTTTGAAAAATTAAAGACATCCAAATCGTACAGAATATTCAATAGTATAGCCAAATCCGCCACCTTTGCATTAGCAATATCAATCTTGCTGTTTTCGTTCGAGATGTATAAAGAATTGGATCAGGAGTCGCAGAATAATCAACATTTTATTGAAACAGTTCGTCAGTTGGATGAGGTTAGACAATCGCTTTCTACCCGTTTTCTGGGCACCTTCCCTAATTACATTACAGAGATAAACCGAGTGTTCGAGAATTTGCAGGCGCAAGATACTGTTGTTATATTTGAGGACGTGCTATATTACGGAATCAAGAGCCGCCCGAATGAATTCAGTCATTTTCAACAGTTGCTTATCAGACATTCACGTCAAGGAGGCAAGGTAATAGTGGCATATTACAATAATCATCCGGATGTAATGCAAGACCCTATATGGAATACTGTCTTTCATCGTATGGTGCTTGAAGGACTTATTTCTTCGGCTTATGTTCCCAAGATAGGCGAAGAACGTGCTGAAGAGTTCCCCAAAAGGAGAGGAGATTACTCTTGGATGATAAGAATGGATTCGATCATTACAGAGAAATATTTTTTGAAAACTTGTCAGGAGAATCGTGATGCTGCGGAGAATATGTGGGAAGGCTATTTGGTGCCTATAGCAAAGGACACCATTTTGAATCGTACTGATGATATAGTTGTAAAACGGGTATATCAACAGATTGATTCTATTAAACAGGCGTGTTTGGGAAACGGGAAGAGGTTGGATGATGTTCATTTCGCAGATTACAAAAGGATGTATTCTGATATGACAGACTGTATAGCTGATTTCTATAAATACAATGGAATAGAACTTATTCCATTGAATGAATATTTGACAATGAGTTGCTGGTTGATAAAACCTGCCGATGTTAACAGGTCAACAGAGGCTATACTCGCATTTCCGAGCAAGTATGCAAGTGATGAAATAGGATTCTATTCAAAAGATGTAAGTTTTGCGGATTATATCTCGAAAATGCTTGAAGGTGTACGCTTTGAGGCGGTTAAACCTCAAAGGAGGGCACATAAACTAAGGGACTAATTATTAAACCATGATGGGCGATGGGTAAGAACAGCCTATAATTATTATGAAGAGATTAATGTTTGTAATTTCATGCGTTGTGACATTTACGATGTATGCATCATGTGCCCCAAAAGGGTATGTGGACATGGGACTGCCAAGTGGAACTTTATGGAAAGAAAGCAATGAAGATGGGTATTATACGTATTTATCTGCCAAAGGCAAGTTCGGTAGTTCACTGCCAAATACCGGTCAGTATGAAGAACTTATGGACAATTGTACATGGCAATGGACAGGTAAAGGTTTTAAGGTGACAGGACCTAATGGGAATTCTTTATATTTCCCGTTTGACGGGTATATAGATTGTGATAGCGAAATGCGAATGGAAAGTAATTCCGCAGTATTATGGACACTTGAGAAAGCAGGTGCAAGTTGGGCTATGTGTTGCGTGTTGTCAAAGAATCAGAAAGAATGCCTGCCGGAATCGAACTGCTGGAGTTGCTCTGTGAGACTTGTAAAATAAAATGTCAAAACATGCGAAAGCGTTATTAGTAGCATAAATCTATATTCTGCTTACGGAATATGTTAGATTCCATGATATTTATATGATTGTTTATCTTTTTTGCACAAAAAAATGCAGGCAATGAACCTTATCAATGCCTGTTACAATGTCAAATGGTGATTATCAGTACTTTTGTCTATGCTTTGTTTAGATTATCTGCGAAAGAATCTCCTTCATTGCAGCACTGAGTCCGTCAGGGTTCTTGCCGCCTGCAGTCGCCATAAACGGAGTTCCTCCTCCGCCGCCTTGTATGTGTTTTGCCGCTGCCTTGACAAGGTTGCCTGCGCTCAATCCGGAGTCGATGAGAGGCTGGGAGAGGAATACCGAAATCATCGGCTTGCCTTCAAATGTGGTAGCACCAACCACGGCAAAACGTACATCGGTAAACATTCCGCGCAGTTGGGTCATAACACCCCGTACCATATCCGGGTTGTGTTCGCCTTGCAGTCTCACAATCTTTGTGCCGTTGATGTCTTCTGCCTGCTCTATCAGTTTGTCGCGGAATTGCAGCATGCGCTCTTTCATGTATTGCTCCACCTCTTTCTTCAGACCGTTGTTCTCGTCAATGGCATGACGTATAGCGGCTGTCAGGTCCGGCGCATTGTTGAAGAGTGAACGCATGTTCTGTATCATGTCTTGCTGTGCATAATATAGTTCGTCGGCCTTCCGGGCAGTCACAGCCTCAATACGGCGCACACTGGCTGCCACACTGCTTTCCATCACAATCCTGATTGAACCTATCTTTCCTGTGGAACTTACGTGAGTACCACCGCATAGTTCTATGGAATCGCCATAACGGATAACGCGCACATCATCTCCGTATTTCTCCCCGAAAAGTGCCATGGCACCCATCTCGCGTGCCTTCTGAATCGGTGTGTGTCTGCTCTCCTGAAGCACATAGTCCTCACGAACCATCTCGTTGGCTAATTGCTCCACCTTGCGAAGTTCTTCTGCTGTAACTTTCTGGAAGTGCGAGAAGTCGAAGCGCAGCGAGTCGGGGGTAACAAGCGAACCTTTCTGCTCTACATGTGTGCCGAGTACTGAGCGGAGGGCATAATGCAACAAGTGGGTGGCACTATGGTTGTTGGCTATACTCTGCCGTCTGTCGGCATCAACTGTGGCATGAAGCACAACTGATGTGTCTTCCGGCAATTCGGCGGCAATGTGTACCGGGAGGTTGTTCTCGTTCTTGGTATCTATGATGCGGATTGTCTTGTCGCCTGTACTTAACACACCCGTGTCGCCTACCTGACCGCCTTTCTCTGCGTAGAACGGAGTCTTGCTGAGTACTATCTGATAGAACGTCTTGTCTTTCTGACTTACCTGACGATAGCGCAGTATCTGAGTGTCACATTCAAGCATGTCATAGCCGACAAATTCTGTCTCTCCCTCGTTGAGCACAATCCAGTCGCCTGTCTCCTGTTTCTGTGCATTGCGGGCACGGTCTTTCTGTTTCTGCATCTCTCGGTTGAACTCTTCTTCGTTGGTGGTATATCCGTTCTCGCGAAGTATAAGTTCCGTAAGGTCGAGAGGGAATCCGTAAGTGTCATACAGTGTGAAGGTGTCCTTGCCGGTAACTATCTTGTCTGCTGCCTGCTGCATCAGTTTGTCAAGCAGTGAGATACCTTTGTCAAGAGTGCGCAGGAATGCTTCCTCCTCTTCTTTTATCACCTTCTCAATTAGTGTCTGCTGTGCTTTCAGTTCCGGGTAAGCCTCACCCATGTCGGTTATTAGTTGCGGCACCAAGCGATAGAGAAATGCCTCTTTCTGATTGAGGAATGTATAGCCGTAGCGGACAGCGCGGCGCAGTATGCGGCGTATCACGTAGCCCGCTTTCGCATTGCTTGGCAGTTGCCCGTCTGTGATGGCAAACGAGATAGTGCGTATGTGGTCGGCAATAACACGGAATGCCACGTCTGTCTTCGGGTCATCGCCGTATTTCAGACCATTGGTCAGACTCTCTATCTTATGAATCATTGGCTGGAATACGTCAGTGTCATAGTTCGATTGCTTGCCCTGCATTGCCATACAGAGGCGCTCGAAGCCCATACCCGTATCAATCACTTTGTTGGGCAACTCTTCCAAACTGCCGTCCGCCTTCTTCAGATACTGCATAAACACTATGTTCCATATCTCAATCACCTGCGGGTGGTCTTTGTTCACCATCTCTCTCCCCGGTATCTTGTCAATCTCTTCCTGGTCGCGCAGGTCTATATGAATCTCTGAGCATGGTCCGCAAGGCCCTGTATCACCCATCTCCCAGAAATTATCGTGGTGGTTGCCCAGTATGATGCGGTCGGCGGTCACATGCTTCTTCCATAGTTCTGCTGCCTCGGTGTCTTGCGGCAGACCTTCCGAAGGAGAACCCTCGAATACGGTTACATATAGTCTCGACTTGTCTATCTTCAGCACTTCTGTCAGATATTCCCATGCATAGTCAATGGCCCCCTCTTTAAAGTAGTCGCCAAACGACCAGTTGCCCAGCATCTCGAACATAGTGTGGTGGTACGTGTCGTTACCCACTGCCTCAAGGTCGTTGTGTTTGCCACTCACGCGCAGACACTTCTGTGAGTCGCATGCACGGCGGAATGTGATTGGGTCATTGCCGAGAATAATGTTCTTAAACTGGTTCATTCCCGCATTGGTGAACATCAGCGTCGGGTCATCTTTGATTACCATTGGTGCCGAAGGCACTATCTTGTGACCCTTGCTCGACATGAAGTCTAAAAAAGACTGGCGTATCTCTTTACTTGTCATCATTATGTTGTTTTGTAGTTTGTCGTTATAACAATAACTGTTCGTAACTCTTTTTAGAGCCTGCAAAGTTAGTGCTAAAAAATGAATTATACAAGTTTATATTTGCAAGATACAATAAATATATCTAAATTTGCATGCCCAATCTAACTATTGCTTATATTTATGAAACATACAAGGTTCCTATCCTCCGTCGCCCTGCTTCTTGTTGCCTCCTGCATGTTTGCCGAGTGGCAGGCACCCATTGTCAATTTCACTCCCGACGACTACTCTGCAGGTACGCAGAACTGGCAGTTGGTAGAGCAGCACAACTCGTGGATATATACTGCCAACAACTATGGCCTTCTCGAGTATGATGGCGAACGATGGCGCTTGTATGGTATTTCCTCTCCAATGCGCTCTCTCTGTCTGTCTGACGACGGCGCCGTCTATGTAGGAGGCACAGGCGAGTTCGGTATATATAAGTCGGACGAATTGGGAAGAATGAACTATAGTTCTCTTTCCGATAGTCTCCCGCAGGAAGACAGCTCTTTCAGGGAGGTGTGGAATATCTGTATCTCGCAAGGGCAGGTGTATTTCCAGACGCGTAACAAGATATTCATTCTGACTCCCGATGGCAGCTACAGGACTATATCAACCGATGCTGTGTTCCAGCAGATGTGTGCAGTTGGTGATGCCGTATATGTAGCCGGCTCAAACGGTGTATATCTGCTCGCCGGTACCCAGCTGAATCTTCTCCGCGGGTCCGAGTTGCTTGAAGGATACGAAGTGCGCGGAATTTGCCGGCTGCCTGACGGACACATCCTTATTGCTACCGACCTGGGCGGAATGTATGTTTACGATGGCAACTCCATCTCACCTTATAATACGGGTGTTGACTCCTTTATTAAAAGTAGCCAGCTGTATTGTTTTGCTATTAACGACAGGTATATCGCTTATGGCACTGTGCTGAATGGAGTGATTGTTACTGACCATGACGGGAAAATGGTATCCCACTGCAATGTTAAAAGCGGTCTCTGCAACAATACCGTCCTCTCTCTGCTCTTCGCTGACGACGGCAGTCTCTGGGTCGGAATGGATCAGGGCGTGGCTCGCATCGCTATGTCCTCTGTACTTCAGTATCTGCGTGACGACGGTTTGTCATACGGCTCCGGCTATTGCACTGCAATAAATGAAGGAAGAATGTATTTCGGTACAAACCAGGGCTTGTATTCTGCTCTGATAACCGATACCTTGACCTTGCAAGTTGGTCCTCTCCGCTTGGTAGAAGGCAGTCAGGGGCAGGTCTGGAACTTGAGAAAGGTAGGCGGCGTACTCCTCTGCTGTCACAATCGCGGACTATTCGCAGTCAATGGCGAACACTGTGTTCCGATATCCATGTCAGAGGGCTACTGGGATATCCGTCAGCGTGATGCTTCCACTGCCTATGCCGGCACATATAGCGGTATAGCTGTACTGCGCCTCTCCAAAGGCAACTGGATAGTGGCAAACAAAATCGAAGGTTATACTGAAAGCGCTTTGCAAGTGGAAACCGATGGGGCAGGGGCACTCTGGACGGTTTCCGAACAGGGAGTCATGCGGCTCATAACCGATGCCGATGCTGAGACTTTTGTCTCTTCCGAACTTGTCTTCCCCTTTAACGAGCGTCGTGACTGGTACTCATTGTCAAAAGTTGATGGTCAGGTGTTTGTCAGCAGCAACGATACATGCGTACTTGTTGACCGTAATGGCTACCTCATGTCTGCTACGCCCCTCACCTCACTTTTGGAGGGAGACAAACTGTATCAGATGGTATGTCAGGACGAAAACAGAAACTTGTGGTATATCGCCGATGGTATTAAAAAGGTGCGCATTTATGATGCCCCGTCCCATTCTTTCGAGAAAGTGCCCAGAAGAGTGGCAAGCAAGGCTAACGACTATGCCGACGGGTTCCCCAATCTCTATCTCACAGAAAACAACAAGGCAATCTCAGGTAGTGTGGCAGGCTTCTATCTTATTGATATAAACAGACTGAGAGAGAATAAAAACAGCAATCGTCAGTTGCTCGTCCGGAGAATAAGAGACCTTAATACCGATGAGGTGATTTATGGTGAAAGCTTCCCTAAAGTGCGAAAGGATATCAAACTGCCATACAATAAATATAATATGAGGTTTGAGATAGGAGGTATAGCGGACTTCGGCTCCAAACATATATATTATACAAGAATGTTGCCCCTTGAAGACGATTTCACTCCTTGTGGTGATGTGCCGCAAAGAGACTTCCGATTCGATAAGCACGGGAAATATACACTGGAGACAATCATGGTGTCCGAGCAGACAGGACAAGAGTTCGCAACCTCTGTTTCTTTCGACATATTGCCGCCTTGGTATAAAACCGTTTGGGCAAAACTGATGTATATTTTCCTTGGCTTGATTGCTGCAGGTCTGTTGGCATATATCGCTTTCTGCTTTGCCGTAAGTTACCAGAAGAAACTCACCCGCAGAAAAGATGAAGAACTCAGGCTCCAGCGTGAAAAGCACGAGAGAGAGGTTAAAGAGCAGGAGATGAGGATTTTGCAACTTGAGCATGAAAGAGCAATGTACGAATTGAAGAATAAAAGTGAGAAACTGAACGGACTAATGCTTAACCAGTTAGGCAGAAACGAACTGGCACAAAAAGTGCTCGCCCAGCTTCATAAGGTGCAGGATGATATGAAAAACGGGGATATGGATAATGCACAAAAGAAACTTCAGCAGTTGCAACAGCAGTTGGGTAATGAAAGAAACAACGATGTTGACTGGCAGCGGTTCGAAGATAACTTCGACGATGCCAACAATAAGTTCATGAAGAAACTCGCTACCTTGTATCCCGATCTTACAAGAAATGAGCGGCGGCTGTGCGTATATATTCACATGGGGTTATACACCAAGGAGATTTCCCCCTTGTTGGGAATATCCAACCGTGGAGTCGAAATGATGAGATATCGTATGAGAAACAAACTCAACCTCGAACCTCAGGAGAGCCTTAGAGAGTTCCTCCAAAGACTCTCTAACGAATAAATCTAACTGCCTCTATCTCCTAACCCGCATGTCAGAAAATGCCATAGCGTAGAGACGCGCCCCCGTCCCGTCTTCCCCTCTCCTTCATCGGAAAACTCACCCACATGTAGAGACATTTGTCTAAATGTCTCTCATTGAGTGCAGCAGCCATGAATGGCTGCTAATGTATAGTCTCGCTCCCGTCCCCCCTGCCGTTACGCCTCTCCGGCAATCCCCTAATCAGACCCCATCACCCTTTTGACACCTTGTCTGCTATACTCTCTTATAAGTTTTATTCTCATGTCTTCCCTCGGCTGTATTGTCGTATGACTTTACTGTATATTTGTACTTATTTCTCTTGCATTACTCCATTGATATAGTGTAATATATGTGTCTTGTGTAGTATTTTTGTTGAATTGTATGTAATTATATGTGAAACTTTTACGAATATGAAAATCATCTTGATTTATCTCCACATCTTGCATAATCATTTTATTTGTATTACCTTTGCCACGCTTAAATAATAATTTTAAGTAGCGTTAACCTGAAAAACAAATTAACAATATCATGAGAAAACGAATTCCATTCTTTTTTGTTTTCTGCTTGTCCTCCTTGTTGCTTTCGGCGCAGAGCCTTACGGTAACAGGTGTCGTGACTGCGGCAGATGAGCCGGATCCTGTGATTGGTGCCAGTGTGCTTGTTAAGGGCACTACTAATGGTACTATAACTGACTTTGATGGTAATTTCCAGATTGAAGCCAAACAAGGTGACGTGCTTCAAATCAGTTACATGGGTTATGTAACCCAGGAAGTCAAGGCAAGTGCTTCTCCCCTGAAAATCGTTCTTCAGCCTGATAACGTGCAACTCCAGGAGGTTGTCGCTATCGGTTACGGTACAATGAAGAAGTCCGACTTGACAGGCGCTGTTACCTCGGTCAGTGCCGACCAACTCCTCAAAGCCCCTGTCTCCGGTCTCGACCAGGCTCTACAGGGACGTGCAGCCGGTGTAACAGTCACCACCAATTCCGGTCAGCCAGGTGAAGCGGCTACTATTCGTATCCGCGGTATCGGTTCTGCGCTCGGCGGTAACGACCCTCTCTATGTCGTTGACGGTGTGATTACTGGTGACATATCTTTCCTCGCTCCTAACGATATTAAGTCTATGGAGATATTGAAAGATGCTTCTGCAACTGCCATCTATGGTAGCCGTGGTGCTAATGGTGTCATTCTGGTTACCACCAAGTCCGGTAGTAATGGTAAGGCAAATATCTCTTTCGATGCCTATTGGGGCATGCAGAATCGCTGGAAGAAACTTGATATGATGTCTTCTGAGGAGATGGCTGAGACCAAACTCTTGATGGGTATCATGAAAGACAAGTTGCCCGGTATTGATGCCTACTATAAGTATAAAACCCAAGGCCTCACAGCTTGGATGAAAGGTCGTGCCTCCAGCAAGTACTATCCTAACAATGATGACTATACTTACGACCGCAATACTGACTGGCAGGACGAGGTGTTCCATAAGAATGCCTTTATGCACAACTATAGTCTCTCTATTGACGGAGGTACCGACAAAGGACACTATGCTTTCTCTGCTAACTATTTTGGTCAGGACGGTACTATCATGGGTAGTAACTACGAGCGACTCACACTGCGCCTCAATTCCGACTATCAGGTGCGTAGTTGGTTGAAGATAGGCGAACACCTGTCCTTTATGTATGCAAAGGGCAGAAATGCTATGAACAACGATGCAAGCCCCGGAGCATCTGTCATATCTGCGGCTCTTGCCATGGCTCCGTGGGACCCGACCCATTATCCCGAAGGATCTACTTATACTAACAAAAGTACCGGCGAGGTGACTGACCTGAGCGGTAAGACAGCTGCTTCAAGCAACTTCAAAAACGTTACCAACCCGTTCTCAATGGTATATGAGAGTTTCCCCGAGTCGAAAGACGAGCGTCTTGTGGGCGATCTCTACTTGGAACTCACACCCGTAAAAGGACTCACCATACGCCCCTCTATTTCTATGGACTATACTATCAATAGGTATCGTCTCTTCAAGAATGCTTACGACTATTCTTCTTACGACTCAAGCGCAAAGAACTTCCTTAGTCGCTCTATGAGTCGTGCTAATACACTCCTTGAGGAAACCACTATTACCTATGCCAAGGAAATCGGCAAACATAGCTTCTCTGTTATGGCAGGCCAGACATGGCAGGAAGAGCAGTACTATAGTTTGGGTGCATCAGGCTCCTCAATCCTTAACCCTACTGAGTCGCATTGGTATCTGTCTGAAACAACCGATGACAACACCAACCCTGTCGGAGATGCTGTTAGCCGTCTGCGCCGTGTAAGTTTCCTCGGTCGTGCTTTCTATAGTTACGACAGCCGCTATATGGTAACCGTTAACTTCCGTGCCGACGGCTCAAGTAAGTTCTCAAAGAATCCTTGGGGCTTCTTCCCCTCTGCATCTCTGGCATGGCGTATTAGTCAGGAACCCTTCTTGCGCGACAAAGACGTCGCTTGGCTTGACAACCTTAAGTTGCGTGCAGGTTGGGGACGCGTAGGTAACGACGGCGTGCCCAATAGCGCCTTTGTTACTACCATGGGTTCCTCTTCTATGGTATTCTACGGATATCCTCTCGGTATGGACCAAGTGATGAATTACGGCGCAGCAGTACTTACACAACCTGATTTGAATGGCAAGTGGGAGACCAACGAACAATGGGATGCCGGTCTTGATTTCTCCTTCTGGAATGGTAAACTCTCCGGTTCTCTCGACTGGTTCCTGCGTGACACCAAAGATGCCCTTCTTTATGTCAATGCTCCGGCACACGTGGGTAACCGCTACCCGATGATACGCAATGTGGGTGTCATCAGAAACCAGGGTGTTGAATTGGCACTCGAACACAACAATCGTGTAGGTAAATTCAACTATTCTATAGGTGGTAACATCTCTTGGATTAAGAATGAACTTAAGTCGCTGAACGGCGGTTCTCCTCTCTATGGAAACGGCACATTGCTTAAGACTGACGAAGGTCTGCCGCTGAATAGTTTCTGGGGATATATCTATGAAGGCATCTATCAGAACAACGCAGATGCCGCATATTACACCAACCAGGCAATGAAAGAGGGTGACGCAAAGTTCAAGGATCAGGATGGTAATCATCTTCTTGACAACGATGACTACACTTATCTCGGCAACTCCTTCCCCAAGATTACTTACGGACTCAACTTCGCATGCGACTTCTACGGTGTTGATGTGCAGCTGTTCTTCCAAGGTGTAGCAGGCAACAGAATATATAATGCCCTCCGTGTCCGTACTGAGGGTAGTGGCGATGAGTGCTCTCTCGGATCTCAGATGAAAGATGTATGGATTGGTTATGACGATCCCGAAGTGCAGAACCACCTTGCAGAGGGAGGGTTCTACTATCTGGATTTGGAGAACCGCAATGGTACTATTCCTAATCCTACCGGCTCGCTTACCAACTCCGCCAATAGTACCCGTTTCATCGAGAACGGTAGTTACTTGCGCCTGAAGAATGTGCAGATAGGTTACACCCTTCCTAAAGAGATTACCAAGAAAGCCTACATAGAGCGTCTCCGTTTCTATGTTACCGCAAGCAACCTGTTCACTATTACAAGTTATACAGGTTATGACCCCGAAGTAGGCGGTGGCGTTGACTATGGTAATTATCCGCAGTCACGTACTTTCACTTTCGGTCTCAATGCAAACTTCTAATGTGTTAGTGTATTAATTTCTAAAGATACTGAAGTTATGAAAACAAATAATATATATAAGGTTCTTTTACTCGTCTCAGTGCTGTTCTCTTTTACCAACTGCACTGATTATCTTACCGAGCAACAGCCCGCAACCACTCTGCTTGAGGATTTCTATACCTCCGGCACTTCTGCCATACAGAATGTAACCGGTTGCTATGTACCGCTTATGTGGGAGTTCAATCAGACATACTACTCCGAGTGGTTTATTGGTGACATCGTCTCTGATGATGCTCTTAAAGGTGGACAGAATACAGGAGATATGGGGGCGGTCTATGATATGGAGAATTGGAAGACTACCGCCAATAACGACCTGCTGCTTGATTTCTACAGAGCTCAATACCAAGGTATAGGTCGTTGCAATCTGGCATTGAAGTATGTAACAGATATGGCTACCGACAGTATTATGGACGAACGGATGAAGCAACGCCTCATCGGTGAAGCCAAGTTCCTGAGAGCTTACTATTATTTCCGCTTGGTGCGCGTGTTTGGCGGAGTGCCTGTTAATCTTGATGTTATAACCGATAGCGAGAAATGGCAGATTCCCCGTTCTTCCGTTGAGGAGGTGTTTGAGCAGATACTCTCCGACCTCGAGGATGCACAGAAAGTTCTTTGGCGTGTGGAAGAGATACCTTTGACCCAGCGTGGACGCGCCACCAAGGGGGCTGCTGAGGCAATGCTCATGAAGGTTCACCTTTATATGGCAGGCCCATACTGGTCAACATATCTTTCCAATAGCTCATCCGCTGATAACTACGCCGCAGCCAAAGCATGGGGCGATAGCATAATAACCAACGATACATACATCCTCAACCCTGTTTATCATGACAACTTTACTGAGGAAGGTGAGAACGGTCCTGAGTCTGTATTTGAAATACAATACATGGAAGTGGGCTGGGGCGACTTTGGTCAAGGCAACGGCTTTACTGCCGGTAGTTTTACTCAACGTCTTGTGCGCTCGCGTTCTACTAAGGAAAGTCTCACTCTCGGTGATGCAGGTTGGGGCTTCAACCGTCCTACACAATGCTTGTACGATGAGTTTGAAGCAGGAGATGCACGCCGCGAAGAGGCAATACTCACTCCTACTGATGACCAGATGGATGACCCCTCGGAGTCAAGCGAAGAGGTGTATCTCGGAGTACGGCATCTCAACAATAAGTATGGCTGGTATGGCAACCGCCTTGCTCACCACTCGCGTGGCCCGCTCAACAGCAAGCAGATACGCTATGCCGATGTCCTTCTTATGTATGCTGAGGCTTGTGCCGAGGCAGGCGATGATGCCGCTGCACAGAATGCGCTGAACGAAATCCGTACTGCTCGTGGTATGGATACCTATCCCGGCTATACCTACAACACTATAACTCCTGACGCCGGCTCCGACCTGAAGAATGCCATACGTCATGAGCGTCGGGTGGAACTCGCTATGGAAGGACATCGTTGGTTCGACCTCGTACGTTGGTATGGTGGTGTCGGTAACGGACTTGACAACTATATGAATGTTACATATAAGAATGTGGAAAGTCAGGCTGCACAGTCTCACATGGCTAAGTTCGAAGCAGGGAAGCATGAGATATTCCCTTTACCCGCAGAGGAAATAGAACTTGACCCGCTGCTCAAACCCAACAACCCGGGATATTAATTGACACAATATACAATCAACATTATTAACAACTAAAAAATTATTAGTTATGAAAGCAACCAAATTTTTTGTTCTTACAATGGCTGCATTGGCTATTGTAGCTTGCACACCAAAAGAGGATCCGGATGATGTAACTATCAAACTGGACAAAGAAACCCTGAATATGGAAGTGGGTGATTCCCAAGTGTTAACTGCAACAGTTGTTCCTGCAGGAACTGCTGTGACATGGACATCTCTGAATCCTGCATTTGCCACAGTTGACAATGGTATCGTTACTGCTGTAGCTGAGGGTTCGACTATCATCATCGCATCTGCCGGCTCCGCACGCGCACAGTGCCAGGTGATTGTAGGTAAGGGTTCTTCTATGGAAGGAAACGTCTATACCCTCAAAGATGCTTCTGTGTACTATCCTCTCTACGTGGATACAGATACCAAAAACAAGATGGGTAGCAAAGTGAAGATTGACTTCACTGTGGATGATGTCAGAAATCACTTCTGGCCTTGGGTAATAGAAGGTTCTGACCTGCTTACTTATGTAATCCTTACTCCTACCGGCAAAAACTTCTATGGTACAGAAAAGGATGGTGGCTACATGTCTCTTTCGGCTTCCGGTAACGGCGCAGGTTGGGCAGGTGGCGGATATAGTGCACAGCCTGACGAGTTGCAGCAACTCATCGATGATATCAATGCCGACCCCGAGAACTTCTATTTCCACATAGGTCTGCGTCAGACCGACGGTTATGGCAACTGCTTCTATTTCTTTGGAATGGAAGAGACAAAGTTTGTCATAGGTGCAAGCTCTCAATATGGTGGCACATCTATTGGTGACTTCAAGCGTGATGGTTATTGGTATGAGTTCGATATTCCATTGTCGAAGTATGCTACTGCATTCTCAGGATATAAGGTTAGCGAGCACCTGAAACCCGGTGATGACCCGTATATCTTCTCTTTCATGACTGACTGGAACGGACAACTCAACTACGATGCTCTGTTCTTCTATAAGAAATAAATTGCATCGTGTATCTTTGCATATAAGGGCTTGGTTGCCCTTATATGCCCTAAATTATAGAGAATTTTATATGAAGAAATTGTTTTATTCTGTTTGTATTGCTCTTTGTGCAATTACTATGGCAGGATGTCAGCCGCATCAGGAGAATCTAAGGTTCGATCTCGTGCCTGCTGTGCTGCAACTCAAAGTGGGCGATGTCGAGATGTTGGAGTTGTCTGTATCAACAAGTGCTACCGTCGTATGGACCAGTTCTGATGAGAGTGTGGCTACTGTGGCTGCTGGTGTCGTGAATGCTACCGGAATAGGTGTGGCAACAATTACTGCTGCAATAGGTAAGAGCAAGGCTTCTGCTGTTGTCTATGTATCAGGCTCTGCCGGTCAGACCCTCTCTCTCAATCGTTATCAGGCAACACTGAACAAGGGGGAGCAATTCCAATTCGTATGTAAGAATACCTACGGTACGGAACTTGTCTGGACATCTGCCGATCCTGAGATAGCTACCGTTGACAATACAGGTCTGGTTACTGCAGTAAAAGCAGGTGTAACAAAGGTTACCGTCAGCTCCGGTATGGAGCAGTTGTCTGCCAATGTGGCTGTGTCCCACAAATGGGGGGAATACAAACTCGTATGGAGTGAGGAGTTTGAAGGTACCTCGCTTGACCTTAACACTTGGAACATCGAAGTTAATGGTTATGGTGGCGGCAATCAGGAGGCGCAGTATTATACCGACAGAAATGAGAATCTGCGTGTGGAAGACGGCAACCTCGTTATCCAACTGCGCAAAGAACCTTATAACGGCAAAGAATATACATCTGGCCGTATTCAGACAAGAGGAAAGAAATCGTTCACCTACGGCAAGATGGAGGCGCGTATAATGTTCCCGTCAGGTAAAGGCTCTTGGCCTGCATTCTGGATGCTTGGGCAGAATGGTAGCTGGCCCGCATGCGGTGAAATAGACATAATTGAGCACGTCGGCTCCCGTCCTGAGTTCTCTTCCTTTGCCCTTCATACGCAACAGAAAAACGGTTCGAACGGACTCAACTGGCACTCAGGCTATACTGCCGACAAGAGTATGGAGAATGAGTATCATGTGTATGGTATTGAGTGGCTGGAAGAGGAATCAGATGGTTGCGACCAGATAAAGTTCATGGTTGACGATGAGGTGTATGCCACCTCAACCGAGAATCTGACTTATATAAACCAAAATGCCTACTGGCCTTTCAATCAGCCTCACTACTTTATTATCAATCTTGCCGTAGGCGGCACAATGGGCGGAAGCATAGATGACTCTATGTTCCAGCACGATGTGATAATGAAGGTGGACTGGGTCAGAGTATGGCAGCGTGAAGAAATTGACTGATACAATGATAAAGAAACTATCTGCTCTCCTTATAGTGCTGCTTTCCTTGGCTGCATGCGTGCCGAATGAAGACCACGGCAGACCTGATGCCGCTATGCATAGAAGCACCAAACGCGGCGTGTCCTTTGATTTCTATCGACTGGATGACGCAATGCTCCTATCGCCCTACATCTGCTGGTTCTACAACTGGGGACCGGACTTTAGGGTTACTGAACTTGATAATTGGTTCGGCTTGGATAATGTTGTTTTCATACCTATGGCATGGAACGGAGGGTTCGATGAGAAAAGAATCCGCTCCTATGTCCTTACTCATCCCTCATGCCAATATCTCTTGGCATACAATGAGCCTAACCTGACAGATCAGGCTCGTATGACACCAGCACAAGCTGCCGACAACTGGCCCCGCCTGAAAGCATTGGCGGACGAGTTGCAACTGAAGATAGTATCTCCCGCCATGAACTACGGTACATTGGCAGGGTATCATGACCCGATAAAATGGCTTGACGAGTTCTTCCAGTTGGTTCCGGTTTCCGATGTGGATGCAATTGCAATACATTGCTATATGGCATCTCCCTCTGCATTGAGTAATTATGTCGAGAAATTTCGTAAGTATGGCAAACCTGTGTGGCTGACCGAGTTCTGCGCATGGGACCCTGTGCCGGGTAATGTCGAGACACAACTCTCTTATATGTGCACTGCGCTCAACTACTTGGAGCAGTCCGACCTCGTAGAACGATATGCGTGGTTCATCCCTCGTGCTGCAGGTAAAGTGGATAGCGCACCGTATATGCAGTTGCTTACCCACACCTCTCCGTCCCGACTGACTGAGGCAGGATCTATCTATGCCGGATTGTCCGCATTCGACCGCTCTGTATGGTTGGATGCATCCAAAGAGATATCTTCCAAAGACTATGTGGCACTGAGTGAGAATGGTATTCAGTTGCGCCTTTCCCCTGATTCTGATGCACTTATGATAAAGAACCTGAGTGATAATCAGTGGCTGGAGTATCAAGTCTATATACCCGCAGGAAACACGCAGCTGGAATTGTGTTTTGCCTCTCCTGTAAGCTGCTCATTGGTATATTATATCGACGGGAAGATAGCCGGCTTTGCAGAAACAGAGCGCTCAGGCAGCGACATGTCCGAGTGGAAAGTGTGGTCTGTACCTGCTTCGTTGCCCTCGGGAAGACATAAACTGAGAATCATGTTAGGACGTGGTTCACTTAATCTGAAATGGATAAAGATAAGTTAGGATGAGAAAATCTATATTACTTTCACTTGTCTTCATGACTGCTGCATGCTTGCATGCTCAAGTAGTAGTGGACGATTTTGAGAATACTACTAACGAGTGGGGTGCAGTGGCATGTTCGGCAGAGATCCGGGCTAATGAGCAGAAAAGCGGTATCAATCTGTCGGACAAGGTGCTGTATGTATTGCGCGTCCCGGGTTGTGACAACTGGGCAGGTGCAATGCTGAAACCCTATGCACAGAAAGGATATAAGTATCTTCATGCCTACATGTACCGCAACAATACAAACAAACCCAACCTGAAAGTGTCGGACTCAAATGCAAAGGATTTGGAGCCGATAACAACCATGGTCGCCAACCAATGGCAGGATGTGGTATGGGACATAAGTGCATACGAGACCTCCGGCATAGAGTTCGTCTTCTTCATGGTGGATAGAACCAACATATCCGGCGATGCATGGATGCTAATAGACGAAGTGTGCCTCAGTAACGATGCAACCCCGCGTACTACGGTTGTAGAGGGCAAGCCGGAGCCCGTGGTAAATCCGGCAGGAGATTATCAGTTGGTATGGTCCGACGAGTTCAACGGCACCACCCTTGACCCTGATATATGGAACATTGAGGTGAACGGCGACGGGGGAGGAAACCACGAACTGCAGTATTATTGTGAGAAGGCAGTCTCGGTAGGCAAAGAGCCTAAGAGCGGCAATCAGTGTCTTGTGCTGACTGCAACCAAAGAAGAATACGACGGCGGGCACTGCACCTCAGGGCGGGTGAACACTTTGGGCAAGGTGTATTTTACGCACGGTAAAGTGGATGCAAGTATCTGTTTCCCGAATACTGCCAATGGTCTGTGGCCCGCCTTCTGGATGATGGGCAATGACTTCTCACAGGTAGGTTGGCCGCAATGCGGAGAAACCGACATCATTGAGATGGGGCATGTGAATGGTATAAACCGAAGCGTGCAAGGGCAGTACTTCAACGGCGCAAGTCATTATGGAGCTGCATGGGATGTATGCGAACATAAATCCCAGGACCATACTGCACCATATAGTCTCCAAGATGGAGAGTTCCACCTTATTACCTGCATCTGGACCGACGAGAAAGTGAGTATGTACTATGACCTTGACAAGAACCCGTCCCGTGCGCCGTATTATAGCTTGTCACTGAAAGGCAATTCCGCAGCCGACTACTTCCACAAACCCAACTTCATTATCTTCAATCTCGCTGTGGGAGGCGACTTCCCCGGTATATGGGACATAAACGGCATAACTGCATTGTCCGCCGGCTCACGCTCTATGTATATTGACTATATAAGAATCTATCAGCAGGGTGTAGAGGGCGAGACATTCACCGGAAAGACACCGCAGAATACCGGATTGGAGCAGACCGCAGCAGAGGTGGAGAGTCGCACAGTTAAGAAAATCATGCGAAACGGACAGATACAGATTGTCCGCGGAGACAATATATTTACTATCACAGGTCAGAGAATAAGATGATGAAAAAGAAACATTACGTATTTGCGCTGGTGTCGCTATTGTTTATCTCTTGTGGCTCGCATAGCGGTTCACAAGGCGGGTGGACACTTGTATGGGAAGACAACTTCAACGCTGCAGCACTCGATACTGCGTTTTGGAATGTGGAGGATAATGCCCGTGGGGGCGGCAATGCTGAATTGCAATACTATTCACCCGCTAATGTGACAATCGAGCGTCACCCCGTCTCAGGCGAGAACTGTCTGGTACTGAACGCCAAGCGGGAGGATTATACCTTCCAAACCGCTGACGGGCAAACGGGTATGCGCCCATGCACCTCGGCAAGGCTCAACACGCAGGACAAGATGACGGTCTGCTATGGCAAGATAGAGGCGCGTATTGCTTTCCCCGATACAAAAGACGGCTTGTGGCCTGCCTTCTGGATGCTGGGTAATAACCTCGCTACTGACCTTGGAGATAACGACGATATCGACAAACAGGCGGCAGAACTTGAGAAACAGGGCAGGGTGGTATGGCCCAAATGCGGAGAGATAGACATCTGCGAGATGGGAGATGCTGATGGTATAGAGGCTGGCAAGCAAGACCGCTATTTCAACGGAGCGGCACATTGGGGAGAGTCGTTCAATAACGGTGAATACCCCAACACAGCTGGTGTCTATATCGCAGACTATGCCGTTCAGGGCAGTTTCCACTTGTTTACCGTCGTCTGGACTGAGGACTCGCTTGCCATGTATCTTGACATGGACAAGTATCCCGATGCAAAGCCGTATTTCCAACTGTCACTCCGTAACAAGCAGATAAACGAGCCCGGGCATTATTTCAATCATCCTTTCTACCTCGTGCTTAACCTCTCGGTAGGCGGTTTCTTCCCGGGTATGCCTGCACAAGAGAAATATCCGTTGGTGATTACAGGCGATGACCCGTCGTTCCAGAGCGTGACGGCACTGCCTGCCGACGGTACTCCCGTGAAGATGTATGTGGATTACATAAGAATATACCAAGCAAACAAATAATATTATGGCACAAGATACTACAATGAAACTCTCTGTACGTGAGAAGTTGGGTTACAGCTTCGGTGACACCGCGTCGCACTTTGTGTGGGACATGGTTAACTTCTGGCTGATATTCTATTATACCGATATCCTCGGTATCAGTCCTGCATGGTCAACCACAATAGCCATACTCGGCACTATAATGGACGCAGTCATGGACCCCGTGGTAGGCATCTGGGCAGACCGTACTAACACGCGTTGGGGCAAGTTCCGCCCGTTCCTGTTGTTTGGCTGTGTGCCGTTTGCATTGTTTGCTTTTCTCGCCTTCTATGGTCCTGACTTGCAGGGTGATGCACTGATAGGTTATATATTGCCCATGTTCGTTTGTCTGAGGGTGATTTATGCTATAGTGAACATACCGTATTCGTCGCTTGGTGCAGTTATGACCGATGACTCCATAGAGCGTGCCGGTCTCAACTCCTACAGGTTTGTTGCAGCCAACATCGGACAACTCATAGTGTCGGGCTTGGCACTGTATATTGTATATTACCTCGGTTCTAATGCTACCGGAATGGACTATTCCATCATGGTGGCGGACGCAGAGCGCAAGGCGTTTGTGGAGATGAGTGCAGAGAACGCTGCCCTTGTCAAATCGTCGTATATCATAGGTTTCCGCTACCTTGTAGGCATATTCGGTTGCATAGGTGTAGTGCTCTTCCTGATTACCTTCTTCTCTACCAAAGAGCGTGTGCAGCCTGCTCAGCGACAGGATTCACATCTCGGTCGCGACTTCAAGTATCTCTTCAAGAACCGTCCGTGGGTAGTGCTCACTCTGGTGGGAATAGTGTCGTTCATAATGTTCGCAATACAGAACATATCCGCAACCTACTATTTCAAGTATTATCTCGGTGCTGAGTCCAAGGCACAACTGTTCAATATGTTCGGCACTATAGCACTCATAATAGCCATACCCCTCACCAAGCCGCTTGTGAAGCGGTTCGGGGCAAAGCAGTTGTATATAGTATGTTCGCTCTTGTCCGGCTTCTTCTTCTGCCTGCTGTATTTTGCGGGTACCAACTTCGTGTTGGTTAATCTGTTCAACTGCTTGGGTAAGATAGCCTACGCACCTGCCATCTCTCTCTTGTGGACTATGCTGGCAGATGCTGCTGACTATGGCGAGTGGAAATTTGAGCGGCGTACCACGGGTCTTTGTCTCTCGGCGGCAGTGTTCGCACAGAAGATAGGCTGGTCGATAGGTGCAGCGATATTCGGAGCTATAATGTCGTCGGTAGGTTACAACGCAGAGCTGATGACAATGACAGAGATACAGAACACTCCCGCTATCATGTCGAGCATACACTTGTTGTTCGGTATAGTGCCGGGCGTGTTGTATGCATCGTGTGCTATATTCCTCTTGTTCTATAATCTTGACAACAAGACAATGGCACAGATGAAGCAGGAACTCAGTGAGAGAAGGGGAGAGGAATAACCAAGCGAAGATATATAAGAACTATGGCTATCTATTCAGGAGAAAACATAATCAGGAGCAAGAGCAATCAGCCTTCAGGTAGGTTTGTTCAGATTGACGGTGAGCAGTGGTACGAGATAGAGAACTACGACTGCATGCAGCCCTTCTTTATCTCTCTTGCCAGCGATACTGACTTGTGGATGTATCTCGCCTCTACAGGCGGACTGACGGCAGGCAGACAGTCGCCGGAGAAGGCTCTGTTCCCTTACTATACCGACGACAAGATAACAGAGCAATACGAGCAGACCGGACCCAAGACTATATTTAGACTGCACCGCTTGGCAGGTGCCGATCAAGTTGCGGAAGACTCAGTCACCTGTCTCTGGGAACCGTTTAGCGAGAGGCAGGCCGGTGTATATGAGATAAAGCGGAGCATAGCAAAGTCAGTGGTTGGCAATAAGATTATGTTCACCGAAGAGAACCTGACTCTCCGTATGCGCTTCTCGTATCAATGGGCACCGGCAGGTGTGTATGGCTGGGTGCGCAAGGCTGTGCTTGAGAACACCGACGGTGTTGATGTACAGGTGGAACTGTTGGATGGTCTGCAGAACGTGCTGCCTGCCGGAGTGGAGAGAAAGACGCAGAACGAGTTCTCCACACTGGTTGACGGATACAAGAAGACCGAAGTGGTTTATTGTGGCGGATACAATTCAGAGACCTCTGTACCAACCAAGCAGGGCAATGCAATGGCATTGTTCCGCATGGAGGCGATATTGGTTGACAGGGCGGAACCGAGCGAGTCGCTCAGGTGCAACACTGTCTATAGTATAGGTCTCTCGGGTGCGGAGTTCATGGCAAGCAGCCGTCAGCTTGACGCCTTCCGAAGAGGAGAGAGTGTACATGCAGAAGACGAGTCGAAGGGCGTGCGGGGTGCTATGTTTGCCCATGCTGTTTTTGCGTTGGCAGGCAAGCAGACTAAGACTTGGTATTTCGTGGCTGACACAGGCAAAGATGCTGTTAGTGTGCGCCGTCTCCTGCACTTCGCGGCTCAGGACGATGCTGCTCCGCAGATAGAGAACGCTATCGCCCGCAGCACCGAGACACTCCAACAGATAGTGGCGCAGAACGACGGAGTGCAACATACGGCTGACGAGTACAACGATGCCAGACACTTTGCCAATACGCTCTTCAACACTATGCGTGGCGGTTATTATCTTGACAACTACAATATCGACCGCGAAGCATTCAGCAAGCATGTAGCTCTGTTCAACAAGAACTTGGCGGCAAAGCACCGGGCCTTCCTCCAGTCTCTTCCTCCCGTCATTAACTATCAGCAGTTGCTCAATTTGGTCGCAGCGCAGAACGACAACCAGTTGGTGCGCCTCACCTATGAGTATCTGCCCATCACTTTCGGGCGCAGACACGGAGACCCGAGCCGCCCGTGGAACCTGTTCAACATACGCGTGCAGGACGACAATGGCAAGTCTATCGTCTCCTATCAGGGCAACTGGCGCGACATCTTCCAAAACTGGGAGGCGCTGTCCGTTTCCTACCCGGGCTACGTCAATGGTATCATAGCCAAGTTCCTGAATGCCACCACGGTTGACGGCTATAATCCGTACAAGGTTACATCCGAGGGTATCGACTGGGAAGTCATAGAACCTGAAAACCCGTGGTCGAACATAGGTTATTGGGGCGACCATCAGATTATCTATCTGCTGAAACTGCTTGAACTCAGTTGGCAGCACAACCCCGAAGCACTGCGTTCGCTGCTCGGAAAACGGCAGTTTGCCTTTGCCAATGTGCCATACAGGTTCAAGTCCTACAACGAGATAGTGGCAGACCCGAAGAACACAATATGGTTCGACGATGACCTTCACAAGCATATCAATGCACTTATACCCGTCTATGGCGAGGACGCACGTCTTGTGCTTGACAAAACCGGAGAAGTGCTTCTCACCACCTTCGAGGACAAACTGTTCATCACCCTTCTTGCCAAGTTGTCTAACTTCGTGCCCGACGCAGGTATATGGATGAACACCTTGCGTCCCGAGTGGAACGATGCCAACAATGCTTTGGTAGGTTATGGCGCATCTATGGTAACACTCTGCTATATGCGCCGTTATGTTAGTTTCCTGAAGCAGTTCCTGAAGGGGCCTCTCTGTCTGAATCTTGACACTGCCAAACTTCTGTACGACATAGAGGTGCAGATCACTTCCTATTGCTCTCAGCAGGAAGCGGGGCAGCCGTCGTCAAGACTCAAGTTCACCGACGGCGTAGGCAAAGCCGCTGAGGCTTATCGTACAAAAGCATACAAAGGTATTGCTACTCAAACCGCTGAACTCAAAGAGCAGGACTATCAGCAGATACTTGACGACATACTCTCTATGATTGACCGGTCAATACGTGCCAACAAGCGTGCTGACGGGCTGTACAACGCATACAACCTCATACAGTTCAAGCACACCGATGATGCACAATCAGGCGGGTACGGACTGATTGAGGTCACTCCTCTGTACCCGATGTTGGAGGGTCAGGTGGCTGTGCTGACTTCCGGCGCTCTCTCTGCAGAACAGGCTGCCGACCTGCTTGACGCAATGCGTCGCTCCGACCTATACAGAGCCGACCAGCGCAGCTATATGCTCTATCCTGCACGCAAGCGCCGCTCTTTCCTTGAGCAGAACAACATTCCCGAAGAGGCAAAACAACTTCCTGCCGTGCAACACCTGCTCGCCTTCCCCTCACAGCAGATTATCCTGCAAGACGAAGACGGCGGCTTGCACTTCAACGGCGGATTCAACAATGCCGGTTTCCTGCATCGCGCTATAGAGAGTTTCAATAAGCAGCAGAGTGCAAAAGGCATGAATGGTATCTCAAATGAGGACAGTCGGCAGTTGCTTGACCTCTACGAAGATATATTCAACCATAAAGCCTTCACGGGGCGCAGTGGCACCTTCTACAAGTACGAGGGACTGGGTTGCATCTATTGGCACATGGTGAGCAAACTGCTGCTCGCCGTGGGAGAGAATATAAGTTCGGCGGAAAGTGCTATAGGTTTGTCAAGTTCTGCAGGTCCCAGTCTGGAGCGACTCAAAGACCATTATAGAGAGATACGTGAGGGACTTGGTTCCCACAAGCAGCCGCAGGAATACGGTTCTTTCCCCTTCGACCCTTACTCGCATACGCCCTCTATGTCAGGCGTTCAGCAACCCGGTATGACAGGGCAGGTGAAAGAAGACATACTGAACCGCTTCTTCGAACTCGGTGTGCAGGTGAGCGACGGCGAGTTGCATATCATGCCGCAGATGCTGACCGGCAGCGACTTCGTGAACGGAGAACTGAGTTTCACCTACTGCCACGTACCATTCTTATACAGGCTGGGAGAGAAACACGGGATAGAAGTCGTAGGTGCCGGTTCTGTCATATTCAGCACTGACGGATACGTGTTGCCCGCAGAACAGGCGGCTCATATCTTCGCCCGCGACGGACAGATAAAACAAGTAATAGTAACAATGTAACACAATATGAAACACTTATCATTCATTCTTTTGTCAGTGATGGTATTCACGGCTTGTCATAGCGATGTGAAGTCCACACATGTTTGGCTCACTACCTCCGAGGGGGACTATTGTGGCGAAACCGGACCCGTGGTATTCAGCAAAGGTAAAGCCGGCAATGCCGTTGTAGTCAGTCTTGACGACAAGCGTCAGACTATCGACGGCTTTGGCGGCTCGCTCACCGAGTCCTCCGCTTTCGTCTTGGCTTGCCTTTCTCCCGAACAGCGTCAGGCTGTGCTTGAGGAGTTGTTCGGGGAAGATGGTGCCGACTTTACCTTGAGCCGCACGCAGATAGGGGCTAGCGACTTCTCCGTCGAAGGGTGCTACTCCCTTGCCGAGCAGGAGGGCGACACCGCTCTGCTCTCTTTCACGCTCGACCGCGATAAAGAGGGATTCCCCAAAAGCAAATACCCCCAGGTAAAAGACGAAAACTACGACCTATACAACCTGATGACCGATGTGTGGAACATCAAGCAGAAACAGGCGGACAAGACCCTGAGATTCATCGCCTCGCCTTGGACTGCCCCCGCATGGATGAAAGATAATGGTAAGTACTACCAGCGTGACGAATATGCACGCAAGGGAGGTGCTCTGCTGCCGCAGTATTATCAGACCTTTGCCGACTATTTCGTCCGCTATCTTGATGCCTACAAAGCCGAGGGTATAACCTTCTGGGCACTCACCCCCGAGAACGAACCTATGGGCAATGACGGCGGCTGGGAGAGTATGGACATGAACCCCGCTGCCGAGGCTGAGTTTATAGGCAGATATCTCGGTCCGACCTTGCAGAAGGCAGGTTACGGGGATGTGAAGATACTGGGTTTCGACCAGAACATATTTGAAGTCGGTCCTTATACCGCAGGTATCTATGGTGACGAAGCCGCTAAGCAGTATTGCGACGGCATGGCTCTGCATTGGTATGGCAGCACTGTTTCCTGCTTCCCCGAGGTGCTCGACAGTGTGCATGCCCTCTATCCTGGCAAGACCCTCATTCATACCGAAGGCTGTATCGACAATCTCGGTTGCCCCGGATGGCCCGGGGTGGGGGACTACGAGGGATACAAAGAGTCGGGCTGGTTCATGAACGACAATTTCTGGTGGACACTTTCCGCAACCGACTGGGCATACAGCACCCAATGGGCAGGCGACACTCACCCCCGATATGCACCCGTACACCGCTATGCACGCTATATCATCGACGGACTTAACCATTGGATGACAGGCTTCTGCGACTGGAACATAGTGCTCGACTCCATCGGAGGCCCCAACCATGTGTCCAACTACTGCGGTGCCGAGGTGATGGTGGACTATAGCAACGATATAGTCTATTATACGCCCTACTACTATGTTCTCAAGCAGTTCTCCCGCTCTATGCGTCCGGGCGACGTGGTGCTTGGTGTAACTGAGCCTGACAACAAAAACTTGCATATCTGTGCCGTGCAGAAACCATGCGGCATGATTGTTCTGAATGCTTTTAATGAAGGACTTGAGCCTGCTTCATGCCCCCTGCAGATAGGCAGCTATACAGCAGAACTCACCCTCCCCGCAAATAGTATCAAAACCATATTCGTAAAACTCTAAATATCCGACATCCACCCCTCTACCATCAATCTAAAAGAATAGAGAAGTTAAAAGAAAAGAAGAAAACCCCATCCGCCTGTAGAGACATTTGCCGAAATGTCTCTCAGGTTTGAAAAACTAATAAGTACACACCCATTTTGCAAAATGTCACCAAAATCGGAAAATATCGTGCAAAGTGTCAGCCGACGGGTAGCCGAAATCTTGCTATCTCCAAGCCGAGTGTTAGCCATCTCCCCCATTTGACATTTTGTCACATTTTATGCCTTTTTGCTTACGTTTTGTTACTTTACATATTTCTCAACTCTTATAGTTGAATCAAGCGACTACTCCGTTAAGTAGTTCTATATATAACCAACTATCTAACTATAAATAACCAACCATCTAATTAGTACATATAATGAAAACACTATCCCCATTCGCATCTGACAGGTCTCAATATAATGTTGAGCATCATACGAATAGAAACCCCGAATCTCAGGGGGGGGTATTCGCAGGTCACCAACCCTCCACAAATAAACTCTCCCTCCCGCACGTCCCATCACCAGACATATCCCTTCTGCACGTCTCCCGCGTCGCAGCACTCTTCTTCCTGCTCCTCACCATCGGCATAGGACAGGCGTGGGCGGATGATATTGATTGGTCTCAGGAAAACTATGTGTTGTGTGATGCCGGTGGTGATAGTTATGCCAATAAATATAAAGTTTCCAAGGATGCGGGCCAGAATGTCGCATCAATACAGAATTTTCAAAGTCAAGGGTGGGGTATTTATACCTCATTTGGCACTGGAATAACGGGTGTTACGGGTGTTAGTAGTTATAAGGTTGAGGGTGCCGGAGTTTGTTTGCATTGTTCGTCATTTACAAAACAAGAAACAGAAGTAACGGTTACTTGTTCTGGTGGAACCTATACTTTTACGGTCTATTACGAAAATCTTTCGTAAACGCACCCGATGTAAATAGCAGTGACATTCAAAATGTCTCCAATGGCAACGACGGAGATACAAATACCCAAACCAATATAAATAACTGTGCTGCAACGGTTACCGCAGGTACCGCCTATTTCCAAATCGATCTTGGACGAATGTATAACATCACACGGATTGACTTGTATGTAGAAGGTAGTGCTTACGCTTCTTCCGGCACATATGAGATAAGCACCGATGGTACTAATTGGGCTACTATAGGGCAATACACTATAAGCAATGTTTCGAGCAATGAAAATGCTTCCACCGCTCACTCTACCACAGTTAGCGGTATCGGCAGATATATCCGCTATATCCCTACTGCTCTCCGTAACGGTACATCATCTTTAACCGGTGGTTCTGCTTGGCGGTGGCGCGACCTCATGGTTTACGGCACTCCTGCCGTCTGCACCAACGACATCTATTTCGTCAATTTCCAGATGTGGGATACTCCAAAAGCCCACATGTGGAAGGCAGATGATACAAATAACGCAACCACTTGGCCAGGGACAGCAATGACACAGGTGTCTGCAACAACAGACCCTAACGGTTTTACGGTATGGAAGGCATCTGTTGAAAACAATCGCGATAGAGTTATATTTTCTAATAATGGAGGTAACCAACTTGCTGATGCCACCATCTCCACTTGTCATTATTATTTCAACGGCACATGGTATGAGGATTTGGAAGACATACCGAGTGCAATGATGTATTCGTCAATACTCCCGATTGGGCGACACCATACGCTCATTTATGGAATGGTTCCGGTAAAGGGCAAAATACCACATGGCCGGGTGTTGCCATGACCAATACCGGACTGACCAACAGCGACGGTAATGCTCTTTGGGGATTCGCAAAAGGAGATCATTCCCATGTAATATTCAATCAAGGTAACAGTACCGATCAAACAGACAAAGACTATCTCGACATTGGCAATGATGTGATATTCAATTATGCGGATGATGCTTGGTACAGACCGCA
>CAJOMJ010000005.1 GCA_905235505.1 Paludibacteraceae bacterium
AGTGACTGCTGCACCACAATTTTTCTCATTGCAGAAATAATGTATTCGCTCATCCGAGTAAGATTGTACAACTTCTTTTGTATTATCGGTAGAGCAGTCATCCACAATAAGCAACTCCCATTCCGTGTAGGTCTGGGCAAGCACACTGTCGATTGATTCCCGAATGAACCGTGCGCTGTTATATGCCGGCATGATGATACTAACTGACTCCATAGTTCTCGTGTATATAGTTCAATGTGGCTGCTATCTGTGTGTCGTTGGTTATGGTGGAACCTTTGACATTGGTGTGCTGCAAGGCTGAGCCTTTATGCAGGAACTGGTAGATAGCATCAAAAGAGACTGCGTCAAAAGTCCAGTTTGTTGTTCGTTTGTTTGTGCCTTGTGCTATGCTTGCTCCCCAAAACCACACATCATCCGCCAACGGAGCATATCGGCAGGCAAGGGCGTAATCAAGCATCTGTGAATGTAAGGCATGGGCGGGATACAAGATACCGCCGACTCCGACCGCAAAGAAGTGCATGCCGCCTGTGCCCAGTGGAGCCAAGTGCCATTGACGGTACGGCTGCAGGTTGTCCATGTCCGGACTGTACATATGCGTGGCGATAATGTCTTCGGGATGTTGCTCATGCGTGCTCATCAATTGTCCCACTAAAGAGGCGGGATAGAGCACATCGTCATCCACGGTGATGATATCTTCGTCGGGAAGGAATTGCAGAGTGGGGAGGAGCTTCTTGTAGGAGCGCATATCCTCGCAGAAGCGTATCTCGACTTCGTATTGCCTGAGTTGCGCTACGCGCTTGGGCAGTGTGTTTTCTGTCCATTCGTCCTGCGAGAGCCAAAGAATGATGCGTTTGGGTTGGAGGGTCTGGCGGAGTAGGGAATAGACTGTATAACAGACAACGCTTTTTTTGACACGCCTGCCATAACTGGTGAGTGAAACCACCACATCCGCTTGTGCTTTTTCTCCTAATTTAGGTATGCGCAAGATATGTGTATCATACGCGAATTTGAGGCAGTAGCCATACAGCGAACGAAGTAATATGTACAGTTTATTGAGCATAAGTGAACGGATAGTGTATATATTTCTCAAACAATTGTTTGCTGACTCTCTCGTTGGCACGCACTTCGCGCAGCAGCAGGCGGAAGAAATTTCTTCTTTCGGGCAGACTTAGTTTGCGCAGGAAACGCATGGAGATGAATGGTATATATGCAGCAAGCCATGTCCTGTATTGATGGGACGAATACCAAAGGCGCAAGTCAATCATGCGATTGAGAAGATAAATGAAGAGTTTGTTATAAGACACAACGTTTGCATGCGACGAACCTACTTTATGGTACATAACGGCATTAGCGAGACATACCATTGTGCGTTGCTCTTTTTGCATTCGCATTGAGAAATAATAATCTTCTTCTCCGAAGAAGAAGCGCTCTGTGAATAGCGGTTCGGCGGCAAGCAGTTCTTTGCGGAAAAAGAGAGCGCAGCCGGTAACAAAAGTAATCGGCAGAGCAGGTGTAGATTCGAGCAAGGAAGCCGATTGGGAGGGATAGTAATAACGTCTTCCTCCAAAAACCAGTTTACCTCCTGCATTCCATAACAAGTCAGGTTGGTCGTACAAGCGTATAGCCGGCGTAGCAACACTCACTTGCGGATGTGCATCCATATATTCAACTAATTGTTGCAGGCAGTCCGGTTCCAACACCGTGTCGTTATTGAGACACCAGAAATAATCGGTATCTTCGTTCGGGACAGAGGCGATGGCAAGGTTGTTGCCTTTGGCAAAGCCGTAGTTGTCCTTCAAAGGCAGCAGCTGTACTTTCCCGTTTTGTTTGTTCTGTTCTATCCATTGCCCGATACGTACCACGGAATCATCACCGGATCCGTTATCTGCCACCACCACACGAAAATCCTGCATCGTCTGTTTTTGCAGCGATGCGAGACACTCAACGGTGTCCTGCCAGCCGTTATAGTTGAGAATAATGATTGTTACCATAGGAATTGTTTTTTTGTCTGAACAATGCTTTCTCGATAATAAACATCAGCAGCATGTATGCCGGTATTTCAAACGTACTGACATGAAACATATAATACTCAAACCATCCCATTGCAAGCAGTGCGCAGAACCAAGAATATAGAGCAGTTATGTATACTGACTGCGCGCGGAGAGCAGCTATGCGGATGAGATAGAAGAAAAAACCAAAGAGAAGCACCAGCAAACAGAACAGTCCCAATGAGCAATAAACATACATCGTGCCGAAATAGGTACGCACATTGTCCGGCAAGGTGCTGTTGACATTTATCTCCAAGTAATAGGGGTTGATGGGGCTGATATATTCGTCTCCTGTGAAAAAGCGTACGAAGTTGACAAACGGCGCAAAAAGCACATCCGGGTCGTGCGTTTCCAGAATACCTTGCCGCATGTCTTCGCTCAAACCCAACACACCGCTTGTGATATAATGGAATACATGTTCCGCGATATATTCTCCCATATGCTCATCGTACTCTAATCCCTTACCGAGGATGAACATAGCGAGGTAACTACCTACGAAGATCAGGAGTCCTCCGACAAACACTATGAGCAGGATACGGAGAGACAGATTGATCTTCTTGGTGTCCAGACATAGAAAAATACCGGCAATAAGCGGAATAATGACCCAACTCTTCACTTGGTTGACAAAAGACAGCGCAGCGATGAGGAGAATCAGTGTAATAGGCATAATGCGGTTGCCTTTTCTAACACAAGAAAAACTGATGATAGAACAAGCGATGAGGAAATGCAGCAAGTGTCCGAAGATACCATATACAGCAAAACTCTCGCCGAACTCATCACTGCCGAAAGATTCCAGCGACGTAGCCAGCATCTCCTTGAGTCGCAGGAAGAAAGGCAGGATAAGCACAAATGCTATGAGGATAAAGAAACGTTCTTTCTTGGGCGGTTCGGCAGAGAGAACCATCTCTCCGTAGCGCTTGCGGACACCTATGCCGAGAAGCCAGCTCGGGACAGCCATCAGCAGCATTCCTGCCATCCAGATAAAGAGGCTGGGGTAGTAGAATGACACAAATCCCAGCGAGGAAGGCAGGCACAGAGTGAGCAGCACGATGAACGTATAAGGCAGAGCCAACGCGTTGAGAGGTGTATAGATAGTGCCCCAAAGGACTTTCTCCATACGTGCGAGCAGAATGACTTCTGTTAAAAACGTAATGAGCAACACTATGTTCAAGAAGGTCCCCATCTATGCTTTCCCCCATAGTTCTTTAATTACCATACTCGGCCATTTCCAGTTCTGGTATGCCAGTTGAACGAGACCGGGCGCCAAAATCATTCCCCACAAGCCCATGTGAAGCGAACTGAGGAAAATCCAGAGCAAGATTACTGTGGCTGCGCCACTCGCTATCGACGGGATGAAGAACGGTATTCTGTTGTCCGCCATAATGAAACCGGCAGACTGCGCGTGATTGTGCTCCAAGAACGACGCAACAAGCGCAATGATAAGCAAGTCAGAAGCGATGAACGAAGTCTGACTGCCGATTAGTTGCAGCACCCATTCGCCTGCGACAATCCACACGCACCCGCCAAGAACAAAAATAGCTGCATAAGTGGCAGTACACCAGATATAATATTTACGGAGCTGTGGAATATCATTAGTTGCTCTGCATTGTGCCAGTCGCGGCATGTAAGCGATATACAGTACCATGCTACACCGCGCCAGCACATCCATAAGCTGCATGGTGATACCATACGAGGCCACCTCTTCCAGCGTCAAGAAGGCCGAACCGATCAAGATAGCTGATTTGTTAACCAAGAATCCTCCTAATTGGGTCAATCCGATTTTAATGGCATTGGGGGTTATTGCCGCCAATATCTCTTTGGATTCTTGCGGAGTAGCTTCCTCTAAATGCTTTTTCAGTTGGGGCGTGTAGAACACGTAATAGGAGAGACCCCGTCTGATAATGGTGGCAACTAATTGTGCGCTGACTATCGCCGTCAAACCTAAACCGGCATAAATCAGTCCTATGGCGAGAATAATATAAATGGTTTGACTGAGCATGTTGATTTGGTTTGTGCGGGTGACATAGCCTTTGCCAATCATCAAGGCGTCATAGTAAAACGTATAGAGGGTATAGCAGTTGATGGCAATCAGCAGTACCCATGCCACCATAGCATCCGTTCGGTCACCCGAATATTTCTGCAGAATATACCAGAAATAAGCCGTTCCGACAGTCGCCAGCAAAGTAAATACCGCAATCGCTATCCAACGATAGAACCGCCGCATGGCAATTAGCGTACCTTTGAGCAATCCGTAATCCACTTCTGCATCGGCGTCAATATGGTTGACTCCATTCTTCTGAAGTGCCTTAATACCGGAGAAGATGTAGCTGATATTGCGTGCGAAAGTCGGCCGGAAACCAAAATCAAGCATGAGCACAAGTGCCGTAATGGTCTGGAAGATATTCCAAATACCTACCGTTTCCTGCGGCATCTTATGCAGAATGAAAGGCAGCAAAATCACACCGGCTCCAACCATGAATGCTGTTCCTGCGTAACTCCACACTATTTCTTTCTTACCAATATGCTCGATTTTTTCTCCCATTAAACTATTTGATGTCTGTTCTTAGTTATCAGTCTTAAGTTGTTAGTGATTTAATTTCTTTGACCCGTTGGCGGAATTAAACCTGCGCAATTGAACCACAAATCCACTCCTTATGTCTATAGCAAATCCGGAAACAAGACCATGCCGGTGGTCAACATGTGCACCCAACGGACAAACACGGTACGGCGCAAAAATATGATATACGTATTCCTTCATTTGTTCCATAATTCTTTAATTACTACGCTCGGCCATTTCCAGTTCTGGTATGCAAGTTGTGCGAGTCCTGGAGCAAGAATCATTCCCCATACACCCCAATCGAAAACGCCTACAAAGAGGTAGAGCAATATGATAGTGGCGGCACCGGAAAGAAGAGACGGAATGAAGAACGGAATCTTATTGTCCGCCATAATGAATCCGGCCGCTACTACATGGTTCTGCTCCAAACACTGGAATAAAAGGAGCATGCAAAGCATTGATGTGGGAAGGAATAATGTCTCACTATGAATAAACTGCAATATCGGATTTCCCAACACTGCAAATACAGTGCCGCCAATGAGAAATATAAGCAGAAGGGAAATAACGCAATACTGATAGTCTTTCTTGAGCCTGTCAACATCTCTCTCAACTCTGTACTGGGCAAGTTTCGGTAATAGAGATACATACATCACAACGCTGCATCTGCCGAGAATAGTCACCACTTGGAGCGTGATTCCATAGCTTGCCGTTACAGCGAGAGGCAGAAAGGCGGAACTGATGAACACAGCGGAGTTGTTCACTATAAAACCTCCAAGCGAAGTCAATCCGGACTTGATTGAGTTCGGGAATATAGCTTTCATAATTGCCTTTGCCGACTTCGTATCTGCCTGCTTCAGTTGCTCTTTCATCTCTTTTGAGAAGAACACACGGTAAGAAAGCATGCGTCGCAATATGATGGAAATAAGTTGTGACGCAACGATAGCGGTAAGTCCGAGACCTGCAAGAACAAGACCTATTGCCAATGACAGATATAGACCCTGCCCGATAATGTTGATTTGTTGTGAACGCTTTATGTAGCCTTTGCCCGTAAGGAGAGCATCATAGTAGAGAGTGTAGAGGTTATAGCAGTTTATGATTATTTGCAGAACCCATGCAATAATGATATCTGTTCTGTTACCGTTGAATTTATCGAGGACATAGAATATATAAAGTGTCCCGAATGTTCCGAGCAGCAGTAGTGTTATAAGTGCAATTGCAGTATAAAAACGCCGCATGGCAGTCAAAGTGCCATTCAACAGCGAGTAGTCAACATCGTAGTTGTTTGTGTCTTCAATACCTTCTACTTGCAGATGTTTGACTCCTGAGAATACATAACTTATGTTCCTCGCAAAAGAAGGACGGAAACCCATGTCAAGCAACACTACCAACTGGTTGATAGTTTGGAATATAACCCATATTCCCATCACCTCGGCTGAGAACTTGTATGTCATAAAGGGCAGTAGTATGATTCCTGCCCCTATAGTGAAAAATGCAGCAAAGTAACTCCATACCACATCTCTCTTGCCTATATTTTCTATGCCTTCCGCCAATGGTAGAATAATCGTATAGAAAGTGAATCTTACAGCCTGCCGTCCACGAGCGACCGGTCAACAAAGTTCTTCACATCGAAGATGACAGCACCTTGCTCTTTGTACTTCTTGAAGTCGAATGTTTTGAACTGGTTGTGGGCAACACAAGCTATAATAGCTGCATATTTCTGCTCGGGATTGATTGCGCTGATGAGTTGTTTGCCGTACTCGTGCTTGACCACCTCCGGAGATGCCCATGGGTCGTAAATATCTACAATACAGCCGAAATCCTCAAGCTCGGTTGCTATATCCACAACCTTGGTGTTGCGGCAGTCTGGGCAGTTCTCTTTGAAGGTGACACCGAGCATGAGTACATGCGCACCTTTAACCTTATGGTCTTTCTGAATCATAAGTTTCAGAGTCTTGTCCGCAATGAATTTGGCAATGGAGTTGTTTACTGCACGACCGGAAAGAATAACCTGTGGGTCATAACCGAGAGATTTGGCTTTGTGTGCCAGATAATAAGGGTCAACAGAGATACAATGCCCTCCTACAAGTCCGGGACGATATTTGAGGAAGTTCCACTTGGTGCCGGCAGCCTCGATAACATCGTTTGTGTCTATTCCGACGCGGTCGCAGATGAGAGCAAGTTCATTCATGAAACTGATGTTCACATCGCGTTGCGAGTTTTCTACTGCCTTGGCAGCCTCAGCCACTTTTATACATGGCGCTCTGTGAGTCCCGTTCTCAAGAATGGAATTGTAGAGCTTGTCCACAATCTCTGCCACCTCGGGTGTAGAGCCGGAAGTAATCTTCTTTATCTTGGTAAGAGTATTTACCTTGTCGCCCGGATTGATACGCTCGGGCGAGTAACCGCAGAAGAAGTCTTTGTTGAATTTCAGACCTGATACTTTCTCAAGAACAGGCACGCAGTCTTCCTCGGTGCAGCCCGGGTAAACGGTTGATTCGTAAATTACTATATCTCCTTTTGTGAGAGTCTTTCCTATGGTCTCACTGGCCTTTAAGAGCGGTGTGAGATCAGGATTGTTGAAACGGTCAATCGGGGTAGGAACGGTAACAATATAAGTATTGACTTGCCTTAGGTCGTCCTGCTCATAAGAGAAGGTTAAACCATGTGTGTGTGTTGTTTTATACAACTCTCGTGCTTGACGCATACCAATCAGGTCCGCCTCAAGTGTATGGTCTTCACCACGTTCAAGCTCAGCAACTCGTGCTTTATTGACATCAAAACCGATGACACGGTATTTCTTTCCGTACTCTATTGCAAGTGGCAGTCCGACATAGCCAAGACCCACTACTGCGATTATGTGTTCTTTCTCCATATTAAATATGTGTTTTTCTTTCTGTATCGACGCGACATTGTCACGTCCGTTATTATATGTAGGATTAGCCTACAAAGTTACGGCTTTTTTCTTAAATACACAAATATTCATATTTTTACTTGCGTTGTTAAGGTAAATTCATTAACTTTGCAAGCGATTAACAACAAAACATAACAACAATGAAACGTATAACTCTTGTTGCAGTTGCGGCATTGATGCTTGTTTCCTGCACAACAAAGAAAGACAACATGAAAGAGAACGAGACAATCAACGCAATCATGACACGTGTGTCAGTGCGTCAGTTTACCACAGAGAAGCCTACTGCCGGGCAGATAGACACACTTCTCAGGGCTGCAATGGCGGCACCATCCGCAGCTAACAAACAACCGTGGGGTTTTCTGGTTGTTGACGACCCCGTGATTCTTCAGAAGATAGGAGAACAGTTCCCCAATTCAAGAGTTCAGAACAATGCTCAAGTGGCTATCGTACCGTGTGGCGATTTGAGCAAGGCATTCGAAGGCGAGGCACAAGACTATTGGATTCAGGATGTGTCGGCTGCTGTAGAGAACCTGCTGCTGGCAGCACATAGTATGGGGTTGGGTGCGGTCTGGACTGGTCTTACTCCGATAAAAGCCCGCGCAGAACAAGCTGCTGAACTGCTTGGTTTGCCCGAGAACATCGTGCCGTTGTGCATAATTCCTGTAGGTTACCCCGCCGAAGAACCTGCAGTGAAGGATAAGTACAAAGAGGAGAATATCCACTATAATGTGTGGTAGTATTACCGGATTTCCGGTTATGTGATGGCTTCAGCTTAGGGTCAGCTTAGGGTGGAGTAATGCAAGAGAGAGTCTCAGGGAGACTCTCTCTTTGATTAGATGCTACTAAACAATAGCTACTACTCAGATGTTATTCACTATCTTGCAATTTATGAGGTCGGACGTGATATAGTCTTATTCATCTTCTTTTGCATCGGCAGTATCTGAAACATCCACTTTCTTTTCGGTGTGTTGGTGCTCCGCAAAGAGCCGGTTACCATTCTTGTCAAGGAACCGGTATTCGAGTAGTCCGAGTTCCTGACTTTCGAGAATCTTCACACCATAGTGTCGTTGCCAACTTTGTCTTGTTGAGTTAAGAAAACCTTTGTTGATATATGCATATACATAAGGATGCACATATAAACGCAGTTTTCTCCCGAACTGTCCGGTGTATGCTTCCAATTCTGCTTCGAGGGTGTCGGTGAAGAGAATGGAAGAAACAACTTTTCCTTTCCCCTTGCAAGTAGGGCAGACTTCCTGCGTAACGGTTTCAACAGCCGGGCGCACGCGTTGACGCGTTATCTGCATAAGTCCGAACTTACTTAGTTTGAGTACATTGTGTTTGGCTCTGTCTCTTACGAGCAGCTCTCTCATGTGCTCAAATAATTTCTGCTGGTTCTCAGTGGAATCCATATCAATGAAGTCAACAATGATGATTCCGCCGATATCTCTGAGTCGCAGTTGGTGTGCGATTTCATCAGCAGCAAGCATATTGACACTGAAGGCGTTTTCTTCCTGGTCATCTCCCAACTTCCTGCTTCCGCTGTTGACATCAATCGACCAAAGGGCCTCGGTCTTCTCAACAATGAGATAGCCACCGTTTTTGAATCCTACAGTACGTCCCAGACCGGTCTTCATCTGCCGTGTAATCTGGAAGTGGTCGAAGATAGGTTGGTCGCCCTTGTAGAGATGAACTATTTTCTTGCTGTCGGGAGCAATGAGTTCAACATAAGCGCAGATGTCATTGAATACATCTTGGTCGTTGACCTGAATACTCTCGAAACTCGGGTTGAATACATCTCTAATCAGACCGATAGTCCTGCCTATTTCCTCGGAAACAAGCGATACTTGCGGCTGTGAGAGCTGGGAAATCTTCTGTGTAGTATCTTCCCAACGCTTGACGAGCAGTTGCAGTTCTCCATCCAGTTCTGCCACTCGTTTGCCCTCAGCTACTGTGCGGACAATCACTCCGAACCCTTGTGGTTTGACGGCTTGCACGAGTTGTCTGAGACGACTGCGTTCAGCTTCTGACTTGATTTTGTTGCTGACCATCACTTTGTCTCCGTAAGGGATAAGGACAATGTTTCGTCCGGCAAGTGAGATTTCGGCAGTGAGTCGTGGTCCTTTTGTGTTGATGGGTTCTTTGGCAATCTGCACGAGCAGCATGTCTCCCACCTTGAGATAATCGGATATAAGTCCGTCTTTACCCAGTTCGGGCAGATTGTAGATTTTCCCGAGTGAAGGAGTCTTCTGTTTCTGCAGAGCCGCCTGCGTGTACGAGTTGATGCGCAGAAAACCTTCGCCTAAGTCAAGATAGTGAAGAAAAGCATCTTTTTCATAGCCGACATCTACAAAAACGGCATTGAGAGCAGGCATTACCTTTTTTACTTTCCCGAGATAAATGTTACCTACGGAGAAAGTCATTTCCCGTTTCTCACGGTTAACTTCCATGAGTTTCCCGTCCTCGGTTAGTGCCAGCGCTATTTCGTCTTTCTTTACGTCTACTACTAATTCGCTTTTCACTATATTAAAAATGTGTGTTATAGTCTGTCTGTCATCGGTTTGCGCCCAAATCCGACTTGCGGCGGACAGACCGGTTAATAAAAAGATAATTCATAATGCATAATCATTTGAAATGAATAACGCATTATGAATTATGCATTGCTTTCGTCCGTCTTACTTCTTCTTATGACGGTTCTTGCGCAAACGTTTTTTACGCTTGTGCGTGGACATCTTATGTCTCTTATGTTTTTTTCCGTTTGGCATAGTAGGAATTATTTGATAGATTTAACAAACTCCTTTGAAGGCTTGAAAGCGGGGATAACGTGCTCAGGAACAACGATAGTGGTGTTCTTGGAGATGTTGCGGGCCACTTTTTCCTTGCGAACCTTGGTCTGGAAAGTACCGAAACCACGGAGATAAACATTCTCATTGTTAACGATAGAGCTCTTTACATTCTCCATGAAAGCCTCTACTACATTCAGCACTGTAGATTTCTCATATCCTGTCTGTGCTGCAATTTGATTTACAAGTTCTGCTTTAGTCATAATTGTAAGTATTTATGTATTTATAAGTTAAAACGTATTTCAAATTCTATGATATCGCTCCTGTAAACGCGAAATCGGCTGCAAAGTTACGTAAAACTTTTTGATTTACAAAACCTTTAAGCGTTTTTTTTGTCTTTTGTGCTTTTTTTTACTCCGCAAGGAGTAGTTCTATTTCTTGCAATGACATGTTTCTCCCTATGATAACTCCCTCTTTATCAATGAGTATGGTGCAAGGAATAGAGTTGACTCCATATATTTGGGCACCTTCTGCCTGCCAACCGTTCAAATCACTTATGTGGCACCAATTCAAGTTCATAGACTTGATAGCCTCCTTCCATGCACTCTCATTGTTGTCAAGCGATACCCCGAGAATCTGCAATTTGCTGTTGTATTTGTCGTAGAGAGCTTTCAATTCCGGCATCGCACGTCTGCACGGACCACACCATGATGCCCAGAAATCTACAAGTACATAGTCGGTTTTGCCAACCAAATCTGAGAGAGACAATGTCTTGCCTTCCGGTGTGAGGGCGGAGATGTCTTTATATTGTTTTCCTTTGCCTACTTGTTTCTGGAGCTGAACTGCCTGGTAGAATGCATGCATATTCTTGTCTTCAAGAGTCTGGTCAGTCATCATTGAGCAGAGAGTGTCTATTTGCTCAAACTCTAAGATAGAGAAGAAATTACGAATTCCGTATATACCGGCAAGTGTGTTGATGTCGGTAAGGGAGTTTTCTTCGCCCTTGAGAGTCCGATACACCTTATTTATAATGTCCTCGAGTGTCTCGTCGCGAACCTGCTCGTCCTGGATATTGAGGGCGGAGTAGATCTCGGATTCATAGTCGTCATACATCTGGATGAAGTCGTTGTTGATGGTACCATGCTTGCTGATTACAGGCAGACTGTCGCTATTGAGACCTACTTGCACATTGACTTTCCCGTTACCTGCCTTGCTGCTCTCCACTGCAATTATTGTTGCTCCGAGTTCGCCGAGGTCAAGCACTACGAGTTGCTCTTCTGTTATAGGGAACTTGATAGTGAAGACATCATCCTGTACAAGACCGGTGTATGTGACGGTAGAGTCACCCTCCTTAATGTCAATGCCTATGACAGTGCCGTCGGGTACTTGGAACTGTGAATCGAAAGTTCCTTTGATAGTGAAAGTGTTGTTGCCGCATGAAGCTAACAGGAGAACTGCGGCAAAGATAAGAGACGTCTTTTTCATCGTATGTGTAGTTTATTTGTTTAGTGATGCAATACTTTCTTTGAGTGCGGCAATGCGGCTCTCGGCATCTGCCTGCTTCTTCCGTTCATTAGCCACAATCTCAGGCTTGGCGTTCTGTACAAAACGCTCGTTACCGAGTTTCTTCATTACACTTTGCAGGAATCCTTCCTGATATTGCAGTTCCGCCTGCAGTTTCTTTAACTCCTCGTCTATGTTGATAAAGGCATCAAGAGGTACTGCATATTCCGTTACACCTGCTATGAATGAAGCTGCATTGGGGCTTTTCTGGGCTACAGTCTCTATAGAGGAGAGATTGCCGAGTTTGAGGAGCAACTCGTTGCCGAATTTCTGCTCTTTGCCCACCACTTGCAGAGTGAGAGACTCTTTTTGTGCAATCTCACGTTGCTGACGGATATTGCGTATGCCCGTGATTATCTGCTTCAACTCTTCCGTCTGTCCGAGCAACTGCTCGTCTGCGGGTGTGAGTGCACCGTTATCTACCGGCTCGAACATTATCGTGTCCCCATCCTTGCGCTCGGCAAGGTTCTGCCACAACTCCTCTGTTATAAAAGGCATGAAGGGGTGGAGCAGCCGCAAAAGACGGTCGAAATAGTTGAGAGTCAGAGAGTAGGTGACACTGTCTATCGGTTCTCCGTAGGCGGGTTTGATCATCTCAAGATACCATGACGAGAACTCGTCCCAGAATAGCTTGTATATTGACATCAGAGCTTCCGAAATATGATAACTCTTGAACAGTCTGTCCATTTCGGCAGAGGTCTGACGCAGTTTCGCCTCAAACCAGGCTGTTGCTTGCTTGCATTCCTCGGGTTGCTCGATGTCTGCCACTTTCCAACCCTTTACAAGGCGGAAGCAGTTCCATATCTTGTTGTTGAAATTGCGTCCTTGCTCGCACAATGACTCGTCAAACAATATGTCATTGCCTGCCGGTGCGGAAAGCATCATTCCCATTCTGACTCCGTCTGCACCGTATTTCTCTATGAGAACAAGCGGGTCAGGACTGTTACCGAGAGATTTGGACATCTTCCGCCCCAGTTTGTCGCGGACGATACCTGTGAAATATACATTATGGAAAGGCATCTTGCCCTCATACTCATAACCTGCCATTATCATTCTTGCTACCCAGAAGAATATAATGTCCGGACCGGTAACAAGGTCTGCAGTCGGGTAGTAGTAATTTATCTCTTTGTTGCCCGGGTTGCGTATGCCGTCGAAGAGCGAGATAGGCCATAGCCATGACGAGAACCAAGTGTCAAGGCAGTCGCTGTCCTGCTGCAAATCGCTTATGGTCAGTGCCTTGTTGCCGGTCTTCTCTATTGCCGCCTGCAACGCTTTTTCCGCTGTCTCTGCCACCACGTAGCCGCCGTCTGGCAGATAGTATGCCGGAATGCGGTGACCCCACCATAGTTGGCGGGAGATACACCAGTCTTTGATGTTCTCAAGCCAGTGGCGATAGGTGTTCTTGTATTTCTTGGGGTAGAAACATATCTCATCGTTCATCACAGGCTCAAGAGCAATCTTGGCAAGATGTTCCATTTTCAGGAACCACTGCATTGAGAGTTTGGGCTCGATTGGTACATGTGTACGCTCTGAGAAACCTACATTATTGGTATAGTCCTCAATCTTCTCCATCAAACCTGCAGCCTCAAGGTCTTTGGCAATCTGTTCGCGGCAGTCGAAACGGTCCATACCTACATACATGCCTGCCTTCTCCGAGAGTGTACCGTTGTCGTTGAAGATGTCAATCGATGGCAGGTTGTATTTTTCGCCAAGCATATAGTCGTTAACATCGTGTGCTGGCGTAACTTTCAGACAACCTGTACCGAACTCCATATCAACATAGTCGTCTTCTATCACCGGAATGACACGGTTGACCAACGGCACAATCACGCGCTTACCGTGCAGCCATGCTGTCTTGGGATTGTTGGGATTGATACACATTGCTGTGTCACCCATGATTGTCTCAGGACGAGTGGTCGCAACAACGGCGTATGTGTCCTCGCCCTCAACTTTGTATCTCAAATAATATAGTTTGCCGTGGTGCTCTTTGAATATGACTTCTTCGTCCGAGAGTGCTGTCTGTGCCTTCGGATCCCAGTTCACCATACGCACACCGCGATAGATCAGACCTTTGTTATATAAGTCGCAGAATACTTTTATTACACTTTCCGAGCGTATCTCGTCCATGGTGAAACCTGTACGATCCCAATCGCACGAGGCACCCAGTTTGCGCAGTTGCTTGAGAATGATACCTCCGTGCTCATTTGTCCAATCCCATGCATGACCAAGAAACTCCTCGCGTGTAAGGTCTGTCTTCTTTATGCCTTGCTCCGCTAATTTGCCTACCACTTTTGCCTCTGTCGCTATGCTGGCATGGTCAGTACCCGGAACCCAGCAGGCGTTCTTGCCTTCTTGACGGGCACGACGGACAAGAATGTCCTGAATAGTGTTATTCAGCATGTGACCCATGTGAAGCACTCCTGTTACGTTTGGTGGCGGAATGACAATCGTGTATGGCTCGCGCCCGTCGGGTTCGGAATGAAAGAATTTGTGCTGAAGCCAGTATTCATACCATTTGGCCTCAATCTCAGTAGGATTGTATTTGGTCTCCATTGAATTGATGTATGTGTTTATATATTGTTCTGTTGATTGCTTATATGTTGATTATCATTATAATAAATGATAGTCATTATATACTTGTCGTGATAATCTTTATAGTTCGACCCGTGAAATCATTATAGATTTACTCCTTTGCGGTATCAGACTCCCGGAATCAGACTGTTGTTATCAGACCCCGTCTGTCGCTTTACCCCGCTTTCCGTCCGTTTCACATTCCCCTCATTTCCAACCGTTTGACACTTTGCTAACTTTTTTCCTGTTTTACTTAGCAAAGTGTAAGTTGGCGGATAGCCCACTTTAAGCCTACTCTAAGCCGAGTGTTAGCCATCTCCCCAATTTGACACTTTGTCACCTTTTCTGCCGTTTTGCTTACACTTTGCTATTTTCACCACCTCTGCACATAACTTATTCACAAAGTCATTCCTCCCACATTCCTCCCGCATGTATAGATCATTAACCCGTATATTCTACCGCAAAAAAGCGCACAAAGATACTGCAAGTTTTCTGAATAAGCAAATTTAATTTGCGGATTCCGAATTATTGTGCTACCTTTGCACAAAATAAATACATATTGAACCATGATTCAACGTATTCAAACCCTTTATCTCACACTGATAGTCATTTTAGGTACATTGGTATGTATATTCCCGCCTGTGGAGTTCTTCACCCCCGAAGAGGCAGAGAATGTCAGGGAGTTAACTTTTACTTTTACAGGTATCTACGATATAACTAATCCCGCAGTATCAGTCAAACTGATGAGCACAATATCGCTCTCGATTCTCTCTGTTGTGATACCGCTGATTGCTGCCGTCAACATCTTTCTCTTCAAGCGGCGTATCCTACAGGCGCGTATCAATGTAATCAATGTTGTCCTATGTCTCGGGTGGTATGCCATTCTTGCCGTATATGTATGGTTTGCATGCAAGAACTTCGCTGTTGAGTGGTTCATTACTGCTTGGGCGGCTATACCTCTTGTCAATCTTGTTCTCACTCTGATGGCTACTCGCGCTATTCTTAGGGACGAGGCACTTGTTCGTGCAGCAGACAGACTGAGATGAACCGTTGATTTGATATAAGTCGGCAACTCCTATAGAAATATAATGTGCCAATTCTGAGTAGATGTCAGGCAAAAAGAGGTTATACATATTTCTTCTGCTTTCCGTTGTGATGTTTCATTATAGCACGCTGAAATGTGCACCTGTGCCGACAAGGCAGACACCGCGTTTCACTGTCAACGGTTATGTGTCCGATATCTCGTCAGGAGAGAGGTTGATAGGTGCTACCGTGGTTGATACCATATCAGGTTATGGCGCGGTAACCAATAATAGCGGCTACTATAGCCTGACTTTGCCGCAAGGCGAAGTGGGACTGCAGGTCAGCTATGTAGGTTATTCTCAAACCGCCGCGATGTCCCTCACATTACAATCAGATACTCTTATAAACTTCCTACTTATAGAGAATACACGCTTGCAGGAGGTGACTGTGGTCGGACATCAGAACATTAACGGACCGCAGTCTGTACAGATGTCGGCTATAGAGGTGCCAGTACAACAGATAAAGAACATCCCCGCTCTTGCAGGAGAGGTGGATATATTGAAAGCCATACAACTCCTCCCTGGTGTGCAGAGCGGCACTGAAGGCTCTGCAGGAATATACGTAAGAGGAGGCGGACCTGACGAGAACCTCATCATGCTTGACGGTGTGCCTCTCTACAATGTGAACCACATGATGGGTTTCTTCTCTGTCTTCAATGCCGATGCAGTAAAGAACCTTACGCTGTACAAAGGCAATTTCCCCGCCCGGTTCGGCTCAAGACTGAGTTCGGTGATAGATGTCAGGCAAAACGACGGTAATCGCTCCGGTTGGCATGGCAACGTGAGTGTCGGACTCATATCTGCCAAGATGAATGTTGAAGGTCCTATTCCTTGGACCAAGCAGCAGGCGCAACAACTGCGTGACTCAGGTTTCATCTCCCGTAATGCTACCACATTCTCCGTTTCTGCAAGGAGAACATATTTCGATTTGTTCACTGCCCCCCTTATCGAACTCATATCAAAGAAAGAGTCCGGTGGAGATATGGGTCTTATGGCAGGCTACTATTTCTATGATGTTAATACCAAGATAACCCATCTGTTTACAGACGATGATAAACTCTCTTTCACTCTTTATGCAGGAGACGATGACATATATTTCAATGCAACTGGCAATGATATGTTCTCCGAACTTGAGAGCTCTAAAACCAGAATGAAACTGTCGTGGAACTGGGGCAACCTGCTTACATCTCTCAACTGGGAGCACCGTTTCTCAAACCGTATATTCAGCAATACCCAACTATCGTTTACAAGATACAGATATGACCTTGGTCAGAGCCTTGCTCTCACCTCCTCTGAAAGCAATAACTCCGCCACTATGAACGAGCGCATGCAGTACAAGAGTCTTGTCGCTGACCTGATGCTACAAACGAATTTCAGCTTTGTGCCCTCGCCTAAACATGAGATGAGGTGGGGTGCAGACTATATCTTCCACACTTTCCGCCCGCAAGTAAGCTCTCTTGCCTTCAAACTCAACGGCAGTCAGGAGATTATTGATGATGACTTCTCGGGAATATTGGATATAGACACTACTTTGACCGATGGCACTATTTATGCACATGAAGCATCCGTCTATTTCGAAGAGGAATACTCACCGTGGCAGTGGCTTAAACTGAATCTCGGGTTGAGAGGCAGTCTGTATGGCGTAAACGGCAAAGTGTATCCTTCTCTTGAGCCGAGGGTGGGTATAAGAGCACTGGCAACAAAAGACCTCTCTATAAAAATGAGTTATGCCTACATGTCGCAGTATATCCACATGCTTAGTAACTCCGATGTCTCCCTTCCTACCGACCTCTGGGTCCCTGTAACAGACAGAATCACTCCCATGAGGAGTTGGCAGGCGGCAGCCGGATTAAGTTATAATGTGCTCGGGCAAGTTACATTGTCGGTTGAGGGATACTATAAGAAGATGTACAACCTCATAGAATATAAAGACGGAGCTTCTTTCATGGGTTCAACCACCGGCTGGGAGGATAAGGTATGTATCGGTGATGGTTGGAGTTATGGAGTGGAGTTTCTCGCGCAGCGCAATGTCGGACGTGTGACAGGTTGGATAGGGTACACGTGGAGCAGGGCTTGGCGGCAGTTTGACAGAGAGGGAGAGCAGATAAATTTCGGCAGGCCTTTCCCTGCCAAGTATGACAGAGAACATGATTTGAGTCTGACTTTGCAGTGGGCAGTAAACAAACTTGTTGACCTGAACGCCACCTTCGTTTATGGTACAGGCACGCGTGCCACTCTTGGTACTCAGGTCTATTATGACCCGCTCAGCAAAATACAGGTGGTGTATGTGGAGGAGCGTAATAACTATAAGTTACCCGACTATCACCGTCTTGACCTCGGTGCCACTTTTCACTATGCACTCAAGAAACATCCTGACAAACAGTCTATATGGAATGTAAGTATATATAATGTATATAACAGCATGAATCCGTTCTTGCTTTACAATAGCGGTAATAGAATGTACAAAGTAACTATATTTCCTATTATCCCGAGTGTCAGTTATACATTCAGATTCTAACACTTTACTTATCTGTCTTAAAATATTCCTTTATTTCTTGTACAAGTCCCAATTTTATTGTACCTTTGCAGTGGATTTTAGAAGATAGACGCGCTTCATGTCATGCCCATAAGAAACATAAAAATGGCAACAAATAGCGTTTATGCTTTGCGCACCTTTGCACATAATAATATTAACCAATTTAATTTTTACTTACAATGAAAAAAATCACAATTAATCGTGCCCTTGCGGCTAAGAAAAAGGTTTTTACCGTATTGATGCTCGTAGCGAGCGTATTTACAGTTTCTGCACGCGAACTGCACGCAGATTTGAGTCAAGCCACCCCTGTCGGTGATAACGCCTCATGGGATGCTGCAACTAACACATTCTCTTGGACAGCAGGCAATAGCGCCCGTATCCAGATTACCGACATCGTAGGTGACGGCGACCTCTCCGCATGGGATACTCTTGTGCTCGTAACCGAGAACTACGAAGACAGTTATCGTCTTGACATTGAGTTGCAGGACGGCACGGTCATCCAGGGTACGAGTGGTTGGGGTAAGTTCTATTCTGCAGGCACCAAGAAAATGGCGTTAGCCGAACAACTTGCAGAAGACAAGATTACCAGCGTAAAGAACATCCGCATCAACACAAACTCCGGCTCGGGCAGTATTGTCATCAAGGACCTCTATCTGCTCAACGATGAGGCGGAGCCGCAGTATTTCGAGAAAGTTTGCCAGGGTTTCAAGGCTGTCAAGAACAACAACAAGTGCTCTTATGACACAACCACACACACCTTTGCTTGGACGGCTGCTGACGCCAACGCCATGCGTATCTTCAAACTCAATGCCGGCAACCTCGCGGCTTATCAGACCCTTGTTCTGACAACCGCTGATTTCCGGAGCGAGAACGAGGTTGGTACCAATGACCTCAAATACAGTATACTCTTCATGGGCGAGAACAACACGAAGATTAAGGAGAAATCCTTTGCTTCAGTGGGTACTAAGACCATTGTGTTGACTGACGAGATGGCTGCTGACGAACTGGCATCGGTGGTAGAGATTCGTTTTGCGGGCTCCTGCGCACAGGGTAGTTTGGTTATCAATCCGTCCGATATCAAACTTATCGGCGAGGGCGAAGAAGCTCCTGTAGATGATCCGGATGAAGAGGAAGAAATAGGCCAAGGTGTTGAGGAAGTGAAAGCTACTGGCAAGGCCTATAAGACCATCGAGAATGGTCAACTTATCATCAGCAGAAATGGTGTACACTTTGACCTCACAGGCAAAGTAGTTAAATGAGAAAGTTTTGGGTTATATTGGTTGCAGCGCTGATGCTTCACCTTGGGTAAAAAGCCCAAGGTGAAGCATCAGCCTGTGCGTCGTCCGATTAGTCATGCAGCAGCCGGATTAAGTTATGGAATGTAAGTATAATAATGTATATAACAGCATGAATCCGTTCTTGCTTTACAATAGCGGTAATAGAATGTACAAAGTAACTATATTTACACATTCAGATTTTAACACTTTCTTATCTGTCAACACAAATGAAACATAAACTTCCACTGCTGATATCTTTACTCATTCTGTTTGCTTCGTGTAGAACGGCAATTGAATACAAAGGAGAAATAACCGAACCGCAAATGGCTGTCTTTTGCGGCTTGGAAAATGGCAGTATGCCTGGCGTAGTGGTATGCAGAAGCGCCTTTTTCCTCAACAAACCAATGGATTTGCCCGGTCAGAACACCTATCGTGAGTTCCTGCTGAATGATGCTACGGTCAGTTATGCCGTCAATGGCGGAGAATGGATTGACATGCATTATGTAGTTAATGGTGCAGATGAAGCATACCAACCCGATACATTGTCGGCAGTCATTCCGCATGCCTCAGACTCTGTCTCTGTACGTGTTTCCCATTCGCAATACGGAGAGACAATGGCGCATCAGGTTATTCCGGAATTTATTATGACTGATGTAATAGATATAAAAGTGGAGAAAAGGACACTTGACAAAGGTGATACGATCTACACTTACAAACTTACATATCATATCTCTCCCTCAAAAGACAAACACCTTATTGGCAGGTTAGACTTGCTGGATAGCAGGTCACAATTAGTGCCTGTCAAGAGCAACGATATTCTTTTCGAGGGCTTTGACGATATTCAGGGGGCAGGGTGGAGTGAGATAGTAGAGGAGATGATATATATGGGTGTAGAGGGCGATGACGGTTATCAACAATACTTGGATTTTCGCTTGAGTGATATTCCTGAAGAAGGTAGAGATGTGGAGATTCAGACTGTACCAATGTCACGTAGGATGGAAAGCGTCAAATCCCGCTGGACTGTTCATAGTGCTGATACCTATCTTTATCTGCAGTCGATTGCCAAGTATCGCAACGGTAACACAAGTATCCTCGGAATGGAGGAGAAAGTGCAGGTATATGGCAATTTCTCTGGCAATACGCTCGGTTGCCTCACCGCCCAATCACAAACAGCATATATAACAAACTTGCACTAACAGCCCCGTTTAACCATTCCCTGAGACTTACGTCTCAGCAGTAGGTTGGGCTTATATATTGCTCCCAAGTGCATCATTATCGGTTCAAGCCATTTACCTTATATCAAGATAGATTGGCAGATGGTCGGAGTATCCGGGTTGCCATGTGAGGTATTTGTAGCAGCGCATAGGTTGTTCGCCTCCGTATTTATTGTCGCGTTCCATAACCCATGACTCTGCATAAACCTGTGCATTGCTTCTCCCATAAAGCGATTCTGATACGTAGAATTGGTCAAGATACGACCATATACCTTGCCACTTGTGTGTGCCTGCACCACCTTTTGATGTTTTCTCCAAAGGCATCATAAGATTGTGCATTCCGCGCAAACGGTCGGTAGGAGTGGAGTTCATATCACCCATGATAACTATCTTTGCCTGCGGTTGCACACTTAAAATGCTGTCAACCGTTTGCTGCAATACGCGATATGCAATGTGTCGCTTGAAGGCAGTTTGTTCTGTACCTCCTGACTGTGACGGCAAGTGGCACATCATTATATGCAGAGTGTCGGGCGGTATCGTACGTGACGAATAACCGCTGTTTTTATGTTTTATCTCTCCCGATGCATAAACAATATCTCTTGTAGGGCGTTCTCCTTCAGGCAGAATAACTGGAATAAACCTGCTGTTCAGCAGTTTGAATTGTTTAGGGTCGTAGAGTAGGGCACAATCTATACCGCGCTCGTCAGGACTTTCCTGATGAATATAATTGTAACCCAAACGCCCCAATCCGCCTGTCTTTACCATGTCTGTGAGACATTGCTCGTTCTCAACTTCGCATAATCCTACAATAGCAGCGTTCTGCCAGCCGCAGATACTCACGATTACCCTGCTTATATTCTCTATCTTTCTGTAATAACGGCTCTTAGACCACTTGTATTTGCCCTCAGGTGTAAAGTCCTCGTCAAGTTTGAGAGAATCGTGTGTGGTATCGAATAAGTTCTCTACATTGTAACTTATGATACGCATCTGTGCCTGCAGTGTGCAGCATAAAAACAAACCGACTATAATGCCAAGTTTCCTCATGGCTGATGTTATTTATGACTATTCTTATGGCATATCAGCACTTATGACTTGTCCTGCTGAAGCGAGTTAACCAGCATTCCGCAGGCGGCAAGTATATCTTCTCCCCTTGAGCGGCGAATGGTGGTGGTTATGCCGATATTGGTAAGATAGTCACGCAACCACTCCATCTGCTCGGAAGTTGAACTGTGAAACTCTGCAAGTGTGGAATTGTCGGGTGACTCGTGAAAACGAATCAAGTTGATACGGCAGTCCAACCCCTTAAGCAGATGTCTCAACCCTTGCGCATGGCGCATAGTGTCGTTCTGCCCGCCAAAACATATATACTCGAATGAAATACGTCTCTGATGTGTCCAGTCGTACTCCCTCAACAGACTGACAACCTGCTCTATAGGATATACTTTCTCTATAGGCATTATATCTGCTCTCTCTGCTGCGAATGGGTTATGAAGACTAATGGCAACATGGCAGTCGCACTCGTCAAGCAATCTTTTCACCCCCGGTATATAACCAACCGACGAGACGGTAATACGCTTGGGTGACCAACCACATCCCCATGCAGCGGAGAGTACCTCTACAGAACGCAGTACGGCATCTATATTGTCGCAAGGCTCACCCTCGCCCATATAGACGAGGTTGGTGAGCGCTGCGGAATCGGGTATTGAGAACACTTGGTTCAGTATGTCGGCAGTAGTAAGTTGTCCGTGAAAACCAAGAGTGCCTGTCATACAGAAGCGGCATCCCATCTTGCAGCCTGCCTGAGTGCTGACACATAGGGTCGCACGGTCGTCCTCGGGGATAAAAACCGACTCTATATACTCTCCGTTTTCTGACTTGAACAGATACTTCTTTGTGCCGTCTCTCGAGACTGCCTCGGCTATAGGGGCAGTACGCCCTATTGCATATTGCTCGGCAAGTTTCTCTCTGCCTTTCAACGATATATTGCTCATATCGCTGAAGTCGGTAACACGCTTTACATACAACCATTCTGCAAGTTGCTTGCCCGCATATCGCGGCAGACCTACAGATATCGCCACGTCTTGCAGTTCAGTCAATGTTTTTCCGAGTAGTGTTACCATGCATAAAGCGGATATTTCACCATCTCAGCATTCACTTCTTTCCGCACAGCGAGGATATTCTGTTCGTTCTCAGGGTCGGAAAGCACTTTGTCAATCAGTTCCACTATCCACGGCATCATATCCTCTTTAAGTCCGCGTGTGGTGATTGCGGGTGTGCCAAAGCGAAGTCCGGATGTCTGGAATGCAGAGCGCGAATCAAAGGGTACCATATTCTTGTTAGAGGTGATATCTGCTGCAACCAATGCTTTCTCGGCCAGTTTGCCGGTTAGGTCGGGGAACTTGGTACGCAAGTCAACCAACATGCAGTGGTTGTCTGTACCGCCGGAGATAATCTTGTAGCCCTTATCAACTAAAGCCTGAGCCATTGCTGCTGCATTCTTCTGCACTTGCTTTTGATAATCAATATATTCAGGCTGCAGTGCCTCGCCGAATGCAACGGCTTTGGCTGCAATCACGTGTTCAAGCGGTCCGCCTTGAGTACCGGGGAAGACTGCGGAGTCAAGGAGTTGCGACATCATCTTTATTTCTCCCTTGGGAGTGGTTTTCCCCCATGGGTTGGGGAAATCTTCACCCATAAGAATCACGCCTCCTCTCGGACCACGCAGTGTCTTGTGAGTGGTGGACGTGACTATATGTGCATAACGGACAGGGTTCTTCAGCAGACCGGCGGCAATGAGTCCGGCAGGGTGTGCCATATCAACCATAAAGATTGCCCCTGTCTCGTCTGCCACACGGCGGATACGCTCATAGTCCCACTCACGGGAATAGGCACTTGCTCCGGCTATTATCAGTTTGGGTCGCTCTGCACGCGCCACTTGCTCAAGTTGCTCATAATCGACCCTGCCGTCTTCTTCTCTTACATTATATTCGAGGGCATGAAACATGATACCGGAGAAGTTGACCGGCGAACCGTGACTGAGATGTCCTCCGTGACTGAGGTTAAGTCCGAGGAACTTGTCACCGGCATTCAGGCATGCCATAAATACTGCCATGTTGGCCTGTGCACCTGAGTGAGGTTGTACATTAACCCATGCTGCTCCGTAGAGTTGTTTGAGTCGCTCCTGAGCAAGACGTTCGCTCTCGTCAACCACCTCGCAACCGCCGTAATAGCGTTTGCCCGGATAACCTTCGGCATATTTGTTGGTAAGTACTGAACCCATAGCTTCCATCACTTGGTCGCTTACGTAGTTCTCACTGGCTATCAGTTCGATGCCTCTTGTCTGACGTTCCCGCTCTTGGCGGATAATGTCGAAAATTGCTGTGTCTCGTGTCATTGAGGAATATATTGGTTTGATTGGTTAATCATTTATTATATAGTTTACTGAGTCTGCATGGTTAAACTCTAAACAACCCTAAATAATTAAAAACGAAAAAGTAATAATTAAAAAAACTTTGTACGATGCCTTAGAGAGAACACAATAATATACATTATCTGAAGGAAAGTATAAACATCTATTCAGTAGTCTTATTTATTACTATCTTTCACAACTCTTATTTAGTGCTTTTTTAATTTTTCATTTTTACTTTTTACTTTATCACTCTAAACAACCCTAAACACCCCTAAACCATTAATCCTCATTTCTTTTAGGGTTCTTCGGAAACCAGCCTTTTTTCACTCTTTCTTTCTGCTGAAACAACTCGTGAATGCCCCAGAAAGAAGAGAAGGCAAACACCCCGAGGCAAATGCTGAGGAGATGGTTGCTAACCAACACCGACCCCACTGAGCCGGCAACACCTGCTAAGGCGAACAACCACCAACTCCGAACACCAAGAAAATATTCCGCTTTGATTACAATAGGATGAAACATGCCGATAATAAGAAAAGTTGCCAATCCGATTATTATTCCTTCAAAAGAACTGAATGTAATTTCCATAAATACAATTGTTGATATTAATGTCTTGCTGCATGGTGTTAGCAGTGCTGTCCGATTATTTTGGTTTGCAAAGGTAATGTTTTTTTATGATATGTGCAATCACAATTTATTATGAATTGCATTTTGTTCTATATGGTATATCGAGTGATGGTAAAATCCGGTGAAATGTACACTCGGAGTTGTGCATATCATAATTATGTAGTAATTTTGCATTGGAATCCATGTGACTCTAATATCATTTTTATCCTAATCAGATAATGAAATAGTCCTTTATTATCACTATTGCGCGTGAGGCTGTGGAAATATCGGAGAACTGAACGCCGTTTCAGTAGCAACAACTGTATAAAAAAATACTCTATTTGATATGAAAAAAACATTTATTACACTTTCGCTGCTCCTTGCTGCACTTATGTCGCAAGCACAGCAGCAACTGCCCCAATGGGCAAACAAACTGGTCAGCATGAACCCCGGTCTCATCGATTCCGTGCGCCTTATACCTTTTACACAACCGAAACCCGGTGATTACGGGTACGAAGAAAACATGGAGATAGATGCCGCCAAACTCCCTACAAGCACCTACATGGTTTATTATCACCAGCCGGTGCAGCACAGCAATCCTACCGGAGAGCAGTTCCCACTCAGGGCCACTATCTCCGTCTTCAAAGATGCAGATGTCACCAAAGCGGCTAACCATGTCTATTGCGGAGGTTACGCAATAGAAGACTGGTGGACGAAAAATCCCGACCTCATGTTATATGGTCTGAAAAACGACAATATGACGGAGATAGCCTTCCGCTATCACGGCAATCTCATCTGTCCCGAGTTCCGCTATTTCCAGTATTCCTCACCTGTGCAGTGCTACAACAAACTGGATGGCCTTACCAGTGAAGAGGCAGCTCAAGATTTCCACAATCTCATCAACGCACTCAAGAAAGTGTTCAAAGGCAAATGGGCAATGACAGGTGCAAGCAAGGGAGGCACTGCGACTCTGCTCCAGCACGCCTTCTACCCCGAGGATGCCGACATCTTCGTGCCATATTGCGCACCTTTCTTCAACTCCGACCGCGACACCAACATGCAGCAATATTGGTTAAACAACGGTTGGAACAAATCCTATCGCGACATGTTCATGGCAGTACGCAAAACAGCCGTTTACCGCCAGGAACAAATCTATCCTATCTTCTACAAAATGGCGAAAACTACCGGGCTTTCCGACAATAACATCTATGCCCGTTACTTGGAAAACATCGCCGGTTTCGGATTCTCCGAACACACCGATCTTGATACGACGGATATTAACCGAATCATGGCTTTCAATCTGCAAGCAATGGACAAGTGTGGCATAAAAGATTATAATGACACTGTATATGCAGTCATGCTCTATTACTGCCGGTTCGAATTGAAAGAGCTCGAGAGCTGGTACCCGTGGTTGAAAGGTTCCGGCAATATGCAGGCTCCGGCATCACGTTTGACATGCACCGCTCCACGGCCAATAAGCATTACCGAAGCACAGTGGTGGGGCAACGAGGCCATCGGCAAACGTGAACAGACGTATGAATACATGTCGAAAACCGAACTCGGATACTACGACCTGTGCTTCGACGGTATAGTAACACCCGAGGAGGCGCCGGCGTGGAATGCGGAGTATAAGAAATATGTAGGTAACCTGCGTGATTTCTATAGCCCGTGGTTTGCACAGATCAACTACAAAAGCGACATCTACAACCGCGCTGTCACCACCACCAAGAATGCCACCCAACCTATTATCTTCATCTATGGCGAGGACGATGCATGGACGGGTGCCGCTATGCGCGACGAGTATATAAACGGCAGCAATGTGCAAAAGTTTGTCATCTCGGGGCAAAACCATAGCGTCAGTTTCTCCTCCAATGCCGAACCCGCAAAGTGCAACGCCATCCGTGCTACCTTGGACGGCATCTTCGGCACGCCGCAAGGCGTAGAGCAGACTCTTTCGCCAGCACAGAGGACAAACTCGGGCAAACTCGTGATGCTTAACGGACAAATCTATGTAAGCGTCGGAGACCAACTGTTCACTTTGCAAGGGCAGCGGGTCAGCACCAAATAACCTTACGCACAGGACTTATCTGAATTGTTAGATACAAAGACGATAAGTCCGGTTTCATTCTATAACCTGTTGGCGGAAATAAAATGTCCGCCAAAATACCGTTTTGACAATATGTCACCTTTTTGCCGGTTTTACATAGCAAAGTGTAAGTTCACGGGTAGCCGAAATCATGCTATCTCTAAGCCGAGTGTTAGCCATCTCTGCCATTTGACACTATGTCAGTTTTTCTGCCGTTTTGCTTACGTTTTGCTATTTTCTGCAATCCCGTAAAATCTCCGATTCATATTCCGTAGATCCGCTACACCGTTATAAGTTCTAAAAGCTACGTAGATTTGCTACACCGTCACGTTTGAACCTGCCCACCCGGTGTTGATAATTTTCTTTTTGGTTATTGTAATTAAAATGTGTAACTTTGCAGCGCATATTGTATATATAGAGCGAAAATAAAATATAATCAAATATTATTATGATGAAATTATTTAAGATTTCAGGCAATCGGGCAGCGATTATTATGCTGGCTTTGTGTTCATTGTGTCTTGTGCCGAACAGGGCGAGAGCCAATGATTTTCTTGAGAAACAGAAGCACTACAGTGTTTATTCTGCCGGTATGGACCATATCCATTTTAAGGTGCCTGTATGGGCATACGGTAAAGGGTATAACTACTATTTGGATGATGCGAGCCGTATCTATTTCGTTAAAGATGGTGTTGAGCATACTATAGCCAATGTCCATTCCAATCGTTATGATGAAAACGAAAAAGATTCAGACAAAGGAACTGCGTATGTTCGTCTTGAGCCGGGAATGGGAAGTATAAGCGTGAGTTCTATGGCTGACGGTGTGCCGTATTTTGTGAAGGACAATGGCGAATGGTCGCCGCAGTTGATTGTCATTCAGAAAGAGGAGGATGATTGTCCGCATGCCACTATTCTTGAGTTTGACTGGTATTATCCGAGTTCTATGTTTGGGGCAGGACAGATAACCATCAAAATTTATGTGAACATTCATCGTTCGCTGACGGGCAATTCTGCATACGAATATGACTGGAATTTCGGCCAGTTCAATCCGGGCAGTTCGCTTACAACTCCGCAGTTGTTTACTCCGTATCTCTATGCACTCAATGAGAATGGTGTGACAGGATATGGCAATGCCGGAATCCCTTATGCTTTGTTCTACGACCCGAAGAGCTATACTACATCGCTTTCTCCGGATACAGAGGTGCCATTGTCCAGAACGGAGCGGTCGGGTAGTATTTATATTATGACCACCGATACTGTGATTGAGCAGATGACCGCGAATTTCGATGTTGTATACAACAATGCAGGTGATGTAACCACACAGACGAGTACGGCAGTGGACATACCTCCTTATCATCGTGTCTATAATTTCACTGCGATAGAAGAGATTGACGAAACGGGTACATACACAGGTAACAACAGGATTGAATGGAAGATAAAGAACCCGATGCTCAGAGACCTTGTGGATGGCGATTATTTCGAGTTGCAGCGGGCAATGAAAAGCGATTATTCCGATGCTCAGACTTTGAATGTCATTCAAATGATACGGAATCAAGACGGTAAGTACAGTTATGTGGATAACAGTCGCGAGATATGGACGGGTAATGCTGCCATACAAAGAGATACAATGAGTGCCTCTAACAAAGTAGGGGTTACGGCAAAAGACTACACTCTGAGGGATGCTAACGGGAAATCACTGTGCAAACTGGATGTAGATTACTACACCAACATTCTGCTGCAACCCTCTGTGCCCGTTTATTACCGTATCCGCCGTGCATCTTCCGCTGTATGGGGTTGGGAAGGGCATGATTTTGCTCAGAAAACAACACTGAACAAACATAATTTCCTTGCGCCATTGGCAACCACGCAGGAGAATTACACCCTTGATGCAGATTACAAGAACAACCGCAAGGTACATTTCAACCTGAAACTTGAGAACGCCGAGGTAACTTACAATGTACCGTCAGATGAGGATTTCAATTTGACTTACGCCAAAAGCAAGAGTAATGTATTGGCGAACATTACGGAGGGCAATGTACGATTGACTATAGACAGCAAGTTCCCTAAATCTTCGGTCGCTATTACCGATTACGATAACGGGAATATCATTGCTCAGGAAGAATCTCTTGACATAGAAACCAAAACATACAATATTCCGTCGGGAAGTTGCGTGAGTGTGACATATCCGTACTATAGGTCAGGTAGCTTGATATACCAATGGCGAACCAATGTGTATAATGTAACGACCAATTCAACCATAACCATCACGTCCAAATCTTACCAAAGCGGTTATCAGGGGATTTGCGAGTTCCAGTCAGAAGAACCCACTGACGAAGAGATAGAGACAGCGTTCAGACTTGTGGAAAGTCATTTGCGCGACAGTCTGCATGCTGTTGCATCTGCCCTTATTTTGGATACAAAGGAAAATTTGGGCAGATGTATGTGGGACAAGAGTGCCAAACTGGTTTTGATGCGCACGACGGTGGAGACAGACCAAACATTGGAGATTATTGTACCTAATGACAGTATCAAACGTCAGGATGACGGCTCATGGGTTGCCCATATTACAGATGTGGCAGGTAGTGCCTGCACTCACTACCGCTATGCAGTTCGTATTGACGAGTCAGGGTCAGACCTGCGCTTGTCAAATCCGGATGCACAACAGAAGCCGATCACTATCAACGGACCGGAACTGTATTATGACGAAGGTGCTACTATAACTGAATTTCAGGCGACAAAAGGTCTTACAACCGATTATCTCAAGAATGGTGTCATGCTGAATTGGGTCGCATCTTCTTCCAATGTGGACGAATACCAGTTGTTGCGTTTGGAGAAGAACAGCGACCGTGTACCCGACACTATCTACACCGGCACGGAGAACACATTCTTCGACCGTAGTGCAGTGCCTGATGTTCATTATAACTACACGGTAACGGCAATTTATCAATGCAACAACAAACGCACATCCAATAGTGCAACGACAGAAGGTTGGCGTACACCATACGGTGAGATACGTGGAGCTATAATCATGTCTGACAATAGCGGTATATCGGGTGTGAATGTGGCATTGCAAGACGAAACCGGCAGCAATATCCGCACGGCAGTCACATCTTCTGACGGTTCATTCAGGTTCGACAGTCTGCTCTACAACTACAATACAACTTCAGGCTCCAAATTTGTTGTTGTTCCAACCGCCCAATACGGTACTTTCGGATACAACTACACGACCTCGCCAACAGCCACCATCTCTATTACTAAGGAGAATCCGCTGGCTACTGAAATCAATTTCATAAACACCGATGTAGTGAGAATGACCGGCAGGGTGCTGTACAAGGGTTCAACTATTCCGGTTGCGGGTGCGATGTTCCTTTTGAACGGTGATACCATACGCCGTGGTTCATCTCCTCTTTCTACCGGTATTGACGGTACTTTCGAGTTGATTCTGACCAAACAGCAACCATATCGTCTGCAAGTGTTCAAGAAAGGTCACACGTTTGAAGGTGACGGTATATTGCGTGTCGAGGGCGATAATGAACAGTTCGCATTGACCAAGGCATTGGATGGTGTACGGTTCTACGACATGACCAAAGTGCGACTTGTGGGTAGGGTAGCCGGTGGTAACGACCAGAAAGAGACACCAGAAGGTTTCGGTATCGGTAAGAACAACCTCGGAGACAATCTGAAATTGGTAGTTCAGTTGGAAGGTGATAACACTGCCCAGATAGTTTACGACCCGGATGATCTGACCCGTGACACAATGGTGCAGAAGATAGGCAAGAGCAGCACACTGTTCGAGAAGAAACGCATTACTATCAGTCCTGACCCGCTGACAGGTGAATATGCGGCAGACCTCTTCCCTGTCAAATATAAGGTGATACAGGCTACGGCTAATGGTTATGCAACGCTGTTTGGTGCGGGGCAGGGTAGTGAGACTTTCGACCTTACCAATGCGCCAAGAGATACTTTCAATGCAGTGTACTCTGCAGAAAAAGACTCTGTGCTTATTGATTTCAGCCAGGACGGCGTGATTAAATACAGTAAGGCTATGGCTGTCAGTGCTGTCAAGGGAACTCTGCGTGACGGTGACAATGTAATGTATAATGCTGTCTATGACCGCATATATCATAATCCTGTTCAGCTCAGCATGACACAATTGATATATGGTATGGAGAAAGACGGTTTGGGAGAGCCGGAGATGCAGGTAAGTACGATGACCGGCGACGGAGAAAATATTCCGCTCTACTATTCTACTACTCTCAGCAACGGAGTAAAAGACGTCACTTATCTGTTCAACTATCCCTTATTCATTAACAATAGAAGTTACCAGTTCAGTGTTGCCGCATACGAGGACTATTTCTATAATAATGACCCCTTGGCAGGCAAACGCGACCGCGTACCTTTGCGAGGAGGTAATGTGAGGGTACACAACGGTTTGGTAGATAAAACCACCATTATTCCTGTCAGCTTGAATTCACAGGGTAAGGGCAATGTAACATTGCCGGTGGACAATATCAATGTTACTTATATCGGCGACATGGCACTCAGTACTGTTACTGCAGCATTGGATGTTGAGGGAAATGTGATTGAAACTTCTGTATTCCGCGGCTATATTACAGGCGACGAAGTGATGCCTGGTACTTTGCACGACACCGAGGCCGATGTAGCATTGCTCGACGTTGTACGTAATCCTGGAGGTACAGGTAGTAGTTCGTGGATTGAGTCTGGTAGTACCTACCATTATTCATACAAGGAGTCTTACAAATGGGAGGCAGGTGTTAAGTTGAACTTGAAGTATGGTCTGGATGTGTCTGCCGATATAGGTGTTATTTTTGGTAACCCGGGTAATTATACAGGTTCTACATACTCAACAAGCCGGCAGCTTACGCTGCCTCTGCCCTTTACCCATAAATGGGATTGGGGCTACCAGTATGACTACACCTTTACAACTTCCGAGCGTATATCAACTGCCACCGCAGGATCAATTTATACGTATGGTGGTTTGGTGGATGCCTCCGGTGGTATGGGTTATGGTGTAGGCGGTATGGCGGATGTTTTTGTGGGTTCCACCATCAGTATGCTTTCAGGTAAAGCAAAATCAATAACCATCATCAATGATAGTGTTTATCAACTTAAACAACCTGCGTTCAAGGCCGGTTCGATGCGTGTGGTAGCCAGAGGAGAGGATGACGAAGGCAAGCCGTATTATTTGGTTATCGGGGAAAAAGTAGTACTCGGCTCCAGGATGGCTAATACCTTTGTTTATTCACAATATTACATTCTTAATACTCTTATACCCCGTCTGGCTATTGAACGTCAGAACCTGTTGATGCAATTCCCGAATGAGGAGAGTGCACAAAGTTTGGCAGATGAACTCGGTACGCCCGTATATTGGCTCATGGATACATTGGGAAGAATCAGTCTGCAGGATACGCTTAACTCTTCATATTATAAGATGATTATCCCCTCTGAATCTACAGAGTATTTCAATGATGAAGTGGCAGCACTTGACCACATGCTTTCTCAATGGTCTGACATCATCGTCCAGAACGAAAAAACAAAAGTCTGTGCGCGGTTAATGGGAAAACACGAGGGTACCTACGCTGTATCGTTCGGAAACGTCTATTCTCATACCGACAATTACTCAGCCGCTATAGGCGAAAACTATGTGCCTCATGGCGGTACAGCCAGTGCAGAAGGGGCCAACTCCGGTTATCAGGTAGCAACTTCATTGGCAGGATCAATTCCGGACATATATAAATATTTAGCCACATTATCTGATCAGAAATTCGGTATGACAGCAGCAGAGGCTCTAAAAGATTACTATAATACAATACTTGTTCGAGATGAAGACGGAAACGAACATACTGAAAGAGCAAATCAGCCTAAGCCGGAACAGGAACTGGGCGCAAAAGATAACAAGTCGAAACTAACTTACACTCTGACACCTATATTAAACTATAGTGCCGACCTGCGCCATACTAACGATATGACCATGCGCAAGAGTTGCGGATATACATTGGTTCCGGATGCGTACGGCGACATCGTAGTATCAGTCTATAGGGTTCCTATGGATAAAGTATGGGGTGATACTACTTATTCCATCCGTTCGCGATTAGGTGTCACCAGAGACTCTATGATGTATAGTTCTTATGTATTCTTCACCGAGGGCGGCTCCACCTTCTGTCCTTATGAGGGAGAAATGCGCACGGTCTTCTATAATCCGGGTACTGTGATAAGCAATGCAACCGTACCGATTGCCGTGCCGGAACTGACTGCCAACACGTATGAGGTGGCACATGTTCAAGCCGACCAGCCCGCGTACCTCCGAATAGAGATGAAAAATAACGGACAGTTGAACGACGGCCGTCTGTCGGATTACAATACATTTAATTTGGGCATGGTCAATGCATCCAATTCTGACGGACTTGAAGTCTATGCCGATGGCAACTCGCTTGCGGCACCTATCCCCATAAATATCTATCCCGGTCAATCGGCAATCAAAACTATCAAGATTGTACGCGGCACGGTGGACGACTATAATGATTTGAAGCTGAGGCTGTCTGTGGCAAGTTGCCCGAAAAACTACTCCGACATATCATTCTCCGTGCATTTCATGCCGGAATCCAGTCCGGTGGCAATCGCTTCACCTCAACAGAATTGGGTGATGAACACACTCTCGCCGCAAGACTCCGCAGGCTATTATCTGCCGGTGGAAATCAACGGCTTCAATCTCAACATGAAGAACTTCGACCATATCGAACTCCAATACAAACTCTCCTCGCAGAGTGAAGATATGTGGGTCAACCTCTGCTCGTTCTATGACTCAGATAGCTTGTATGAGGCGGCTACAGGCAATAAGGCAATGATTGAAAACGGTCGAATCAAACCTTTCCGCTTCTATGGCGAGAAAGACCCTGTAGAGCAGAAATATGACCTCCGCGCCGTTTCGTACTGCCGATATGGTTCAGGCTTCGTCAGCAAGTCTTCAACTGTAATCAAAGGTGTGAAAGATACACGCCCGCCGCGCGTGTTTGGTGAACCAGAACCTATTAATGCAATTCTCGGGGTAGGCGACAACCTCAAACTGCGCTTTAACGAGCCGATAGCAGGCAACTATCTGGACGAAGACAACAACTTCCAGATAAAGGGCGTAACCAACGGAACGGGAATCACCGCCAATACCTCGCTTCATTTCGACGGCTCTCCAAACTCTTACGCAATATCGCAGGTTAACCGTAGTATGAGAAACAACTCGTTCACTATCGATATGCTTGTCAAACCCACTAATCCAAACGAAAAGGCGGTATTCTTTACTCACTCCGACGGAGAGGAAACTCTGGAATTCGGTATGACGGGAGATAGAAAACTATACCTTGATATTGACGGTGAGGTCTTGCATTCAAAAACATTGGAACCAATGCTTGAGTTTACGCGTGTCATTGCCGCCTATGACTACGACGAGGATATGGTTACCTTCTACGCAGGAACCAGAGATGTTACCGACCCGATGGATTGCTATTTTATCGATGAGGTTGATTGGGATTTGTCAGCACCTCTTTGCATTGGCAAAGGCTTCAATGGCAATATTCTTGAGACACGCTTGTGGCTCAAGGCTCTGACTCAGGAAGAAATAGCCACGACCCACCTGCACTATCTTACAGGTTATGAACGCCAACTGGTGGCATATTACCGCATGGACGAGGGCTCGGGCAACACAGCCAAAGACCTCGCTAACGGTGCTAACCTTGATATAATAGGTGCTACTTGGAGTATGCCAGGAAATATATCTATAGCGCTCACCAAGAACGATAGTGTGGCACTCGCACAAAACCTGCTTTCACGCTCTATGGTTTATGACGCTACTTATATGCTCTGGTTCCGCAATACCAACGGCGATGGTACTATTTTCCGCGCAGGCGACAAGAAGTTTGCCCTGACTGACGGGATGTTGCAATGGCAGGCAGATAGTACCAATCATAATCTCGGTAGTATTAACACGGGCGAATGGCATCATCTGGTACTGACGGTTAACCGTACATACAATAATGTGGCAATCTATCTCGACGGCAAGATGGTGGAGACCTACGATGCCACACAGTTGTCCGACATCGCTGGTGATATGTACTTCGGAGGTGGAGGATATGAGGGCAATATCGACGAGTTCGTAGTCTTCGAGCAGGCTCTTCCAAAGTCGTTGGTTGAGGAATATGACAACCGCTCGCCCCTTGGAGATGAAATGGGTCTGATGGCATATCTGCCGTTTGAAGAACAGAAACAGAATCCTAACGGCATACTCGAACTCGTATTCTCTGTCAACGACCGCCGAATATTCAAAGACCCTAACGGAAATATTGTTAACAAGGTAGTACCATTGGTTACCAAGTATGAGCAGAGTCTCGCCGATAAGAGCAACTATGCACCTGTCATTGGATACGGGCTGCTCACCAAACTTAAATTCGACTGGGCATTCAACAACGACGAACTTCTTATCAACCTTAATGTGCTTGACAGAGAGATTAACAAGCAGTCGGTCTATGTGACCGTGCGTGACGTTGAGGATCTGAACGGCAACCCGATGCCCTCTCCCGTTATGTGGCCCGCCTATGTTGACCGTAACAACCTCAAATGGGGCGAACGCGAATTAAACCTCTATGCGCTTTATGGGGCGGATAACTCTAAGGCTGACAACATTGATATGAAGATTATCAACAACTCCGGCAAGAGACATACCTATACAATAGAGTCTCTGCCCGAATGGCTGAAGGTTAACAATAGCTACGGTTCGCTGCAACCTATTGAGGAAAAGAATATCACATTCTCCTACAATGCCGAACTGCCCGTCGGAACATATTTCGACCTTATCTATCTCACTGACGAAAACGGACTCTCCGAACCGTTGCGCGTCACGCTTACTATTGAGGCTGAATGCCCGTGGGAAGACGATGAGATAGACTATAGCATGTATGACAATACCATGTCTATCCGTGCACGGGTATATATGACCAATGCCGACCAAACGTCAGGGCAGTACGACACCTCTAACGACGATGTTATAGCAGTGTTCTGCGATGGTAAACTGGTGGGTAAGGCTTCCAATACTTTCCTCACCGAAACAGGGCAGTCGTATGTATATCTCACTGTCTATGGTAATGCCGGCATGGTAGGGCATGTGCTCTCATTCAAACTATGGAGAGCCTCATCTGGAAAGATATTCAATCTTACTCCCTCTGTCACACAACGCTATCAGAACAATGCCATGTGCGGCATATCGCCCGAACAGCCGTTACTACTGACGGCCTCCTCAGGGTCATCGCAACAAATAACTCTGCAGCAAGGCTGGAACTGGATATCATGGAATATCTATCCTACCTATTCCACTCCCGACCGTATTCTTACTGCTGAGCAGGGATTCAAGAACGGAGATATAGTCAAGTCGCCGTCAGACCGTATGTTCTCGCAATTCATTCTTAACGATACTGCCAACTTGTGGGCAGGTACGCTGAAAAGTATGAATTACCAACGCATGTATCTCCTGCGCACATCGCAACCCCTGAAATTCAGTATAGAAGGACGGGCGCTCACCAAAGAACAGCGCACAATCACTCTCTATCACGGGTGGAACAGTATCTCCTACCTGCTTGATGAACCCTTGTCCCTACGCGATGCTCTTGCCGACTATTACGACAATGCCACGGTAGGAGATATGGTCAAGTCGAAAACGCAGTTCGCTGTCTTTACTGAAAACAACCGCTGGGAAGGCTCGCTGCAGACTATGCGCCCGGGTGCAGGCTATCTCTTCAGGCGACTCGACGCCAATACCGTTACAATGGCATATATTCCTCCAACGGCTAACAACAAGGCACCGAAGTATATCAGCAGAGATGATTCCGAACAGGATATCAATTACGCCGGCAATAGCGGAGTAGGGGAGTTCGTCCGCCCCGAAGCATCGTCCAATATGACTCTTATTGCCAAAATCAGTCAGACCCCGCGTCTCAATGAAAACGAATGTAGAGACGCAACACTGTCAGGTCTCCAACAATCACCGACCTCACTTGTAGAGACTTTTGACGACATCTCTCTCCGTAGAAACGAGATGCCCGTCGTCAATGTATATGTAGGTCAGGAATTGGCAGCTGTTGCACAACCTCAGATAGTTGAGGGCGACACTCTGTATTTCATCACAGTTCAGGCCGATGATGCCGACAATCTGCATTTCGAAACCGGCAACGGCATACCGTTGTATGTAGATGGTGCTCAGATGGTATATGAATCCGATGCACACCATGGTACTTTGCATGCCCCCGTGCTCCTCGTGCCCGATGGCGAACCGACCGAGCGGGTGTATAAGATTATTGAGGATGACCGCGTTCTCATTATCAGAAACGGCAAACGCTATGATGTAGTAGGTAGAAAACAATAATATAAATCTCCCGTAGAGACGCAACACCGTCACGTCTGAGTGAAAGAGTGTCGCGTCTCTACGGAAATAATTCCAAACTCGCAAAAATCATATTATGGTACATGATTTATATATTCTAATGATTACGGCGGGCATAGTGAGCTTGCTGTTCAAACTACTCAAACAACCGGTTGTTCTCGGTTACATAGTCGCAGGTATCTTGGTTGGTCCGCATCTCTTTGGAGAGAATTTCGTTAACTATGAGAATGTAGAGACATGGGGAAACATCGGAGTACTCTTTGTCCTCTTCTGTATCGGTCTTGAGTTCCGTCTCAAGAATCTCTTCGAAAGCGGCAAGGTGGCAATCATCGGTGCCGCTACTATCATCGGAGGCATGCTCTTGCTTGGCTTCGGTGTGGGCAAGTCCGCTGAGTTAGACACGATGAACTCGCTTTTCCTTGCCGCCATGCTTTGTATGTCGTCCACCACTATTGTCATGAAGGCAATCGATGAAGCAGGACTAAGCAAAGAACGGTTCGTGAAAGGAGCAACGAGTATCCTTATCTTTGAGGACATCGTAGCCGTAGTACTCATGGTGCTGCTCTCCAGCATAGCTGTGAAGAATAGTCTTGAAGGAACGGTGCTACTTGAGAAAGTGGGTGTACTCGCAATCACATTGGTAATATGGTTCGTGCTTGGAATACTGATTATTCCCACTCTCTTCCGTTGGGTACGCAAATATCTTAATGACGAGATACTGATTGTTCTCTCGTTGGGTCTGTGTTTGGGTATGGTGCTGACCGCAGAAGAAGCCGGTTTCAGTTCCGCACTCGGAGCATTCGTTATGGGTATGATTCTCGCAGAGACAAAGGAAGCGCACAGAATAGAGAAACTGATGACTCCGCTAAAGAATGTGTTTGCGGCTATATTCTTCGTGTCGGTCGGAATGATGATCGATCCTGCTTCGTTAGTGGAGTACTGGTCGTCTATTCTGTATGTGGCAATAGTCATCATCGTTGGTATGATTGTCTTTGGTACACTCGGTTGCTGGTGGGGCGGCGAGACTCTGCATGACGCCATGCTCACAGGCTTCTCGTTCGTGCAGATAGGTGAGTTCTCATTCATCATTGCTGCATTGGGTAGCAAACTGGGGGTAACCGATCCGGTTATCTATCCGATTATCGTGGCTGCGTCGGTACTAACCACTTTCCTCACTCCGTATATCATGAAGGCTGCCACGCCATGCTATAATTTCCTCTATAAACACGCTTCGCCGCGCCTCAAAACGAAAATAGACGCACGCGAGGAGAAGGTAGCCAAGGCAGAACTGGATGCATCCAATGCTACTGCGGACAATGACACTTCATCAGCCGACAAGGTACGCCATGCTGTTCGTAAGACTGTGGTTACCAAACGCGTAGTTAATCTGTTCCTCAAGAATATGAGTGAAAACGACCAACCTCAAAAGGAACACAAAGAAGATGAAGTATAGTTGATAAGCTGATAGACCGGTAAACTATTGAATTGGGTCATAAAGAGTTTAATTATAAATATTGATAACAATGAGAAATATTCTTTTTGTGCTAAGCACATTTTCATTTTGTTTGCTTGCAGGGTGTGTCAAAATGCCTCAGGAACAGCACACCAGTTATGAAACAATCACACTGAGTTGCGAGACTGTGACAGCCCCGATGTCATGGAGTGCCGCCATTCGCGGAACAGGTGATGTATCTATTGTTTCACGTTGCACAGGTACGCTTAATGAAATAAAGGTAAGAGATGGTCAGAGAGTAAAGAAAGGAGATGTATTGTTTCTAATTGATAGTCGCAGTGCAGAGAATGTTCTGGCACATGCGCAAGCCGATTTGCAGACTGCAATAGCAAATCGTGATAATGCCCGTATAGAAGCTGAGAGCAACAAAGATTTGGCTGAGCAGGGCATCATTAGCGAATACCTTCTACGCAAGAGCGAGAATGTCCTCCAATCCGCTGAGGCACAAGTGGCGCAGGCACAGGCAGTTGTAAGAGATGCACAACTGAGGTTGAGTTATTGCACAATCAAGAGCCCTGTAGATGGGTTGGTAGGCAATATCATGCCTCATGTCGGCGATGTGATAAATGAAGGAGCGATGCTGACACGCATTGCCGGAGTGGATGAAATGGAGGCAAGTTTCTCACTTACTGAAAGCCAGATACATGCTCTCGTGAATGAGTTGGGTTCCATAGATGAGATACTCAAGATAGCCCCGCCTCTCACACTACGATTCAAGGACGGCACAGAGTATGGCCACCAAGGTCACATAACCAGTCTCTCAGGTATGGTAGATAAGCAAACAGGTTCTGTCACTTGTTATGTCACTTTCCCCAACCCTAAGGGCGAACTATTCTCAGGTATGCAGGGAACCGTGGTAATGCCCATCGAATGGGAGAATGTAATGCTTGTACCACTCTCCGCTATCGTTCGCATACAGAACAAAGTGTTGGTTTACAAAGTGGGCGCAGATAGTCTGGCTACCAGTGCAATCATAGAGATAGAGGAACTTGGTGACGGCAAACGGGCTGTTATACAATCCGGTGCACAAGTAGGCGAGACAATTGTAGCCAAAGGTGCTGCTAACGTACATGAGAAAGACCGCGTAATTTGGTAGAACAATGAATAAAGGAAACATATTTGTAGATCGTAGGGTAATGGCGATATGTATATCGCTGCTTATTGCCTTGATTGGCTTTATATGCCTAAAGACGTTGCCTATTGAGCAATATCCTAATATTGCTCCGCCAACAGTATTGATTACCACTTCTTATACAGGCGCTGATGCAAATACCGTGATGAAATCCGTAGTCATGCCCATTGAGGAGGCAGTCAATGGAGTGGAGGATATGGCGTACATGACTTCAGAGGCCTCTGCAACAGGTGATGTCAGTATCAATGTCTATTTCAAACAGGGCACCGATCCAAACATGGCTGCGGTGAATGTGCAAAACCGTGTCTCTGCCGCTCTTGGACTATTGCCCCAAGAAGTGACACGCGTGGGAGTAAAGGTTGAAAAACAACAGAATAACATTCTTCAGATAGGTGCACTTGTCAGTCGTGATGCCAAGTTCGATAACGACTTCATTGCCAACTATATCGATATCAATGTCAAGCCGCGCTTGTTGCGTATAACCGGTGTCGGATCGGTACAGAACTTGGGTAATACGTATTCTCTTCGTATCTGGATGAAGCCCGATGTGATGGCGCGTTACGGTCTTGACCCGCAGGATGTGTTCGCTGCCATTGGCAATCAGAACATGGTAGCCGCTACCGGTTCGCTGGGTGAACAGAGCGGTAATACGTACCAATATAATCTGGAATACAAAGGGCGTTTGCAATCTATAGATGAGTTTGAGTCCATCGTCTTGCGTACTTCTCAGGGAAATGTGTTGCATCTTAGAGATGTGGCGGATGTTGAACTCGGTGCACTGAGTTATAGTTTTTCCTCGCGAATAGACGGTCAGCCAGGTGTGGCATTTATTATAAACCAAGCGCCCGGGGCCAATGCAACGCAGGTCAATGCAGCGATTGACGAATTGTACAAAGAACTGAAACAGACCATGCCTGCAGGTCTGGAGTTTACAGTACTACAGACATCTGACGATTTCCTCTATGCCGCTATACATAACGTGGTAGAGACACTTATCATTGCAATCCTGCTCGTCATTCTGGTGGTCTATTTCTTCTTGCAGAACTTCAAGGCTACACTTATTCCTTCTATTTCCATCGTCGTCTCGCTGTTAGGTACATTCGCAGTAGTGAAGATAGCAGGTTTTTCTCTGAATATCCTCACTCTCTTTGCCCTTGTCCTTGCTATTGGAACCGTTGTTGATGACGCTATAGTTGTGGTGGAGGCAGTGATGGCAAAGATGGAGAATGGTTACACATCGGCATATAAAGCCACCAAAGATGCAATGAGTGAGGTGACGGTCGCAGTTATCAGTTGCACACTCGTCTTCATGGCAGTCTTTATCCCTGTGACCTTCATGCCGGGAACAAGCGGAACATTCTTCACTCAGTTCGGTATTACGATTGCAAGTTCAGTAGGACTTAGTTGCATCTCAGCGCTTACTCTCTGCCCGGCGCTGACGGCAATCCTCTTTCGACCGAAGAATGAAAAGAAAGAGACAAGCAAAGGACTCAACTACTGGGTTAAGACCGCATACGAAGCCGGCTATAATGCTATCCTTGTAAAGTACAAAAAAGGCGTTTCACGCTTCTTGAAAAGACCTCACATGGCATGGCTGTGGCTTGTTGCAGCATTGGTGGTTATGGTATTTGCCATGCGTTCTCTGCCTTCAGGATTGGTGCCTCAGGAAGACCAAGGCGTTTTCATGATTGATGTTACAGCTCCTGCCGGTTCGCCATTAGTGGAAACAGACAAGATAATGGAACAGGTAGAGGAACATGTATTACGGCTTGAAGAAGTGGAGAGTTATGCCAAGATTTCCGGTTTCGGATTGCTCTCCGGAACAGGGGTCAGCTACGGTACGCTTATTGTGCGTCTCAAACCTTGGGACAAACGTAAAGGTATAGAGCATTATATTGACTACGTTATGGCCAAACTGTATCTTAGCTGCGAGGATATCAAAGATGCGCAGATTATTCCTTTCCAGATGCCGCAGATACCAGGTTATGGCAATAGTAACGCTATTGACCTCCAAATGGAAGACTTGCAAGGTGGAGATATGAGCCGCTTCAACGAGGTAGTCAACACTTTCCTTGCAGAACTGCAGAAACGTGATGAAGTGCAGATGGCGATGTCGCTTTACTCTGAGTCCTTCCCCAAATACAAGGTGGATGTTAATGCCACGCAATGCGATCGTGCAGGCATATCGCCTGATGTAGTGCTTAATACTCTCGGCGCATACTGCGGAAGTGTATATGTCAGCAATTTTAACCAGTATGGCAAGGTTTATCGAGTCATGGCAGGATCCGCTCCCGAGTATCGTCTTGATCCTAATTCACTCAATAACATATTTGTGCGTATAGGCGATGAGATGGCTCCTATAGCACAATTTATAACCCTCACGCCCACCGTTGGATCGGCTACGCAGAAGCGGTTCAATCTTTATCAGTCTATTGCCTGCTCTGTTCAGCCTAATACCGGTTATAGCGAGGGCGATGTGCAACAGGTGATTGCAGAAGTAGCTAAAGACTACCTGCCTGCGGGCTATGGCTATGAGTATGGAGGTATGAGCAGGGAATTGGAAGCAAATAGCAAATCCAACCTAACAGGTATTATTTACCTCGTCTGCATTCTGCTCATATATATGATTCTTGCATCGCTGTACGAATCGTTTTTCATTCCATTAGCTGTGCTACTCTCCGTGCCTTTCGGACTCATGGGTTCATTTGCCCTCTCATGGTTATGCGGTCAGCAGAATAATATCTACCTCCAGACAGGTGTAATCATGCTTATTGGTTTGTTGGCAAAGACAGCTATACTCATTACGGAGTTCGCAGTGGAGAAACATAAACAGGGAATGGGTGTTGTAGAGGCTGCAATGAGTGCGTGCGAGGATCGTCTCAGACCTATTCTTATGACTGTTGTAACAATGATTGCAGGTATGATTCCGCTTATCATTGAAGGTGGCGCAGGAGCAAACGGGAACCGTGCACTTGCTATTGGTGTTACCGGCGGTATGGCAGTCGGGACTCTTGCGTTAGTATTTGTAGTGCCTGCATTCTATATTATTTTCCAGAAACTGCATGATAGGTTTCAAGGCGAAGAACCTGCATCCGAGTCCAATCCGACAGATAGGCAAACTCACAATATGAACTGTCTTGTAGTGATAACAGTCAGTGCATTAGCACTATCTCTATCTTCCTGCGCAGTCTTCAAAAAATACGAACCTCAGGCAAAACCCGATGTTGATTCATTAGTAACAGCTGTTTGCGAAACCCAATGGCAGTCCTACATAACCGACCCTATACTGCAAAACCTCATAGATACAGCTTTGGAAAATAATGTGGATTATCGTTCATGTCAGTTGGCTATTCAGGAAGCGGATGCACGTCTTCGAGCTGCCAAATTGGGTTTCTTGCCTACCTTGGCTCTCTCATCGGCTAATGTAGGGGTTGCTGGTACTTATGCACCCGGAGCAGGAACCTCAGGGGCAATACTCGGCTATCAAGTTCCTCTTGCACTCAACTGGGGTGGGGAAGGCTTTGGTACAATCACCAATCGTAAACGCCAGGCAGAGGTTCTGCGAGAACAGGCCGTGGACAACATGGCAGCTGCACATGCCAATCTCGTGGCTACCGTTGCAAGACTATATACACAACTGCAATTGCTCGATTATCAGGCCGCTATACTCGATTCTACGGAACTAATATGGCAGCGCGTGTTAGAGGTTCAACGTGTCTTGGTCAAGAACGGTCAAGCTTTTTCACCCTCTGTGGGACAGATGGAAGCTTCACTGCTCAATGTCATTATTCAGCGCAAACAACTCATGCAGGAAATTCATACTCTTGAACTTTACATGTGTCGTCTCCTGAACGAAGAACCACATCCCATCCCCCGTTCACCGTGGATAAGTTATAATCTTGATACCCTTACTATCGAGCCTCTCCCTGCTGCACAATTGAGCAATCGTGCCGATGTGAGGGCAGCCGAACGTAATGTGGCTGTGGCTTTCTATCAGACCAACATGGCGAAAGCGGCCTTCTGTCCTGCACTCTCTCTCTCAGGACTCATTGGTTGGACCAATAATGGAGGAGTTGTACCCAATCCGGGACAACTGCTCATGAATGCGGTATTAGGACTTACTCAGCCTATCTTTGCAGGGGGCAAACTCAAAGCCAATCTCAAAATCGCAAAGATAGCCCAAGAAGAAGCTGCAAACCGGTATGTTGAGACTATGTTGCGGGCAGGAAGCGAAGTGAACGACGCTATCTTCCGCTGTCGCAATGCTGAAGAGCAGAATACCCTCTATCAGCGTCTTCTTACCACGCAGTTAGAAGCCTACAACGGTACCTGCGAACTCATGAAGAAGGGCAAGGCATCTTACCTCGAGGTGCTTATCGCTCAAGAAAACTACCTTAAAGCGCAACTCGCCGATGTTACCAACCGCTATAATGGTATGATTAGTCTCATTGACCTATATGTCGCATTGGGAGGCGGTACCAAATGATTTCCGGTTACATATACATACATTAAGCCCCTGTTTGGTTCTACTCCAAACAGGGACTTATATCTCGTCGGGGTGAAAGGATTCGAACCTTCGACCTCCTGGTCCCAAACCAGATGCGCTACCGGACTGCGCCACGCCCCGAGGCAACTTTCATCTTGAGGAGACGTGACAAAGTCAAGTCTCTACGTGAAAGCGGCTGCAAAGGTACTACCTTTTCTTCAATTGTGCAAGTGAAAAGATAAATTTTGTTGTTCGGTAAATATTTATTACCTTTGCAGGCAGTTATCATATACAAGGTTAAATCATGAAAAGCAAATCCTTCGTTTTCGTGCTGATATCCCTATTGGCAATTAGTTGTATGAATCAGGAAGAAACAAAAGTAATCGGTAAGCAGTACCCCGAGATTGAAAATAGGCAATTCTCCGCTGAAGCCTTATGGGCAATGGGGCGCATAGGCGGGGTCGCTGTTAATAGGCAGACGGGAGATGTCGCTTATCAGGTTACTTACTATAGTGTTGAAGAAAACAAGTCGAATACCGAACTGTTTCTTCTTAAACAATGTGAGAAAGACGGTGCCGATACCCCTAAACAACTGACACATACGCCCTATGGCGAGAATTCTCCTGCATGGCTCAACGATGGCAGACTCGCATATCTCAGTACTGAGTCAGGAAGCTCACAAGTGTGGGCAATGGATATTCAAACAGGTAAAACAACACAACTTACCGATTATAAGGACGACATAGAAGGTTTCCTGTTCTCGCCCGATGGCAAGCAACTGCTGTTTATCGCTCAGGTGAAAACCGTCGAGCAGACTGCGGACATATATCCTGACCTGCCAAAAGCATCGGGTAGGGTGGTTACCGACCTTATGTACAAACATTGGGACGAGTGGACAGAAACTGCCCCTCATCCTTTCCTTGCTGATTTCAATGGTTCTCAAATCTCCAACATACACGACATACTTGAAGGCGAACCATACGAGTGCCCCATGAAACCCTTTGGCGGTATAGAGCAACTTTGTTTCTCGCCCGATAGCAAACAGATAGCTTATACCTGCAGAAAAAAGACAGGGTTGGATTATGCCGTCAGCACTAATTCTGACATCTATCTCTATTCTATCCCCACCGGCGAAACAAAGAACCTTACCGAGGGTATGATGGGTTATGACATGAACCCGCAGTTCTCGCCCGATGGCACTATGCTCGCCTGGCAGTCGATGGAGAGAGACGGCTATGAGAGCGATTGGAACCGGCTGTTCGTCATGAATATGGAGTCAGGAGAGAAGCACTTCGTTAGCGGGAAGTTCAAGAGTAATGTTGATGAGTTCCTATGGCTCGACAATTCCAGTATTCTGTTTAATGGCTGTTGGCATGCTCTGCAGCACTTGTATCTGCTCGACCTCGAAGGCGATTTCTATGAATTGACAGATGGTCAGTACGACTATAACATCGGCGGCTTCGACGGAGAGAATGTCTTCACCCTGCGTCACTCTATGCGGGAGAGCAACGAACTTTATTGTTTCCGTCTTAGTGATATTCCTCTCAATCATGCTAAGAAAGATATCTACATCGCCGAATCTGTCCTTGAGAAGAAAGGAATACTCCGCCAACTCACTTTCGAAAACAAACATATATATGACCAAGTGGACATGGGTAGAGTAACCGAGCGTTGGCAGACAACAACTGACGGCAAACGTATGCTGACTTGGATTATCTATCCTCCTCATTTCGACCCGCATAAAAAATACCCCGCATTGCTCTACTGCGAGGGCGGACCGCAATCCACTGTGTCGCAGTTCTGGTCGTATCGGTGGAACTTCATGCGCATGGCGGCACACGGCTACATTATCGTTGCTCCCAATCGGCGTGGGCTGCCCGGATTCGGACTCGAGTGGAATGAACAAATTTCGGGTGACTATGGTGGACAATGCATGAAAGATTATCTCACTGCCATTGATGAGTTCTGCACCGAACCGTATGTCGATACTGAACATTTAGGCTGTGTCGGAGCTTCCTTCGGCGGATTCAGCGTTTATTGGCTTGCAGGGCATCATAATAAACGGTTTAAGGCTTTCATTGCCCACGACGGCATCTTCAACATGGAAATGCAATACCTTGAGACAGAAGAAAAATGGTTTGCCAACTGGGATATGGGCGGCGCATATTGGGAGAAAGACAACAAGACTGCGCAGCGCACTTTCCAAAACTCTCCGCATCTTTTTGTTGACAAATGGGACACCCCCATTCTTTGCATTCATGGGGAGAAAGACTACCGTATTCTTGCCAATCAAGGTATGGCAGCCTTCGATGCTGCCAAAATGAGGGGCGTACCCGCCGAACTGCTCATCTTCCCCGATGAGAACCATTGGGTGCTCAAACCGCAAAACGGAATATTGTGGCAACGTGAATTTATAAACTGGTTGGACAAATGGCTAAAGTAAACAGACTTGACTACACTATTCAGTATCAAGACCTTGACCAGAATTACAGGTTGAGACTTTATACTCTTGAGAACTACCTTCTCAACGCTGCCGGCATAGTTGCTGACAGGGGAGGATTCGGAATGCATTATCTGATTGGGCAAAATTGCACATGGGTACTAACCAATCTGTCATTAGAATTGTCGTATCTCCCCACGGTTGACGAGGTGCTTACTGTAGAAACATGGGTAGAACAGAATATTCACATGCTTTCCGTGCGTAACTATCGCCTGTATGTAAGTGGCAAACTCATAGGCAAGGTGAAATCTGTCTGGGCAATAATCAGCACTATCGACCGTACAGCACAAAGCATCTTCGACCAACCGGCATTCCTTGATATTGCTACCGGTGAGACCGTAGATGTTACCCGTGCTCCGAGATTGACACCTCTCACTGAAGATACCCGCACTCTCTTGAAAGAGAACAATGACCTTGGCGGATGCTTTAGGCATACTGTTGTCTATTCCGACATTGACTACAACGGGCATTGCAATTCATGCAAGTATCTTGAGTTTATGCTCAATGCATGCGAACCGATAGAACTGAAGAAAGGGCTGCCTGCAACAGCTGAAGAAGTGACAACCGATAGCCTCGGTTTGCGTATTGATATCAAATATGCAAAAGAAATACGCCGTGGCGATGAGGTTGATATCTTCTATCTCAGGCAAACTGACGAAATAATTTATGAGATTCGTACCTTGCAAGGAGAAGTATCTTGTCAAGCAAGAATCGCCAAGAAATAACAACTCGCTTTTATATTGAAACAACTTCACCAATCATTGGCTCATTATATATGAAGACAGCATTAATCACAGGTATTACCGGTCAAGACGGCTCTTTCCTCGCCGAGTTCTTGCTTGAGAAAGGTTACGAAGTGCATGGTATCATCCGTCGCTCCTCTACTTTCAATACCGGTCGTATAGAACATCTGTACCTCAATGAGTGGGTGCGTGACATGCGTCGTCCCCGCGCCATCAATCTGCACTATGGCGATATGACCGACTCCTCCTCGCTTATCCGTATCATTCAGGAGATTCAGCCTGACGAGATATATAATCTTGCCGCACAGTCGCATGTCAAGGTCAGTTTTGATGTGCCGGAATATACGGCAGAGGCGGATGCCATTGGTACACTCCGACTTCTTGAAGCCGTGCGCATGTTGGGGCTTGAGAAGAAAACCCGTATATATCAGGCATCTACAAGCGAACTATATGGCAAAGTGCAAGAGGTTCCCCAATCTGAAACTACCCCCTTTTATCCCCGTTCTCCCTATGGTGTGGCAAAACAATATGGGTTTTGGATAACAAAGAATTACCGCGAAGCCTACGGAATGTTTGCTACTAACGGTATTCTCTTCAATCATGAGTCCGAAAGAAGAGGTGAAACATTCGTAACTCGCAAAATTACTCTTGCAGTTGCTGCCATCGCTAAAGGTAAACAGAACAAACTCTATCTCGGCAATCTGAGCGCAAGGCGCGATTGGGGCTATGCCAAAGATTATGTAGAGTGTATGTGGCTCATGTTGCAGCAACCACAACCCGATGATTTCGTTATCGCCACAGGGGAGATGCATACCGTTCGTGAGTTCTGTACACTCGCATTCCAAGAGGCGGGAATAAATCTTCATTGGGAAGGCGAAGGTATTGATGAGAAGGGTGTTGATGAACTGGGCAGAGTATTGGTGGAGGTTGACCCCAAATATTTCAGACCCACCGAAGTTGAGCAATTATGCGGCGATCCTACAAAAGCACGTACTGTTCTTGGCTGGAATCCGCGCAAGACATCATTTGAACAACTGATAAAAATCATGGTTGAACATGATATGAAAGAATAATTCGGGAAATACCCTTTGGTTTTGATTAAACTGTCATGGATACACAAGATAAGATATATATTGCCGGTCACCGCGGAATGGTGGGTTCTGCCATTGTGCGCGAACTGCAGAAGCAGGGATATAGCAACATCATTACCCGTACGCATAGCGAACTTGACCTCACACAGCAAGACGCTGTCAGACAATTCTTCTCGCAAGAGAAACCTGACTATGTGTTTCTTGCCGCCGCCAAGGTGGGAGGCATAGTGGCTAATCAGAATGCACTTGCGGACTTCATGTATGAAAACATGATGCTGGAGATGAATGTCATTCATGCAGCCTTTGAAAACCAATGCAAGAAACTCCTTTTTCTCGGTTCGTCGTGTATCTATCCGCGTATGGCACCGCAGCCTATGAAAGAAGACTGTCTGCTCACAGGCGCACTTGAGAAAACCAATGAGGCATACGCACTCGCCAAGATAAGCGGACTCAAATACTGCGAGTTCCTCAACCGGCAATATGGCACCGACTATATATCTGTCATGCCCACCAATCTCTATGGTCCTAACGACAACTATCACCCCGAACATTCACATGTTCTGCCTGCCCTTATACGCCGTTTTCACGAGGCGAAACAGAGTGGGGCAGAGTCTGTTACTTGCTGGGGTGACGGCTCGCCGTTGCGTGAGTTTCTCTATGTTGACGACCTTGCCAACCTCTGCGTATTCCTTATGAACAACTATTCCGGCAACGAAACAGTTAATGCCGGCACAGGCAAGGAAATCTCCATCAAACAACTAACACAACTGGTTGCTAACGTTATCGGTTTCAGAGGCCAAATCCTTTGGGACACCACCCGCCCTAATGGCACGCCGCGCAAACTGCTTGATGTAAGCAAAGCTGCTGCTATGGGGTGGCATTACACCACAGAGCTTGAGGATGGTATCCGCCTCGCTTATGATGATTTCCTCACCAACCCCATGCGTGCCGAACGATAATTCGTCTGGTATGTAGCAACTGCTTGATTTTATTGAGTCTTACTTCCCGACGCAAGCACTACACCCGGCAAGATAGCATAGAGTTAGCATACCGATAGCATAGAGATAGCATGGAGAGACTGAACGCTATCAGATGCATATTCATACAAACAGCGCAGAACATTGTTGCTCTGCGCTGTTTCGTATAGTTCGGTTTGCACTCGTTAACCACCGAAGTTGTCGAAGCGGATATCCTGGTCCTCTACGCCGAGAGAGTGCAGAAGGTCGATAACCGTCTTTGCCATCATTGGAGGTCCGCACAGGTAGTATTCTATATCTTCGGGTGCCTCGTGTTGCTTGAGATATGTGTCGCCCAACACAGGTGCAATGAAGCCCGGAGTATATTTCACACCGAGCGAGTCTGCCTTCGGGTCGGGGCGGTCAAGAGCTAAATGGAAATGGAAGTTCGGATACTCTTTCTCTAACTCAAGGAAATCCTCCATGAAGAATACTTCGTCTATCCCTCGAGCACCATAGAAATAGTGCATTTCTCTGTCGCGTGTGTGCAAGGTCTTGAGCATGTGCATTATCTGTGCACGCAGAGGAGCCATACCTGCTCCACCGCCTACCCAAATCATCTCTTTCTTCGAGTCGAATACAGGGTGGAAATCGCCATAAGGACCTGACATCGTTACCTTGTCTCCTGGTTTGAGCGAGAAGATATATGTAGATGCAATACCGCAAGGCACATCCATAAAGCCCGGACCTTGGTCTTTCGGCTTGAAGGGTGGGGTGGCAATACGCACTGTCAGTGTGATTATATCACCTTCGTCCGGATAGTTGGCCATAGAGTAGGCACGAATGGTCGGAGTGTCGTTCTTCTGTTTGAGACCGAAGATGCCGAACTTCTCCCATGCAGGTACATAGAGGTCACCTATCAACTCGCGGTCGAAATCGTTGTAGTTGATGTCGTATGTCGGAATCTTGATTTGTGCATACGAACCAGGTATAAAGTCCATGTGCTCACCCGGAGGCAGAGCAACTTTGAACTCCTTGATGAACGATGCCACGTTCTTGTTGCTGATAACGGTGCACTCCCATTCCTTTACTCCAAGCACCGACTCCGGCACTTTTATCTCAAGGTCTTGTTTCACCTTCACCTGGCAACCCAGACGCCAGTGCTCTTTCTGCTGTTTGCGTGAGAAATGCACTGTTTCTGTAGGCAGTATCTCGCCACCACCTGAGAGCACCTGACATTTGCACTGACCGCAACTGCCTTTGCCGCCGCAAGCTGAGGGCAGGAAGACACCTGCCTCTGCCATAGTGGAGAGAAGTGTGCCGCCCGCAGGCACGTCAAACTTCTTGTCGCCGTTCACTGTTACTTTAACGTTGCCGCTTGCCACCAAGTATTTCTTTGCCACAAGCAGGACAACCACCAATAGGAGTATCACTCCAAGGAATACTCCTATACTCAGAAAAATAGCTGTTGCATTCATATTTATTGAAAATTATAAGTCCATGAATATCCCCAACCCCCATCAACATAGATGCTATCAGAACATATCCAATCAGAATTATTAATTTGAGTAATATTCTTTATAGTATCCATAGAAACTGAATAAAAAATCATTTCTACAAATGTGTCTTCAGGAGAATGCCCCTTTTTAATCAATGTTAATTCACATTTACTGTTGTTTGCTATTGCTGAAGTGTCGATATATTGTTCAACATTATTGCTGCTATAATTATTATATTGTGTTTTTGACACCACAACAACCTGATAATTTGTCATGTTGTTGATATAATAATTATATTCAGGCATAATAGGATCTACACAATAACACCCACTTAGAGATAAAACTGATACTATTAAATATATATGTTCTTTTCGGAATATTCTCATTTGACTTTATCCTATATTTATTCCGCTAAAGCACATGAATGCCATAGCCATTAGACCTACAGTAATAAATGTGATTCCAAGTCCCTGCAATGGTTTGGGCACATCGTTGTACTCCATCTTCTCGCGAATACCGGCAAGGCAGACAATAGCCAAAAACCAACCTATACCACTTCCCAATGCGTACATTATGCTGTCACCAAATGAGGTAATAGCCTTCGGGTCGGTGGCTGCCAGACCTACGCGTTGCTGCATGAACAGCGAGCAACCCATGATAGCGCAGTTCACTGCTATCAGCGGCAGGAATATACCGAGCGATGCATACAGCGAAGGAGAGTATTTCTCCACCACCATCTCCACAATCTGCACTATTGCGGCAATCACGGCAATGAAGATGATGAAACTCAAGTAACTCAGGTCAACGCCTTCCACAAGGCAGTTCGGACCAAGCACATACACTTGCAGCAGATAGTTTACAGGCAGAGTTACAAGCAACACAAATGTTACTGCCACACCCAATCCTGCACTCGTCTTTACGTCTTTCGACACTGCCAGATAAGAACACATACCCAAGAAGTATGCGAATATCATGTTGTCAGCAAATATGCTGCGAACAAAAAGACTTATTGCATGTTCCATATTATTTTTCCTCCTTATTTATTGAGCGATGTACCCAAATTATGCAACCTACAAGAATAAGTGCCATCGCAGGCATCATCATCATACCGTTGTTTACATATCCGTGTTCGTAGCACCACTGCGGAATCACTTGGAAACCAAGCAATGTGCCGGCTCCGAACAACTCGCGGAAGAAAGCAACAATTATTAGGATTATTGCATAACCCAGTCCGTTACCAAGACCATCAAGAAAACTATCCCAAGGCCCGTTGGACATTGCGAATGCCTCCAGACGACCCATCAATATGCAGTTCGTAATGATTAGTCCGATATATACTGACAATTGTACTGCCACATCGTATGCAAAGGCTTTCAGCACTTCACTCACCAATGTTACAAGTGCAGCAACTACAACCAACTGTACAATAATACGGATTCGCATCGGTATCGTCTTGCGCAATAATGAGATAACCACATTCGACATTGCCACGATGATAGTTACAGCTATACCCATCACGAGTGCAGGCTTCAGTTGCACGGTAACTGCCAATGCTGAGCATATACCGAGAATCTGTACTATCACAGGGTTGTTTGCACTGAGAGGACCAAGAAGGGTCTCTTTTGTCTTATCTGAAAGTTTCATTGTTGTACCTCCTCTTCTACGGGTTCAACTTGTTCTGTAGTTTCAGCGGGTGCACCGCTCAGGAACTTCGTGTATTCTGCCAAGGTGGTGTTTATCATTGTCTCTACACCTTTCGAGGTGATGGTTGCACCCGAAATGGCCTGCACCTGCTCACCTGTGGCTTCACCCTTCACAATCTCCATCTCATACTTGTCGGCATTCTTTATATGTTTGCCGTTGAAGCGTGTCTGGAATCCGCGAGTGGCTATCTCGCCGCCAAGACCCGGAGTCTCTGAATCGTGGTTGAAGAAGGTGCCATACACCGTGTTCTTGTCTTCATTAAGAGCTATATAGCCCCAGATTGCACCCCACAGACCTGCACCGGTCATCGGGATGATGTACTTGGTGCCGTCCTCGGTCTTGGCAACAAACACCTGCTGGCCCTCTATCTCTTGCTCGCTGATAATCTCAGCGTAAAGGGCATCAACGTCTTTCACCTGCTTGATGTCAATGTTGAGCGAACTCAGCACCTGTTTCTTCCTGTCAAGCTCCACATTAGCCTGCTGTCTCGGCTTCAATGCCGAACTGACAACAGCCAACAGAAGAGCTACTATTACGACGATAACCGTTGCGTAGATTATCGTGTAAACATTGCTGTTTGTATTTAGTTTCATATACTATTGTAATTTATTCTGCTTTATAGCCAATAGTCTGTTCAAGACGAATCCTGTCTTTTTCGTCAAACTCTTCCTGATTGTAACCTTCATTTACAAACACTATTCCGGTATTCTTCTTATATAGAATCATTTTCGGAGTAGCCGCATCATGATTGAATTCTTCCGGAATATAGTTGTCAACATAGTTGATATATTTGTTTCCCTCTTTTGGTCCTCCGTATGCATGAAACATTGATTTTCTTCTTGATACAGGAGGCAGATAACGATACTCGATATCGTAGAGTGAATCTGACAACATCACTATATTTGTAAGGGTAGAATCCAATTGATGAAGTCTGTTAATAGAGATTTGCGTCATGATAGAATCAGTGGCTCTGTCCTTAAGCATGACAACGAAATCGAAACCATACCTGTCGGCAACACTCTTGAAAAACGGATAACTCTGATTGGCATAGCTGCATAATGCACTATAGCAGTAAAGCATTGTGTATAGCTGACTGATTAGCCAATTGTTGTAATCCGGCAGCATCCGGAGTGGGAATAGAATCGAATGTAATGCTTATCTCTGATTCATCCACTGAATAGTTCTTGAAGAAGAAGACTCCTATGCATAATATCAGCACTATGGCAACCATGGTTGTCAGAATGATTATAATATGTTTTGCAGACTTCTTCATGTTACAACAGAATATTGCTCCTATATCGGCATTCTATTTAACCGTTGCACGTTTCATTCTCTTCTTTATGTTTACTTGCACTACGCACCAGTCAATCAGCGGAGCAAAGGCGTTCATAAGCAGAATGGCAAGCATCATTCCCTCAGGATAACCGGGGTTGAGTACGCGAATCGTTATTGCCATTACACCTATCAGGAAGCCGTAAATCCACTTGCCTGCCTCCGTGCGGGCGGAAGTAACGGGGTCGGTCGCCATAAACACGGCACCGAAGGCAAATCCGCCTAATACCAGATGCATATACCACGGTGTGTTGGCTGCTGCATTGTCTATGCCGGAGATATTGAATATCCAAGCCATCAGACCGCCGCCTACAAAGATTGAAAGCATCGTCTTCCAAGAAGCGACACCTGTCATCAACAGCAGGCATGCACCAAGCAATATCGCCCATACGCAGGTCTCGCCTACCGAACCGGGATATAGTCCGTTCATCGCACTCAGAAAGTCTATCGGTGCACCCATCGTGTTATGAATCATAATACTTGGGTCTTGTGCCGTAGCAATCTGCCCGAGAGGAGTGGCACCCGAGAACCCGTCAACCAATGCCTGACCGTTATCCCAGCCCCATGTGCCTTCTGTGCGGACAAACACTTTGTCGCCCGACATCTTGGTGGGGTAGGAGAAGAACAGGAAAGCACGCGTGATCAATGCCACATTGAAGATGTTGTAACCTGTTCCGCCGAATATCTCTTTTGCAAAGATAACTGCAAACGCAACGGCTATTGCCACCATCCACAGCGGTGTGTCGATAGGCACTATCAGAGGAATGATAAAACCTGTTACCAGGTATCCTTCTGCCACTTCCTCGTGCTTGATTTGTGCCACTATGAACTCAATGCCCAAACCTACAAGGTAGGAAACAATGTAGAATGGCAGCAGAGCGAGAAGTCCGAAAGCAAAGGCCTTCCAGAACAATGCACAAGTCAGGCCGCCTGCTACTATCTCACCCGTGGCGAGGAAGTGCTGGTAACCGATATTGTACATACCAAACAGCATGGCGGGTATAAGTGCTATAACTACAGTAATCATAGTTCGTTTCGAGTCTGTAGCATCGTGCACCTGCGCACCAATTCGTTTGCTTGTTGTTGTCGGAGTAAAGAGGAATGTGTCGAAAGCATCGTAGAAACTGCTCAGTTTCTGCAGTTTGCCTCCCTCCTCGAAGTTCTTGCCGAACTTTTTCCATGAATTATAGAACTTTTCCATCACTCAAGCTCCTTTCTCATATTATCCAACGACTGACGCACAATCGCCTGCAGAGGCATCTTGCTTGTGCAGACAAACTCACAGAGGGCAAAATCCTCGGGAGCCACTTCGTAAGCACCCAACTGCTCCATCTTGTCCAAGTTGCCGGCAATCATTGCTTTAATTAAATATTCAGGATAGATGCTCATGGGGAACACCTTGTCATATTCACCGCTTACTATTATTGCGCGCTTGCCGCCGAGCAGACGGGCATCATAGTTGAAGCACTCTGCTTTCAGGTGTTTCTGAATGAAGGCGGATGGCAATGTGTGGTTGGTGCTGAAGCGTGAGAATTGCGGCATTATCCAACCCATGAAGTCGTGGTTCTCAGTTCCTTCGTCAATTACGGTAAACTGATTGTCGTAGGGCGAAATCATCTCGTTCAGCTCTACTTGGTGACCGCTCAACACGTTGCCCGCAATGTACCTTACGGGAATACCTTTCTCTACATTGCAACCGAAAACGCTTGTGACAGGCATACCCGGCAACACCTTATAATATTTAGGTGATACTGCTAACGGACCCGTCAGTGCGACTAACTTCTGCATGTCCACTATGCCCTTCGTAAACAGACGGCCAAGGATGGCAACATCCTGAATATTAACCGTCCAAACCACCTCGTCTTTGTTTACGGGGTTCACGTGGTTAATCTGTACACCCACGTTTCCTGCAGGGTGAGGACCTGCATACTCTGTTACTACAGCATTCTTCAGTGCACGGAATTCAGTCGCCTTCTCACCGTAGCGTATGCCGAGATCTACTGGCACACCGGCCATCTTGCTCAATGCCGTGATTCCTGCCTGAAGCTCTGTGCCATGACCACGGAGAACATAGTCGTAGTCGGGGGCGAGTGGGGCACTGTCAAAGCACGATACGAATACTGCTTTCGGTTGTTTCTGCGGGTTGGCAATGCAGTCGTAGGGGCGTTGCTTGATATAGCTCCATACGCCTGCCTTCAGTACCAACTCTTTAATCTCCTCGCCGTTCATCTCGGCAAGGTTGCTCTCGTATTTCTCATACTCGAGCACGGGGTCTGCCTCTATGTCTATTGACATGATTTTGCGCCTCTCTCCGCGTACCACGGCTTTCACAATACCACTTACGGGTGAGGCGAAAAACATTTCGGCAAACTGCTTGTCGTGAAACAGGGGCTGACCTGCTTTCACTCTGTCGCCCTCATGAACATCCAGTCTCGGCGTCACTCCGGCGAAGTGGTCCGGTACAATGCTGAAGACCTCAGGGCGGCTCACACTGCCTGTTTCTTTGGCAGCCGCACCCGTAATCTTGATGTCCAAACCACGTTTGAGTTTGATTACTTTGTTCATAACGTTATGATTATTTGTGTTTTGTTTGTTCTACTCTGAACAGATATGGTAATGCTGTCTTTCTCCTCTGAAAGGCACACCAAACAGCGTGCAAAATTACTAAATAAAGTTGAGATAGAAAAGTAAAAAAACACAATTATTAAAGAAAAACATAACTGTCACATAACTCCTTTCCTTATAATAATATAACAAATATAACAGGTCTGTATATTATGAACATCATGCCGTCTGTAGAGATATTCATCACACGCAACGATTGTTATCCCGCTTGGGGGAAATAACTGTATATCATAGTAAGAATCCGATTTTCACATTGTAAGCGTTCTGTGAAAGATGCGTGTATAAAAAGGCTTTTTTCTTTCTTCTTTGTGCCTGATTGAATCAGGCATTAACTTTGCAAGACGCTTCGAAAAGACAACAAAATATCTGATAATAAGCCTGATACAAATAGCCTGATTCATTTGTCTGAGCGCCGCAAATGTCATTACAATGTCCGCAATCTCCACTATAATTCTTGTGCCACGTAATATTCTCATTACTATATCATTAGTATGTAATTACTATGTGATTACTATGTGATTACTATGTGATTACTATGTGATTACTATGTGATTAACCTGAATCATCGCTGAAACTCCTTATAAATGAGCATATAACAAATCTTTTGTCTTGCCTTGGTTTGGCATGATTTGTGTAATCAAATAATTTATTGTATCTTTGCAAGACTTAATCCACTAAATAATCCTTAAAAACTATGTTCTACAAAGGTAAGCACACATGCAAGATTCTTAAAGACATACGTCGCAGAATTGCAGAAGAGAACGACATCAATCTCGTCATTGAGGAATGTGAGTACAAGGGCGATTGTCTTGGTACATGTCCTCGTTGCGAAGCGGAAGTGCGCTATCTCGAAGAGCAGCTCAAGAAACGTCAGAGTTCAGGCAAACCTCTGAAAGTAGCAGGTATATCAGCAGCAATGGTCTCCCTTCTCGCACCTTCATGTGCACCTACAAATACCAAAACCACACCTCCGCCGGATACCGAAGGCATAGTGGAGATGCTTCCGGGAGATGTCATCTATGAACCGGAAAATATTCCCGAAGAAGACCCTTCTACAACTCCTGAGACTCCTAACCCTGAGGCTGTTGACCCGAAGAAAAATCCAAAGCGCAACACACCCAAGCGCATCCCTCTTCGAGGAGATGTGGCATTTCCTCCTATTGAACCTGATGAAATAGAACATCCTTTGGCGGGCGAGCCGGCTATTGATATTCCTGAACCTCAAAAGCCTGATACTCCGCAGATTGACACTCCCGAAATCATTATTCGTGACAAGGAGCCGCTTATGGGAATAGCCCCTTACTATCCGGACAAAGAGGTCGGAACAGAAGAAAATACAACTCATACAGATGATACTAAAACCGCAAAATAGACCGTGGAAGGTTCTTCAAAGCCGCGTGCTTGGAGACAATAAGCCTTGGCTTCACCTTCGTCAAGAAACAGTAGAACTCCCTAATGGTGAGCAGATTCCTACTTGGTATGTAAACGATTTCCCCGACTGGATTAACGTCATCGCAATCACCAAAGACGGCCGCTTCCTCATGGAGAGCCAGTATCGTCATGGTATCCGCGACACCTTCTACGAACTCTGTGGAGGAGTAATCGATGAGGGTGAGACTCCACTCCAAGCCGCCCAACGTGAATTGTTGGAGGAGACGGGATTCGGAGGGGGAGAGTGGAGCTACTATATGAAGTTGTCTCCCAACCCTACCAACCACAGCAACTATCAGCACACTTTTTTGGCAGTAGGAGTGGAGAAGAAGGAGGAGAGGCATCAAGAACGTACCGAAGATATTGACACATACCTCTTTACTCGAGATGAAGTGATGGAGATTCTCCATAATGGTTGGGTCGTTCAAGCCCTGCATTCTGCGCCTCTATGGAAATATATGGCAGAAAATAACCCGTGAGTTGCAAATACAGAATAATTGTTGTAACTTTGCAAACTCTAAAAT
>CAJOMJ010000006.1 GCA_905235505.1 Paludibacteraceae bacterium
GAATGGCAAGCTGGTGCGCTACCTGTGGGATTACATAAGGATAAAGATAGGTGAAAAGGGTGCATAGCGATGGCTTCTGAAACCGAGCAGAAACCGAGCAGGAACCGAGCAGAAACCGAGACACTCGGCGGACAGATAGCAGCAGAGAAAGAGAAAATATTGATCATCTGAAAATTATATAAACATAAAATACAGTAACACTGAGAATATTATGAAAAACAGTTTTCTAAGGTATTATATAGTTCTTGCACTTGCAATGATTGTGAGTGTGGGAGAAGTGTGGGGAGGATATAACTGGTATGGCAATGTATTCTTCCGTGCACCAGATAATTGGGATCTAAGTACAAATTCACATGTTCAAATAGGTCTCGCCCAATCAACATCAACATCTGATGAAACTTATGTGTATATTATTGGAGAAATGACGCGTGTTGGCTCAACCCGTCTTTACTATATGTGGGCAACAGCTGATCATAGTAGTTGGGGAGCATCAGAATATGTGGTTTTTATTGCTAATTCATCCAATTGGAACTCTGCTAATTTTAAAATTAATGGATGTACTCATTATACTACACCTGTGAACTACGGTTTTGCTAATAGTGAGAATCCATATCTATACAACCCTACAACCGAAAGTAATGGCGCAAGCGTTACAGGGTCTTATAGTTCAACAGGCTCTTCATACGATAATAGACGAGATAATTTATTGAAGAAAGCTCAAAATGTCAACTTATACACTAATGGTAATTCTTCAAGAACAGGTGGAAGTGTACGAATAGACGGAATAGATATAACGAGTAACACGACAACAGCATCAAGCAATACTACGAATGGTACAAGCACGTCAGTTTCATATCGTTCGGCTATTAGTACGACTGTTACTTTAAAAGCGACTCCTTCTACAGGCTATGATTTTGAAGGTTGGTACAGCGTAGCATCCGGCGGAACTGCAGTCAGCACCTCTACAACATATAGTTACACATGTACAAGTGAAAGAACACTTTATGCGCGCTTCAAAGCAAAATCATTCTCTATTACTTACAAAGACCAGGGCAATGTAGCATTTTCGGGTGTTCATGGGTCGGGTTATCCTACTACTCATACTTATGGCACTGCAACAACACTCGTTAACCCTACAAAGACCGGCTATAAATTCATGGGTTGGTACACAAATTCTGATTGTTCAGGCATTGCTGTAACAACATTAGGGGCAACAGCATATACGAGCAATATTACGCTATATGCCAAGTGGGCAGAAACGACAATCAGTGCTACTATTACTCCGACACAGATCACTGCCAACCAATCAGTTGCTTTTACCTTTAATATAACATTCAACAACTGGGTATCAGGGCAATATTATACAATAGGCAACCCTGCAGGTGGTTTTTATAATGGGGTTAATGCTGTTACAAGCAATAGTGTTGAGTACACAACAGCTACCGGTTCTTACGCACTTGGAACATTAACCTTTAGAATCAGATTATATTCTTCTTCCAGTGCTTCGGATGCCACATTACTGAAAGAAGTAGTATTGACAGTAGAATCGGTTGGAGCAACATACACCATAAGTACAGCAGTTGCATCGGGTCAGTCGGCATGGGGGAGTGTAACTCCTGCGAGTGTATCGGCTTCGAGCACTGCATGGAGTGAGAACATAACAGCCACTCCGTCAGCTGCTAACGGTTTTGGCTTTGATTATTGGACAGCCACTACGGGAGTTACAATGGAGGGGGCTAATGACGGAAGATCCAGCAATAATCCGTTAAAAGTAGAAGCGACTCAAGCAGGCACAGTGACAGCACATTTTAAGGAGAACACATATTCTGTTGCGACTGCAGTGAATAATGCGTCTTACGGCACAGTAACTGCCGGACCTATTTCATGCAAACCTATAACCCCCTCTGCAGAGATTACCGCTACTCCAGCAGAAGGTTGCATATTTACAGGGTGGACAAAGACAGATGACAATGTAAGTTATGCGAGCACATATACATCTTCTTCTAACCCGGTAAAGATAAATGCGAAAGCCAGCGGTAAGACACTGACTGCTAATTTCGGTGTGGCTCCTGTTACAGGTTTTGCATACGGATATGAAGCAGACAATAGAAACTCGTGGCAACAGCCAATAAGTGGTGATGGTACCATGGCGAATCCATATCAAGTTTATAAAACAAAGAATCTCAAACTACGGGTAACAGGAGTAACCACAACTGCATCTGATAACAGTTGCATAATGGTAAAATATGGGTCAGACACAGAACAAGCATATAGCGGCAATGGAAAGGTTATAGAGTGCAACACAACCGGTAATTTCACTATATCTGTAAAGGTCTATAATAAGAAAGGCTCTACAGAGGGCAGTGCAACCACTAAGACGATATACTACACCGTCATAGAGGCACCTACTGCCACAATTACGTGTAGTGCAAGTACATTGTCTGTGATTAAAGGTACTAACATAACAATGACAGCAACATTATCAAGTGCTGTTAATGAAACGAATCCTTACAAATTTTACTTTAAGTCTCCGAATGGAGATTGGAGTGACACAGGTTGTACAGATTATAAGTCTGCAAATACTCACAATTACACTCCTTCAATAAGAGGAATGTATCAATACTATGCATTTATCAAAGACGCCTACAATAACATTTGGCAAACAAACACTATCAGTGTAGATGTTTATGAGCAATATACGGTGACATTTAACCCCAACACAGGAACTTGTGGTACACCGTCAAATACAGTATATTCGAACGGCACTTATGGTGATTTGCCTGAAGCTTCAAAGTCAGGGTACGTATTCAAAGGTTGGTACACTGCTGCATCTGGTGGCACAAAGGTAGAATCTACAACATCGGTTACTACATACAGCGATCATAGTATCTTTGCCCAATACGAACAGATATATACAGTAACCATAGAGTACAAGAGTGGTGATGTGACCATCGCATCGAAGACCATGGTTAATGCTTCAGAATCTGTTTTGTCGGGTGCAATATCTGCGCCGGAAATAATAGGTTATACTTTCTCCACATGGAGTGAAACATCGGGGGTAACCTATTCAAGCGCCCGCACCAATGCAGGCAATAGTATCAATGCTACCATACCTGCAACAATAACAGCCGAATACACGGAGCGACCCGCAGTATATTTCCGAAACACACTTAACTGGAATGAAGTGTATGTGACTTATGATTCATATTGGGACGCAGGAGGCAAAGGTTCGGGCAATAATGGGAGAACCTACCATAAAATGACCCGTTTGGATGAGAACAGCGATATTTGGTACGACTATATTCCTGCCTCTCTGACGAATAGTAATTATGCCAACTGGAAAGGTCAGATTACTTTTAATGACAGACAACTTGGAACTCTTAATACCGGAAATTATAATAATTTCTCATCGGGTAGGGCGTCTTACCGTGCTGATTTTGACCCTAAGACCACATTGTTTGTACCTCTAAACAGTAAAAGTAGTGATAATAACGGATGCGCCTACTATAGTAATGGTTATTGGATGAAATACAACTCCACATCTTCGGGCTATACTCTTAAAGTTTGGACGGTAGTAAGTGGAAGCGGTACAGAAGTGGCCGCGCAGGAATTCACTGCATTATCCGCCGGAGGCAACACTTTTACTGCTATAGTGAATCTGCCTACAGGGTCATACACTTATGGATTCAAGGCAGTGAAAGACTATTTGAAGAACACGAATGCTCTTTACTATAGCAACAACGGAACCATGACAAAAACCAATAATGGTCCTTGGGAAATATATGACGATGTAAGTAATAACTGCGGAATCACCACTACAGCAGCCGGTGATTATATATTTACGTTAACTTGTGGTGACGGCAGAATGAAGGTTTCAGTTGAATATCCTGTTTCTGTTAATGACTACCGTGTTGTGTACATACAATCGGGTGCCGTATCTCATGCCAAGCCGTCAGGAATAATAAGAAATAATCCAGGAAGCACTGATATAGTATCTTTCTTTATCAACAAGGCAGCGGGTGCAACCTCAACAATGAAGATACAAAAATGCACCAGCATAAGCGGCAGTAAGGTTACCTGGACAGATGTGTCTGGTGGTACTATCAACTTGAGTAGTATTTCTGAATCGGGAGTATATAATTTTGCCATTACGCAACCTGCATCAGGAACTCCAACCGGTGCATACAAAGAGCCGTATTCGGGAGAGTACTACATCCGCACATCATGTTCTGATGGAGGTTGGAATGCATATAGGGACTATGAAGACAACTTAATGACATATTCCGAGTATTCGCTTACTCATGGTGGATACACTCATTACTATATGAAATATGCAGCTGTAGGCACAGATGTCTCCTATACGATAGCAAATGACTATAGTCCGTGTATTTCTGATACGCTTTACGGGGATACCTATACCAATGATGCACTCAATCTTCCGGCTACCGGCAGTGTGCGTTTCACTTGGAATGAAACCAACAATGCTCTTGAGCGTGCATACCTGAGTGGCTCTACATATGAGAGTGACTACTTTCTTGTACTTCGCGGTAATGAATCAAACAAGTTGTACACCGCAGCAACCGGAAGTACGGTAAAGACAACAAATGGCACAGGGAACTGGGCATTATTCAGTGATAACCAGAACTGGGTATATCAAGCGGATGTATATGCTGAACATGATACGTATATCAAGTTGACAGCTAAATACAATAATAAGATTCAGTACTTCAAAGGCAGCGAACCCGAAAATAACTTTGGCGATTCATACACAGAACTTTTAGTAGGAGGCAATGAAGGTACCCGCTATCACATCAGAGTGGTATATGACTTCAAGACAAACAGACTTGTTGCCGGTTGGATACCAGATGATGATGCCATTATAAGTACAGACATTGATCTTGATGCCTCTCTGTTGTTTATAAGGAATGGAAATGAGGCAGCAAAGCAGTTAAAATTGAGTAATAGTAATATTACTGTAAGTGATGTGACGCATGTATATGTAGTTCTTCAAGTGACCGAGAGCAATTGGAATTCCAGCGGTGGATTCTTCTGGTTCTCACTTCCATATGAGTGTAAGATAAGTGATATTTTCGGTATGGGAGAATATGGAAGCGATAAAGATTGGGTGATTCAGCGTTATCGTGGAGACTTAAGAGCAGAGCAAGGTTGGTGGAAAGATACTCCTACATTTTGGCGTAATCTCAAAAAGACTGCAACTCTTGAGGCAAACAGGGGATATGTGCTCTATCTTGCCAACAAACCTGAATTTAAATACGGATCAACTACAGCATCATTGTATTTTCCATCGAAAGAAGGACAGACATTCAACTTTACACAGAGAGAAGTGACGACCACCCTCCCGTATAATGAGTGTACTATATGTCGAGATTGTGATAATCACGCAGGTGATCCTAATTATGATCGTCGTGCAGAAGACAGTCATTGGTATATAGCCGGTGTTCCGACCTTCCAAAGTTGCACAATAAAAACAGTTACTCCTCATGAGAATCTGAGCAGTACTAATCTCAAAGATAAAACACCGCTGTATTTTTATGAGTGGAACTGGAGTAGTGGAGCAGGCAGTAGTGCAAACTATACAGCAAGAACCACATCAGGTACTACTTTTAAGTCAACACACTCATATATGTTCCAGTTTGCGGGCAGTCTGACATGGCAAGCGGCAACAAGTGCTGCACCTGCAGGCATAATAGCACATCGACAGAATGAAGAAGAGAGTTTCACAGAGATGAGTATTTCATTAGAAAGAGACGAAGAAGAATTAGATCATACTTATGTTACGTTTGTTGAAGGGGCAACAGAAGAATATGATCTGGGTGCAGACCTGAGTAAGATAGTGAATGAAGGCTCTCAAATATACAGTTTTGCAGGTCAGCATATCCTTGCAGCAAATGTGTTACCACATTCAACCACAGAAGTGCCGTTGGGTATAGTGTTCGCAGAAACAGGTCAGTATGCTATTTCAATGCCGCAAGGTATGCCTGCAGGCAAGCAGATAAGTGTATATGACAATGTAGAGGACAGAGAATTCAGTATGGAGAATGCGGTGACAATATATGCAGATAGTGCACACACGTCTGCAGGTCGTTATTTCTTAAGAATACAGGAGAAACAAGATCATCCCACCTCTGTCGGCAATGCGACACCAAGCAGTCTGTCTGTCACGGTTTCAGGCGGGAGACTGTTTGTGGAGGGTCTTAGTGAGAAGACCGATGTTATGCTCTATGACATGACCGGCAGATTGATGTTTACCGCCTCTGTTGTTCCGGGTGAGGGTATCATGGCCCCGCAGCAAGGTATCTACCTGCTCCGCATAGCAGACCAGACCCTGAAAATCAACGTGAGATAGGACATGGTGGGAGACGTGACAGTGTCACGTCTCTACGAGGGTGTTTCGGCGTCTCGGGAAATCGAACGTTTCAGGGATGGCGTGGGGGATGAGAGACATTTAGTCAAATGTCTCTACAAGTATAATTAAGACGTGACGTAGGTATAATTGAGATGTGACAGTGTCGCGTTTCTACGTGCTGATTACAACTCTGCAGAAAGTAGTTGCTCACCCTATGGCAAACAATGCTTGATTGAACTGTTCTGTACTCAGGTCGCTGCGGTTCTTCACGCGTGTCTTGTATGTATATACCGTGTTTACAGAATAGTCTAATATCTGGGCAATCTTCTCGCTGTCACTCACTCCGAGCCGTATAAGTGCAAAGATTCTCAGCTCAGGGCTCAATAGCTCTCCCTGCTGAGGCAGTAGCGGCTCGTCTTTTCTTAGCAGGGTATTGAACTGCTCCACGAACCCCGGGAAGATACGCAGAATCATCTCGTCCAACTGCTTGTAGAACACTTTCCTCGTGCGTGTTGCGTTATATTGCGGCGGTATGGTAAGCAACTCTTCAGTGCGATGTTCCTGTGCACGACGCTTGACAAACCTCTGGTATTGCGCAAATTGGTTCAGAGTCTCTGTCTGATTGCAGAGGAAGGTAGATATATACTCTTCTTTTATCTTGTTTGCCTCCTCTAATTTCTGGTTTATCTGCTGTATGGTGTTGTGTGCTTTTTGTACTGCCTTTACACGGTTATATACCACTATCAGCATACCCAGCAGAACCAACAGCAGAACATAGGTGGCGATACTGAGCATACTTATCCGCTTGTTCTGCTTCTCCAACTGCAGCACCTGCTCATGCTCTATGATAGGCAGTATCTGACCTATCTCCAACTGTCTGTGGCGGGCATTATAGAACTTGGCATCGTCAAGAGCGACACGAATATATCTCACCGCTCTTTCTGTTTCCCCCTGATTATACAGTGTCATTGCCACGTTTCTCAGTGCCACAGCCTCTTTGGTGGAGTTCTTTATGTCGGAGATGGCTGCCAGGATATTGTAGTGCAGGCTCTGCTCGATGTTGCCCATTGTATAGTAAATATAGCCGATAGAAGAGTAGGAGATAGCCTTCTCGTGCTCCGATATATTCTCTGCCTTCAGTTGCAGCAGAAAGCGCTCAAGACTTCTCGTGTAGTTCTGTTGCTTCATGTCGCGCACTGCCATCTCATACCAGTATCTGACCGTGTCTTGCGGCGAGAGCAGTTGCAGAGCCTTGTCGGAGTAGGTGTTGCCCCGGTTTATATATTCATAGTAGAGGTCAGAGCGGTTGTAGTCGGCAAGGTCGTAGAGAAGTCGGGCATAAGTGGAGAAGTATCTTATCTGCACAGCCGTGTCTGCCCCCGCAATGTCTATACTCTGAAACAGGTCTGCACTCTCTTTGAACAAGCCTGCGGAGAGATAGGCGAAGCCCTTGTCTATCTGTGCCTCCACCATCCGGTTGCTGTCAGTACCCGCCATTGCGGCATCAAGCAGACGGTCAACATACAGGTGTGCCGAGTCGTAGTTATAAGAGGCATATTCGTCAAACAACATGCTCAGACGTTCATACTGCGACAGATTGCTGTCTGTCTGTATTCTGCATATACGCTCCGCTTTCTGCCTGTCGTAATACTCCCGCTGATTCAGATAGTAGTCGAGCGAATCAAGGTCTTCTGTGCTGATAGCCATTGCACTATATTGAAACCCGAAGGCAACCAAGCACAGGCAAAGTGTAAAGAGATGTGTTTTCATAGGCATATTTTCAGTGTTTCTGTCTCTGTTCTTATTATCATTATCCCCGATTTCATCGGTAATTCTCTGTAGTCATTACAGACGCCTGCAAACATAGTGTGTCCGAGTGGCGAGAGGATTTCTACATACTGCCCGTTAAGCAAAGATGATATATATCCACCTGTATTTTGACCTATACTCTCCACCGCAGTATCTTCGCAGTTGTTTATAACAAAAGTATTCATGTGGGCGGATTCGGTGCCCTTTGTGCAATCGGTGAATAGCAGGTTGCAATATGCGGCAGTACCCTGCGCCCCGCTATAATAGATGCCGTATCCATCGGCAGAAACCACGTTGATATTGCTCAGACTCAGGTTGTTTATCTTCTTGCCGTTCTGCCCGCGCAGGTATATTGCATTGGTGCGGGAGTCAAAGATATCTATATCTGTGAATGTGACATTGTAGATGTCGTAGTTGGTAGTGGCAGCAAGGGTAAGTGCCCCTTGCATATTTGCCCAGAAGTCGCCCGACTCCCCCCATGTGCCGCTCTTGCATCCTGAGTGGCGTATGGTAATATCGGAGAACAACATCATGCCTTCGGTTTTGAACCCTGTACCCGGGAAATCAGTTGTGAGTCTGAGTCCGCATTCAAGGGCGTCATAGACGGCTATATGATGGGCAGTCTGGTTCTGCCCCCCGAAGAAGGCGAGACTGCTTGCACGCCAGTTGTTCTCTGCCGTACAATAGCGGAAGATGCAGCCTGAACACAGATTACCTGTTGACCACGATGCCATGTCATCATCCCCGTTGTTGCGGAAAGAGCAGTACTGCACGATATGATTGGTAGATGCCTTGCAAAGGTTGATTCCATCGGCATAATTGTTGCGGAAACGGCAGTATTCTACCAACAGGTCTTTGGAGTTCTTGCCTGAGTAGTCGCCTATCCATGCCCCGCATTCAAAATGTTCTACCCAGCAGTGGCGAATGACAGAGCCTGTGCCGAAGCCGCCTTGAAATCCTTTGCCTACCTGTTTGGAGTCGTTATTCAGATAGTAACGCTTGTTATTGACTGTGTTAATCGAGAACCCTTCTACAACGAGGTTGTCGGCATTGCCTTCTATGCCGCGCTTGGAGTAGGTGCTCTCTTGGTCGGAAGAAGCGGTGAAGTACAGTTCGGTGTACCACTCGCCTGCACCGAGGAGACGGGTATTGGCTTTATTCATATATATTCTTTCGGGCACTTCCACTCTGCCTGCCGGTACGTAGATTGTTCTCCCCTGATTGTTCCAGACAAAAGTGTTGAGGTTGCCGTCTGTGGCGGGATTATACTGCAAGATGTCGGTATATTCAGTATAGTCGGCAGCGGTCTTGGGTGCAGGTACAGGCTCAAGTTCTATAAAATCAATGGTATAAGCATCGGTGTTGGTGTCGGCTTTCTCTATTCTGAGAGTGGCTCCGGCAGGTACTTCCTGCTCAAGGAGAAAATGCTTTTCGTCGTACTTCATCCTTACCATCTTGCTCTCCGATGGTGTGTTGTCAGGGTAGTTGCCGTTACGCACCGTATATTGCCATGCCCAGTAAGAGTCAAGTGTGAACTGCTGACTGAAGAGCGTTGTACCGTCGTTGCTTACTATAAGAGTAAAGTTGCCTTTTGTGCCGTTTCCATCGGAAGAATCGGGGAGGGAGAAGCGGATATTGAACCCTTGCCCCGGTTGGGCTATTGTCCATTGCACATAGTCGCCCTTATTGGTGAGTTGCAATGCCTGTTGGTGTGATGCCTCGCTTTGGAGAGTGCGTTGGTTGTCAGAGGGTTCAAGAAAGACACCGTTGGAGATGCACTTAGACTCTTCCGCCTCATATCTTGCATACGGACGCGTGTGCCAACCTCGAGACAGGGCATCTTCGGCAAATTCATATACCTGTGCACTTGCACATAAAGAGAACAACAGAAGAACAGAATAAATATAGACTTTTCTCATAAGAATTATGTTTTGACATGGCAAAGATACAACATTTATTCCACAAAGTAAAATCAGGCGGTAGAAAAGGGGCGCGGTAGCAATAAATATAGCATAAAATTGTTGGTATTCCGTCTTGATTGCTAAGAAAGGGGGCTATATGTATATAGCAGAATATGAGTTTGTTGTGCAATCTGCTATTGAAATTATTTTTATATTCGTCATATATATGTTTTATTTAATGTATTCATGGTGTAATTTTGCGACTGAAAATGCGAGGGGATATTATATGTTGGCAGGGGAGATTTTGCAAGCAATATAATCAACACAATTAACAATATTATTAACTTCTAAAAACTTTATTATCATGAAGAAGATTACTCTTATCATGGCTGCCGCAATGGTAGCATTGAGTGCAGGTGCTGAAACTTTCACAGTTAAAAACCCTGTAGGTACAGATGGTCGTTACATTGTTAAATACGACTGCGAGAAAGGACAGTTTGCTGAATCTAATGACATGGAGGTTGACGAGACCTTCGTATTTGCAGTTGATGTAACAGGCACATGGCTTGAAGATGCTCTTAAGAAGCCTGCAACTGCCGAGGGCGCAAGCCGTGGTGTAGCTTTCAACAACTGGACTAATTATGGTGATACCAATGGTGATTTCCGTCGTCTGAAACAAATCAGTGGAAACATCTATGGTACGACTGCCAATTTCGCTCAACTTATGGTCAACGAGGAGCTTAAAGGTAACGCAGTAATGACAGACAGCGTAGTTTACGTTTACGGACAACTTTTCATTTTCGAGTACACATCTGAAAATCCGGGTGCAGGATGGTGGATGTGGGAAGATCAAACTCCCGAAGTAACTCTAGCCCCAGGTGCAGATTGCTTCTTCGCTTTTGCTCCTTACACAGGAACCAAGACAAGCGAACCACTCTATGCAGATGACTACGAAAACGGTGACATTTTCGGATTTGGGATTACAGGTTATGCAGCTCCCTGCCTTGAGGAGGCTACAGCAGTTGAGGACATCAACTCTAATCTCAATGTAGTTGCAGTTGAGTACTTCAACATTCTTGGTGTACGCCTCAATGCTGCTCCTGAGAACGGTGTTTACGTAAAGACCAATGTTCTTGAGAACGGTAAGCGCATTAGCGAAAAAGTTATCGTTAAATAATTACCTTTATCAATAATTACGCAGGGTGCCTTGGGCATCCTGCGTATTGTATTATCACCACGTCATGAAGAACATACTTTCCCGCATTGTTGCTGTTGTTGTATTCCTGTATATATCTGCAGGTGTCTATGCCAAGGCTATTTCAGGAAAAGTGACAGACCCGACCGGCGAGCCCGTAATTGGTGCAACGGTAATGGAGCAGGGCACATCTAACGGCACGGTGACCGACTATGACGGTCAGTTCACTCTAAACATAACCGAGGGCAAGACTCTCGCAGTATCCTACGTTGGTTACAAGACTTACACGGTAGTAATCAGCAGTAATACATCCGTATATAATATACGCCTTGAGGAAGACAGCGAGGTGCTGGAGGATGTGGTTGTAATCGGCTACGGCACACAGCGCAGATCGGATGTGACAGGCTCGATTTCATCGGTAAGTACGGAGGATATACAGGATTTCTCTGCCAAGTCGCTTGCTGAGAGTCTTTCAGGTTTGGCATCAGGTGTGACGGTGACCAAAGGCTCGGGTGCCCCGGGTGAGTCGGCAGACATCCTGATTCGCGGTGCAGGAAGTATAAACGGTATGGCTCCTCTGTATGTGGTTGACGGTGTGGCGCAAGATGCGGGGTTCAACTTCAACATGCGTGACGTGGAGTCAATAGAGATTCTGAAGGATGCCGGCTCTGCTGCCATCTACGGTTCGCAGGCTGCCGGTGGTGTAATATTGATAACAACAAAGAAGGGCAAGACGGAAAAGACACAAGTGAACCTGAATGCCCGCGTAGGTTGGAGAAAGATAAACTCCAACATTCATCTGCTGAATACCGAAGACTGGATACGGGCGCGCGATGCATGGGGAACAGGCTCTACACTTGAAGTGTTAGGAGTGACGAGTGCGGACGAGTTGCCTAATACAGACTGGATGAACGTGATGTTCGGCACGGGTATAGAGCAGGAATACAATCTCTCCGTATCGCAGGCAACGGAAAAAACCAAATTCTTTGTTTCGTTCGGTTATATGGACGAGAAAGGAACATATATGGACACGCGTGCACAACGCTTCTCCCTCCGTGCCAATCTTGACCACAAGATGGGCAAGCACGTGAGTTTCGGCGGAACGGTGTACGGCAGTATGACAAAGACCAATCCTGCAACCAACTCAAGTATATATAATCACACTATTCCTTTCCGCACGGTGCCTGTGGCAGAAGTCTTCGACGAGGACGGCAATTATGCCCAGACCCCCATATTGGTGGGTAGCGGACCCAACTTCGCCGGTCTTGAGGATGCCTTCCATGTTTATCATGATGACAACTACAACCTCAACACCCAGGCATACCTTAATATAGAATTTATCAAAGGTCTGACATGGCGCACAACAGGAAGCGCAAATGTGTCGGCATGGAGCCAGAACAGATTCACAGAGTACAAGGATTTCGGACCTGTGCAGGTAGGTGTACCCGGCGGGCAGCTTAACTCCTATGCAGGCACTTCGCTCCGGCTCATGTTCAACTCGGTGCTTACCTACGATGCTACATGGACGGACGATCACCACTTCAAGGCAATGATAGGTACTGAGTGGTGGAAATACGACGGATATAATCTGTCAGTAACCTCATATAATTTTGCTATACCTGTAGCACAATCTATAGCATTGGCATCTACAGGTCCGACCAAAGATGCGGAAGACGGCGTGCCAATGGAGAGGCGCGGGTCGGCTTTCGCCCGAATCAACTACGACTATAAGAGCAAATATCTGCTTGCCGTTAATTTCCGTGCAGACGCTTCCGACAGGTTCGTAAAGAAGAATCGTTGGGGATACTTCCCCTCCGTAAATGCAGGCTGGCGAATATCGGAAGAGGACTTCATGAAAGACAATGTGGGCTCATGGTGGGATAACCTGAAAATCCGCGGTTCATGGGGTATTCTCGGCAACGACAATATAGCACAATATATGTATATGTCCACTTATTCTTTGTCCGGTGTAAGCCATGCGTTTGACGACAGCAGCGTGCAGCAGACAGGTGCGTGGATAGCAACACTGGGCAATGAAAATCTCAAATGGGAGGAGGTCAACCAGTGGGACTTGGGTGTTGACTTTGGTTTCCTCGGCAATCGTCTCACCGTAACCTATGACTATTACAACCGACAGACGCGCGACATGCTCTACAGAGGCAGTCTGCCTCTTACATCCGGTATGAGTTACTACTTCGCGTCAACAGACCCGGGCAACACTGTCAGTGTGCTTTTCAATGCAGGTTTAGTGGAGAACAAAGGACATGAAGTAAGCATCGAGTGGAAAGAAAAACGCGGGAACTTCAGTTATGGAATAGGCTGGAATGCAAGTTTCAACGAGAACAAGGTTAAGCGTATAGGCGACACCCCGGGTGCAAGCACTATAGACCGGGGCGTGGACAACTCTTGGTCGTTGGTTGCAAGAACGGAAGACGGCAACCCGATGTCGCTGTTCTATGGCTACGGCGTAAAAGGCATATTCCAGAATCAGGAAGAAGTGGACCGCTATAACCAATATGCTCTTGACAAATGGAGAGAGCAGAATCCAGACCATCCGTTCGGTTATGCAGCCAACGGTCAGCCGCTTAATGCTGACGGGAAAGAGATAGGAATATACTATCAGCAGCAGAACACGGGTGTGGGCGACCTCATCTATGATGACAACGGCTTGGGTCGCGTGACTGCCGCTTCACGCAAATACATAGGTAACCCGTGGCCGAAGATGACAATGGGTCTGACACTGAATTTCGGCTGGAAAGGAATAGACTTGAGCGCAGTATTCTCAGGTGCATTCGGCTACGACATAATGAACCTCGTAAAACCCTACACCCACAACTTCTCCTCTGACAACACTACGGCCAAGATATTCACCACCTCATGCTTCGGCAAAGATAACACCACCGTTACCTCTGACCCGAGAATCGGCTATCTCAATGAGTCAGGGAGTATGATTGGCGACGGTGCTGCCAACAAGAACTACTCAACCGTGAGTGCATATCTGCTTGAGAAAGGCGACTACCTGAAACTGAAAAACCTGAGTATAGGTTACACATTGCCAAAGAACATCTCCGGCAAGGCAAAGATGGAAAAAGCCAGAATATATTTCTCTGCCCAGAACCTGTTTACCATCACCTCTTACTCCGGTCTCGACCCTGAAATCGGCGGCAACTCGCTAATGTACAATGTGGACAATATCAACCGTTATATACCTTCGAGATTGTTCTCCTTCGGACTTGACATCACCTTCTAAAACATACTGAGAATCATGAAAAAGACTATCATATACACATTGTGTGCAGCGACACTGACTCTTGCATCTTGCAAGGATTTCTTCAACATAGAGAATCCGCAGACACTGAACCCCGACAATTTCCCTGCAACGATGGAGCAGGTTGACCTGGTGCTTACCTCTTCTTACGCCCAGAGCCATAGCATAGGAATGTATGCTTTCTATTGGTTCCCCATGGGTGTATATCTGTATGACCATACTACCGATACCTATGGCAGCTACGACGAGCGTGCAACCTCTATGGACAACTACACCAGCATCGACTCGCGCTACATTACCACCACATACACGGACCTCTGCAAGTGGATGAAACTGTCAACGCAGGCTTTGGAATCAATAGAACACTATAAAGCCACCAATGCCACCGCAACCGAAGCGGAGCAGCTTGACTACATGCGCGGGCAGGCACTCTTCAACCGTGCACTCGCCTATTGGCACGCACAGATATTCTTCGAGTTGGAGCCTGATGCGTTGGGATTCCCGATAATAGACAAGGTGCAGAGCAATGTGGATTCCCTCAAGCAGCAACGTGCCTCAGTGAGAGAGACATGGCAGTTCGTGATAGACGACCTGAACGAAGCATGTGAGTTGCTGAGCGGTCATAATGAAACTTACCGTGCTACAGAATGGGCTGCAAAAGGACTGCTGGCAAAAGTATATATGCAGTCGCTATATATCTTCCCCGAGAATAAAGACAAGGCAAAAACACTGATGGAGGATATCATCAACAACAGCGGTAAGACTCTGGCTCCTGCGGATGTATATAAGGACATGTTCTACGGCAATGTCGCCAACGAACATAATTCCGAGTCGCTGTATGAACTGACAATGACCTCTAACTACCAGCAGGACGGACCTTGGGATGGCTATACCACCGGTTCAGGTATGCCAATGGTATATGCGCCATGGTATGTAGATCTTGATATTCGTTTTCGTCCGGGGCGCGAGGACAAGACCGACCCGCAGACACTGGAACACGATGTGATAACATCAAAGAAATCCTCGCAATGGGGCAACAACTTCGTGCATGACCGCAACATAGCACGGTTCGGGTTTGCAGATTTCTATGGTGACACAATGCCGCGATGGACATTCAATACCGCCTTCGACGTCAATGCTGCCCGCTCTAAAGATAATTTCCCCTACACACTTGTCATGCCTAACTATCGCACAGAGGCACTGGCACTCAAGAACAACCCTGACAAAGTTGACCCGCGTCTGCTGCTTTGTGCAGGGCAGCCTTATGTCGATACATATATTGACGCCAAAGGGCGGGAGACTTGGTACGACCGTTCGTTAGAAGTAAACAACCGCCCTGACATTATTGGTTGGCAGCACCGCAAATACACTAATATACGTGGTGTGGAGATGGGTGCGGCACCTTATGGCAAGAACGAGAGCTCCGACTGCAACTACTATATTGTCCGTCTTGCCGACATCTACCTTCTGTATGCAGAACTGCTACAGCAGAGCGACCCCGCCACGGCATTGGAGTATGTCAACAAAGTTCATAGACGCGCCTACGGCTACGACCCTGAGGCAGCCTGCCCCTATGACTATACTTCGCTGGCAGACCGCACCAAAACTGCCGATGAAAACGACCATTTAGCCAACGACGTTATCAAATACGAGCGTTGGGCAGAGTTGTTCGCAGAAGGGCAGTGGTGGTTCGATGTACGCAGATACCGCATTGGGCAGCAAGAGGCCGATTTCTACAAAGAAACGCGGCATGGGCAGATAACTTGGAAAGGTGACTGCTCGTATGTTCAGCCCATACCCCAACTCGAACTCGAGAGAAACGGGAATATTAAGCAGTCGGATGGATATCCGGGCATATAAGTAGAGAACATAACACATAACTTATTAATAATCCAAAACCAATGAAACATATCGGTATTATCTTCATCTTGTCAGCCCTTCTGCTTGCAGGCTGTACAGGCAAAACAGCAGTCACTTCACCCGATGGCAGAACAAACATCCGCTTCTCCCTTACCGAATCGGGAGAACCGCAGTATAGCGTGACCAAAGACGGCAAGGCGGTCATCGACCCCTCCCGCCTCGGCATGGTGTTCGAAGGCAACGAGTTCACCTCGGGACTCAAGATAAAGAGTGTAGAACGCGACAGTAAAGACGAGATATGGCAGCAGGTGTGGGGCGAGGAGAGTTTCGCACGCAACCACTATCGTGAGATGGCTGTAACTCTTACCAACTCCGAAGAGCAGCAACTGATAATACGTTTCCGTGCTTTCAACGACGGTGTAGCCTTCAGATATGAGACTTGCCCCCTGCAGGGCAAAGACAACGTGTCGCAGGAGTTTGTGCTGACCGACGAACTCACTGAGTACCGCTTTGTCTCCAACCCCGAGACTTGGTCGTTGCCATGGGATACACCCTTCTACGAGGGTCTGTGGGAGAAGTCGTTGCTGAGCAGAAAGAAAGACACCCTTTGTTCGCCGCTCACCTTGGAGTTTGAGGATGGAACTTATGGGTTCCTCCATGAGGCTAACCTTACTGACTATGCCGCACAGAACTTCTATATCAAGCAGGATGCCACTCTCGGCACCTATCTCACTCCGTGGTCCAATGGCGTGAAGGTGTATGGCGAATATGGCAAGACCGTGTCGCCGTGGCGTTTCCTTATTCTCGCTGACAACATTACCGAACTGGCTGCCTCGCGTATCATGCTCAACCTGAATGAGCCATGCAAGATAGAGGACACCTCGTGGATAAAACCAATGAAGTTCATAGGTATATGGTGGGCTATTCACCTCGACCACTACACATGGTGCTACCGCCTGCTTGATGAGAAGGGCAGGTTCATCGCTCTCTCACCCAACCACGGGGCTACCACGGAGAATATGTGCCGATATATAGACTTCGCTGCAGAACATGGCTTCGGCGGTGTACTCGCAGAGGGCTGGAACGAAGGCTGGGATGGCGATTGGACAAGCAACCTTGCCGAGTTCAGCAAGCCTACACCCGACTTCGATATGGAGTATCTCTCTAAATATGCGCAGGAGAAAGGTGTACAGATTATCGGTCACCACGAGACAGGCGGCAACGTAACACACTATGAGGAGCAGATGGAAGACGCTTTCCACTATTACGACGTGCACGGCATACACAACGTGAAAACAGGCTATGTACATTCCAAACTTGAAGGCAAAGAGTGGCACAAGTCGCAGTATGGTGTACGCCACATGCGCAAGGTGATAGAGACAGCCGCAAGAGAACATGTGTGCATCGACAACCACGAGTGTGTGATGCCCACCGGTCTGCAGCGCACCTATCCTAACCTTATGTCCGGCGAGGGCGTGCGCGGACAGGAATGGGACGCATGGTCAACTGACGGCGGCTCGCCTGCACAGCATCTGTGCGTTCTGCCCTTTACCCGGGTGATGGCAGGGCCGGTCGATTTCACCCCGGGCACCTTCGACTTCAGCAACCCCATTCACCCACAGACACGGGTACACTCAACCCTTGCACGGCAGCTGGCTCTCTTTGTCGTTATTTACTCTCCTCTCCAGATGGCATCCGACCTTCCTGAGAGTTATATGCAGCACCCTGAGGCATTCCGATTCATTGAGGATGTGCCGTGCGATTGGCAACGCTCTGTAGTGCTCGATGCCAAAATAGGCGAGTATGTGTTAACTGCCCGTCAGGATAAGAACTCAAGCGACTGGTACGTAGGCGCAATAACCAACGAGGAAGAGCGTGAAGTCAACATAGACCTCTCTTTCCTTGACAAAGGTAAGACCTATACCGCTGAAATCTATCGTGACACCGAGAACACTGAATGGCAGAATAACCCCTATGATATAGCAATAGAGACAAGACAGGTACGCGCAGGCGACGTGCTTCGTCTCACACTCAATGCCGCAGGTGGTGCAGCCGTGAGACTGACAGAGTAAGGTAAAGAACAGGTTGTATAGAAAAAGAGAAAAGATGGTGATTCACCATCTTTTCTCTTTTTACACTTCTTTTTCTACATATATTCTATAAGTCTCTTGCCAACCTTACCATAAGACCGCTGTCAGGACCCTCTTTGTAATAGAAATTAGTAGAAGCTGCTGCCATCAAAAGAAGACATTGCCCCGGGGTTGAAGTCCAGTAGTAGCCTCTTTCATTATTAGTGCCGATTATAGTCATAGTTCCTGAAACACTCGCTCTATGTACTCCGAATGGCAAAAATACTGCTCCGGCATTTTCCCATACTGACCAGTTGTTGATGATATTTTGGGAGATATTGGTAGCACCGCCTACGAAGGTCGTACCGGAAGGTTGTTCCCAATGGTCGGGAAGGATAATCAATCCCGGTACTCCCATAACAGTACCGACTCCACTCAGACTATATGAATTCTTGCGATAGGAAGTAAAACTACCATAGCCGATAATATACTTCCATTCATCCTGTGTCAGCGAGCGCCATGTGCCCGCAGGATCAGAGCCGATAATGTTTGCTCCCCAGTCATTATTGCCCGTAAGATAACCACTCTCTTTGAGATACTGATCTTTAGAATAAGGCATTATGCCGTTTAGTCCGGTAGCACCCCAGGTGAAGATGTCTATCCACCCGCTGTAGGTGGCAGAAGCATTGTCGTTGTCGGTGCCGATAGTAGTGTACTGGTTGGGAGCAAAGCGCCATTTCCTGGTGCTTGCCTGATATTGCAGGTTGCCCGGTGCTATTCTTACTTTCCTGCCTTTGCCAATACTGAAGGCGTATGGGTCGTAACCTTGTCTGGTGATGGTGACAATCTGGGTAATGCCGCTGCCTGTAATGGTCACTTTGCCTGTGGTGGTAGATTTACTGTCAGTAGCATCAACATATATCGTCATAGAGTAGTTGCCTGTACCGGTAGTGGAAGATGTTCTTATCCATGTAACATCGGCAGAAGCAGTCCATGAAACATTGCTTGTAATTTTCACAGTCTCATTACCGCCATCGTCGGATATTTCCAGATTCTGTTTGTCAATTGTCAGATATGGTTTTCCTTGTTTGACGGTTAGTGTTGTTTCTGCCTCACCATTGGAGAATGTAAGGTGAGCCTCTGTATCATTGCCGCGTGCAGAAGAATAAGGGGCTACAACGATGTCTATCTTGTTTGCCGTCTTGTTCTCAGTGCTTACCCACGAACTGCTATTCTGTACTGACCAATCCAGTTCGGAGGTTACAGTAACGGTGTATTTATTTCCTGTAGCAGGAGCTTCAATAGATGCAGGATTGACGGTTATAGGTTTCGGAGCCCTGCCCAAACGGCGCACTGTAAGTTGCTCTTTCTTCTCTCCGTTGGTGAACTCCAGTTTCTGCTCGAGTGTCTCCACTGAGCTGTTCTCTCCTACAGTTATCTCCACCTCTGTGTCGCCTTCTCCTTCTGCGGGACTGACTGTAGCCCAGTCAACAGCAGTGACGCTCCATGCAATAGAGCATAGCACTTTCGTCTTAGCGGTGCCGCCTGCTGCAGGTATCTCTATTACTGAAGGATTCAGCGCAAGCGATGCAGGAGTTCTGCCCGCACGCTTGACGGCTACTTTGACCGTGCTCGAGGCAGCCTTCACCGTTATCTCTCCCTCTGTGTTCTCAAAAGTCTCGTTGGCAGCAATACTGACAGTAAGTTTCTTGTCACCTATACCTTTGTTGTCGCTGAGAGTAATCCAGTCGGCAGAAGCAGTAGCGCTCCATTCGGTGGAGGTGGTGATATCAATGTTCCATTCACCTCCGGTTTCAGTAGAGTTGATAGAAGTGGGGAAGACTCTGAGTGTAGGAATGACAGCATTCACCACTGTGACTTGGCACTCGGCATATAGCTTGCCGCAGTAGGCGGTGATGGTGGTGGTACCTACGGCATTTGCCGTGACCTTGCCGTTGATGTCCACTGAGGCAATGCGGGGCTTGCTTGACTCCCATGTCACTTCAGGAGCTGTTGCTTCAGCCTCTTCGGGCGAATAGATGACGGAGAGGCGGGCTGTGCTACCTTTCTCAATTTCCAACTTGCTCTTGTTGAGCGATATCTCCTGGAGAGCTAATTGCGGCTCTTCACCCTTGCAGCCTGCTAACAGAAATATAGCAGACAACAGGAAGAGGAAATAAAACTTTCTCATAACTATAGTTGTTTATGAAGTTATTATTTTATTTGAATACCAGGCTTAACCTTGAGCACCTACTTCTCTTACCAGTCTGACAGAGCAACCTGTTGTAATCCTCACAGCCCCGTCATCGTCAGTCTCAGATATAATTATTTTATTCTTTTTAAAGTGCAATACATATCCCATATACGACCCGTAGCCCGCTTGCCCGTTTGAGATGTAAAAGGCTTTGTCTGTCCAATAATAGCCTTCTGAACCTATCTCCGTCACGTTCTTCTCCGCTCTTCTCCCTGCTGCAGGAAGGAATACCGCTCCTGCGTCTTCCATCTTCTTCCATGCAGTCGCATCATATACGTAATAGGAGTAATCAGTGGTTGCACTCGTAAATTTGGTTACTCCTGAGGGCCACTGGAAATGGTCAGGAAGGATAATCAGTCCGCATACACCCGCAACTGTTGCCAAACTATGCAGAGAATTGTAATTCTTCCTCTTTGTCAGGATATATTCCCACTCTGTATAATAAGGAACACGCCATGTGCCCGCAGGATCACTGCCGATAGCATTGTACGTGCCCCAGTCGTGTTGTGTTTTTGAGAAATACTTTTCTGTATTACTACTGCAATAGTTTAATGCTGCATTGACATCGGTATAAGTATAAGGTTTGTACTTATATCCGCTTGTGCCGCGGCCGAACAAATCTATAGGATAGCTGTCGTCAGGACCTATATAGGCATTCGTACTGCCAAGGTAATTATACTGGGAATTGGCAAAACGGAACGTGTTAGTGGTTGCTGTATAATACAGATTGCCCGGAGCAAAGTAGATTTTCGTTCCTGATGCGCTCGAAGTAAAACACTTGGGATTGAATCCTGAGCGAACTACCTGAATGCTCCTGGTTATGTTGGCACATTTGACGGTAATGTAGCTGCTTGTCGTTTCAGACGATGTCGCTTCAGCAATGGTTACTGAAACAGTTCTGTCACCTGATCCGCTATTGTAGTTTGTGGTAACCCAGGAGGTGGAAGAGTTGATAGTCCAATTGTAATTGCTTGTTATTGTAAATGTCGATTCTGCCCCTTCGTCAGACGAATACAGATAGTCAACAGAAAGAGAGAGAGTAGGTTTGGTTTGTGTTATACTCAGTACAGCGGAGTTCTCCTCTGTCTTGAACAACACTTGTGCACCTGCATGTGTTCCTGTGTTGTTCTCTGCTACTACCACTGTCGCCGTTTTCCCGCTTATGGATACCGTTACCCACTCAACGCTCGGTGTGGCAGTGAAAGGCAACTCGCTGTTCACGGTAATCTTGTATGTCCCGCCTCCTACCGGAGCACCTATTGCGCTTTGACTGAGCGTGATAGGCAGCGGGTCACGACCAACCCTGTTTATGACGAGTTTCTCCTTCTTCTCATTGTTGTCGAACACAATCTCCTGCTTGGTGTCTTTGGTGGTGTTGGAAGGAGATACGGTAACTGTCACTTCTCCGTCGCCGCTTCCCGAACTCGGACTTACTGTTGCCCACGATTCAGGCACTTGGGCCGTCCAACTGATCGAAGAGAACACTTTCACATTGAATGTGCCTCCTGCTGCAGGAGCGTTTATCGTGTTTGGAGTAAGTATAATAGCCTCCGGTGTCCTGCCTGCCCGCTTCACTTTGATGGTTTGGGAGGAGAAGGCAGTACTCACTGAAATCGTGCCTTCCGTATCTTCGAAAGTCTCGTTGGCTGCTATAGTGACAGTGAGTTTTTTGTTGCCCAACCCCTTCGTATCGCTAAGAGTAATCCAGCTCGCAGACGCTGTGGCTGCCCATTCTGTGGAAGTGGTGATATTCAAATCCCACTTGCCTCCTGCCTCGGTCGAATTTATCGAAGTAGGGGAAACCGACAATGTGGGAGTCGTGGCTTTTACTACCTTCACCTCGCAGCTTGCTTCCAGCTTGCCGCAGGAGGCAGTGATAGTGGCGGTACCCTCTCTTTCTGCACTCACTCTGCCGCTGGCGTCCACTTTGGCTACCCTTGTTCTGCTCGACTCCCATTCAACCTCGGGAGCAGTCTCTTCCGCTTCTTCAGGAGAATAAATCACCTCGAGACGGTAAGTATTACCGGCTTCAATCTCAACTTGGCTCTTGTTGAGTTTGATGCTTTGGAGTTGAACCTGCGGACTCTCGTCTTTGCAGCCTGACAACAGAAGCAATACCACAATTGCGGGAAGGAAAAATAAAAGTTTCATACTAAAGTTCTACAAGTTTTATGGGTTTGTTATGTTTGATAGTTAATATTGGTGATGACCATTGAAACGGGTTCAAGAGAAAACAGAGCGGGACTCAGAGTTTTTCTCCAAGCCCCGCCATACTTATCTTATTTCTCGAACAACTTGCCGAAATCTTCGTAACTGATTTCCTTGGTCTCGAGTTTTACCGTTCCCTTCAGGGCTTCGTAAATCTTGTTCTCTTGCAATCTGTCGATTATACCATGCAACTGGTCTTCGTTCTTGAGTATCTCTTGCGAGTATTGTGTCAGCATCTCGTCCTCCACTCCGGCAAGACCGTATTGCAGGAACTGCATTCTTACCATCTCCTTGGCATAGTTCTGCACTTCTTCAGGTTCTATCTTTATGTTGAATGTCTCTGAGAGTTGCGTCTTGGCAAGATGCCATTTGAGTTCTTCTATCATCTGCGGGAACTCTTTGTCTATATCTTCGGCAGTCATTCCCTTCTCGTTGGTCTGAAGCAACCAGCGTTTCAGGAAAGCTTCGGGGAACTCAAGCTTATCCATCTTCTTGAGTACTGCGGCTTTCGCATCAAGACCGAACTTGTAGTCGCTGTCCTGAGTGAAGTTTGACTTTATCTCTGTGCGGATGCGCTCACGGAACGCTGCCTCGTCGGCTACATTGCCTTCACCATACACCTTGGCAAACAGAGCTTCGTTTACTTCTGCCTTCTGATGACGGCTGATACTCTCTATCTCGTATGTGAACTCGTCTGCAATCTCTGCCACCTCTTCCTTCTTTATGCCGAGCAGTGAACTTATCTCCACTTCGCTGTCATAAGCTTGCTTGGGGTTAAAGGTGATAACATCGCCTTTCTTTGCGCCCTCGAAGAGTTTCTTCTGCTCCTCATTCTGCATGTAGTCGGGCGAGAGCACGGCATCGCCTTTCACTATGCCGCCTTCCTTGTGTTCGCTGATCTTGCCCTTCAGCATGTCGCCTGCCTGATACTCGTCCACCTGCACAAACTCGCCGTAACGTTGTGCGTATGCATCCACCTGGTTCTGCACTTCTTCGTCAGTCACTTGGATATCGTAGTATGTGAGTTTGTTCTTGCCGTTGAGTTTGGCGTCAAACTCAGGAGCAAGGGCAATATCGAACACGAAAGTGAATGTGCTGTCTACGTCCCAGTCGATAGCGGGAGTATCTTCGTCGTTGGGCAGTGGCTCACCAAGGATGTTGAGGTTCTGCTCTTTGATATAGTTGTATATACCTTCGTTGATGGCTTTGTTTACCTCTTCTCCGAGTACGGCTTTGCCATACATTTTCTTTACTAAGCCTGCAGGCACCATTCCCGGACGGAAACCCGGAATGTTTGCCTTGCGGCGGATGTCTTTGAGTTGTTTCTGGACTTTCTCTTCATAGTCCTGCGGCTCAATCACTATACTCAGTTTGGCGTTGAGCGCATCAATGTCTGTTTTTGTTACGTTCATAATATGTTGTTTGAATAGTTTGCTTGGTTTCCTGTGTCGCTTATCTGTTCTGGCGTTTGCGCTCGAGTTCGTCGAGGATAATCTTGCGGATACGCATGTGGGTAGGTGTTACTTCCACATACTCGTCCTCCTTGATGTATTCGAGAGCCTCCTCAAGTGAGAAGATAACAGGTGGCGGAAGCGATACCTTGTCGTCAGCCGACTTGGAACGCATGTTCGTGAGTTTCTTCGACTTGGTAACGTTAATCACTATATCTCCTTCCTTGGCGTTCTCTCCTACCACCTGACCGGCATATACCTCCTCCTGCGGATAGATGAAGAAGCGTCCGCGGTCTTGCAGCTTGTCAAGCGCATAGGCGTAGGCGGTTCCTGTCTCCATCGCAATAAGCGAACCGTTGGAGCGCTTCTCTATCTCGCCTTTGTATGGCTGGAACTCAAGAAAACGGTGCGCCATAATGGCCTCTCCTGCACTCACGTTCATCACGTATGTACGCATTCCTATGATGCCCCGCGAAGGAATCTGAAACTCCAACTGCACCCGGTCGTTCACCATCTCCATCTTCGTCATCTCGCCTTTGTGCGTGCTCACATACTCTATTATCTTGCCCGAACAGTCTTCAGGTGAGTTCACCGTGAGCTGTTCTATAGGCTCGCATTTCACTCCGTCTATCTCTTTGATAATAACCTGTGGCTGCCCCACTTGCAGTTCGTAACCTTCGCGACGCATAGTCTCAATCAGTACTGACAGATGAAGCACACCCCTGCCATATACATGCCATATATCTTCATCGGGGTTCTTCTCAACGCGTAACGCAAGGTTCTTGTCGAGTTCGCGCATCAATCGCTCGTGTATATGGCGGGAAGTTACAAACTTGCCCTCCTGTCCGAAGAATGGTGAGTCGTTGATGGTGAACACCATCGACATCGTCGGCTCGTCTATGGCAATAGGTTGCAGCGGCTCTGGATTGTTGAGGTCGCAGATAGTATCTCCTATCTCAAAGCCCTCAATGCCTACAAGGGCGCAGATGTCACCACTGCTCACCTCCTCTGTCTTCTGGCGTCCCAAACCCGTAAAGGTGTGCAACTCCTTTATCTTGGTCTTCTGCATGCTGCCGTCGCGCTTCGCAAGAGTCACTTGCATACCCTCTCTCAAGGTGCCGCGATGTACACGGCCTATGGCTATACGGCCTACGTATGGGTTATAGTCAAGCGACGTGATAAGCATCTGCGGTGTGCCTTCAAGCACTTCCGGCGCAGGTATATGCTCGATAATCGCATCAAGCAGGGCGGTTATATCGTTTGTGGGCTTCTTCCAGTCACGACTCATCCAACCGTTCTTGGCTGAACCATAGATGGTCTCGAAGTCAAGCTGGTCATCTGTCGCGTCAAGGTTGACCATAAGGTCGAACACTGCCTCCTGAACCTCGTCCGGACGGCAGTTGAGCTTGTCCACTTTGTTAATCACGACTATCGGCTTCAGGTTCATCTGCAACGCTTTTTGCAATACAAATCGCGTCTGCGGCATAGGACCTTCAAAGGCATCTACAAGCAGCAGCACTCCGTCTGCCATGTTAAGCACACGCTCCACCTCTCCTCCGAAATCAGCGTGACCCGGAGTGTCGATAATGTTGATTTTGTATCCCTTATACTCAATAGATACGTTCTTCGCGAGAATAGTGATACCACGCTCCCGCTCAAGTTCGTTGTTGTCGAGTATCAACTCGCCCTTGGCCTCGTTGTCGCGAAACAGATGGGCGGTGTAAAGCATCTTGTCAACCAGCGTTGTCTTACCGTGGTCAACATGAGCAATAATTGCTATGTTCCTAATATTCTGCATATTCTTAAATCAAAACAGCACTTTTGTGCAATATATCAAATAGAGCCTGCAAAGGTACGGAAAATTATTGATATAACAAAAAATTATCGTGACTAACCTCTTTCAATGAGTTTTTTACACCCATACTCTATTCTGCCGCAGTGCCCGTTTCCGATGGCTCCTCCGTTGCAGGAATGTCTGATACCAAATCGACAAGAGTGTCCGGTAGAGGCTCTACCGAATGTAGCACGAATCGTTTGTAGTAAGAGATGAGCACTGTGGTGATAGGCAGAGCTATTATCATGCCCGCTATTCCGAAAAGACTCCCCCAGATTGAAAGCGCAAGCAGCATAACCGCTGGCTTCATGCCTATCGTCTTTCCCATTATTAGCGGGGTAAGCAGCAGATCCTGTGTGCCTTGCACCACGAGGAATACAGCGGCTATCTCTAACAGTATGACCCAGTATGCGGTGCCCGTGTATGCGGATTGTAGTATTCCTAACAGCATGCAGATTGGAATACCTACTACCTGCAGGTAAGGCACCATGTTGAGCAAACCGATAAACAGACCTATCACTATCGCAAGCGGAAGACCCATTATCGTAAAACCTATCGAAAACAATATACCTACCGTCATCGCTATCAGTGCCTGACCGCGGAAGTATTTGTTCATGCCGTTCTCCAAATCTTTCATCACACTGTTTATACCCTGCTTGAACCTCGGAGGAATCATGTTTGCTGCACCCTCTGTTATTTTCTCATAGTCTATCAGTATGAAAATCACATACAGGAAACCGATAAACACTACCATAAGTCCGCCGAGGAAACTGATGCCTCCGCCCAGCAGTCCGCCTATGTATGGGGTTATCTTTCCCAAAACCTCCTCTATGTTGCTTAGGGTCAGCAGACTCTGCCAGTCGTATTGGGCAAGCCAGTTGCGGAATCCCTCCTGCCACGCAGCCGGCAGTACTGTGTCCACACTCAACCCGCTCACATACGAACTGATTAGTGTCGCCATCTTTGACACCTCCGCCGATATAGGTTTTATCAAAGCCGTGATGATTGCCGCTAAAAGCCCGAGCAGCAGAATCAGTGTCACTGCAACCGACAATGTCCTGTTCTTCAGGTGACACTTGTATTGGAAAAAGTTTACAATAGGGTGAATAAGATAGGCTATAAACCATGAGACAACAAACGGTAGCAACACTCCGCTGAGTTGTCTCGTGAGCAGAAACAGTATGATGATTACTACAATAGTAAAACATAGCCGCACCGTGCGGTCTAAATCAAATTTGTACTCTGTAAATCGTGTTGCCATGTCCTGATAGCTGTTCTATATTATAATTTGAGTTGACTGTCACAATTATCCGAACTGTATATCACAATAATTCATGTTGCCTGTCACTATAATTCGAGCCGTAAATTATTGTAGTCTGTGTTGCCTGTCCGTGCCGCCACAACCTGCAACATTCTCGTTGTCGAAGCCTTCCCTCATTATCAAATTTCCTCACCGATCCTCAGCCACCCCCGCTCCGTTTCCTCACCCGTCCTCAGCCACCCCCACTCCGTAACTCCACTCCCCTGCAAACCCCGTTTTGACACTTTGTCACCTTTTTGCCCCTTTTACCTTACAAAGTGTAAGTTCACGGGTAGCCCACTTTAAGCCTACTCTAAGCCGAGTGTTAGCCATCTCCCCCATTTGACACTTTGTCACCTTTTCTGCCTTTTTGCTTACACTTTGCAAACTGACGTGCTCCTCTAAGCCCCTCTCTGTCTAACCCCTGCCCCGGACAATCCTGCTCCTGACCTCCTGCCGACAGACAATCATTCATATTCTGTTGCAAAGATAATGTATTTCCCTGAATTGCGCAAGCGGGAATTTTGATAATACTTGCATATAATAAAAAAAAGTTGTATCTTTGCAGGCGATACCGAATAACTAAGAAATCAACCGTTGAGAAGCAATATCCCCTCATATTTTACAGAGAAGAAAAACGTAATTTGGACAGTTTGTGGAACAGCCCTGTTTGCAGAGTTGTTTATACTGATATATAAGCCTTTCGGCTCCTCCACTTGGACTGACAAACCGTTTGTTTACATCGGGGTCGCTACTGTTGTAGTCTTAGTCGCAATGGGCGTGATTGCAGTGAGTAGGACTATAATGTATCAGTATGCCAAGAAGCATGACATTGCCGTATGGGAGTTCTCTATCTGGCTGGTGGCTGAACTGCTCGCAATGTCGGTTATTTACTCTCTCGCTGCCTCGGTGGTAACACACGACTATGACTTGTATTTCGAGTATTTCAACGAGGCTATACGTGACACTTTCTTTACCTTGTTTATACCATATACCGCCTTTTACATGTCGTTCGCGCTGATAGACAAGGACAAGGAGATTAAGCGGCTTAATGAGGAACTGTCAAAGAAAGCGGAAACCGCTGAAGGAGAACATGTAGCGGAAAACAAGTCCGGCCCTGAAACATACAACTTTCGCGACGAGCGGGGTGAACTGAAATTATCCGTGAAGTCCGATGCAATATATTACATCGAGTCGGCTGACAACTACGTCGTTATCTACTATAAGAACGGCAACAAGGTGCCCCGCTATATACTCCGCAGTACCATGAAGCGCTTGGAAGAAGAATTTATGAATACCGCCCTTGTGCGCTGCAGTAGGTCGTATATGGTCAACTTCAACGCGATTAAAGTGATAACGAATACCGACGACGGCCTCTTTATTGATTTCGGGGTGGAGACCTTGCCTAAGATACCTGTCTCAAAGACCTATAGCGCAAGATTCATGGAGAAATTCAAGTAATACACCGTCCGGACAAAGATATCGGAAGAAACTATATTAACATACATAACTGAATAAAACAACAAAAATGAAGAAGACATTTCTTATGGCTGCAGTGGCAATGATAAGTGTTGCACTCAGCGCTCAAGACGTTACTCCGTTAAACGTAAAACCGGTTGAGTTCAATCTTGACTCTATTCGTCAGAATGCCCCCGACGACGAGCAGTATGTGAATGACCTCGAAATCATCAACAAAAAGTTAAAAGCAGACAAAGACGCGCTTGCACTCGCTTCTAAAACTGCCAAAAGCGAACGTAACTACTACAATTCACAGAAGAAAAACAACAAACAGCGCGAGAAACAACTAAAAGACCAGGAGAAGGTTTACAAAGATCAGGCAAAGGCCGACAAGAAATCACAAAAGGATATAGACAAACAGCGCAAAGCATTGCTTAAAGAAAGTGCACTCGACCAGCAGACACTCGCCGACAATAACGCCGCCCTTGACCAGCAGGAAGCACGACTGAGAGACAATGCACGCGAACGCGAATTTAGTATGAAAGATCTTCATCGTAAACGCGAAGTGCTGAAAGACGACATGATTGCCCTCTCTTCCTACGAGCTTGACCTCAGGGAGAAAGAAACCAAGATAAAAAACATGCAGGACATGAACAAACTTCAGGGAGAGAGAATTAAGAACGAGATAAAGGCAACAAAAGACAAAATTAAGAACGATAAAAAGATGGCTAAGCTGCAAGCCGAATAATCAGGTTCCACCATTTCTGTTCACAATGAAAGTTATCAATCTTTCAGACCAAAACTCCATCCTCAATTCCTTTATGAAAGAGTTGCGGAGTAAGGATATCCAGCAGGACTCTATGCGGTTCCGCCGGAATATAGAGCGTGTGGGGGAAATCTGTGCATACGAGATGTCAAAGTCTTTCTGTTATAAGTCCGAGACCGTTGTTACTCCCTTGGCAGAAACTGACATAGCGACACCCGACGAGCAAGTTGTCCTCGCCACCATTCTGCGGGCAGGTCTGCCTTTCCACGAGGGCTTCCTCGGCTATCTTGACCATGCAGAAAACGCCTTTGTAAGCGCATACAGAGAATATACAAGCGAAACGGATTTCTTTATCCATACCGAATATATAGCCTCGCCGTCGCTTGAGAACAAAACCCTCATTATATGCGACCCGATGCTTGCCACTGGCAGCTCTATGGAGGTTGCATACAGGGCTCTCCTCACAAAAGGAACACCCAAGAAGGTCTATCTTGCTTCTGTTCTCGCCACACCGCAGGCAATCGATTTCCTTCAGAATACAATGCCCGTCGATGTGTGTCTGTACACAGCAGCTGTCGACCCCGTGCTTAACAAGCACAAGTATATCATTCCCGGGTTGGGCGATGCAGGTGACCTCGCATACGGAGTAAAGGAATAGAAAACGAACATAAAACACATAAAAACATCTACTAATATGAAAACACTGCTTAAATACTGCGGAGCCATCCTGGTTCTCATTGGAGTACTCTGCCTCGTAGTTTATTATTTCTGGGTTCCCTCTAATGCTTTGCTTACCTCAAGTCTTGTACTTGAAGCAGTAGGCATTATCGGATATATTATTACCAATCGCTATGTCGAATAACAAATAATGAGCGAGGACGATAAAATACCGGTGGGAGAAGACTTTGCGGCGGAAGACGGGGAACAGCAACCATCTGTTGACGAAACTCAGGCGGATGGTGAAGCTGAGTCCCGGCACAAGGCATCATTCAACGACTCAATAAAGTATCACCTTACAGGCATGTATCAAGACTGGTTTCTTGACTATGCCTCCTATGTGATACTCGAGCGTGCCGTCCCTGACATCTACGATGGCTTGAAACCTGTGCAACGTCGCATACTGCATGCTATGAAGATGGTTGACGATGGCCGCTACAACAAAGTGGCTAACATCGTTGGTCAGACAATGCAGTATCACCCCCACGGCGATGCCTCCATTGGTGACGCCCTCGTGCAGTTAGGACAGAAAGACCTCCTGATTGACTGCCAGGGTAACTGGGGAAATATCCTTACCGGTGACGGAGCCGCTGCCCCGCGTTACATAGAGGCACGTCTGAGCAAGTTCGCTCTTGAGACTGTATTCAACCCAAAGACCACTCACTGGATGCTCAGCTACGATGGCAGAAAGAAAGAGCCGGTCAACCTGCCTGTTAAATTCCCCTTGCTCCTCGCTCAGGGAGTGGAGGGTATAGCAGTAGGTCTCAACTCCAAAATACTGCCTCACAATTTCTGCGAACTGTGCGATGCCTCGCTTGCATACCTCCGTGGAGAAGACTTCCGGTTGTACCCCGATTTCCCTACCGGTGGCACTATCGACGTAAGCCGCTATAATGACGGTGAGCGGGGAGGCGTGGTGAAGATACGAAGCAAAATCACCAAGTCTGCTGACAACAAAACCCTCATCATCACCGAAATACCCTTTGGCACTACCTCTGCAAGTATTATAGAGACTATTCTCCGTGCCAACCAGAAGGGTAAGATCAAGATAAAGAAAGTTGATGATAACACGGCTGCCGAGGCAGAGATAGTGGTGCAGTTGCAACCGGGTTCTTCCTCCGACAAGACTATAGACGCTCTTTATGCCTGCACCGACTGCGAGGTGAGTATCTCTCCCAACTGCTGCGTCATTCAGGACAAGAAACCTGTATTCACCAATGTGAGCAACCTGCTCCGAATGTCAACCGACCATACGCGTGACCTGCTCCGTTGGGAACTGGAGATACAGAAAGGCGAACTGGAAGAGCAGTATTTCTTCGTCTCGTTGGAGAAGATATTCATAGAAAACCGTATCTATAAGGAGAAAGGATTTGAAGATTCCACTTCGCCCGAGGCTGCCATAAAGTTCATACGCAAGGCTATTCAGCCTTACATAGAGAAACTCATCCGCCCCGTTACCGATGACGACCTGCGCCGCCTGCTCGAGATAAAGATGATGCGTATCACCAAGTTTGACTCCAAGAAGGCAGACGAACAACTGAAAGCCCTTGCAGACAAACTGAAGGAGACAAAATACAACCTTGAGCATATTACTGATTATACCATCAAGTGGTTTGAGAACCTCAAAGCAAAATACGGAGACAAGTATCCGCGCAGAACTGAGGTTAGGAACTTTGCCACTATCAATCTCAAGACCGTAGTCGAAGCCAACCAGAAGATGTATATCAATCAGGAGGAAGGATTCATTGGTACCTCTCTTCGGAAAGATACTTATATCTTCGACTGCTCCGACCTTGACGACATCATCATCTTCTATAAAGACGGAAAATACAAGATTATCCGCGTGCAGGAGAAAGTGTTTGTAGGCACAAACATCCTTCACATCGCTGTATTCAAGAAGAACGACGAGCGCACTATCTACAATGTGGTCTATCGAGACGGTAAGTCAGGTCCGTATTATATGAAACGCTTTGCCGCTACAGGTTTGGCGCGCGACAAGGAGTATGACATGACTACCGGCAAACCCGGCAGCAAAGTCATGTATTTCACAGCCAATCCCAACGGAGAAGCAGAGGTCATTAGAGTGCAACTCGACCCCGGACTCAAACTCAAACACATGGAAGTGCTGAAAGACCTGAGCGAGTTGGCAGTCAAAGGGCGCAGCAGCCGGGGCAATCTGCTTACCAAGTATAAGGTCAAACAGATTACCCTTAAGCAGAAAGGCGGCTCTACACTCGGCGGAAGAAAAGTGTGGTTCGACCCCGATGTATTGCGTATCAACTACGATGGTATGGGCACTTATCTCGGTGAGTTCCAGAGCGAAGACAGAATACTCGTCATCACTGGCAGCGGTGACTACTATACAACCTCTTTCGAGTTGACTGCACACTTTGAGGACAATATCTATCGGATAGAGAAATACGATGCTGACAAGACCTGGTCACTCGTGTTGTGGGACGCTGACCAGCAATACTGGTATGCAAAACGCTTCCTGATGAATGCAACGCAGAAACCCCAGAATTTCCTCGGTAACCTTGCTTCAAGATTGCATCTCCTCTCCGACCGTGAAGATGCCGTCTTCCTCGTGCATTTTGAAGACGACAATAGGGAAGACATGACCATAGAGATGCAGAGTTTCATTGCAGTCAAAGGTGCTACCGCAAAAGGTAAACGACTGACTACTTATCCCGTAAAAGACATCACTGACATCACTCCTGCTCCCCCCGAACCGGAGGAGGAACCCGAAGAAGAAATAGTCGAAACACAGGAACAGAATATTACAGACGACCCAGCAACCGACTCCGCACCCGACATTACAGACGACTCCGCACCCGACATGGCAGACGACCCTGCTACCAATCCAGCACCAGACCCCTCTCAGACAATAGATGACATTCCTATGACAATCAATGCCGACGTGCCTGACGATTCACTGCCTGTCAGCGATGATGAGGAGCCGGCATCACCGCATGATGACCAACTCTCGCTCTTCTAACTTGAAGTACACCATCGTGTAGAGACATTTGTCTAAATGTCACTCATAACTGTTAAGTCTGAATAATAACATAGAGACGTGACACCGTCACGTCTCTATGAAAAAGTAATAATCAAAAAGTACTTGTAAAGACGTGACATTGTCACGTCTCACTGAAAGAGTCAACGACTCCTGTCAAATATTCAAAGTGTAGATTACTTCAAACCTACAATTGTCTCGTTCTCGTTTTCCTCGAAATAGACTTTGTCCTCACGGGCAAGCCAACCAAGGGCGAGGTTGAGGTCTGCTACTTTCAGTTTTGTTGCTTTCTTCAGAGCATCTGTGGTGAGCGCACCGCCTTGCAGCGCATTCCAGATCAATCCGGCATTCTCACCGATTTTTGCTGTTGACATAATACCTTAATTTTAATAAAGTTGTTTTTTTATTTGTCTTACTCCTTACTGCCGCATTTGCCGTATGAAGCAAAACTGTTATCAAAATCGGCTGCAAAATTACAAAAAGTTTCTCATATACCAAAATTTTGTGCAAATTGTTAGTAATTCTGCACTAAATAACCCTGCTTTGCTCAATAGCGCTTCTGTATGGAAACATTAAATTAATGAAAACAACAGGGTGTGCCCTGAGACACACCCTGCTAATATTTGATACTAATTATGCTTAAAGCTCTACGCCCAGCAAATTGATCTTCTTGCCGTCAAGAATGATGACAACCTGTCCGTTGATTATCGTCTTAACAGCCTTCTGTTCTGACTTGGTGTTGATAAGGGATGTAGCAGTGTCTTTGCCAAGTTCATACGTTGCTCCCCATACTACGAAACGGCGTGCAGTACCCGAGGCAAAGGTGATATTGGTCTCTGCTGTTACGCCGGAGAGGTTGATATCGAAACGACATTCTGCCGGAGCAAGCGCTTGAAGTAGATAATCATTGCTCGAACCGGAAATACCTGCATCAGCCGTCAACGTCAACTCCGTTTTATCCAGAGTAACGCCATCGGGAGCAGAAACGGCAATAGTGCCGGCAGCATTAGTCCAAGCAACAGCGAAGAAGTGGAGGACAGTTGCATTAGCAGGAACAGTAACCACGAAAGAGCCATCAGCAGAGCTGGTACCTACTTTAACACCGGCAACGCCGTCAACAGAAGCCTCATAGGCCTTGGTATCACCATTAGCCGTCATAGTAGCGGGCTCACCCGGGAGTACGACAGGCTTAATCACCTTACCGGAAACAACCACCTCTTTCTCGGTCTCTCCGGAGGTCAGCGTAATAGTCTCCGAGAAGTCACCGGGCGCAGCAACAATATGCAGGTTCAGAGTACCTCCCTCTGCGGTCAGAGTGCCGGAAACAGTTACGTGCTCGCTTCCTGTAGCCACGATAGCCCCACTCAGGTTGGCTCCGGTAACAACGAGGGTCGTATCCAGAACATAGTTCTCTGCGTCTTGTGCAATAACAACTTTACCGAAATCAAAGTCTTTAGCAGCGATAGCAGGAGCAGTAGATTCCTCTTTCTCAAAAACAATCACAATAGACGAAGCCGTCGAAGTAGCGGAACCCGCCTTAATCTCGAATTTGCCTGCATCATTAGCATCAATCGAATAGGTGAAATTTGCGTTATTATTAATCGTAATGGACTTGATTTCACCCCACGAATCGGCATTCTTGATAGAACCGGTGTTTTTCTGGCCCTGAATTTTAGAAGACTGGTTCATAACTTGGTTAGAAGTCCACTCTACCTCAATAGTAGATTTATCCGCAGCAACAGCATCCGAGGTGTGCGTGCCGTTGTTGGCGGCATAAGAGTTCCCCGGAAAATCGGAAAGACCGATTGTAACCGTGTACTCTTTAGCCATCATACTGCCAGCGAAGAGCACGGCAGCGAACAAAGAAAATAATTTCTTCATAAATGTTAGTAATTTTAGTTGAATAATAAGTTAATTATATTGATTATATAAGTTATCTATACCAAATATTCTCTTTCATTCAATCGGGCATTGATGAGGTTCATACATTATATATATAAGTATATTACCACCCGCTCTTCATCCGGCGGGTGCCATCATCCACACTTGCACGCAACTCATCAATAGTGTAAGTTTTCTTTCTGTAAAATGTATTACCTGATCTTGATTGCAAAGGTACAACAATATAATGAGACTACAAAATATAAATTCCCTGACTTTTCAATCTTACATCAACTACTCTGATGTGTGGAAATGTGGAAATGTGGAAAAGAGTGAGCATGGAGATAGCATATACATAGGAAATCATATTCCCACATACATAATTCCACATTTCCACATTTCCACATAAAATTCTATCATGTAGCGGACATGTATTAACGCCAAAGGTACAAAATTCGCAATTTGTATCAAAATAATTCTCAAAGTCCACCCCGAAAATTCTCAAATTGGCAATGCAAATGGCTAATAATCTGTTCCTTTTGTAGAGACACAACACCGTCACGTCTCCACTTTGCAGCCGGTATCTATTGCAGTTTTTGGAGTGCTTTGTGGGCGGCAGTCTGTTGTGCCTGCACCTTGCTATACCCTTCTGCTTGTGCAATAGTATTGCCCTCAAGACGGACTTCATAAACAAACACGTGTCTGTCGTCCTTCGCATGATAGTTTTCAGCAACAAGTACAAACTCCACCTGCAGATGTTTCGACCGTGCATACTCAAGCAGTCGTGACTTGAAGTCCGACTCTTTCTGTGCAAGTCGTTGCAGATTCTCTCCGTCTCTGCCCACAACCACTCTTCTTATGAATTCCGCCGCCTCTTGGTATCCGGCATCAAGTAAAGCGGCTCCTGCCAGTGCCTCAAGAGCATTGCCATATACATTCTCCGTGTTCTTCTTGAGCGGAATACCCGTATGCAGATAGTTGTCAATACCGAGTTCATGGGCAAGGTGATTGAGATTCTCTCTGCACACCACCTTTGAGCGGGTTCTGGTGAGAAACCCTTCGCCCTCAGTGGGATAAAGTTTGAACAACTCTTCTGCCACTACCATTCCTATCAAAGCATCACCAAGATACTCAAGTCGCTCGTTGCTCTCTGTGCCGAGCGAGCGGTGTGTGAGGGCTTGCTCGTAGAGGTGCAGGTTACGCGGGCGTATGCCGGTAAGGTGATATATATAAGAATAAAGTTCTCCTTGTTTGTCGGAGAACTTTCTATGGAAAATTCTATCAAAGATTCTTAGTGGCACTTTGTAGTGATAGTATTAAATCTTCTTGAATATCAAGCAGGTGTTGTGCCCGCCAAACCCGAAAGCGTTAGTCAGAGCGCAGTTGACAGTCTTTTGCTGTGCATGATTGAAGGTGAGGTTCAGATAGTCGGGTATCTGTTCGTCAACATCGTCATCAGCGTGATTGATAGTGGGAGGAATAATGCTGTTGTGTATAGTAAGAACGGTAGCCAGAGCCTCCAATGCTCCTGTTGCTCCGAGCAAGTGACCTGTCATCGATTTGGTAGAACTTATATTCATGTCTTTTGCATGTTCTCCGAAGAGCGCTGCAATGCCTTTTACCTCTGCCAGATCGCCGAGGGGAGTGGAGGTGCCGTGAGCGTTTATATAATCAATATCGTTGATAGAGAGTCCTGCATCATCTAATGCTAATTTCATCACCTGTTTCGCACCATTGCCGTCAGGGTCGGGTGCGGTTATATGGTAAGCGTCCGAATTGATGCCTGCGCCAACGAGTTCGGCATATATCTTTGCTCCGCGTTTGACAGCATGTTCGTAGTTCTCGAGTATGAGTGCGGCAGCCCCTTCGCCAAGCACAAAGCCGTCCCTGCTCTTAGAGAACGGTCGTGAAGCTGTTTCGGGCGTGTCGTTGCGGGTGGAGAGCGCATGCATGGCGTTGAACCCTCCTACGCCTGTATATTCAACTGCCGCCTCGCTTCCTCCTGTTATCATCACGTCTGCCTTGCCCATGCGGATAAGGTTGAATGCGTCTGCTATCGCATGTGCCGAACTGGCACACGCAGAGGTGGTGGCATAACTCGGACCCTTAATGCCGAAGCGGATGGAGAGATGCCCTGCCGCTATGTCAGTAATAATCCTGGTAACTGTGAAAGGACTGAAATGAGGTGTCCGGTTGTCATTTATATAATCTTCCACACATTCCTGAAACGAGCGCAAACCACCCATGCCGCTTGCCCATATACATCCCATGCGGTCTTTGTCTTCCGCCTGCATGTCAAACCCTGCATCATCCATCGCTTCTTGTGCGGCGAAAATGGCATACTGTACAAACGGGTCAAGTTTGCGTGCCTCTTTCTTGTCAAGCAGTGTCTCGGCATCAAAATCTTTTACCTCGCAGGCAAACCGTGTCTTGAAGAGTGTGGCATCAAAGTGTGTAATGGGTGCTGCACCACTCCTGCCGTCTATAAGCGACTGCCAAGTGGTCTTCACATCATTGCCTATCGGAGTGACGGCACCCAAACCTGTTATTACAACGCGATTGAGATTCATAGTATTCTGAAAGGGAAAAACAAAGGTTGCAGCAATGCACCCCGAGTGGAATACCTGACTGCAACCTTTATAAAATTGTTCGGAGTCTTATGCTTTGGTTGCTTGCTCTACATAAGCAACTGCATCGCCAACGGTAGAAATCTTCTCGGTATCCTCATCGGGAATACTAATACCAAAAGCTTTCTCAAACTCCATGATGAGTTCAACTGTATCCAATGAATCAGCATTCAAATCATTCTGGAAATTAGCATCCAATGTAACTTGCGATTCTTCCACACCGAGTTTTTCTACGATAATGGCTTTAACTTTGTTTTCAATTTCAGACATAATAAGTTGTTTTTAATATGTTAAACTGTTATATTTCGTATAAGTTTTCGTTAATGCATATACCGCAAAAACGCGGCAAAATTACTACAAATAATTCAATTATGCAAATGTTTTTGTTCAAGCCCGACCTGCAAAGTTACCTTTCCGATGTTTTTACCTCTGTTTCCTGCCTGAACTACAAGCACTTGTTTCCCTTCTTTGTTACATACGGTCAGGTTCTCTTTTCTGTGCGAATGACCGCCTATGATAAGGTCAATATTGCTTGTCTGTTTGGCAAGATTCACATCGCATATACTGTTCGGATTGTTCTTTTCCGGTTGGGTGCCGAGATGGGAAAGCACTATAACAACATCGCAGCCCTTGTTTTGTTTCAGTTCCAACGCCAGACTGTCTGCTATAGGGTAGGGGTGTCTCCATATCAGCGGCTCAAAATTGTCTGCAGCTATAAGAGACTCAGGATTTACATTCACCCCTATTATGCCTGTCTTTACTCCTTTGCGTTCTATTATAGTATATGGTTTGAGTATGCCTTTCAAAGAAGATTCCTCAGCCTGATAGTTGGCGGACAATACTTCGAATTCTGCTTTTGCAAGTTGCTCTGCCAAGGCATCTACGCCGTTGTCGAATTCGTGGTTGCCAAGAGTTATAGCGTCATATCTCATTCTGTTCATGGCATCTATTTCCACTTGACCTTTGTAGTAGTTGAAATAAGGTGTGCCCTGACAGAAGTCACCCGCATCAAGCAGAATCAGGTCAGGGTCCGATTTCCTTTCTTTTGCAATAAGACCCATGCGGCGGGCATATCCGCCAAGGTTATCCGCTTCGCTTGGCTCCACCTGCGAGTGCGTGTCATTGGTATGGAGAATGGTTAAACTGACGGTTTCATGGCTTGCACTGCATGCTGTGAGAACAAGACAGAAAGAGATATAACGTAGCAGTTTTGTCATGAAGGTGTCAGCTGAAAAGTTTGAGTATGCTCTCATCGCTTATGACGGCAAAAATGCGTTTGCCGGCAGGGGTGAAAGTCTTGTCGTGCAGTTCTGCCCATCTGCCTACAAGGTCGCGCAGCTCAGCCTCCTGCATGGTCTTGCCTGCCGGTATGGCGGCAGACTCGGAGAGACTGAGTGCTATCCGATGCTCCCATTGTTCTTTGGTGCCGATGCCTGTCTCTTCTGCAGAGTGGATAATGTCGAGCAATACGGCAAGTGCATTGTTGTTGCCGAGCTCTGCCGGCACGGCATCTACAGAAAACGAGTTGCGCGCTATCTGTGTGATATCAAACCCTGCACTGTTAAGCTCGTCTGTCATCTGTATAAGGAGTTGGGAGTCCTCGGCACTGAGGTCAAGCACTTCGGGAAACAACACTTGCTGCTTGACGGCCTTCTTGGTGCTCATCTGCTCGCGGAGCTGTTTATAGAGTATAGTGGTGTGTGCACGATGTTGGTCGATAATCATCAACCCGCTTTGACATGGCAGAAGAATATATTTGTCTTTGTACTGCGAGGGTGTTGCCTGCAAGAGTGAGTCATCAAAAAGCACTGCCTCGTCGTTTGCCTGTGGTGTGTCAATAGGGTAGGTTGCCGCATCGGTAGGATTCTGCACCCCGGAGTATAAGGTCTGCCAGTTGTCTGTATTGGCACGCTTGGCATGCTCCGTGAATGGGTTGTATTGCGGATTGACTCTCACCTGGGGTGTCTCTACAGAGCCGATGTTGTGTCCGCCATAAGAGGGTATATCCAAGTCTCCTTCACGGTCGAAGTCCAAAGAAGGAACAATATTGAACTTGCCGAGACTCTCACGGAGTGCCGCTTGCAGAATCTGCCATATCATCTGCTCATCCGCAAACTTTATCTCTGTCTTTGTAGGGTGTATGTTTACGTCAATCAGTTCGGGCGAAAGACTGAAATAGATAAAGTAGTGCGGCTGTTGGTCTGCTGTGAGCATGCCCGAATATGCTGTCATTATAGCCTTGTGGAAATACGGATGACGCATGTATCGGCCATTGACAAAGAAGTATTGTTGCGCCTGCTTCGTGGCAAACTCAGGTTTACCTATATATCCGTATATCGACACCACAGAAGTCTCCGCCTTGATGTCAACAAGTTGTGAAGCCAGACCTTTCCGTATAGACTTGCCGAAGACACTGTCTATGCGTTGTTTGAGACTTGAAGCCGAAAGGTCAAACAGCAGTTCGTCATCGTTGACAAGGGTGAAACTGACTTGTGGATTGACGAGGACTATTCGGTAAAACTCGTTTATAATGTTTCTTAGTTCTGTGCTGTTTGTCTTGAGAAAGCGTCTGCGGGCTGGCACATTGAAGAACAGGTTCTTTACTTTGAAGTTTGTGCCTGTCGGGCATTGCACCACCTCTTGTTTGAGTACTTGTGAACCGGCTATCTCAAGCAGTGTGCCGACCTCGTCGTCTTTTGTTTTGGTAAGCACCTCTAATTGTGCAACTGACGCAATGGAAGCCAGCGCTTCTCCGCGGAAGCCCATAGTGCGAAGGTTGAAGAGGTCGGCAGCCTCACGTATCTTGGAGGTGGCATGTCTCTCAAAGGCCATGCGGGCATCTGTAGGACTCATGCCTGAGCCGTCGTCAATCACCTGGAGCAATGTCCTGCCTGCATCCCGGATGATAATATCTATATGCTTTGCTCCTGCATCAAGTGAGTTCTCCACCAACTCTTTCAAACACGAGGCGGGGCGCTGAATAACCTCGCCTGCCGCTATCTGGTTGGCTACACTGTCAGGAAGAAGATGAATAATGTCCATAATGAAGTTGGTTTGGTTTAGGTCAAATGGTTTATATGTTCAGAAAAGAAAGAAAAAGCAAAACAACAGCATGGCAAGAAGCACTATCCAGAATACTATCCTCGATGTGTTCTGTGCTTTGTTCTTGCGCGGGAACTTCTCATCCCGTGCCTCACGGAAAGACCCGCGGTGCAAACTGGTTTTATACTCCTCTTCACCGCTGCTCTCTTCTCTTTCGCCCTTCTCGCTGCGCAACTGTGCCAAACGCTCTTTACGCTTCTCCTTTTCAGGGTCGTAGAAACGTGGGCGAAAGTCCCACTCCGGCATTTTATTTACCTTTGGAAAAAGTATTGACATAAGTTCTTAAGTTAGACAAAGGGTTGTTTTTCCGGTTTGCAAAGATAAGGCATTTTTGTGTAATATGCAAATAAAAAGAAACGAGACTGCCGAAGCAATCTCGTTTCGATGTTATGTCAGCTGTTCTTATTTAACTATAGCGAGGAACTGCTCATCTTCTGCGAAGTTGGCAAACTCAATGTCTTTCTGAGCTTTCTGCTTCAGTGAAGCATCTTTCTCTATGGCAGTCTTGAGGTTGCTGTAAACAGCGTCGCGGTCGTTGGTGCGGGCACCTACGATAGCTGCCAGGTAAGATGTAGTGGCATTGGGGTTCTGTACATTGGCAAGGGTCTGACGTGCACCTGCATAGTCTTCGTCAAGAATCTGCTGTACAGCGGCATTGTTAGTAGCAGTGTTGCCGTATGCTTTCTTTGCATTCTGATAGTCACCCTTCATAGTGTAGTAAGTACCCATGGCAGCATTGAGGTCAGCATTTGTGCCTGCAGCCTTGCCAAGATACTCCTCTGCCTTCTGCATGTCACCGTCTGCCATAGCAGCTATAGCGGCATTGTAGTTTACATCGGGGTTGTTGGGTTCAATCTCAAGAGCCTTGCTGTAGCAACGGCGAGCCTCTGCTATATTGCCTTGGTTGAAATAAATTATACCAAGGTTGTTGTAAGCACGGTAGTCGTTAGGATAGAGGTCGATAGCCTTCTTGTAAATCTTAGCCTGCTCGTTGGCGTCGTCCTCAAGAGTAGCAGCATAGAGCAATTCTTCAAGACTCAGTTGGGCAGCATCCTCATTAGCCAGTTTCTTAATCTCGTCGTCGCTCTTGCCGATGAGGTCGGTGGTGAGGATAAGACGGCTGCGACGGAGTTGGGGCAGAATGTCGTCGGCAATGTTCTTGTAAACTGCACTCAGGTTCTTAATCTGTGCCTCACGCTCTTCCGGGTCGCTGTACATGTTGAGCACGCGAAGAACCAAGTCTTTGTCTTGGATATTGCTGTTCTCCATCAACTCTTTGAAGCCTTCCCAGTCTTCTGCAGTGATTTCGCTTTCAATCTTGGCATTCACTTTGTCTTTCTTCATCTGTTTCTCAAGGAATTTCTCAGATGCTGCCTGACGTTGTTTGGCAAGACTTTCATTCATCTTTGTTGTACCATCGGGAGAAGCATAGCCTGCAACCTCTATTTTGTTGATGGCTTTATGCTCGTTGTCGTTAGCCTCTTTGATAGCAGCCTGGAGGTCCTTGACAGCGTCGCTCTTTGTCTCAGAGTTGCGCAGATTAGCCTGTTGGATGAGGAACTTGATATCAGCCTCTTGCATCTCTTGGATAACACGCTGGAACTTGTCGGGAGTAACAGCACCCTTGTTGTCCTTTGCGTCAGCAAGTTGAGAGGTGGCATTCATACCTGGACCTACATAGATGTCATCGATTTCTTCGTCATAGACTTTCTTGCCTACCTTGCCGTTTACACGGAGATAGAGTTTCGACGATGCCATCTCGGGCACATACTTGCAAGAGAACTTCTGAGTAACGGTCGCACCTTTGTCCTTGGCAATAACGATACCGTTCTCTTTTACCTTCTCACCTACATAAGTGGTGGTCTCGCCAACGATCTCCTGCTCTTCGTTCTCACCGTATTTGAGCACGGGGGTAACATTTACCAAAGCGTTCTTGAGGAACTTCTTCTCGGGGAATGTACCGGTAACTTCTACGTTTACCTGACCTCCAACCACGGTCATCGGATTGGGGTTCATCTTCAGATCAAGTTCTTCGGGCAGACTCTTGTTGCACGAAGCGGTCAGTAAAGCAATTGCTACTGCCGACAAAAAGAATAAACTTTTTTTCATGATGTTATTTGTTTAAATTATGATTTTGCTGTTGTTTATATGCATTTGCTCAATTTGGGTGCAAAGATACGAAATTATTTTTGAGCCTGCAAACATTATGTGTATTTTTTTGTTTTTTAGATAATTGATAGCCTTGATAAGTCTCCTGATTTCTCATTGTTCTTCCTTCTTCAGTTCAGGGTAGGCTATTCTGTGATGGTACATTGAGCAGAGACTTTCGATGAATGAGCGTTTGATATCTTCCACGTCTTTCAGACTTAGCGGTGTCTCACTCAGTTGTCCGTCGGCTATCTGCTGGCTTATCATCTTCTCCACCATGTCGGCAATATTCTCCTCTGTCATCTCGCTCAGACTTCTTGAGCGCGCCTCCACTGCATCTGCCATCATCAGTATGCCCGTCTCCTTGGTCTGAGGCTTGGGACCGGAGTAGCAGAAAAGTGCCTCGTCAACCTGCTCTCCCGGGTGGGCATTGACATACTTGTTATAGAAATAACGCACCTTGCTTGTACCATGATGTGTCTCTATGAAAGTAGTGATAGTTGTCGGCAGTCGATGCTTCTTTGCTATCGTCAGACCCTTCTTCGTATGCGCTATGATGATGCCTGCAGCCTTTTGTTCGTCCATCTCGGCAAGAGGATTGACCCCCTCACCCTGATTCTCTATGAACATCTCAGGGTTGAACATCTTGCCTATGTCGTGATATAAGGCTCCGACGCGTACGAGCAGGGCATTGGCATCTATTTGTTTGGCTGCCTCGGTGGCAAGATTGCTTACTTGCAACGAGTGCTGGAATGTGCCCGGAGCACGTTGGGCAAACTCAAGCAAGAGACCGCTGTTGACATTGGTAAGTTCCACTAATGTCAGTTCCGAAGTGAACCCGAATCCACGCTCTGCAAGATAGATGAGTCCGTAAACCGGTAGCAATAGCATTGCACTGACAAGGAAGAAAATGTAGATATCCCAGTCAAGACCGGCAAAAGTGCCTTGCTCCGCCACATAGCATGCCGTGAAGACTGCCGCTTGCGTGAGGAATACATAAGCCGCAGTAGTCATCAGTTGCGAACGCACGGATACATTCTTCAGGCTCACAACCGTCACCAGACCTACAGCCGTTTGCACCATGATAAAGACATACGGCGAGGGGAGCATGATACTGACAAGCAACACCGTTATCAAGTGGCAGAAGAATGCTGTACGGGTGTCGTAGAACACGCGCAGCATGACCGGCACAAGGGCAAAAGGCACGGCAAATATTGATATCTGGGTAAAATTAAGCAGTACGGCTGCCAGTAGCACCACTATAATTATCAAGAGTGATATAAAGATGCTGTTCCTGATGTCGTAGAGCAGCTTTCGGCGGAAACCGTACAGATATAGCACCAGCATGCCTACCAATATGCACACAAGGATTATTGTCCCCATGAAAGAGAGCGCAGACTGCCTTTGGTCAACTTCTTTCTCATCGGTTGCGGCGCGCAGCGATACCAATATCTGATAGGTCGTCTCGTCCACTATCTCTCCCCTGTCTATAATCTTTTCCCCCTCCTGCACCATGCCGCGTGTTAGACTCACTGACGCTATGAGGTCTGCGTACAACTCTTGCGAGCGTAGAGAATCATAGCTGAGGTTGGGGGTGATGTATATGTCAATGTCAAGCGGCTTCTTGTAGCCTGCCTCCTCCATTCGCTCTACAAGTGTCGAGTAGGCTGACTTGGGAGTATATACATCGCTCAGCGCCTGCTTCTTGGCTACGTGTTTCCGGTCAACCACCTTTATGTCTTTCCATCCCTCCTTGGAGAGACTGATATTATCGTCTGCCGACATCACTCCCTGCTGGCATATATTTCTTACGGCACTCTCCAGTTCGCGGCTCTCAGCGGCAGATAGTTGCTTGTAGTTCTCTGTTGCCCTTATCACCTTGATAAGAGTGTCCGCCATATCGGCATTGATAGTGAAAAAAGGCGTGTAGTCTTGGAGAACTTTTTCCCGCTCTTCTTGCAGTTCCGCTTCTGTCTTGTAGATAGGAAAAGCCTGCTCTGCGGTTATCAAACCGTAATTCCACGGCTTGCCCTGCTCAAAATAGTAGGAGAAGTTGCTCTGGCGGCGTGGCATGACAAGTGAAACGAGTGCCGCCAAAGATATGAATACCACTGCGCGCATGACGCTTTTCAGATAACTCTTGTTCATAATGTATGTCTTTTGTTTTGGAAGAACTCTTGCAATAGTTGTTTGCATTCGTCCTCCAGTATTCCTTTTTCTACTTTGCATTTGGGGTGAAGAGCCTCGGGCGCATACAAGGTGTATCCCCTTTTTTCGTCGCTTGCGCCATATACGAGTCTGCTCAGTTGTGCCCATCCCAAAGCACCGGCACACATAACGCAGGGTTCAAGCGTTACGTATAGTGTGCAGTCTTGCAGATATTTCCCCCCGAGAGTCTGTGCCGATGCCGTCAGGGCCTGCATCTCGGCATGTGCTGTCACATCCTGCAGCGTCTGTGTCAGATTATACCCTCTGCCTACAATATGCCCGTCGCACACTACCACGCAACCCACCGGTATCTCGTCTGCCTGCAGAGCCTTGCGCGCCTCTTGCAGCGCCATCGTCATATATCTCTCGTCATCTGTCATGAATGTTTGCCTTTCTGAGTGGATGCACTCGTTATCTACGACTGTTTCGCTTCGGCGAAACGCTTTATGTCTTCAGGTGCCTTCTCAAAATGATTCCCTATCACCACTATGTCGGCTCCTGCTCTGAAAGCCGCTTTCATCTGCTCCGTAGTACATATACCTCCTCCCACTATGAGCGGCACGCTAAGCAACTGCTTTGTTGCCGCAATCACATCTGTCGCTACCGGTATGTCCGCCCCGCTGCCTGCCTCTAAATACACCATTCGTTTGCCTAACATCTCTCCTGCTAACGCCGTGGATGCAATCTCCTCTTTATGCCGCAGAGGCTCGGCATGGGTTACTTGCTGCACTGTGGTCTCTTTGCCACCGTCAACCAGTATATAAGCCATCGGTATAACCTCTATGCCCGAGGCGTGAATAGACCTTGCCGCACGTATATGCCTGCCCGCCAATAACTCGCTGTCTTTCGAGTTGAGCAGGGAGAGAAACAATATGGCATCCGCTTTGTCTGAGAACTGACACACGTCCCCGGGAAACAGTATCACAGGCAAGTCCTTTCGTAGCACACTCTTCAGTGTCCCCACAAACTCATCCACAGGCTTCAAATAACCGCTGCCGCCTACAAGCACCATGTCTGTGTCGCTCCTGTTTATCTGTGTCGCCACATAAGCAATGTCTTGAGTCTTCTCAGGGTCAAGCAGCACTGCTAACATCTTCTTGCCTTGGGCGATATTGGTTGTTATTTGGTTATATACTTGCATGCTAACACTATCTCGTATTCTTCGTTGAGTTCTATAATAGTAAGTCTGTATCTCTCTCCCCTCACCGTGGCGGCAAAACTCTCTCCGTTGCCTTTCAGCGCATTTCTGACCCCTTGTATGTCCAACTCCACATGCTCCGCCATCGCACCTGCCGCCTCGCCTGCCAGTTTATATACCGCCTCTTTGGCTGACCAGCATACTGCTAAAGCGGGAATCCCTTCACCCTGCAAGAGGGCAAGCTCGTCCGGCTTGAGAAACATGCTGCTGACCCGCTCAAGTCGTGGGTGGAGTTCTTCTACATCTATACCTGCAGGTTCACTCTCGCTTAGAGCAAAACACAACACATGGTTGCTGTGCGATATAGAGATGTTGGTTTCACTTCCTCTCAGATAGGGTTTCCCCTTTTCATCGTGTTCGAGCGTTACCCCCTCTCCCAATATCTGCTTTAGCATGGCCGTCTCCGCCATGCGCTCCTGTTCTCTCTTCTGCCTGCCCTCTTGAGAGATGGCTCCTGCGTACACTCTTACATCGCCGTATTTGTACTCCTTTATCTCCATCTCATCGTTTCTACTATGTGCCGCATATCTTCCACGATGTAGTCTCTCACGGGTGCCAATGAATCTTGGTTGGGTATGCAGTTGAAATAGGCCGCTGCACGGAAGAAATGCCGGGTGGAGTCGGTGAGGTAGAACTGACAAGGTGATGCCGTATTCCCTACCAACTCGTACATCACCCCGTACACGCTCTCCTCCTCGTTGTCAAACCCTTGCTCGGGTATGGCACTCGCCTTGCCTGCGTGGTTATATACAAACCGTTGCGCATCATCGCTCAGTTGGCGGAGATTTCCCTCTACCGGTTTGTATGAGCAATGCACCTGTACGTTGAGCGACGGATAAGTCAGGTCTATCCAATGCTCTTCTCCGTCGGCATGCGGAGCAACGCTCACCGTCTTGTTTACATCGAATGTATAGGGCAGGGTGCCTGTTGTGGATGCATACACGGGCGACTGCAGACTCACATATTCCTGCTCCTGCAAGTCAATCCGGTAGTATCCGCGAGGCTTCGGCTGCGATGTGTTGCCGCAACCTGCCACCATGGTAACTAACACGCCTGTCAATATTATCAATCCGCCTTTTCTCACCGCCTGTTCTCAGTCTTTTACAATAAGTTTTATCTTCTTTATTCTCCTCTTGTCAAGCGACACTATCTCAAACTCGTATTTGTCGTATTTCACTATCTCGCCTTTCTTCGGGAAATCGCCCTTCAACTCGAGTACAAGCCCTGCCAGAGTCTCCGCCTCGCCTGCCACCTTCTCAAACATGTCGTCCGATATGTCAAGCACCTTGTAGAAATCGTTCAACAGTATCTTCCCCTCAAACAGGTATGTATTGTCGTCAAGACGTGTATATTGCTGTTCATCCTCATCGTATTCGTCACTTATCTCTCCCACCACCTCCTCAAGAATATCTTCGAGAGTAATCAGGCCTGCCGTACCCCCGTATTCATCTACAACTATGGCAAGATGCACTTTCTGCTGCTGAAACTCTTGCAGCAGGTCGTCAAGATGCTTGTTCTCCGGTACAAAATAGGCAGGGCGTATCAGCGTCTGCCAGCGGAAATTGGCAGGCTTGTCAAGGTGGGGCAGCATGTCTTTGGAATACACTATGCCCTTGATGGTATCTACCGTGCCCGCATATACAGGTATTCTCGAATAACCCGAAGATATGATAACATCAAGCAACTCTTTGTAATTGGCTTTGATATCTACATCCACTATGTCAAGGCGCGAATGCATGACATCCGACACGCAGCGTGTCCCAAACCTCGTTATACCCTCCAGTATGACCTTCTCCTCCTCCGTCGCTATATCCGTAAGCTCCACTGCCTGCGACAACTCGTCCATTGAGAGATTGGCATGGCTATGCTTCTCCAACCTCCGCTCTACTATAGAGGTCGATTTAACAAGCAGAAATGAGAACGGTGAGAGTATCTTCGATAGTATCGTTAGCCCGCCTGCGGCAAACCTTGACATCTTCAGCGGGTCAACCGTAGCATACACCTTCGGCGTTATCTCTCCGAAGAGAAGCAGAAGAAATGTTATCAGCACCGTCTGTATCAGAAACACCCATATCGGCTTGATATGTGTAGGCATCGCCTCTGCAGTGAAATATGCAATAAGAAGCGTGATGACGATATTGATGAAGTTGTTGCCTATCAATATCGTGGCAAGCAGTTTCTGTGGCTTCTTGAGTAACTCAAGCACCATACGGTCGCGCTTGCTGTCGTTCTGTTTGAGAGTCTCAATATGTGAAGGTGAAAGCGAAAAATAAGCCGTCTCCGACATACTCATATATGCCGAAACTAAAAGTAGTATCAAACCCGATACAAGCGCAATCCAAGCAGAGATAGAAATCATATTATAATAAAGTAGTTATACAAAGCAGTAAACTACATTCTGTTAGTCAAGCAAATTGAATCTACAAGTCACACAGATTGTAATCTACTGCAAAAGTAGTGCAAGTTTTGCAAATACACAAATCTTTTCAGCATTTTCCCCCAAACCCCGTCTCTTGCCACTCGTAGAAACGCAACCCCGTCACGTCTCCCCCACCTTATTACTACCCTTGCCATTATCACGTCTCCAAAAAAGTTGCCCGCTTGTAGAGACATTTGACCAAATGTCTCTCATCACCTCCCGTGGAGTTTCGTAGAGACGCGACACTGTCACGAAAAAAGCACTAAATAAGAGTAATAATAGATAGAAATAGATAAACCACTCTAAACAACTCTAAACCACCCTAAACAATCCTAAACCACTCTAAACACCACTAAATTTCAATTATAAATCTATTATTCGAAAAAAAAGTGTATCTTTGCACTCGCAAAACCACACTTTTCACATGCCTGCCAAATATCCGCTATATCTCGCCCCTATGGAAGACGTCACCGACCCCGCCTTCCGCTTGCTCTGCAAAAGTTTCGGCGCCGACCGTGTATATACCGAGTTCGTCAATGCCGATGCTCTGGTGCGCTCTGTTGACCGGACGATGCGCAAACTCACTATCTCCGACGAAGAAAGGCCTGTCGCTATTCAGATTTATGGTCGCGAACCTGACTCTATGGCTGAAGCCGCAAAGATTGTAGAGCAGGCTAAACCCGACTTTATCGACATCAACTTCGGTTGCCCCGTAAAGAAAGTGGCAGGCAAAGGTGCAGGTGCAGGTCTGCTGCGCGATGTGCCCAAGATGCTCAGTATCACGCGCGCCGTCGTCAATGCTGTCAGCATACCTGTTACCGTCAAAACCCGACTCGGGTGGAATGATGAAGAGAAAATCATCGTCTCACTCGCCGAGCAACTCCAAGACTGCGGCATTCAGGCAATCACCATTCACGGGCGCACCCGCGCACAGATGTATTCAGGCGAAGCCGACTGGTCTCTCATCGGTGAGGTGAAGAACAACCCTCGTATGCACATACCTGTCATTGGCAACGGCGATATCACCTCGCCCGAGCGTGCAAAAGAGTGTTTCTCCAAATATGGTGTTGATGCCATTATGATAGGCAGAGGCAGCTTCGGCAGACCATGGATATTCCGTGAGATAGGCACCTACCTTGAGACCGGCGAGACTTGGAATCCACCGTCTATGCAGTGGCAGGTTGATATTCTCAAACAGCATGTGCTTCGCAGCATTGAGTGGATCGGAGACGAGAGAAAAGGCATAGTCCACTCGCGGCGACATTTCGCCGCATCACCTGTATTCAAAGGGCTGCCCGACTTCAGGCCTATGCGTATCGCCCTGCTCCGCACCGAAAACAAAGACGAACTCTTCCGACTGATGGACGAAGTCGTGTCAAGATACTCTCAACA
>CAJOMJ010000007.1 GCA_905235505.1 Paludibacteraceae bacterium
GGGCCGCAAAGCTATATCAGCCGAGCGGTCACCAAGATTCATATCGCCATAGAAGAGGTTATTGAGAGCAAGGTGTCCGTCACCACTGAGTTCACGCTCAGTTCTCTCCAAATCAATGTTCAGAGCAGCATCTGTCTTTACTCCATGCAGCGACATAGCACCATCAGTGATATGGCTGCCGGCGGTGAGCGAAGTGGTGGTTTTGCCTTCACTCATATTCATTCGCAACGCGGTCTTCAGTGCCGGCAGACGCAGGGCAATACTGTCTTCAGGGTGGTTAATCTCAGGGATAGAGGCATCGAAAGCAAAGTCCGTTTGCACCGAGTCGGAAACGAGAGACAGGTCAGCCTTATTGACATCAAGACCCATGTTCTCTATAATATGCTGGACAGGACTACCTTTGCTGAGCGCGATATTGGCATTTATATCAGGAATGAGAGCGCGGAGAGTATCTATCATGGTGAGGTCATGAAGCGATACAATAGGATTTATAATGGCAGAATCACCTATTGCACTGAGCAAGGGTTGCACCTCGTCAAGCAAGCGGAGAACGTGCATGGGACTTTCTGCTTTCAGGTCAAGACCCTGCGTTGACAATGCAAGAGAAGTGGTGCTGTCGGTGGTGAAATCGAGTAGGATCTTGTCTGCCGAGAAGTCCTCGCCCGCTACGTGAGCAGACACTTTCCTCAACTTGGAATGCAGGTCAACACCAATCTTTTCGGGGGTGAGGAAGTTGGAGACATGAAAACGATGGTCAGTCTGAGCCTTAATATGCATATTACTGTCGTTCATCAAGACAGGCAGATGCAGAGTTCCCTCCACCGTTTTGCCTGACAGTTGGGCATCAAGACTGACTCCTGACACATCTATATTGTCATATACGCAATCTGTGAGGTGCATATTTATCTTACTCTTTATAGAAGGCGACTCAAGGTCTATTCCCCTACCCTCGGCTTTTATCTCGCCTGCCAAGGTTAATGGGCGGGCTGTCCTTAAGGAAGGCACCGAGGTCAACCTGCTCCACGTCTATCTGCAGGTCGTATGCCTCGTTGTCGATATTGTAGAAACCCTTAATATCTGCCTTGCTGCCTTGATATTGGGCATCGGCATTCAGGTCTATACGCATAGTCTCAAGATTAAGCCTTGTAGCGGTGAGGTGGGCTTCTGCACCCAAAGAGTCGGAACGGGCATGCAGTCCGCGGGAGGTGATAAGGTCATTGCTAAGGTCAACAAAAGCATCACCATAAAGAGTATCAACAGGTATAAAGAGAGAACCAAGAGCAAGCGAGGAACTACCTATATTTATGCGGCGAACATCATACTGACTGCCGCCCACATCGGCTAATACGTTGACAGAGAGAGTGTCAGCATATACATCAAGGTCAGTAGGAGTCAGCAGGAAACGCACATTACGCAGTTCAGCGTCAGGCACGGAGAAAGCCATGAGTGTAGCGGTGGTGTCCACATCGGTAGTATCGGGCGGTGTGTCGCGCAAGTCAATGCCGATAAATGCATCCTGCAGTTTCAAGTCATGGAGAGGAAACTGTCCTTTGGCAAGATTGAGTTGAGGGCTGTTGAGTTCGAGATGTTGAACTATAGCATTTATAGCCACCGCTGCAATCAGAGTGTCGGAGTGGATGGTTACATCGTCAAGCGAGAGATAGTCCACCACAATAGGCAATGCTGTCAGTTCAGCCACACGATTGGAGTCTATTGCCTCCTCTATACTTAACTCTGCGCCCTTGGTCAGAGCCTTCGCACGAAGTCGCAGAGAGTTAACATATAGCAAGGTATCCTGCCCCCGATGACCAATAAAGAGACTATCTATCTCAATTTGCAGAGGCATGTCAGCCTTGCCCTTATATGCCCGATAGAAGACTAACGGAGAGTGGCTGAAGGGCGACAGATATAGTCGTGACAAGTCAATATCGTAGTCCAGATTGTTATTCGCCCACTCTACACCTTTGTCCTTGATAGCTGTGCGTGCGGAAGATGATCTCACCACACATGTTAATGTTACAAGCAACACCAACACTAACCCCACTACCACACCCACAAGAGCAAGAGGCACTTTCCAGAATATACTACGGTTCATTTCTATTAGTCGAGAATTGAGAGTTTAAAGTAGAGAAAGTTTGTAAGTTGAAAGTTCAGAGTTCACAAACTCCCGAGCCTTTCAAATAGTGTCAGCGCTTCAAACTTATCATCGTACAACCCTTTTTCAATTTTACTTTTTATTCTATTCTGATAATTAGTAATCGAAGTCACAGAGCCTTTTATACATACACTCGTTTTACTCTTCTTGACACAGAGGTGAGTACTTCGTAGGTGATAGTACCGAGACGGTTGGCAAGTTCCTCTATCGGCAGTTTATCCCCGAACACAACCACTTCATCGCCTGCCTGTGCATCAGTACCAGTCACATCCACCATCGCCAAGTCCATGCACACATTACCCACTACGGGGCACCGCTTGCCCCGCACAAGCACCTCTCCGCCATAGTTGCCAAGACGACGGTCGAACCCGTCAGCATAACCTATCGGAATAACCGCTATCTGACGGTCTTCCTTGAGGAAAGTATGTCTGCCGTAGCCTATTGACTCACCCTCTGTTATGGTTTTGACAGAGAGTATGGTCGTCTTCAGCGTACACACATTGCGCAGTTGGGCGCCATCGAAACTGAAGCCGTACATGCCTATTCCGAGGCGGCACATATCAAACTGATATTCAGTAAAACGCTCTATGCCTGCACTATTGAGGATATGGCGAAGGAAATTGTAATTAAGGTGGGAACTCAGTGCCTGCGTGCATTGCTCAAAGCGGGAAAGTTGCAAAGACGTAAACTTGTCCCACTGCGGCTCATCGGCAGCAGCAAGGTGCGAGAAGGCAGAACTAACTCTGAGACGGTTCTGACCATTCAAGTACCCGCCCAACTCGTCCATATCCTTAAGTTCGAATCCCAAGCGGTGCATACCGCTATCTATCTTGATATGAACAGGATAGTTCTCCAAACCATGTTCAGTAACCACCTGCTCGAACATGCGGAGCAACTCCATAGAGTGTATGTTTGGCTCGGCATTGTTGTCAATAATGATGTCAAGTGCGGCAGGCTCGGGGTCCATCACTATGACAGGTAGGGTGATACCTGCCTGTCGGAGTTCCGCAGCTTCATCGGCTACTGCCACAGCGAGATAGTCGGCAAGGTGCTGCTCCTGCAGGCAACGACTCACCTCCACAGGACCTGCACCATACGCGAAAGCCTTTACCATGCACACAAGTTTGGTATCGGGTTGGAGGCGCGAGCGGAAATAGCGCACATTATCGGCAAGGGCAGAGAGATTGATTTCCATCACTGTCTCGTGGGTCTTCTGAAGCAGGCGCTGACGAATGGTCTCCTCGTCGTAGCCAAGATAGCGGAGCACCGCCGCACAAGTCCTTACATTCTGATGCGAAGGGTCTTCTATCACCACATCACTATCCTTGAACAGCAGCATCTTCTCTCTACGTTTCTCCTCCAGCGAGAGAAAATTCTCACCATGTTCTTCGCCTATATAAGTGAGTACACCGATGGTGGGCTTTATTATTCTTTCGAGGCGTTCCATTTCACCACGTTCACTTATACCGGCCTCAAAGATAGCAAGTTCCGTATCTTCATTCATCTGCCAGACACTGAGTGGCACGCCTATCTGCGAGTTATAAGAGCGTGGTGAGCGGGTGATACGATAGTCGTCTTTGAGGAGTTGGTAAAGCCACTCCTTGACAACTGTCTTGCCATTGCTGCCCGTGATGCCTATTACAGGTATGTTCTTGTACTTACCCCGCTTATATGCCGCCAAGTCCTGCAAGGCTGTCAGAACGTTCTTTACCCGCAGTATGTTGAGAGTTGGGAGTTGAGAGTTATTATACTTGTCGGCATTGAGACGTGACGGTGTCGCGTCGCTACAAGTGTCAAACACACCAAATTCCTCGCTATCTTCGCCTACCACCACTGCCCTCACACCACGCTCATAGAGGTCGTGTATGTATTTCGCCCCATCGTTCTTATCAGTCTTGAGTGCAAAGAACATGGTTTCGGCTGCTACTTGCAGGTTCTCGCGCGAGTCCGTAAGCAGATAATTTATATCTAAATCAGCGTGTATCAGTGCATCTGCACCAATTGCCTGTGCTATCTCCGTCAGTTTCATTTTAGTTAGTAAGTTAGAGCATAGCGCCATCCAAGGCTGCTTTTGAGAAGTTCTTATTCCATTTAGTTTGCAAAGGTAATGAAAATAATGTAATCTGCAAAATATAAAAAAGTAAAGATGCAACAAGGCAGTTTCAACATCAAATGCCAAGTTCAACTTGGAAGTGCAAAAGAAGATGAGGATTCCGGTCTCCTGCAGGGATGACCGGAAGCGACTCCGAAACAATAGCCTAAGGCAGGACCAGACATAGTAATACTAACAAACAAGCGGAAGCTATGGTCTGAATATGAAGGAACTGAGAAAAAAATACGAAAAAAGTTGCGAAAGAGGTGATAGATTTCGCCTTTTTTTGCCTATATTATGGAGGGGTATATGTAATTGAGGTTGAACCTGCCCCGCCGTGTTCCATTTTCATCGATTTTGTATATATGGAATATATTTTGTAACTTTGCGGGCTAAATGAAACTTGAAAAGTTTTAGGAGTTATGATTATCTTATTAACACTGCAAGTACGGAGATATTCACGGCTGAAACAGGTGACTGTATTAAATAACTTCTATAAACTATGAACAATAAACTTACAAATACTTAAATAATATCAATTATCCTGCGGACTTAAAGAGGCTAAGTGTGGACGAGTTGCCTGAGGTGTGTGAGGAACTCAGAGATTTCATTATAAATTCGCTGAGTCATAATCCCGGGCATTTGGCATCGAGTTTGGGCACGGTGGAGATGACAGTGGCACTGCACTACGTGTTTGACACGCCTAATGACCGTATATTGTGGGATGTAGGACATCAGGCATACGCACACAAGATACTGACAGGCAGGCGGGAGCGGTTTGCCACCAACAGGCAGTTCAAAGGGTTGGCACCCTTCCCCACTCCTGCGGAAAGTGAGTACGATGCATTCGTGGCAGGGCATGCGAGCAACAGTATATCTGCAGCGTTGGGAGAGAATATCGCAGACTTGCTGCAGGGCGAGGACAAGCAGGTGGTGGCAGTGATTGGCGACGGGGCAATGACAGGAGGGCTGGCATTCGAGGGTCTGAACAACACCTCAATGACCAACAACAATCTGCTTATTGTGCTCAACGACAACAATATGGCCATTGACCCGATACATGGTGGTTTTACGCAATATCTGCTCGACATAACCACCTCGTCCGGCTACAACAAAGCACGTTGGAAGTTATACAATGCCGCCAAACGCATGCATCTCATTGATGAGAGCAAGAAAGGAAGTGTGCAGAGGTTCAACAACTCGATAAAAGCCATGCTGACGCGTCAGCCGAAGAACATCTTCTCGGCAATGAACATCCGCTACTTCGGCCCTGCCGACGGGCACAATGTGAAGGATTTGGTGCGAATACTTAATGAGATTAAGGACTATAAAGGTCCGCGTGTGCTGCATTTGGTGACGGTGAAAGGCAAAGGTTATGCGCCTGCGGAACATGATCAAACGATATGGCATGCACCCGGGGAGTTTAACGTGGAATCAGGAGAACGCACGGGCAAGCATGTACAGTTGTGGCAGGATGTGTTCGGGCAGACTCTGCTTGAGTTGGTCCGTGAAGACAAGCGGGTGGTGGGAATAAGTCCTGCAATGCTTGGCGGATGCGGTATGAACATAGTGCAAAAAGAGTTCCCAGAACGGGTGTTCGACGTAGGTATAGCCGAAGGGCATGCCGTCACGTTCTCCGCAGGTCTTGCAAAAGAAGGCATGATACCGTTCTGCAATGTCTATTCATCGTTCCTGCAGCGGGCATACGACAATATCATACATGATGTGGCATTGCAGCGGTTGCATGTGGTGCTGTGCATTGATAGAGCGGGCATAGTGGGTGCAGACGGAGCTACGCACCACGGGTTGCTTGACTTGGCATACCTCCGCCCCATTCCTAACCTCACGATAGGTGCACCTATGACGGGAGAAGAGTTGAGACTGATGATGCAATATGCTATGAATGCTGAAGGACCTGTGGCAATAAGGTATCCGAGAGGAGAAGTGAAGGAAGATAAGTTTGAAAAGTCGGAGAAGTTTGAGGAGTTGGGTGCCAGATGTTTGAAGGATGGAAAGAAGGGTGCAGTGTTGTCGATAGGTGCGATAGGGAATACGGTGGCTAAAGCTTTGGAGGGCACAGAGTTGGCACACTACGACATGCGGTGGCTGAAGCCGATTGACACGGACACTTTGGACTATGTGGGGCAGCATTTCGAGCAAGTGTTCACGGTGGAAGACGGCGTGATAACAGGAGGATTAGGCAGTGCGGTAGTCGAGTATTTTGCAGACAAGGGCTACACATGCAAGGTGAAGAGAATAGGCGTTGATGACCAATTTGTGGAACACGGCAGCACGAAAGAACTATACCACATGTTGGAACTTGACGAGGAGGGCCTAAGGATACAATTTGAGCGGGGTCTATGACTCTATTTGATGATTTGACTGTCTCTACAAGAGGGACAAATAGACAAACTTAACAATTTACAAACAGCGCAGGAAGTGCATAACAACCTATCAACCTACCAATTTATAAACTTACCAACTTAAAACAATACACTATGCGAATAATCATTGTAGGAGCGGGAGATGTAGGCACGCATTTGGCAAAGTTGCTAACGCGTGAAGATTTGGATATCAGCCTGATGGACGAGAACCCTGAGCGATTGCGGGATCTCGAGAACAACTACGACATGCTCACGCGTGTAGGTAATCCCACCTCGCTGCATGACCTGAAAGATATAGGTGTGCATGGCGCAGACCTGTTCATAGCCGTTACACCCAACGAGAGCGTGAACATGACTGCCTGTCTGATAGCCAACAGTCTGGGTGCCAAACGCACACTTGCCCGAATAGACAACTACGAGTATCTGTTGCCCGAGAACAGGAAGTTCTTCGAGAACCTTGGTCTGAATCACCTCATCTATCCAGAGGTACTTGCCGCTCATGAGATAGAAGAAGCACTGAGAACCAATTGGATGCGCTATCACCTTGCATTATCGGGCGGTGCACTGCACCTGTGTGTGGTGAAAGTGCGGGAAAATGCCAAGATACTGAACATACAATTCAAGACGGGTTTCTTCAACCATGGCAAATACCGTGTGGTGGCTATCAAGCGCAACAACGACACCATCATACCCCGCGGAGATGATCAGATACTTGCCAACGACCTCGTGTATTTCGTTTGCACGGAGCAGAACATCGACACAGTGCGTGATCATGCAGGCAAAGACAAACGCGAAATAAAGAACATCGTGTTCATGGGCGGCACACGAATAGCACAAAAGGCGGCACAGAACCTGCCCGATGACTTTCAGATAAAGATACTCGAGAAGGATCGCGACCTCTGTTACCACCTTGCGGAGAAACTCGGGAATGCCCTTATTATCAATGCCGACGGTCGGGATATGGAGACGCTGAAGGAAGAAGGAGTGGCTGATGCGGATGCGTTTGTGGCAGTAACAGAGAACAGCGAGACCAACATCTTCGCCTGCCTTGCAGCAAAAAAACTTGGGGTGCGGAAGACAATTGCGGAGGTGGAGAACATAGACTATATACCTATGGCTGAGGGTCTTGACATCGGTTCCGTGCTTAACAAAAAGACGATAACCGCAAGTTACATTTATCAGATGATGCTCAATGCGAGTGTGCTTAACGTGCAGAACCTGACCACAGCCGATGCCGAGATAGTGGAGTTCGTAGCCAAAGAGGGCAGCCGCATAACCAAGCACAAGATAAAAGATGCAGACCTGCCGAACGATGTCAACATAGGAGCCATTGTGCGTGCAGGAGAAGCCATATTGGTGAACGGCGAAACGCAGGTGATACCCAACGACGAGGTAGTGGTGTTCTGCAAAAGCCATATCATCAGGAAGTTGGACAAGTACTTTAACTAATTTTGAAGAGTATGAGGAGTTTGATACCTCGATAAATCAACATGTAATTATGACAAAGACATTTAACACCCGGTTGGTATTCAAGACTCTTGGGGCATTGCTCGTGATAGAAGCCTTCTTCATGGCAGTGCCTACGGTGGTCAGTTGGATGTACGAAGAGCCTGACATGGAGGTGTTTCTGCTTTCGACAGTGGTGACATTGGTTTCGGGGTTGATAGGAATGATTATCGGCAGAAAGGCTGAGAGACATGTGGGCGAACGTGAAGGGTATCTGATAGTGGCAGTGGTGTGGCTGATGTTTTCTTTCTTCGGGATGATGCCTTATTACTTCTCGGGAGCGATACCTGATTTCACTAACGCATACTTCGAGACCATATCGGGTTTTACCACCACGGGTGCCACCATACTGACTGACATAGAGAGTCTGACCCACGGTTGCCTTCTGTGGAGAGCCATGACACAATGGTTGGGTGGCATGGGAATCATTGTACTCAGTCTTGCTATTCTGCCTATGTTCGGTTTGGGCGGCATGCAGCTCTATGCAGCGGAGGTCACGGGGTTGAGTTACGAGAAGTTGTCGCCACGTATAGCCGACACTGCCAAGCGTATGTGGGGACTCTATATCTTTCTGACCCTGATAGAAGCACTGATGCTTTGGGGCTTCGGCATGGATTTCTTCGACTCCGTATGCCATTCGCTATCAACTATCTCCACAGGAGGATTCTCAACAAAGAATCAGTCGATTGCCTACTATGCGAGCCCTGCTATTCAATATACTATAATTTTCTTCATGTTTGTGTCGGGTATCAACTTTGCACTACTCTACTATATCATTCTTCGAAAACCGGAGAAACTGCTTCATGATGAGGAAACGCATTGGTATGTGGTGGCAGTACTGCTGGCTACGGTGATACTTACCTTCGGTCTGCTCATTCAGTCGGCAGATTGGACATGGTCGGGTGGCGAGAAGTCGTTTAGAACAAGTTTGTTCACTACAGTTGCAACAATAACGTCCACGGCATATATCGTAACCGACTACACGCAGTGGTATCCGCTGTTATGGGTGATAGTGTTCTTCCTGATGTTCACGGGAGCGTGCGCAGGCAGTACCTCAGGCGGTATAAAATGGGTAAGGCTTGCCATATTCATAAAGAACGGTGTCGGTGAGTTCAAGCGCAGGATACACCCTAATGCCATTATCCCTGTGAAGATGAACGGCAAACCTGTGACAACACAGACAATCAACAACGTGATGGCTTTTCTTACGTTCTATATCTTTGTGATTATCATTTCAATACTTGCGTTCTGTGCCTTGGGTGTAGATTTCGACGAGAGTATAGGTGCTACGGTGGGAGCAATAGGCAATGTAGGTCCGGGAATTGGGCAATATGGTCCTGCGGGAAACTACGCTACTTTCCCGATTGCGGGCAAGTGGATTATGGCGGGCGTGATGCTGATAGGGCGTTTGGAGATATTCACAGTGCTACTGCTGTTCAGCCCTGCATTGTGGAAGAAATAGGGGGAGAAGTTCAAACTCTCTACTCTGAACCTATCAACCTTTCTAAACCTTCAACTATATCAACTAAATTCAGATTGCTTTTATGAAAGCATATAAGATAACGATATTCATTTTTGCAGTGATGTTATGCCTTATTGCAATCGCTGCAGTGTTTCCCGAGGAAGGTATAACGGCAGGCGAGGTAACCCTGACTTTCCCCACCTTGCATGACATGAGTCAGCAAGAGCAAGAGGCAGTCGAGCCGGAACTGACACCCGAGCAACTGCTTGCCCTACGGGCACAGGAGATGCGACAACAACAAGAGGACGGGTTCCTTACTTTCTTTCGTGAGAACGAGGCAGCTATACATTTCCCGCAATCGGACTCAAATTATAAATATTTAGACCCTCTGTTTGCTGCTCTTGACGGGGCAGACACGACTTTAGTGCGCATCGTACACTATGGCGATTCGCAGATAGAAGAAGACCGCATAAGCAACATCCTGCGCCGCAGACTGCAAGAGCATTTCGGCGGACAGGGCGTAGGTATAGTGCCTCTCTATCAAAGTGTTCAGAGTCAGACCTTTGGTCAGAGTTGTTCATACGAGCCCACGAGATACAGTGTATATTGGCTGAGTTCGTTCCGCCGCACAGGCAGCCGCAGGTATGGTCCGATGGGTCAGCTGTCAGTTATCAGCGCACCTATAAGCGTGAACATACTCCCAAGAACAAAGGTTACAGGCTACTATTCAGCCCACTACTTCAACACCGTGACACTGCTTACGGCACCTAACAGTCAGATAGCAGCCAATGTGAAAAGTGAGAAGCGCACCATAGTCTCCGATGGCAGCAACCTGCAGTTCACGGAGTTCAACATGCCCGACAGCAGCACCACGCTGAACGTGAGTCTGAGCGGCAACGGGGATATATACGGCATTATGATGACGGGCAAGACGGGCGTGAACGTGGACAACATGCCTATGCGAGGATGCTCCGGTACTATATTCTCGGGCATAGACCCGCAGCAGCTGAAAGCCTATTTTCAATATACCAACACAAGGCTTGTCATCATGCAGTTCGGCGGCAACAGCATGCCTTACTTGAAGACACAGAAGGCAATAGACAACTATGCTGCCACAATAGGCGAGCAGGTGCGTTACATGCAGCGGCAGGCACCTGAGGCGCAGATACTCTTTATCGGTCCGAGCGACATGACAACCCGCATACAAGGAAAGATGCAGACATACACATGGCTTGAGGATGTTGATAATGCACTTATGGAGGCCGTGACGGAAGCAGGTGGTGCATATTGGTCGCTATTCAAGGCGATGGGCGGCAGAGGAGCCATGGGTCAGTGGGTGAGAAGCGGACTTGCAGGCAGCGACTACATACACTTTACGAGAAAAGGAGCAAATGAAGTGGGGGAAATGCTCAACAACGCACTAATGACATACTACGACTACTATAAATGGCGTGAGCGGGAGTATGCGCCCATGAATGAGGCATATCCCGAAGTGATGGCACTAACAGTTGATTCGATAAAGGCGCAGAAGTGACAGAGTTCTTCCGACATATTTTCTCTTTCGACCCCAACAGCCCGCTGCTGTTCACACAGTTCTATTTCTGGGCGTTCTTTGCGGTAGTATATGCCTTCTTCTCACTGTTTCAGTCCAAACGGCTCCTGCGCAACTCGTTTCTATTATTTGTCAGCCTGTTCTTCTACTACAAGACAAGCGGACTTGCAATACTGATACTGATGTTCGTCACTCTCGACGATTGGCTGATAGCCAAGAGGATATACAGTGCACGGCAACAGGACAGAAACAGTGCAGCCAAGTTTTGGCTGTGCCTGAGCGTTGTTATAGACTTGGGTTTGTTGGCATATTTCAAGTATGCCTACTTCTTCACCAACATGATAAACGACCTGTTTGGCACAGGCTTTCAGGTGTTTGACATCTTCTCGTTTATTGGCAACGGGTTCTCGAGAGACGGCATATTCAATGTGGACAAGATAGTGCTTCCGGTAGGCATCTCGTTCTACATCTTCCAAGTGATAAGTTACACGGCAGATGTATATGAGGGCAGAGTGAAGCCTGTGAGCAACATACTTGACTTCGGGTTCTATGTCAGTTTCTTTCCGCAATTGGTGGCAGGCCCGATAGTCAGGGCATCGGAGTTCATACCTCAGTTGTACAAACCCTTTCACCTGAGTCGCAAGCAGTTCGGAATAGCAGCATTTTGGATACTTAACGGTCTGATAAAGAAGATAGTACTATCCGACTATCTTGCGGTAAACTTCATAGACCGCGTGTTCGACAATCCCCTGCTCTTCTCGGGGTTCGAGAACCTTGCAGCCTTGTTTCTGTACTCGCTGCAGGTGTATGCCGACTTCTCTGGCTATACTGACATAGCGATAGGCGTGGCAATGCTGATGGGTTTCTATCTTCCCAAGAACTTCGACTCGCCATATAAATCGCGCAACCCGCAGGAGTTCTGGCGCAGATGGCACATGTCGCTCTCGCGTTGGCTGAAGACCTATCTCTATATACCGCTCGGAGGAAATCGTAATGCCACCTTCGGCACATACTTTTGGATAATAACCATAGCAGCCATAGCGCTCATTCTCACAGGTTCGTGGGTAGTGACGGCAGTGATAGCAGGCATAGGCATATCTGTGGCATTGGTAGGAGTGTTCGTGCCCGAAAGACGGAAGAAGATATATGCCAACCTCAACTCGTTTATCACCATGCTGCTCGGCGGACTATGGCACGGAGCAAGTTGGAACTTCATGATATGGGGCGGACTGAACGGCATAGGAATGATAGTGTATAAGTTTTGGAAAGACATGAACTGGCACGTGCGTATGCTGCTGCTTACTGTTGTTACCGTCTCTCTCGCTGCTATACGTCACTACTACCCTCTGCCTGTATGGAACCTGTTTGCTGTGTGGGCAGGCATTGTATGGTGCGTAAGTACAATAAGATACCTGTGGTTCCTGCTGCGCAAGATAAAAAGAATAGCCGTCTTTGCAGGCAGAAAAGTGGTATCAAATACTAATAGCTACATAGCTACGGCATGGGCTGTGCTTCAGACTTTCACCTTTATCACTTTCACCCGACTGTTCTTCCGCTCGGGCAGCAATCTTGACCCTGCCACTGCCAACCAGGAGGCCTGGGAGACAGCGCAGCAGATGGTCACTCAGATAGGCAGCGCGTGGAATATTAACATCATTCCGCAAGTGCTCATAGAGTACGACAAAGTGTTTATATTATTCTTCTTGGGAATGATTATTCATTGGCTGCCTACTAACTTCAAGCGTTGGTACAGACTCAATTTCGCCATGATGCCGATATGGCTTATCGGGTTGGTCACGGTGGCAGTGGTATTCATTGTATATCAGTTCATAACCGCCGATTTACAGGCATTCATATATTTCCAGTTCTAACACTATGATGACATTGATAGGCATAACAGGAGGTATAGGTAGCGGCAAGTCAACCATAACCCGGGAATTGCAGAGAATGGGGTATGTCGTGTACGACACCGACAAAGAGGCACGGCGTATCATGCAGGAAGATATGGAGGTAAGAAAACGGATTGAACTGCTGTTCGGTAATGACATATATGTATCTGATGTGCTGGACAGGAAAGAGGTGGCACGACAGATATTCGCCAATCCGGCACTGAGAAAGCAGGTGAACGTGATAGTACACCCTGCAGTAAGGCTGGACATAGAGAAGTGGCGGGAGCATGGAAGCGGTATTGGTTTCGTGGAGTCCGCTATACTATTCGAGAGCGGGTTGGACACATTGTGCAAAGCCGTGGTATGCATAACAGCAGATGAAGATATTCGTATTGCGAGAACCATGGTGCGCGACCATGCTACAAGAGAACAGGTAGTGGCACGTATGGAGAGTCAAATGTCTGAAACAGAAAGAATACGCCGCTCCGACATTCATATTGACAATGACGGCAAGAAAGAAATATCCCTTATATGTTTGGATATATTGGATTTTTGTAGTAACTTTGCAGGTTGAACAATGACAATTCTATGGCAGAGTTACTATTCAGATGTTTTGCTTCGGGCAGTAGCGGCAACTGCTACTATCTGGGGTCGCGTCAAGAGGGTATCTTGATAGATGCATCAGGAGTTATCTTGTGGAGATGGGGCTTGACTTCGGCAACATCAAAGGAGTGCTTGTAACACACGACCATGCCGACCATATACGTGCTGTGGGTGTGATAGGTGAGAAGTTTCATATCCCCATCTACGGAACAAAACTGATACATACTGGCATTGACAAGAACTACGGGTTGTTTGAAAAGTTGCGTACAAGCAGGGCTTTCTACAACTTAGGCGAGGAGTTTGAAATATGCGGTATGAAAGTGAATACCATACCCGTATCCCACGACTCAACCCAGTGCGTAAGTTATCAGATCGAAGCACATGGAGTACATTTCATGATAGCCACCGATGTCGGTTGTGTGGACGAGGCAATGGAAGAGGCAGTGAGCAAGGCGGAACATCTTGTCATAGAAGCCAATCACGACGAGGACTTGCTGCTTAATGGTCCCTACCCGAGCTATCTGAAGTCGCGGATTCTGTCCGACATCGGGCACATGAGCAACCGTACATGCGGGCAGTTGCTTGCAGAGCATGCAGGGCAAGGGCTGAAGAATATATGGCTCTGTCATCTTAGCAAAGAGAACAACGACCCCGAGGTAGCCTATACTACAATAAGCGATTATCTGAGAGAAGCAGGTATTGAGGCAGGCAAAGATGTCAATCTGAATGTGCTTGAGAGACTTAATCCTTCGCCTCTGTATGACCTGACAAACAACACTACCATCTCTCTGAAACTTGTGTAATTATGTGCTATACAAACCTATAAACAACATACCTTATGGAAAGACTTGTAATCATACCTACCTACAACGAGAAAGAAAACATTGAGAATATTATCAATGTAGTGTTTGACCTTCCCATTGAGTTTCATGTACTTGTTATTGACGATGGTTCTCCTGACGGAACTGCAGACATCGTGAAACGAATGATGAACCAACACTCCGACCGCCTTTTCATCATTGAACGTGAAGGCAAGCAAGGGCTCGGTACTGCGTACATCACAGGATTCAAGTGGGCTATTGAGCACCAATATGAATATATCTTCGAGATGGATGCCGACTTCTCTCATAATCCTCAAGACCTGCTGAAACTCTACGATGCCTGCGCCAACGAGGGTGCGGACGTGTCTATCGGCAGCAGGTATATCACGGGGGTGAACGTAGTGAACTGGCCTATGGGAAGAGTGATGATGTCATATTACGCAAGCATGTACGTAAGGTTGGTGCTTGGAATAAAAGTGCGCGACACAACAGCAGGCTTCGTATGCTATCGCCGTCAGGTTCTTGAGACAATCGAACTCGACAAGATACACTTCAAAGGTTATGCCTTCCAGATAGAGATGAAGTTCACCTCTATCAAATGCGGGTTCAAGGTGACAGAAGTACCTATCATATTTATCAACCGCGTACTCGGCACAAGCAAGATGTCAGGCGGCATCTTCTCTGAAGCACTGCTCGGCGTGATACGCCTTAAGATAAGCTCATGGTTCCGCAAGTACCCGCAGAAGAAAGAGGAAGTACAAATAAGCTGACACTACCACAATGAAACTTAAATGGATATACATATTTCTTCCGCTACTGCTTATTGCTTGTAACAATACTGCCCAAAAGCAAGAGGGCGACAACGAACAGGAGATTCGCGAGATACGCTATGAATACGGTATTCCCGTTGACTCGTTCAAGGTTGTTACAGGTGTAGTTCAGTCAGGCGAGACTCTTGGCGGCATACTGAATCGGCTCGGTGCCCCACGTAGCGTGGTCAACCAACTTGGCAGTGTTGACAAGGAAGTGTTTGATGTTCGTCAGATAAGACAAGGGAAGAAATATCTTGCATTCTACCAAGCCGACACACTGCTCGAGTATTTTGTATATGAGCAGAGCCGCATACAATCGGTAGTATTCCACATGCGGGACTCACTTCATGTGGAGAAACAACTCAAGCAGATAGAGACACAACGAAAGACTGCCTCTGCCACAATAGAATCTTCGCTCTGGGTTGCATTCTCTTCACAAGGTGTCAATCCGCAACTTGCTCTTGAACTCTCTGAGGTTTATCAGTGGACGGTTGACTTCTTCGGACTCCAGAAGGGTGACAAGTTCGATGTTATATATGACGAGCAGTATGTTGACGATGAGAGTATCGGCATAGGCACCATATACGCAGCACGCTGTCAGCACGCAGGAGCTACATTGTATGCCTACCGTTTTGACCACAATGACGATTGCCACGGCTATTTCGACGAGAACGGAAAGTCGCTGCGAAAGGCATTTCTGAAGGCACCGCTCAACTACAAACGCATATCCTCTACTTTCACATACGCACGTAAGCACCCTATTTATAAGACTGTCAGGCCACATACCGGTGTGGACTATGCGGCTCCGATGGGTACACCTGTGGTCGCTTTAGGTGACGGCACTGTGATTGAGAAAGGCTACAAAGGCGGAGGAGGCAACACTGTCAAAATCAGACATAATTCCACATACACTACAGCATACCTGCATCTGAGCAAATATGGCAAGGGCGTGGAAGTAGGCAAGCATGTGGAGCAAGGTCAGGTAATCGGCTATGTAGGCAGTACAGGTGCAAGCACTGGTCCTCACCTTGATTTCCGGGTGTGGAAGAACGGAACACCGGTCAACCCCCTTACTCTTGAGAGTCCGTCAGTTGACCCTGTGCCGGCAAGTCTTAAACAAGAGTTCGACAGTATTGTAACGAAGTACAATAGTGAACTACCCAAATAAGTTCACAACAAGTCTGAGATATAAAGAAAGAAGTCAACAGCCCGCGGGCAGTTGACTTCTTTTCTTATTGAGGCGATTGCATCAAAGTATTGTGCAGCCTGCACAGGGCTTCAGTTGCTTGAAAAAATCGTTACCTTTGTCGTCCACGAGAATGAATGCGGGGAAATCTTCCACCTCAATCTTCCATATCGCTTCCATCCCAAGTTCAGGATACTCAACGCACTCTATCGACTTGATATTGTTCTGCGCAAGAATAGCCGCAGGGCCACCTATCGAACCAAGGTAGAAACCTCCGTGCTTCTTGCAGGCATTGGTTACATCTATCGACCTGTTTCCCTTGGCAAGCATAATAAGTGAACCGCCATTGTCTTGGAACTCATCTACATACGGGTCCATACGACCTGCAGTTGTGGGACCCATCGAACCGCATGCCATACCTGCCGGGGTCTTGGCAGGACCTGCATAGTAGATCGGATGGTTCTTCAGATATTCAGGCATTGGCTCTCCCGCATCAAGACGGGCTTTTATCTTGGCATGAGCTATATCGCGACCAACAATGATAGTGCCGTTCAGACTGAGACGCGTACCAATCGGATAGTTCGTAAGTATCTTGCAGACATCGGCCATAGGTTGGTTAAGATCAATCCTGACTGCATCACCCTCGCCTGCAGAGCGCAGTTCTTCCGGAATAAGTTCGTATGGCTTGTCATCCATCTTCTCTATCCAAATACCGTCTTTGTTGATTTTGCACTTTATATTTCTATCGGCACTACAACTTACGCCGAGACCAATCGGGCAACTTGCTCCATGGCGGGGAAGACGTACGACACGGATGTCGTGAGCCATATACTTACCGCCGAACTGAGCACCCAGACCTATCTTATATGCTTCCTTGAGCAGTTGTTGCTCAAGCTCTACATCACGGAAAGCGCGCCCTGTCTCGTCGCCCGTGGTAGGCAGTGTGTCATAATAATGAGTGGAAGCGAGTTTCACTGTAAGCAAATTCTTCTCGGCAGATGTACCACCAATCACAAAAGCGATATGATACGGCGGGCAGGCAGCAGTACCGAGAGTCTTCATTTTCTCCACAAGGAAAGGTACGAGAGTGCCCGGATTCTGTATGCGCGCTTTCGTTTCTTGATAAAGGTAGGTCTTGTTGGCAGAACCGCCACCTTTGGTTACACAGAGAAAACGGTATTCCATGCCCTCGGTTGCCTCTATATCAATCTGTGCAGGGAGATTGCATTTGGTGTTCACCTCATCGTACATCGTGAGAGGTGCATTCTGCGAGTAGCGCAGGTTCTCCTCAGTATAGGTCTTGAAAACACCCTTTGAAAGAGCCTCTTCATCGGTAATCACATGGCCTTCTGCTCCTTCGGGGGCACCCGACCCTGTCCACACTTGTTGACCTTTCTCGCCATGAATGATGGCAGTTCCGGTATCTTGGCACAATGGTAGTTTGCCCTTGGCTGCCACTTCTGCGTTACGAAGGAATGTCAGAGCCACATATTTGTCGTTGTCACTTGCCTCAGGGTCGCGCAATATCTTTGCCACCTGCTCGTTGTGAGAACGACGAAGCATGAAACTGACATCACGGAAAGCAGCATTTGCCATCGCGGTAAGTCCTTCCTTCTCGATTTTCAGGATAGGATGACCTTCAAACTCGCTAACAGACACGTAGTCTTTCGTCAGCAGATAATACTCGGTAGTATCCTCACCGAGCTGAAACATAGGTGCATATTTGAATTCCATATATATAATGTAATTAGTTTATCCTTTTCGTGGTTGCAGAAAAAACATAGTAAACCTGTTGGCAGATATTAAACCTATTGACGTATATTAAACTTGTTGGCGAATATTAAACCAATTGGCGGATATTAAACTTGATAGCTGAATTAAATTGTCTGTGCCAAATCCCATTTTGACATTTTGTCACCTTTTCCCCTGTTTTACCTTACAAAGTGTAAGTTCACGGGTAGCCCACTTTAAGCCTACTCTAAGCCGAGTGTTAGCCTACTCCCTCATTTGACACTTTGTCACATTTTCTGCCGTTTTGCTTACGTTTTGCTACTTCCTACTATTCCGTACATTTAATTACCTTCAACGATTCCCTAAAATCTCCAATTCATCTTCCGTAAATCCACAACACCGTCACGCCTCCCCTACCTCACACAATCACTATCCCACTTGTAGAGACATTTGACTAAATGTCTCTCATTCCCCCGAAAGTCTTCAGTAGATCCGCGACACTGTCATGTCCCCCCTCCCACACAATCACTATCCCACTTGTAGAGACATTTGACGAAATATCTCTCATTCCCCCGAAGGTCTTCCGTAGATCCGCGACACTGTCACGTCTCAAATAGAAGTTAAATCATAAAGTTATTCCCCCAAGATGTTATTCCCCAAAGAAGTTATTCCCCAATTTAGTATAGTAACTTTACAATCATATAACTCTCTACCACCATGCAAAGATACTGCTTTTCCGTGAAATAACAAAAAAAATATCCACTTTTTTCATTTCATACTTGCACAATTCAAAAAGTTGCAGTACCTTTGCAGCCGCTTTTGAGGGAGAGTGTCTTTCAATTGAAAGCACAGAGGTGGAGTCTTCCTCAGAGGCAAAATGTCTTCCTAGCTCAGTTGGTAGAGCAACTGACTCTTAATCAGTGGGTCGAGGGTTCGAGCCCCTCGGAGGACACCAACAATATGACAAAATGCAAAGAGTGCTACATAGGCACTCTTTTTTTGTCTGCATACTCTCTCCTCCATCTGCATACTCTCTCCTCCATATTTACCTTTGTATCGCTATACCCCAAATCTGCCAGTAGCATTTTGGCAATTACAGAAAAGAGATGCCCTTTCAAGCATATATGGCTATAATGTTTCAAATCATTTCACCCCTAAATATCGCAGTTCACCCCAAAAGAGCAGGATTAAGCATCAACATAGAGGTAGTATATACCTTAACAACGGCATGTAAATATAGAAAGTATTACTTTTGCAACGGAAATAACAAAGAACTAAGGACACAAAAATTACACCTTATTATATAAAACATGGGAACTATGATTCCCGACAAATAATAATCATATTAAATTAAACGTTAAAAGCTATGACAGCACCGACAAAACACTTTTTCGAGTATTTCAATGAACGCATTCCGCAGAATTGGAATGAGCCTGCCCTAACCGACTATGACGGAGACAACAACTACACCTTTGGTGAAATGGCAGCACAGATGGCACACTTGCAGCTACTGCTTGATGCCGCCGGAGTAAAGCAAGGCGACAAGGTGGTTATCTGCTCCAAGAACTGCGCTAATTGGGCAGTATCTCTGCTTAGTATCGCTGCGAACAAGGGGGTCATTGTATCTATCATGGACGCATTCGTAGGGTCGGACATCGAAGGATTGGTCAATCACTCTGACGCAAAAGCAATGTTCGTAGGTGAGAATGTGTGGAAGAAAATCTCAATAGAGAATATGCCCCAACTCAATCTCGTTATCTGCACAACTGACTTTGAACTTCTCTACGCAAGAACTGAGCAACAAGAAAAAGCATACAAGGAAAGCGAAGAACTATTCGTAAAGAAATATCCAAACGGCTACAAAGAGACTGATGTATGCTTCCCGACAGATAACCTTGATGAGTTGATGATAATCAACTATACTTCAGGTACTACAAGCGCACCTAAAGGAGCCATGCTCAGCTACAGAAACATCTCGGCAAACGTTCAATTCTCGCAAGAAGCGATTCCTAACCATGCAGGTTGGAGCGAGGTCTGCATGCTGCCCCTTGCCCACATGTTCGGTATGACAATTGAGTTCTTGTATCAAGTGGCTGGCGGTTGCCATGTATATTTCCTCAGCAAGACACCTTCTCCAAGCATACTGATGAAAGCGTTTGCGGACACAAAACCCTACATGATACTCACCGTGCCTTTGGTTCTTGAGAAAATATTCAAGGCCAAGATATTCCCCGCACTTGAGAAACCGGTAGTGAAATTCCTTTGGAACACACCGCTACTTTGCAAGATTGTGGAGAAGAAACTCTACAAGCAACTGATGCAGGCGTTTGGTGGCAACTTGATATGGTTGATTGCCGGTGGTGCAGCAGTTAATGCTGAAGTAGAGAAAGTGCTCCGCAGAATAAAGTTCCCGTTCGTAGTAGGTTACGGCATGACAGAAGCCGGCCCTCTGATTTGCTATGACAACTGGTATGACGAGGTGTTGGGATGCTGCGGAAAGTGCGTAACAAGAAACGAGCTGAAGATAGACTCACCTGATCCTGAGAAGATTGTGGGTGAGATACTGTTCCGCGGAGAGCATGTGATGATGGGCTACTACAAGAATGAGGAAGCAACTGCACAAACCATAGACAAAGACGGATGGTTGCATACCGGTGACCTCGGTACAATGGATAAGAACGGGCATCTGTTTATCCGCGGTCGTTCAAAAGCAATGATACTCTCAAGCAACGGGCAGAATATCTATCCGGAAGAACTGGAGGATAAGATTAACAACTTGCCGGGAGTTGTAGAGTCGGTAGTCGTTGGTCGCAAGGGCAAAATTGTAGCCTTGATATTCCCTGACAAGAAATACGATCTTCAGGGTCGGACAATGGAGCAACTCATGAACGAGAACCTTAAGAAGGTGAATAAGCTGCTTCCCGCTTACTCACAGATAGCAGAGATAGAGCTTGTTGACAAAGAGTTTGAAAAGACTCCGAAGCGTAGTATCAGAAGGTTCCTGTACAAATAAGTCTCCAACCCCACCATTGCCTCAGACAGTTCGACTATCTACAGCAATGTTTAATATCACATAAAGCAATTATATAAAATCTGTAGAGACACAACATTGTCACGGCACAATGAAAAACTTGTATAGACGCGACACCGTCACGTCTCCACACACAATCAGGAAGAGCAACCACACTGGTTGCTCTTCTTATTATTAGGTAATCGCCACCCTGAAACAAACACACAGGTTAAAAACGAAAATATATTCAAATTACTACTAATGATTATATATATTTACCTCATAAAGTTTATCTTTACCATCCATTTCTGAATTCCCTTTGGAGCAGGAAAGTAGTTCCATTCATGCTCTTGGGAATTATAGATGTAATAATTATCAAATCCTAAACAGAAGTATATCTTTATTGTATCTGTGACTCGTTCATAAAATAACTGGTTCAAATGATAGCAACTTTTGATGGGCTTTCGTTTGAAGGCTGTAAAGAAGCCCTATTTTGTCAAAGTACACCCATTCGATGGACACGCTGAACTTGGTGCAAAGGTTGTAGATATTCTTCACGATACAAGACAAATCAACAAGCTCAAGCATTGAGAAATTCTGCGGTAATAAGCCTGTTGCAGCGCAGAAGTATTTTTTCATCTGAACCTTCTCGTCTGCATACAAAATGTTGTACGCTATCTAAAAGCGTTTGTCTATTTCTAATAGTTGATGAGATTTTATTGGCATTCTTTTTTGAATTGGTCTTATTCGGCATTGGCAGCAGCAATGGCGGCATCATTGCGAGAGAGTTGCTTTTGGAGGGCTTCGTTATAAAGTTGCAGAAGCGACATGCCGTCTTCGGTATGCCAAAGCGGGGCAGGTCGGACAGCGTGCTTAGTTCCAAGCAGTTGGTGGGTGAGGTTGGAAAGTGAATAAGGCTTGCTATCGTACTCGACCTTTTTTGCAGCGATAACCTTGCAACATATTGTCTCGTCGTTATTATATATAAGGACAGCCCCAACCGAAAGCCCCATCTCGAAAAAGTCCATGTTGGGTTTTTTACGTTTCTCTTCCTCGGTGTTTATTACCTCTTGTACGGTGGTTTTCATCGGTTCAAACTTACCTATCATTCGGAGTAGTTCATCAACCTCGTGATAGTCAATCTCAAAGAACTCGCTACCAGCAATACGGCAGTGAGCAAAGGTCTTGTGTAGCCTGTTCTCTATAGCAAATAGGTCTTTTATTGGTACTTTGTAGGCAAAAGCACATTCAAACGGCTTAGGAACGGCAATGCCAAGAACGCGCATTCTTTTGCTGATATCCAAACTGCGCGTAGCACCTATCTTAACCATGCCCTTAAAATAAGGGTTTGTAAGACCATAAATAAGCCCGTAGTTTTCGCTTTTAGTTTCCATTACCAGTCCTCCTCTGTTTCTGATTTATCAAGAGAATTCTCTATATCAGCAAATAGTGCATCTATTCGTTGGCAAAGAGCCTCGAACGTTTTTACAGCAGTACTTTTCAGTACATTCCTATTATTATTGTTATTGCCAATCGGTGAACATTCGGCAATCGGGTAAGTGTATTTATTAAGGTTTTGCGTGCTATGGCAAACACATTCTACTACCGAGATTTTTATTCGTATACGATTGTTCTTAATAGCGACATCTACGGTATGAGGTACATCGTTAACCCACATCCCCATTGTATAGGTATAAAGCTCACTAAAAATACCCTTATAAATAAGGTGGTCGGGCTGATTCAGTCTTTGCGTTGAGTTGACGTCATTATAGCGGAGAGCAAAGAACGCCTCAAGTGCATCGTGAGTTTCCGATACACTTTTGCCAGTATTCTCGATAACTTTGGTAAATACTACCTCATTACCTTCTACTTTGTACTCTTGTGCAATGATAGCAAGGGAGCATAGCAGCGTTGCTGCTATAAAATAAAGTCTTTTCATATCTACAAATTATTTATTTTGCATATTTTCAATGATTGTATTACGTCTCTACAAGGGAAAATTATTCAGAAGGTCAGTCGAGCATATGCCCGAAATTGTTAGACATCTGCACCATCTTATCATATTCTTCGGGCGATAGGTCCTGGAAATAGAAGTTACGCGGGTCAAGCGGCTGACCTTTGTATCTTACTTCATAGTGCACGTGCGGCCCTGTGGACTTGCCGGTATTTCCTGAGAGAGCAATGACTTCGCCTCTATGTACTTTTTGCCCGACATAAACCAATGGAGTAGAGAGGTGGGCATAGAGAGTCTCATAGTTGTAGCCATGATTGAGAATAACACAATTGCCATAGCCCTGCCGCCATCCCACGAACTCCACAGTAGCATTACCTGTGGCATAGACATCTGTACCAATATGGGCGGTGAAATCCATACCCGCATGGAATTTACGCGTATGATAGACAGGGTCAATACGCCAACCATATCCCGAAGCAACCCGCGTCAAGTCTTTGTTTAACACCGGCTGTATTGCGGGCAAGTTCTCCATTCTCACCTCTTGCTGTTTGGCAAGTTCGAAGATTTCATCATAGGATTTAGCCTGCACATAAAGAGCTTTTTCTATTTTGTCGGCATGCATGGTGATGTCAGCCGCAAGTTGCATGTTTGTGAGGGCAGCAATAGAATCGTAGTATGTCACGGGGCGGGCTGCTCCGAGTCTTACAGAGAGTGGTATCGGATCAGCCTGAAAGAGAGCACGATATAGATTGTCATCACGCTGCTGCATATCCAAGAGCACAAGTTGCATCTGGTCAATCTGACGCTCAAGCATCTCGTATTGAGAGCGCAAAGCATCGCGCTCTTGTGCAACCTGCCTCTCGCGAGGAGACGGGAAGAATGAGAAGAACAGGAAGAAAAACAGCACACCCACTGCAATAGATGCCAAGAAAGAGGTTCCTGTGCGTTTAAGCCAGTACTTGAAACCCCGTTCTTCCTGCTCCATGGAGAGTGTCTCCGGATTAAAATGATATTTCTTGTTTGACGCCAAATTAAGTATATAATATTGTTTGTTAATTTTCCTCCCTGAGAAGTGACAATGTCGCTTCTCTACGTTTTTGACAACAATTTTTGTGCCAAATCATCGCAGTGTATATTATGAAGTGTTCTTTTAATATCAGCAGAGTATTCTTTCTTATACCAGAAGAAAAACTGTCGCTGCTTCAGTTTATCATCTTTGGTACGAGCCACATACACTGGTTTCATAGTGTAAGGGTCAAGACCTGTGTAATACATCTCGGTGGCGAGGGTCATGGGTGTAGGCGTAAAATCTTGCACTTGTTCAAGATGAAACTGCATACGCTTGGTTTTTAGTGCAAGGTTTGCCATATCTTTCATTGTGCATCCCGGGTGAGACGATATGAAATACGGTATAAGTTGCTGGTTTAACCCCGCCTCTTTATTAACCTTCTCAAAGAAATCGTTGAACTGCTCAAAGAGTTCAAAGTCCGGTTTGCGCATCAGTCTGAGCACTGCTGATTCGGTATGTTCGGGGGCAACCTTAAGTCTGCCTGATACATGACGAAGAATAACTTCACGCATATATTCTTCGGTTACAATATCGTACCTGATTCCGCTTCCGATGAAGGCTTTTTTGATGTAAGGCAGTCTGTCAACGGTGCGATAGATATCAAGCAGCGGACTTAGGTCATCATTAAGATTCGGACATTTAGCCGGCTGAATACATGAAGGTCGTTTGCAGCGTTGACACAACTCAGTCTTCTTGCCACCCATCATATACATATTGGCACTCGGTCCGCCCAAGTCAGTAAGGTAACCCTTGAAATCGGGCAGTTGCGAGATCTGTTCTATTTCTTTAAGGACAGACTGCTTGCTTCGTGAGGCAACATGCTTGCCTTGGTGGGCAGAGATAGTGCAGAAAGAGCACCCACCGAAGCAGCCGCGATGCAGACATACGGAGAAACGGATCATGTCGTATGCCGGAATAGTCTTGCCCTTGTATTTGGGGTGCGGCAGACGCGTATATGGAAGGTCGAAAGAGGCATCTATCTCGTCTGTCGTCATTGTCGGATACGGAGGATTAACCACAACCGCCTTATCGGCAGTGGGCTGTACAAGAATCTTGGCATTCAACGAGTTTGACTGCTCTTCTATATATCTGAAGTTCTCTGCCTGATTCCGCTTGTTCTTGCGGCATGTCTCATAGGAATGTAGTTTGACAACATCCGTAAGCGTGTCTGCATAAGCAGGTGGGGCAAGAAAAGCGGTCTGCGGGATATGCGTCGGAGTGGCACTTGTCTTCTCATAATGCTCTGCCGCAGCCACTATAGGTTTTTCTCCCATACCATATATCAGGAGGTCTGCACCTGAGTCAACAAGAACAGAAGGCATAAGCCTGTCAGACCAATAGTCGTAGTGGGCAAGGCGTCGCATAGAAGCCTCTATACCGCCTACGACAAGCGGAGTATCTGGAAAATGCTGCTTGATAATCTTTGCATAGGTGATGGTACAATAGTCGGGTCGCATACCCGCTCTGCCATCAGGAGTATATGCATCATCGGAGCGGCGTCTGCGATTGGCGGTATAGTGATTAACCATACTATCCATACTGCCTGCAGATATGGCAAAGAAGAGCCGCGGTGTGCCTAATTTGAGAAAGTCGCGATGGTCGCCATGCCAGTCAGGCTGAGGTACTATTGCTACCCTATAGCCCTTGCTCTCAAGAGTACGGCCTATCACTGCCGCTCCGAAAGAAGGATGGTCAACATAAGCGTCACCTGAGAAAAGAATTACATCCACATAATCCCATCCTCTGAGTTCGAGCTCTTTCTTTGTTGTAGGCAGAAAATCGGTTAGCATCCAACTTGTTGTTAGTTATTTTATTCTAAGGCGCGTCACAGTGCCATCGGCAGATGTTACAATAATATCACTTCGGGAGAGCATGCATACGGTGTTGATAACCGAGTTGCCCGACTTGTGTCTCCACAGAATCTTGCCATCAGCAGCATTTATACCATGCAAAAGACCGTTCTTTGTTCCAAACACAACCACTCCGCCCTTTTCTGTCAACATCGAAGGATTATGGTCGTAGTCATAATGAGCATTTGTATTCCATAGAGTCACAGGCTCTGCAGATTCAGCCTCCATTGCCACCACATAATCCCACATACAGCGCGAAAATATAGTTTTTCTGTCTTCACTTATGCCGACAGTCTCCCTTACCACATGCTCTTTCGTGCGCCAAATCACTTCGCCTGTTTCTGCATCAAGACATGTAAACACCCTGTCAGGGGCAGTGAAGAACACCTTACCTGCAGTTGCCACAGGCCAGCATGCCGCCGGTGAATACTTGTCGGAAGGATGACCATTGCTCCATTTCCACACAAGAGAACCGTCTTGCAAGTTGAGCGCATAGAAATAGCAATCCCATGCGCCAAAATATATTTTGCCGTTGTATATGCAAGGTCTGGTCTCAATATATCCTTTGACACCATTGAAAGTCCATACTTCCGAGCCGTCATTAAGTCTCAATGCACGGAAGCAGCCATCGGAGCCGCCAATATATACTATACCTTTTTCTATAAGGGCGCAACCCATAACCGCTTTCTCAGTCATTACCTTCCAAATCAATTCGCCACTCTCGGCATCAAGGCAGTATATACCTCCGTCAGTCGAACCGAATACCACCTTGCCGTCCGCCACTGCGGCGGTTGAGATAATTCTGTCCCCTGTCTGATATTTCCAGATAACCTTTCCTGAGCAGAGACTTAAGCAGTAGAACAAACCTGTATCCTCACCTACATAGACGCGCTTGCCTGCCACCACAGGTGCCGCATATATCTCAGCATCAACACTTATCCGCCATTTCTCTTTTACATTCTGATACTGTTTGTTCACAGAGAAATCAGGTCGTATATCAGGGTCCGCCGCTTCATATTCATGCTGTCCGAAAGGCAGCGCAAGCCACGATACAGGTGCCTGCCCTATCCTCTTTTCCTGCCAACGGATACTGTCAGAGCGCACACTGACGATAGTGTAACCGCCAACCGCATCTTTGCCGCGCAGATTGCTTCGCGCAAGAACATCCGCAATACCGTCACAACTAAAGAGCATGTTTCTATGGTAGTGTCCTCCGAGCACACACTGCACATTATACTGACGAAGCACATCCGTTACCTCGTACCAGTTGTCAACATCTCCGTTCTGGAGAGGATAATGCGTTACGGGAAACACATATTTGCCGTCTGCCTTCTCACGCAGCAACTGCTTCATCCACAGCACATCCTGAGGTGCCACATGACCATCTGCCATCTTGATGACAGGCCCCGTATTGAAACCGAAGAACAAGCAGTCGTTATACTCGAAACAGAATCTGTCAGAACCGAATACCCGTCCGAAATCTGTACAACCCGACTCCGACCATTTGGTCTCATGGTTGCCCGATGTAACATATACCGGCACACGTAGAGAATCCAATACACGCTTGCAACGAAGCATAGAACCCATTTCTCCCGCATCGGTTATGTCACCTGACACAATAACGAAAGCAACCGAGTCGTTCTCATTGATTTCCGCAACAGAGCGGCGCAAGTCATTCAGAGCATTATCGTTCTTGGGAGAGATATGTATATCAGAGAGTTGTACAAAGGAGAAAGGCTTGAACTCAGCACGAAGGGCAATGCTAAGACCAAGCAATATGCCTGCAAGTATGTATCTGACATTTCTCATACTCATTCCAATGAAAGGTCAAGCTTCTGACTCAGATTACCCAACAGAGTATTTTTCGTTATCAAATAGGAGTATCTGTCAACATTTGACCTGAGTTCTTTCTGCAGATTCTCAACCACTTTGGTCTCAATCACTATATTGTCGTTCTGCAGTTTGTCCGCCAACACCTGCCTTATCACGGGTATGAGTCCCAACATATCTTTCTCCTGCGACTCATTGGAGTAGCAAATAGTAACTACATTGCCACTACACTGAATAGCAGTGTTTAGCAATGTGGCATGCTGCCTTGCATCTCCCCCTACTGACTTCGGCACCAAAAGCCATGCCTCCTCAAGGTCATTGATTGTGAAAGGGTTGTTGCGCAAAGATTGTTGCTTGTCCGAAAGTACAGACTCACCCCCTGACAGATTAGAATCTGTAGAAGCGGGTGCATCTGTGACAATCGACACGCGCACCGGTCTGCCGGAAGGCTGCGCTGCCGGTTGCGATGCACGAGGTGCTATATTCACCCGCTGCGGAGCCGCTGCCGGTTGCGATGGGGCAACTGTCGGTTGCGGTTTTGCAGCCGGAGAAGGGGTTGCCGGTCGGGGTTGCTCATTGGTCTGAGTTGGCGGTTGGGAAGCAGGCTGGGCTGCAGGCTGGGCGCTTATGGATTTCAATGGTTGGCTCTGACTGACCGACGGCGTCTCATCGGACGCCGAAAGCTGACTCAGACGGATAAGCATTATCTCCACCGTCAGCCGTTTGTTTTTTGCCACCCTGTATTGTATATCACACTCGTTAACAAGACTCAATGCATGAAAAAGGAACTGTGCACTGCATTGCTTTGCCTGTTCTGCATAGTGCTGGCGTATGGAATCCGAGGTCTCAAGAAGTCTCACCGTAACCGCATCCTTGCTTACTAACAGGTCGCGGAGGTGCGAACCGAGTCCTATAATGAAATTCTGAGCGTCAAAACCCTTGCTGAGCACATTGTTGAAAAGAAGCAACATCTGAGATACATCACCGCTCAATGCGCAATCTACAGTACGGAAATAATACTCGCTATCAAGCACATTCAGCACTTCTATTGCCTGCTCATAGGTTATGTCATTGCCGCAGAACGACACTAATTGGTCGAAAATGGAGAGTGCGTCTCGCATACCGCCGTCTGCCTTCTGGGCAACCACATTAAGCGCCTCCTCCGACACATTGATACCCTCCTGCTTTGCTACATACTGCAAGTGATGTATCATATCGGCAATGGTGATTCTCGAGAAGTCGTAAATCTGACAACGGGAGAGAATAGTCGGTATCACCTTGTGTTTCTCTGTGGTTGCCAGAATAAATATAGCGTACGACGGAGGCTCCTCAAGTGTCTTCAAAAGAGCGTTGAACGCATCTTTGGAGAGCATGTGCACCTCATCTATGATATACACCGAATATTTCCCTATCTGGGGCGGAATGCGCACCTGGTCTATCAACGTACGTATGTTTTCCACCGAGTTGTTGCTTGCCGCATCCAACTCATGAATATTGAATGAGCGCTGCTCGTTGAAGGCACGACACGACTCACATTCATTGCACGCATCATGACCCTCCGTAGGATTCAGGCAGTTGATAGTCTTGGCAAATATGCGGGCACATGTTGTCTTGCCCACGCCCCGCGGACCGCAGAACAAGTATGCCTGCGCAAGATGATTGGTGCGGATGGCATTACGCAAAGTCTGAGTGATTGACTCCTGACCAACCACACTCTCAAATGTGACAGGGCGGTACTTGCGTGCCGAAACAATATAATTCTCCATATTACTTATATTTGCACGCAAAGATACACTTTTTCTCTGACACTTGCAAACAAAACTTTCTTTTCATACATAAAAAAAGCGGCTTACCGTATGGTAAACCGCTTCTGTATTGCTATGCAACTCAACTTTTCAGAGCATTCTCTATCTGCTTGACAGACCTGCGGAGAAATGCGTTATGCTCCAATTCGTTGGATATCGTGTCCACCGCATGAAGCACTGTCGCATGATTCCTGCCCCCGAGTACACGGCCAATCTCTACAAGCGACTTATCAGTCATCTGCCGCGCAAGATACATCGCCACCATACGCGCTTGAGCCACCTCATGTTTGCGGGTGGAACTCGTCAGCAGTTTCTCAGGCACATTGAAATGACGGCATACCTCCTGACTTATGTTCTCTATCGTGAGATCTGCCGAACTTATTTTCACAAGACGACTCACCACCTGCTCGGCCAACTCCATGTTGATTTCATTATTGGTAAGAGTGCTGTATGCAAGCAGCGAAGCCAATACACCCTCCAAATCACGCACGTTGTTACGCACATTGTCAGCAATATAGTCAACCACCGGCTCGGGTATCTCCAACCCGTCCCGCCATATACGGTTCTTCAGTATATCCTTCCTCAGTTGGAAATCCGGACGCTGAATCTCCACCGACAAGCCCCACTTGAAACGTGTGATAAGCCTGTCTTCCAGACCCTTCAGATCCACAGGCGCACAATCTGAAGTCAATATCAACTGTTTGCCTGTCTGATGAAGATGGTTGAAGATGAAGAAAAACGTGTTCTGTGTGCCTTTCTTGTCTGCCCAATACTGAATATCATCCACTATCAGTACATCTATTGTCTGATAGAAATTGATGAAGTCATTCACTTTGTTCGACACCACTGCATCTGTATATTGCACCTGAAAAGTGTTGGCAGACACATACAACACGCGCTTGTCAGGGAAATTGGCAGCTATCGCATTGCCTATCGCATTCACAAGGTGCGTCTTGCCTACGCCGCTTCCGCCATATACAAACAACGGGTTGAAAATATTCTTGCCCGGACTTGCAGCTATCGTCACACCCGCCGTGCGGGCCAAACGGTTGCAGTCTCCCTCTACAAACGAGGTAAACGTGTACAACGGATTCAGTTGAGAGTCAAGTTGCGGCAACTGCTGACGGAGTTCGGTCGGAGTTATAGGCATATAGCCGTTGTATTGCTGAGGCTGAGCCTCCGATACACCCTGACTCGGTATAAGCGGACCCGCACCCGACGTACTGTCTATCAGCACCCTGTATTCCAAACGGATACCCTCACCGAAAACACGAAACAAGGTCTTGCGCAACAAATCAATGAAATTCTCCTCGATATACTCCACCACATACTGACTGTTGACCTGCAACACCAGCACATTGTTCTCATACTGCAACGGCACTATCGGAGCAAACCACATGCGATACGCCGATGCCGAAAGATTGTCTTTCAGTATCTGCTGGCACTGCGACCAATATGTTACACATGTATCCGTCATCCTTACTTCTACCTTGTTCAGTATGTCTCTTACATTGTCCTTTTTTACAAACTTACAGCCTGCTTTAGCGCTGAAAAAAAGAAACTCACCGTACCTTCATTCAACTACCACACTTATATACAAGCAGTTAATTGAAAGCGTGAGAATCAAATTTCACAATGCAAAGGTCGTACTTTTTTTTCACATGGGCAAATCTCCCGACACCCTGCTCCAAACACCAATCATTTATATTACTTAAATTCAAAATCTTACAGACAATATACTCATTATCAGCCACTTTACATATTCTCAGCAACATTCTTCACTGATTAACAGACATATATAAAAAGGTCTGATACCGCCCACGCAATATCAGACCTTCACTTATAATGTTAATATGTCAGGAAGTTATCAACACTCTGCAAAATTCCTCACACTTCTGCGTTATTTGAATAAAATTAAATTAAGACCTCTGTCCGCTACTTGTCTTTCTTGTTGCCGAATACTGATATATTGATATACCGTTTCGGATGCGCCTTCAAATCTACAACAAGACTGTCAACCGACTGAACTGTCTCATTTATATTATTATACAACTTGTCGTCATTCATCAACAGACCAATCGTGCCGTCCTTCGAGTTAAGCGCAGCAGAGAATTGCTGCAACTCTGCCACTACCTTGTCCACCTTGTCAATCGTGGCAGCTATATCCACATCCTCCACATTGCTTACCACCTTGTTCATACCCGACATCGCGCCCTTCGCATCCTCCACTATGCCCGGCATGTCATTCTCCATCACACGCTTGATATCGGCAGATGCCACCTTCAGGTCGGCAGATATTCTATCCACATTTTGCAATGTCGATTTCAGGTAATCACCCTCCAACTGACTGTTCACATTATATATAAGAGTGTCCAAACGCTCTACGGCAGTCGATAATTGCGACAACAGCCCCTCCTGCAGGTTATCCATCAGGCCGGGCACCACAACCGTCGGAAGTGTGTCCCTGCGGGCATACACATCCTTCGAGTCTGTTACCGGTATATTCAACTGCAATGCTGCCCCGCCAAGCAAACCGTCTTGTATCAGAGCCAACTCCGTACCCTTCGGCAACGCTATATCTTTATTGATTGAAAACTCCACCACAAACGACTCATCTTTCCTGAAATCATATCTGATTTTATCCACCAAACCCACTTTGTAACCCTTCACATACACCGGCGACTGCTCCGTCAAGCCTTTGATTGCTTTGTAGTTGCCATAGTAAGTGTTGGTTGACGAAAAGATGTTTATTCCCTTCAGAAAGTTAAATCCGAAATAGATTAGAAAGATAGTAATAACGGCAAGAATGCCGACTCTTAATTCACGCGAATATTTCATATATAGTTCTTTATATTGATTTGTTTGTTTTTATTTCGTTTGTTATTTATTCAGTCATCTTCAGTGCGTCTTTCACGTATATCTGTTTCCCGTCAAGAAATGCCACTATAAAGCAATCCTTGAATTTCTTCTGGAGCTCGTCTCTCACCTTCTTAATCTCCTCATAACTCTCCTCTTCTCCGTATGTATATTTCAGATACTTGCCGTCTTTGGTATATTTGCACCCTTTCAAACCCTTGAATGATGCGTCATTTGCCTTCAACTCTTGCGTTACAGAGAATATCTGCACCCGATACACAGGCTTTGGTTTCTGACTATCTTCCTTTGTCTGGGCAGTCTGCTCCTCTTTCTTCTGCTCTGCTTTTTGCTGTACATCCTCTTTCTTCTGCTCTGCTTTTTGTTGTACCTCCTCTTTCTTCTGCTCTGCTTTTTGTTGTGCCTCCTCTTTCTTCTGCCCTTGCTTCTTCGGCTCAGTAGCCTTACCTACAGACTTCTGCGCAGTTGCTTTCTGCGTCTCCGTATTCTTCTTTTCCTCGGTTCTTGTTTCCTCAGTCTCTTTGTTTTCCTCACTTGTCGCTAACGCAACCGTTGCCGACTTCTTGTCAAGGGAGTTCTTGTAGGCGACAAAAGCATTGTATATCGCTGTCGCCGTCTCCTGCTTGCCCTTCTCCGAAACTAAGTATTTCTCCTCCTCCGCATTGCTCACGAAACCCATCTCTACCAATACCGACGGGCACGCCGACTTGTGCAATACCCAGAATCCCGCCTGACGGACACCCCTGTCCGCACGCGCGCAAGTTCCCGAGAGTTGGTCTTGAACCAAAGAAGCAAACTGAAGCGACTTGTCAAGATAACTGTCTTGCATAAACTCAAACATGATATACGACTCCACTGAGTTTGGGTCAAATCCTTGATATTTAGTCTGATAGTTATCCTCCAACATTATCACCGAGTTTTCACGCTTGGCTACATCGAAGTTAGAATCAAGTTTGTGCAAACCTAACGTATAAGTCTCTGCGCCGTTCATCTTTTTGTTCTCCGCCGAGTTGGCATGTATGCAGATAAACAGGTCTGCATTGTGCTTGTTTACAAAATCTGCCCGCTCTTGCAATGTCAGAAACACATCCGTTGACCGCGTCATATATACCTTCACATCCTCGCAAGAGTCCTTTATCATCTTGTTAAGTCTCTGTGCCACAGCCAGATTTAGCGCTTTCTCCGTAGTCAATGCCCCGCATGCACCCGGGTCTTTTCCTCCGTGACCTGCGTCTATCACCACATTGAACGCTTCAGTCGTCCCAACCGCTCCGAACAGCAGCGCAACAACCAATAACCTTATCACATTAACTCTCTTCATATTCGTATTCATGTTTTGTACTCTCACTATAGTACAAATTGCTTGCCAAATCAAATCTACCCCTCATCCACATCGGTCATCAATTAAATCCGCCCCTCAGCCGCATCGGTCATCAGTTAAATCCACCACTCACCCACATAGGTCATCAACTAAATCCACCCCTCAGCCGCATCGGTCACCAATTAAATCAACCCCTCATCCGCACCCCTCACCTCTACGACATACCCCTCCAATTTGCATGCAAAGTTACTTAATATTTCCAACATTACCAAACAAAAAAGTATTTATCTCATATCTTAACTACTTTTAACAAACCCCACCTTCATCTCTTAAAAGGCCCATGAAGCCAGCGGTAAGCCGAGTGTTAGCCTACTCTAAGCCATCTCCTCTTTAACAATTACCCCTATTCCCGCCATTTCTTTAATCTTTTTTAATATACCTCTTCCCCGCTGAATCCCCGCTGAATCCCCGCTCAATCCTCATTCTATAGCCAAAATACTTTTCCCTTGCATGTTTGGCAAGGTATTTGTATCTTTGCAGATTAAATAATAAATTGAGTGTAATACACGCCTGACGAAACTTAATAACATACATATCAGCGCAATACACCATCTGCGAGAACTCTGTCTGTTCTTTGCTCTGTTGGTTGTTTCCGTTATCTGTGCCCAAAAGAGTGCCGTAGATAGCCTCGCTCAACGCGTAGATACCACCCTTTCTTTACCCGATTCACTCTTTACACCACTTACCAGCGACACCATTCCTACCGACACCATTGCCCCCCTCCCCCTCCTTCCGCCTTCTGACTCACTCCGGTCGTCACTACCACCCAAACAGCAACAGACAAGCAACATGATAGACGATGTAGTCAACTATCAATCCTCTGACAGTCTTGTGCTTACAGGCAGTGGTACGGCTTATCTGCATGGTAAAGGCAACATTAAATACAAGACAATGGATCTTACCAGCGAGTATATCCGCGTCAAAATGGACTCCTCTACAATCTTTGCCCGCGGTGTGTACGACTCTATAGACGACAAATGGATCGGACAACCTGTCTTTGCAGAAGGGCAGGATAAATACGAGTCCAATGAAATGACATACAACCTTAGGACTCAAAAAGGCTTTATCAAACACGTAGTTACCCAGCAGGGCGAAGGTTGGGTCATCTCTGAGAAAACAAAGAAGATGGAAGGAGATGTGATGATGATGGCTGACGGCAAATATACTACTTGCGATGACCACGACCACCCGCACTTCTATCTTGCCCTCACCAAAGCCAAAGTGAAACCTAAAGGTTACATCGCCACTGGACCCGCCTACCTTGTAGTGGGTGATGTGCCCCTCCCGCTCGCTATTCCGTTCGGATTCTTCCCCTTCAACGACAAATACTCCTCAGGCCTCATTATGCCTACCTTCGGCGATGACTACTCACGCGGTCTCTATCTGCGCGGACTTGGCTATTATTTCGCTATCAACGACTATGTTGACCTGCAAGTCAAAGGAGACATCTACACCAAAGGAACCTGGTCTATCAGCGCACAGTCCAACTATGTTTGGCGTTACCACTTCAGAGGCTCCGTCGGCTTCGAATATCGCAAAGATGTCACCGGCGAGAAAGGTATGCCCGACTACACTGAAAGTCCCAACATGTCAATCCGATGGACACATACACAAGACGCGAAAGCTAACCCCTACTCCACTTTCTCTGCAAGTGTCAATTTCACAACATCAGGTTATAATAGAAGCAATATCAATAGTTACTATGATGTGCAGAAGAACTCCGAAAACACGAAGTCTTCTACCATCAGTTACACTCAGCGCTTCCCCAATGCTCCCGTGACAATAACTGCAAGCGCATCTATAAACCAGCGCACCAAAGACTCCACACTCACCTTGTCTCTGCCCGATGTAAGCATATCAATGAGCACAATTTACCCCTTCAAACGGAAAAAGGCACTGGGCAAAGAGAAATGGTATGAGAAAATACAGATGAGCTACCGGGGCAACATAAAAAACAGCATAACTTGCAAAGAAGATTACTTGTTCCACAGCAATTTCGTACGCGACTGGAAAAATGGTGTCAGCCACTCTATTCCTGTCAGTGCAAGCTTCAACCTCTTCAAATATATTACCTTTTCACCCAGCATCAACTATAACGAGAAATGGGTCTTCCAACGTATAGACCAGAGTTGGGATAACGAACTCAACCAGGTTCGCCGTGACACAACTAACGGCTTCTACAGACTCTGGGATATTAGCGGAAGTGTAAGCATGTCAACCAAAATCTATGGCTTCTACACTCCTATACGCAAACTGTTCGGCGACAAAGTGGATCGCTTCCGGCATGTTATAACCCCAAGTATCAGTTTCACATATCGACCCGATTTCACGGATATTCAGAAACGCACAATGGGTACACACTACTATGACTCATACGAACGCCCGTATCTTGACAAGGCAACAGGCGACACCCTCTATGAAACAGTCAACTACTCCCGTTTCCAAGGCTGTGCCTACTCCCCGCCGGGACAAGGCAGTTCGGGTAACCTGAGTTTCTCAGTGGGCAACAACCTTGAGGTGAAAGTACGCAACGACAAAGATACCACCGGCAAACAACCATACAAAGTCATTTCTCTCATTGACAATTTCAGCATATCAGGTGGTTACAACTTCCTTGCTGACTCTATGAACTGGAGTCTGTTCTCGGTGGGTCTTCGTATAAAACTGCCCAAACCACTCAACTACACCATCAACCTGACGGGTAACTTCGACCCGTACATGTACGAACTGAATGCATTCGGCAACCCTGTGCGCACAAACAAACAATACTGGCACAACAAGAAATTCCTCAACTTCCTTGGTACGGGCACATCTTTCAGTTATACTCTCAATAATCAGACATTCAAGAATCTGCATAATAAAGCAGAAGAACGCAAGAACAAAAAGGCGGCAGGTGAAGGCAGCGACCCGGGAATGGAGAATACCACAGATTTGCCCGCTCCACCCGACTTGACGGAGACTACAACAACTAAACGCAGTTCAGGTTCCGAAACAGAAGAACGTGACGGATTCCAAAAGACACAGATAGACTGGAGTATCAGTTTCAACTACTCTGTCAGATATCAGGAAAACCGGAGCAGCTTCAACTACGATAAGATGAAATACAATATGATGTGGACACATAATCTCAGTATCTCCGGTTCACTTGCTCTCGGCAAGGGCTGGAAAGTGAGTGCTACCACATCGTTTGACTTCAAAGCAAAGAAATTCAGCTACACCAACTTCAATGTCACTCGCGACTTGCACTGCTGGTCAATGTCCGCCAGCTTCGTGCCCTTCGGACCTTACAAAAGCTATACTTTCCATATCGGCGTAAATGCAAGTATGCTCTCCGACCTTAAATACGACAAGAGCAGTGCCGAGTCAACCAATAAGCGCACTGACTGGTGGTAGAAACTATATAATCTGACAACAGAAACAACTAACTTGATATATGATATGATAACAACTGACAAAATTGTAAGACTCACTTATGAGCTTTATGTTGACGGCACCGAAGAAGGTGTGGAAGAACTAATGGAGCGTGCAACAATAGAACACCCTCTTATGTATTGCCACGGCAGAGGTATGATGTTGCCGCTATTCGAGGCAAATCTCGAAGGCAAAGAAGAAGACGACGAGTTTGACTTCCGTATCCCCGCCAAAGATGCCTACGGAGAATACGACGATGAAGCTGTACTCACACTCAGCAAAGAATTGTTCTGCATCGATGGCAAATTCGATGAGGAAAGAGTGTTCGTTGGCAACATTGTTCCTATGACCACACAAGACGGGCAAATAGTCAATGCACAAGTCGCAGAAATTACCGATGACAATGTAACCATCGACCTCAACCACCCTCTCGCAGGAGAAAACCTGCATTTCATGGGCAGAATTATTGAGGTAAGAGATGCCACTGAAGAAGAAATAGCCGCACTCACTCGTAAATGCGGAGGCTGTGGAAATGGATGTGGAAACGGCTGCGGAGAAGACTGCGGAAACGGGTGTGGCGAATGCTGCAACTAATCTCGACAATAAACACTTGGTAACAATATAAAAACATAAAACTATGGCGAATATTTTGGCAATAGTGGGTCGTCCCAATGTAGGGAAATCGACCCTTTTCAACCGCCTTACCAAGACAAGGCGGGCAATAGTAAACGAGGCGGCAGGTACAACTCGCGACCGACAATATGGCAAGTCGGAATGGAATGGCAGAGAATTCTCTGTCATAGACACGGGCGGCTGGGTAGTTAACTCTGACGATATCTTCGAAGGCGAGATAAACCGTCAGGTTAACCTTGCCATCTCCGAATCTGACGTTGTGCTGCTTGTTGTTGATGTCAATCAAGGTGTAACCCAGTTTGATATGGAGGTTGCTCACCTGCTCAGGCAGTCTAAGAAACAATGCGTGCTTGCGGTAAACAAAGTTGACACCTTCGAACAGCAATACGGTGCAGCCGAGTTCTATAAACTCGGACTCGGTGAACCTTTCATTCTCTCAGCAGTCAATGGTCTCGGCACAGGCGAACTGCTTGACGAGATACTCTCACGCTTCAAACCCGATGATGCACCCGAAGACATTGACGACCTGCCCCGTTTTGCTATCGTCGGACGTCCCAATGCAGGCAAATCAAGCCTCCTTAATGCACTCATCGGCGAAGAACGCACCATCGTAACCGACATTGCCGGCACTACTCGTGATAGCATCTATACACGCTATAACAAGTTCGGCAAAGAGTTCTATCTGGTTGATACTGCCGGAATAAGAAAGAAGGCAAAAGTAAACGAAGACTTGGAGTATTACTCTGTTGTACGAAGCATTCGCGCAATAGAGAACTCGGATGTCTGCATACTGATGATAGACGCCACCCGCGGAATTGAGAGTCAAGACCTGAATATCTTCTCTCTTATTCAGAAGAATAAAAAAGGACTTGTCGTGGTCGTCAACAAGTGGGATTTGATTGAGAACAAGACCAACCAGGATATCAAGCAGTTCGAGCAGTCTATCCGCGAACGCATAGCGCCCTTCACTGACTTTCCTATCATCTTCTCTTCGGCAGTTACCAAACAACGTATATACAAGGTAATGGAAACAGCCATAGAAGTGTATGAGAACAAGCAGCGGAAAGTGCCTACAGCACAACTCAACGAACGTTTCTTGCCCCTGATAGAGAACTATCCGCCACCGGCAACCAAAGGCAAATACATAAAGATAAAATACTGTACGCAGTTACCCAACACTCAGGTGCCTACCTTTGTATTCTTCGCCAACCTGCCCCAGTATGTAAAGGAGCCATACAGACGCTTTCTTGAGAACAAACTGCGCTCATGGTGGAACTTCTGTGGCACCCCTGTACAGATATTCATCCGTGCCAAGTAGATATTGATTTTTCACTTGGGAACAAAAAGAAAGGGTGGCAGCCTACCGACTACCACCCTTTTTCCTACCTCCGATTGATACTGATGCGGATGTGAGACGTCACGGTGTGGCATCTCTACACATGACCAAAAACAGAGCCTGCACACAAATAATGCGAGGCTCTGCCACTATCTATTCCAGCTTGTGATACTATTTGATATAATATTATAGATTATAGGTTTTGATTTATTATTGTTTTTGCTTTTTCAAGCATTGTAATAGTTTTTGTTACAGCCTTTATTGATGCAGTTGGGCTATAAATAGTATAATATCCCTTAACGCCATATTCATTTACATAATACCATTTTTTTGAATAAACGACCTTATTATCTTCACTATTATAGTGAATATTTATTCCTGCTTTCGTGATGAAATCAACGCTATATTCGTTTGGGTTTTTCTGTTTTGATATTTCCACTAACTTATTCAATGCTTTTATCATATCGTCAATTTCATCCATATCCAGATAACCTAATGGTTTTGAACTTCCACCTGCTGCGCCACCGGTAAACATTGCAAGTGCCTCTTTACTTTCAGTCATGAAATAACAATATCCTATTTTCTCATTGGTTACAAGATTAGTAGTCACCTTTGCCCATGCGCGGATGCCACTTTCTTCCATTTCAACGTATGTGTCTGTACGATAAAAATCGCATTCTTTAAGAAACTTTTCTGCTTTTGTTTCTTGTTGATGTTGCTCTGCTTCTACTACTGAGTTTTGAGCATGTGCAGTGGCAATCATCATAATGCCTGCTGCAATAAGAAATAATGTCTTTTTCATTGTTGTAGTTTTTTTTAAGTTGTTAATAATTTTATATGGAATAGATTAGTATATGAGTATCAATGCCACATACGGCGTAAATAATTTCACTTGCTCGGGCAAATCTTTGCCTGCAGCCTGACTGTGAGATATATTCTTTATATCTATAGGAGCAGCATCCATCAAATTGTGCAGATAACCACTCTTAATTGCGTAACCGACATTTTCTGCCCCTGGAATTCCGCTTGAGGTAATACCTATCAAATCCCCTTTCTTACTAAACATTGGTCCGCCACTATTACCCGGCTGTATAGGTGCAGAAATCTGATATGTTACTACATCTCCATCGTAGCCTGTCTTTGAAGATATAATACCGTCTGTTATTTTAATCTCTTGACCCATCACACTTGCCATAGGGTAACCCATCGTATATATTGAAGAACCTACATCTATCGCTGTCTTTGATATATCATAAGGCAGTGTCAATAGTGGCGAGAACTTCTTATCATCTATTTGTATAAGAGCAATGTCATTGACTTTGTCAACACACAGCACTTTTGCACGATATGATTCCACCTTGGTACTGGTGCTTACAACTACATCTATTCTGCTCGCACCATTCACCACATGATAATTGGTTGCAAGGATATCACTGCTTACAAAGAAACCGCTACCATTCCCTTTCACCTTTGCCGTATCTTGAGAATCAGATGGAGGATTCTTCGGGTATAACGGAGACACGTCAGACTCATCTACATCGTATGCGGGATATAGTTTCATGAAATGAGTCTCGACATAAGCTATATTGTCATAAACAGTCATCTTTCTTGCATCATATTCCACATACAAATCACCAGTTGACAACATCTTGTTGTCTATATACCATTTATCCACCTTATATATACCTTTTGAGGTTGTTGGTGAAAACACGCCTTTTAGTTCACCCTCACTCCATATCGTTTCATTTGAACCGTGTAAGTATATAACCTGATATTGGTCTCCATCTTTCTTCACGGCAAGTCTATGACGCGAATTACCCCAATATGTAGAGTTCGATGTACTCAAAAAATTGAATATGCCTTCCATTGGTGCCGGTCTGTGTTCTGACCAATATTCCTTTAATTTCCTCTCACTCCAACCTGTCTGAGGGGTAGGATTAGTATTGTGCTTGAGTTCTATAGGATTAACCTCAAACTTAGGACAACGATACTTGTCAGACGGTGCACTCTCGTCTGCCCATCCTCCGTCATAGTGCCAACCTATTGCTTTCACTCCAGCTGGTATTCTTGGAAAATAAAAAATGGCATGAGCGACTTTCCCCTTCTGCCTCTTCGCAAAATAATTCCACTCCTCATGACCTGGATACATTTCCCATGGTTTATAGTTACCATCAAACTTAGATGCTACAATATTCTTCCTTCCGAACTCACCATATATATAAATTGACGAGCCTCGTTTGTCATAAGTATGTGCATCCATACAACCTGCCCTATTACTAAGAATAGTAATATCACAGAAAATAGCAGTGTATTCATCATTAGAGCGAACATCGGTTATTTCCCATTGTTGCTCCTTGTTCTGAAAGATAATCTCTTTTGCATTGATACAACACAATGCAAATAAGAAAAAGATAAATGTTACATTTCTTTTCATGATTGTAAAATATATTTGGTTTAATCGTATCTGTTAGATGACATAAAGAAAGCGTGGAACTTATGTTATTTCCATTTGATTCTTCTAAGGTCTTCGACTACCTAATTTACTCAAATTTATACACAAAAGCCCACGCTTGTCACGTGAGCGGTATAGGCTTCTGCTTGAGTAAATTATAATTCCTTAGAGTTGTCGAAGTTCTGAAGAATCAAGTGTATGCTTATAACGCTATGATATTATATGTCTTGATGTTTATATTTACTTATTTCATAGGCACAAAGTGGTTACTAAATATTATGTTACATATTCGTAGTTATCAATTTCTTTATTTCGTCAAGTAATTCCAGAGCAGGGGTTTGCATATCACTAACATCCGAAGCTGACACATCATAGACACAGTTATAATCAGCTTTTTTTCTCAGTTGCTCCATTCGAGCAAGAAAACTGCTATGTTTCCGTTCAATCTTTCCTGTCAGTACAAACTCTTTGCCAAAGACAGCGAGTAGTCCTTCATGTGTCTTAGCTGACAATCCGTTTGCAACCAAAAGAGCATGCACAGCATGAAAACAGGCATAGTAATAACGATTTACCGCCAAATCATAGTGTCTGAGAAAAAACATTTCCTCTGCTTGTGACAGCATCTGTTCCGATTTCTCAAGGTGATGCTGAACCAATTGTTTTCTATCTTCAGGTGAGAGTGTCATTTCAAGAGAATAGCATCTTGTAAAACATTATGGTAAAAAGGAGTAAAACTGTATTTCTCCCACTCCAGCTGAGTATAGATAACCGGATTGATAGTCTGACCTATACGCCAGCCCAATTCTGTAAAGGGATAAGAGATTTGGTCAAAATCGTCAGCTGTAATCTGTTGTTTGGGCAACAGAAGCAACAAGTCCCAATCGGAATCAGGATGGTAATCGCCACGTGCACGAGAGCCATACAACAACAACTTTGCACCTTCGGGCATAACTTTCCGGCCAAGACTCCTTATCTTATATAGAACATCGTTGTTACTCATATACTATATTAATACTTTATCGCCGACAAAGATACTGCAAATGTTTTAATTATGCAACAGTTAACGTAATAATATCTACTTGTTAATAATACCGCCATAATAAGTGAAGAGTGAATAGAATGGTATTACTCTGCAGGCAGTTCGTCCCGCTAACGGGTATTTTGTCTCTATAACGGAAGAAATTAGAAGAAAATCAGTCCCTTCAATTATACAATACGAGTGTAATGATAATTTCATATTTTCAAAAAACAATCAGAGACTGCCATGTGGCAACCTCTGATTGGTAGTGATACGTGTGTGTGTGGGAGAGAGATGTATTGTCTTACCACTCATCATGGGTCAATGTGCGCCATGGTTTTCCGGCGTTGCTGCCATTGCTTATATACATTTAACAGATTAGGAATTCATTATTCAGCTACGGGTTCATCAGTTTCGGCGGTATTGGTGTCAGCCGAGTTGTCATCCTTCACTTTTTTATACTTTCCTTCCACAATAAGCATACCCGGAAGTATTTCCCCTCCACTAACCTTTTTGAAAACTGTTGATGTCAGTTCAGAACCTTCTGCCTGCTCAAGAACGGCATTATACCTGTTGTCCCATATCTTTCCCTTGATGGGCTTCATAGTTGCCACATAACGATATTTTGTTTTATTGGTCTGCGGGTCAACCACACGCTGAATCACTTGAAATGTAGATTTCTCCGTGATACCTTCTTTCATACCTATCTTGGCAGCATAGCCCAGCACTTTGCCCTTGTCATTATAGACAATCTGATATACTGGCACTTTCACCTTGAAATCTTCGTATGCCAACTGCAATGCAGCAATATTCTTATCTATAGAACGTGTGCACGACATCTTGACAAGTTCAGAACGCTCGTATTTTCCCTTCAGCGTACTCTTGCCGCTATACTCATATTCGTGAGCAACATATTTCACTCGGAAAGTAGTAGTGTCCAGTAGAAATGCCATTATCTTGTCAAGGTCGGGTGTTTCGGTGTAATAGTTCTCGTAGAAGATGGCTGCGATGGAGTCATTCCACTCCAGTTGGTAAAGATAAGAGTGAGTCTTTACAGTAAAACCCGTGAAACTATCAGCAATATCTCCTGCAGCCTTTGCAGTTGAAGAGCCTACATCGGAACCAAGCAGAGCATCGGCTATCGCCCCGAGTACTCCCAATGTAGCTTTGGCTACAGCTGCGCGTTCCTCTGCAGTTACATACGTTATATCATTGACAAGAAAGAACGTATTGCCAAGCAACTCCTCACCTGCATCAGATATGGTTGCCAGACCACGTGCAGTGCGCGAAGCAAGGGCAACATCAAGATCGGTAGCATTGTATTGTCCACGCTCTTGAATAAGTCGCATATTGAAAGTGGCAGTTTCCGGCGACATATACTCAAGACTATCCATATTCCAGCCGAACCACTTGGCGACCATAAACTTGCCTATCTCAGCACCATTCAGCACTTTCTCTATTGCAGCACCGTTCATCTTTACTTCGGCGGCAGTGAGAGTCTTGCCGTATTTAGCCTTAACCAAGCCGTGAGAGCGTTTCTTGACATTGGGAATACTGTCGTTCACGAGCACGCGCAGACCGATATTGTGGTCATCGTATTTGTCGGAGACAGGTATCACTTCGAAGGCTTCGTATATCTCTATTCCGAAAGTATCTTCGGAGTGATATACCATGGCTTCGCCCAAAGAATTGCGGCGATACTTGTCAAGTTCACCGTTGCTTTGAGCAAACACTCCCACTGCAAAAAGCAGCAGGAGTAATACTATAAGGTTTTTCTTCAGCATAAATTATTTATGTTATTAACGAAGAAAACCTATATTGGTAGATGTTGGTTGCTGGTGAGTTCCGTATGCTACGCCGACATCACGCATCGCACCTATACGGGCGAACTCAAGGTCAACACTGTCGTCATACTTGCGCATCTCAAACTTCCAGTCATCAAGCACCTTTGCCTTTATCTCTTTGTAGAGTTCTTCCGCCTCACCATAGCAGGCTGCTTCAGGATAAATCTGACTCAGATACTCGCCTGCGTCCATTGCGGCAAGACTGTTTTGACCACTCATCCAAGCAGTCTTCGCTGCAGCCAGATTAACCTGGCAGGTATAGTCAATATACTCCTGATAAATATCCAGACCGGCTGCAAGAGCCACTTCATATTTATCACACTCGGAGGGAATAGTCGAAACTATCCATAGTGCCTCCTCAAACTTCTTCTGCTTGGCAAGGTTCTTTGCCTTCATAATCATCTTGTCGGCCTGCTGATTGTAATAATCAATAATCTTTGCGCGACCTTCTTCCACAAACTGCTTGAGCGCAGGACTATTCAGATTTATATTCTTTATCGCATTCATATAACTCTTACTTTCGGTCTCACCTACTCCTTTGGCATTAACAGATGCTGTGGAGAAGATAATCTGATTGTAGTAGTCAGCTATATAGAATGTAAATTCCATGGTCTCGGCAATCTTGGTTGGAGGACCCGGAAGAATATCTTTGGTAAGAGGAGCTGCATGAACAGTAATAAAGAATTGTCCGAGATAATCCATTGAGGCTATCCCATTCTGCGTGAGCAGACGGTTGAGTTTATTCTCCATCTGAAGAGTGGCAGATGCAGGAAATGGTTCTACCATCTCTTCCACCAACACCTTCAATGCCAGATTCTGACCCTTTTGTTGAGACTGCTGAGCAAATAATGGCATCAGCATACCTATAGTCAAAGCAAATATAAATAGACGTTTCATAACTTGTAATTTTTCAGTTAAATGGTTTGATTGTGAATTATACACTGAGCATATCTTACTTCTCGCCAAGTACGAGAATGCACTTGCCGAGACCGCGATTCATCACCTTGACAGGGATGTTGTAAGGAGCTTTCCTCAGATAATTACGGAGTTCACGTGCAAAAGCCTCTGTGTCCATAGCCTTGCCCTTAGCGTTATAGAGTGGGATACGCACCTGTTCATAAGCAATATAGTTCTCCGAAGAGCCGAGTTTGGAGAAACGCCCCTCCACCGTGTTGTCCGACATCCAATCGTCAATAATCTCCGAGAGTTCTGTTTGGTCTTCGCCGAACTCACTCTCAAGGTCTATACCTGCTTCATTATCGGCAAACACACGAATCTCAAGAGCCACCTCGCGACCATTGGTAAACAAATCATCAAAATATTGCTGCAGACGATTGTTGAAATTGTCTATATTGGCAACAACTGCCTCCTCAAGTAGCACTGCAACATCAGCAGAGAACGAAGGAGCACTTGTTCCATTACTGCCGCCTATACTCTTGCCAGTATAGCTGTCTTTACCCTCAAGAATGTAAGTAAGAGTCCGCTTGGGTCCCTGTACCTTTACATCCCATGTGAGCTCAAGAATGATATCTGCTTTCGCAACACGCAGAAGTTGGTCAACGGGTGACTCTGCCATTTCGTTGCCGGACTTGCTCGTAACAAGATTCTGCTCTGCATTCTGCTGGGCAATCATCTTAATCTGGGATTCAAGGTCCTTGGCAGGAAACCCGCGTTCCATCATCAGGTCATTGATTTTTGCAATGGCGAGTTTCAAATCCATACTGGAATTCAGAGCCGTCTCATAGTCGGGCATATTTTTAGTACTACCCTCACCGTTAGGGATGGCCTTCATATAGCCGTTATTATTGCACCAAGCATCACTCGGCACTACCATAATCGTAGGTTTCTTTGCCTGAGAGAATGCCAATACGGCACTCATCAAACATACTGACAAAATAAATATCTTCTTCATATTTTAGGGAGTTTGAATAGTTTCTTATATTGATTATTTCCGAGTTACTTCAGAATACCGTCAGCTTTGAGTTTCTCTCTAAGCTGAGAACGGAACACGCATACTGTTACTTGAGCAGTAGTTTGAGTGTCAGTCTTAGCATAGTTGGTACTAAGTTGGCGTTTCTCTTTCATAGAACAATATTTTCTGTACTCACCGCCATCTGCGAAGAATGCATTGAAGTAATCCTCATATTTCTGACGTGCATTGACCTCAAAAACCAAAGGCTGCAACACTCCCGAAGAAGACGGAGCCTGCCCTGATACAAACTGTATCTGCGAAAAAATGACATCATATACAGCCTGTTTCTGAGCCTGAACGTATGCATCTGCTGCATTACGCGCACGTCCGAAGGCACGTATGGTATAACTACCATCAAGTTCAGTACCTATAACTTTACTCTTTTGATCATAGTATGCTTGCGACTTACGAGTGCCACAACCTGAGAGCAACGACAACATCAGCACAGCTACACTCGCTACTATTAAGTATCTTGTTTTCATAACTTTTAATCCTAAATTAACAATCAATAAAACACTATTGTTTAGAATCCGGAACTTAGTCCGCGAATAACACCGGCAGCTTCAAGAGCCTTGCGAAGTTCGTCTTTCTGAACACTGACAATTACACCCACTTTGTATTCTTTACCGACCTTCACGATGTCCTGTTCGGCAGATGTGACCGACACGTACTTGTAGTACTCTCCGCCGTCTGCAAAGAATTTCTCAAAATACTCCTCATATTCCAGTTCCACACCCGGGTTCTTGGCAAGCGGACGCTGTGCCACACAACCGTTACCACCGGTGAATCCCTTAAATATAACGCCATGAACGGCATTCTTCTTACTCTGTTCAGCTGCCACTTGGGCCTTTTTCGAGTAACTCCACACCTTAAGCAGATATGTACCCTGCGTACCATTTCCTGCACACTCAATCTCATAGCGGAAATGCTCGGTATCCTTGTTAGCCTTTTTCTTTGAGCCTGCCATCATTGGCATGCATAGTGCGATTGCCATCGCAAATAGAATAAATTTCCTCATAAAAAAACAGTTTAATTTGGTTATTATTAATGGTTTATTGTATTAGTTGAAGACAAATGAGCTATTTTCATATCACGGGACAAAGGTACAACGTTTATTTCAATTATGCAAATAGTATTTAACAATACCATTAAAACCTCCTGTAATAATCAAGAAAGAGTATCAGTAATACCATCTACCGGTTCTTCTCAACATACTCTTGCGGTTATGAAAGAATTGTTGTACCTTTGCAGACAGAAAAGCCAAACCGGATGATGACAAATTTTCAGACATCTACTTCAAGCGCATTTATTGTGGCTGGTCCTTGCAGTGCCGAAAGTCTTGAGCAGGTTATGACTGTTGCACTTTCGGTAAAGCAGTCAGGTGCTTGTATGTTCCGTGCCGGTCTATGGAAGCCTCGGACATCTCCCAATAGTTTTGCCGGTGTGGGTGCAGAAGGATTGCCGTGGCTGCAACAAGTGCAAAAGGAAATACAGATACCCGTAGCCACCGAAGTAGCAACGGCAGAACATGTCTCTCTTTGTTTGGAAAGCGGCATACGGGCATTCTGGATAGGAGCCCGCACTACGACAAATCCATTTCTTGTTCAGCAAGTGGCAGACGCAATAAGCAAGTCCGGCACCGAAGAAGAGGTAACCGTGATGGTGAAGAACCCCATCAATCCTGATTTGGCAACATGGGTTGGTGCTATCGAGCGCTTTAAGGCTGCAGGAGTCAAGAATATTATTGCGGTACATCGGGGTTTTTCCGATTCACTGACTGTACCAACAGACAGACAGATGCGAAACGACCCTCTATGGTCAGTTCCCCTTGCTCTTCATCGTTGTTATCCCGAAATACCTGTTTTGTGCGACCCGAGTCATTTGGGAGGAGACAGGGCACTCATCACCCAACTAAGCAAACAGGCTCTGCAATTGGGAATGACCGGGCTTATGATAGAAGTACACCCGCAACCAGGGTCGGCATTGTCAGACTCCGGACAACAAATTACTCCTAAAGAGTTTGAGTCATTAGTCGGTTCACTTTGCATGCCTTCGATCGATGATGCCGATACAACTGCATTACAAGCGTTGCGGAGCGAGATAGACCGGATAGACAACTCGTTGGGCAATCTGCTTCTTGAACGACTGAAAGTAGCACACGAAATCGGCACACTGAAACGGGAATCAGGAATTTCTGTCTATCAGGAACAGCGTTTCAACCAAATACTGGAGAATCGTTGCAAGTGGGCAAGAGAAAACGGACTTGACGAGGAATTGGTCAAAAGAATAACCGAGGCCATCCACGAACTCGCAATCAGAGAGCAACTATAGCAATACACAAGTTGTTTGGTTGCTTTACATCAACATCTCACAACTCTGCCTCTTTCAATCGCTCTGTATTCTCGGCAATTTGCAGTTGGTCAATAAGACCTTGGATATTGCCGTTGAGGAAATCAGGGAGATTATAGATTGTATAGTTAATCCGATGGTCGGTCAGTCGTGACTGCGGATAGTTGTATGTGCGGATTTTTGCAGAGCGGTCGCCTGTAGAGACCATAGTCTTGCGTCTGCGCGCAATATCATCAATATACTTCTGATGTTCACGGTCATAGATTTGCGTACGAAGTCGTGATAGTGCACGCTCTTTGTTTTTAGGCTGGTCGCGCGTCTCTGTACATTCTATCAGAATCTCCTCTGTCTGATTGGTATTAGGATTACGCCACATATACCTCAACCTGACTCCCGACTCCACCTTGTTCACATTCTGTCCTCCTGCTCCACCCGAGCGGAATGTCTCCCACTTAATCTCCCCTTCGTTAATCTGCACTTCAAACTCATCTGCCTCAGGCAACACCGCCACAGTAGCTGCGGAAGTGTGTATTCGCCCTTGCGTCTCTGTCTGTGGCACACGTTGCACTCGATGTACACCGCTCTCATATTTCAATGTACCATATACGTTCTGCCCTGACACATTGAATATTATCTCCTTGAATCCCCCGACTGCCCCTTCTGTATAAGAAGATACTGTACTACTCCACCCTTTTATCTCGAAATACTTCAAATACATTCTATATAAATCGCCGGCAAACAAAGCGGCTTCGTCTCCGCCCGTGCCTGCCCTGATCTCCATAACAACATTCTTACCGTCCTCAGGGTCTTGAGGCAATAGCATGAGACGGAGTTCTTCTTCAAGATGGGGCAACGACTCCGATAGAGTTTCCATTTCTTCCCTTGCCATCTCACGCAGTTCAGGGTCTTGTTCGTTAAATGCCAATTGTTTTGCCTCTTCAAGATTATCTGCTGCAGTCTGATAGCGGTCGGCAGCAGCAATCACCTTTTCAAGGTCATGATACTCACGGTTAAGACGCACATAGCGCGGTTGGTCCTGAATAACAGCCGGGTCGGTTATCATCAGTCCTACCTCATGAAACTTCTGCCTCAACGACTCTATTTGTTCTATAACCTCCATTTACGATATCATTACATCCGAACTATTCCAATCCAAAAGCACGGGAATTATCAATGTTGACCTGCTTCCTATTTATCTTTTGCGTTTCTGCATTGTACGCATCATCTTGCTCATCTGGTCAAATTGCTTGAGAAAACGGTTTATTTCCACAATGCTTGTACCGGAGCCTTTGGCGATACGCTGTTTGCGTGAACCGTTAAGCAGTGACGGATTCGAGCGCTCTTCAGGTGTCATGGAGTAAATAATTGCTTCTATCGGTTTGAAAGCATCGTCCGACACATCTACTCCCTTCAGAGCCTTGTCCATTCCCGGTATCATTGACATCAAGTCTTTCATGTTGCCCATCTTCTTTATCTGCTGGAGTTGGGAAAGAAAATCATTGAAGTCAAATTGGTTGTGAGCTATCTTCTTGGAGATACGGCGCGCCTCCTCTTCGTCATACTGCTCCTGCGCACGTTCTACGAGGCTGACCACATCACCCATGCCAAGAATTCTGTCTGCCATACGCGAAGGATGGAACACATCAAGCGCCTCCATCTTTTCGCCCGTAGAAATGAATTTTATCGGTTTCTCTACCACAGAACGTATACTGAGTGCCGCACCGCCTCTGGCATCACCGTCAAGCTTGGTCAGGACAACCCCGTCGAAATCTATTCTGTCGTTGAACTCCTTTGCCGTGTTAACTGCATCCTGACCTGTCATCGAGTCAACCACAAACAACGTTTCCGAAGGATTGATTGCATTCTTGATTGCCTCTATCTCATCCATCATCTGCGCATCTACGGCCAAACGGCCTGCAGTATCGACAATAACTACGTCATATCCGTAAACTTTAGCCTTTTCTATTGCTTTCTGCGCTTTCTTGACAGGGTTCTGCTCCGTTTCTTCAGTGAAGACCTCTACTCCTATCTGCTCACCTAAGACACGTATCTGCTCAATAGCAGCAGGTCTATACACATCGCACGCAACAAGCATCACCTTCTTGCCCTGTTTGGTCTTCAAGCGGTTGGCAAGTTTGCCCGCAAAAGTGGTCTTACCTGAACCCTGCAGACCTGCAAGAAGAACCACTGCCGGCTTGCCCTTCAGATTGATTTCTTCCGCCTCGCCACCCATCAGTTCGGCAAGTTCGTCATGGGTGATCTTCACAAGCAACTGCCCGGGGCGGATACTGCCTAACACATTCTGACCGAGTGCTTTTTCTTTTACTCTGTCCGTAAACTGCTTGGCTGTCTTATAATTAACATCAGCCTCAAGCAGAGCCTTGCGGATATCTTTTACAGTTTCAGCTACATTTATCTCGGTGATACGACCCTCACCCTTCAGTATCTTGAATGAGCGTTCCAAACGCTCTGATAGATTCTCAAACATGAGCTATAAGATATAAAAGTTTAATATGCTATTTTGATAAAACGATTTGGATTATAATCATTATGCGTGCAAAGGTACTACATTTTATTGATATATGAAAATCTCAAGAGAAATGTTGATAACTTGTTGAAAAAATAATTTGTATGAATAACAACCTTGATGTACCTTTGCAAACGACAAAAGATAATTTAACCTCATTAGCAATCCTAACATTATAAACCTTAAAAAACAAGCACTTATGCCTCCTGTAAACAAACGAACTACAAACAACCGCAAGCAGCAGACGATAGTAGTGGGGCCCAACGAAGCCGGCAAGTTGCCACCACAGGCAATTGAACTTGAAGAAAGTGTCTTGGGAGCAATTATGCTCGAGAAAGATGCGTATGGTTCCATTACCGACATCATCAAATCGCCCGAGTGCTTCTACAAAGTAGCCCATGTCAAGATATTCGAAGCCATGCAGCAACTTGCTCAGCATGACAATATCGACATGCTCTCCGTCATCGAGCAACTCAAAAAAAACGGAACACTGGAAGAAGTCGGAGGACCATTGTATATATCGCAGCTTACATCAAAAGTGGCAAGCACGGCACACCTTGTATATCACGCTCAGATAATAGCACAAAAAGCTCTTGCACGTGACCTTATACGTATGGCAGCCACTATTGAAAGTAAGGCCTACGACGAGACTCAGGATGTAGAAGATCTCATGATGGAGGCTGAAACTGAAATCTTCGACATAAGTCAGAAAAGCCAGAAACGTGAAATAGTTCAAATCAGACCTGTCATCGATGAAGCATTTGCAAGAATAAAGAAAGCAAGTGAAAACGAAAATAAGATGTCCGGTGTACCGACAGGATTCACCGAACTTGACAAAATCACTTCCGGCTGGCAAAACTCCGACCTTATCATTATCGCCGCACGCCCTGCCATGGGTAAAACCGCATTCGTACTTTCTATGGCTAAAAACATGGCAGTGGACTATGGCAGACCTGTTGCCATTTTCTCTCTTGAAATGTCAAACGTACAACTCGTCAACCGTCTGATGATGAATGTATGCGAGATAGATGGTGCCAAAATTCGTAGTGGAGTACTATCATCCGAGGAATGGAGACAACTGGAAGACAGAATTAGCATACTTATCGATGCTCCGATATATGTTGACGACACACCTTCGCTCTCTGTGTTCGAACTCAGAAGCAAAGCAATGAAGTTGAAACAAGAGAAAAATATATCTTGTATCATCATTGACTACTTACAACTAATGAATGCTTCCGGAATGAATTTCGGGAGTCGTGAACAAGAAGTAAGTATCATCTCGAGAAATCTGAAAGCACTTGCCAAAGAACTGGATATACCTGTAATCGCCTTGTCACAATTGAATCGTAGTGTTACAGGGCGAAGCGGTGTCGATGGCAAACGCCCCCAACTGAGCGACCTCCGCGAATCAGGAGCTATCGAACAAGATGCCGACATGGTATGCTTCATTCACCGGCCGGAATACTACTTCAAGAATTCCACTGAGACTTGGGACACAAGTATGGAAGGTAAGGCGGAAATCATTGTCGCCAAACACAGAAATGGTGCCACTGATACCATCAAGCTTTGCTTTGAGCAACGTTATGCGCGGTTCCTCAATGAAGGAGAAAATACAAACCCATTTGATCATTCTGATATAAGTCCCCGACTTGACAACGGGCAACAATACCAAACCCTGCAATCCAAAATCAACAACGACATACCCGACGACCCTCTGATGGGATAAACTGAGTACAAAGTAATACCACAAAAATAGCAAAAAACATGTTATATAACATATTTTTTTTGCATATTTAATAACAAAGTGGTAACTTTGCAGCCGAATGTAAAATTATATCTACTAATGGCACGAAAGCAAGATCTCCAAGAGATACCAAAATTATGGGAGTTGAATCCTGTATGGGACGTGTTGACGGATGAAGAAAAGGATTATATCAATCAGAATGCTCGTATCCATACCTTCAAAAAGAACGAGATTATCCACCACGAAGGAGATATACCTACACACATGATGATGCTCGTAGAAGGGAAAGTGCGTGTATATAAAGAAGGTGTTAGCAACCGGAACCAGATTATCCGCATGCTCAAGCCCTACGATTTCTTCGGCTACAGAGCTATGATAGCCGGAGAAGGTTATAATACGAGCGTAAGTGCTTTCGAACCATCTATAGTATATTACGTAAAGAAAGAAGCCTTCCTCAAAGTCATTCGTGAGAATAGCGAGTTCTGCTATCTCTTCATGGTGGAGATGGCAAAAGACCTCGGGCAAAGCGACAAACGAAGCGTGAGTCTTACACAAAAACATACCCGTGGCAGACTTGCAGAGTCACTTCTATCCCTTAAAGAAAACTACGGGCTCGACGAAGATGAAGCCACCATCAGCATGTATATGTCGCGCGAAGACCTTGCCAATCTTAGCAATATGACCACCAGCAATGCTATTCGCACATTGGCTGCATTCGCCGAAGAAGGTATTATAAGTATCGACGGTAGAAAAATCAAGATACTCGACTTGGATGAACTGATTCATGTAAGTAGAATAGGATAGCCCTTGAATATTGAATAATTTCGAAACCATAACACAACTGATTGCTGAGCGGCGACTCTATCAGGCTCTGCGACTTATGAAACCACTTGCCATCAAGACAAGCGATTTTATTATTTTAGACCGGCTGCGAAGTCTTACCGAAAACTACACATATCTCATTCAATATTTCGCCTCCGGAAACAATGACCCTCAACACGAGGATATCCTGACAAAAATCATCGCAAAAACGTTTCTCCTGCTTGACGACATACAGACTGCCACTACTGCTGAAAGCAGTCTGAGACTTCAGATGAAAAGCAAAGCTGCAGATTACATTCCTGACGACAATCAATACTCTAATCTCAAAAAAATATTCTACGATACCTGGCTCGGCAACCACTGCACCGAAACCGGCCTCTTGACAGAAGATGAGCGACAGATGTTTCTCTCTGCCCTCACCTTGAATATATTGTATCATTTCAGCGAAGAGAATATCCTGACTGTTTGCCGGCTGGTACAAACGGGTTCTGATTCTACCTCACTTATCGCTATCGTTTGCTTGCTTATTATTACCCATAAATATAACAAGCGGTTGCCGTTCTTTCCCGAAATAACTCAGCAACTGAATCTCATTGCCTCTGATAGTGAAAAACAGGAATCTGTGTTTGTTATTGCCAAACAACTGCTTGACACCTCGCTAACTCCCCTTATCAATCAGGAGATGGAGAGTCTTGGCAAAGACCTGATGCCCGAGATTAAGAACAGAAACGAGAATATAATCATTGCTATTGACGAACTTGACGAGGGTAATCCTGAATGGGGAGACGGAATAAAGAATGTGTTTGATAAGCATATTGATAATATGACGCATCTGCACTCCGAAGGGGCGGATATCAATTATTCTTCCACAAAAGGCATACTTACCGACGGCTTCTTTCATAACGACATCGCCAATTGGTTTATGCCCTTTGGTTGGGATAATCCCGAACTTAAAATCGATTTCAACTCCGAAAGCGGGAAACTTGTTAAAGGCATACTCCTTGCCAACATTGAGGCTTGCGACACCGACCGCTATGCCATCTGCTCAATCTATCGCCATATACAAGGACAACTCAGCAGCAACAGAATGCCAAGCATCATCAATGACATGACTGAGTTCGGAAATCTTTCCGACCTTAACTTGAACGATGGCACAAAATCAGTCACCCTTAATTATATAAGGTGCCTGTACCGCTTCTTCAATAACAACCCGTGGAAGATTGAGAACCAAATGGAAGACATAACACGCATCGGAAGCGATTATGCTGTTAGATTACTACTTACCGATGCTCAGATTCTGAGCCTTGCAGACCGTTGCATTGCATTGAACTTATACGAAGAAACCGCTTCCATTCTTACCGACGACTCCGCTATATGCCTCCAAAAGCGCGGATATGCGCTGCAGAAACTCGAACTCTACGACAAAGCACTCGAGGCTTACAACAAAGCACTGCAGCTCTCCTCCGACACGTGGACACTCTCACATGCCGCTTTCTGCATGCAGAAACTCCTTTCATATAACGATGCTCTCAACATCTACAATTTTCTGCTCAGTTCTGATAAGGATAACCGCAATCTGCTTCTCCAGAAGGCACAATGTCTGATGGCAACCGACAACATGAAAGATGCCTTGGATGTTTTCTTCCACCTTGACATCATGTACCCGGGCGACAAAAACATTCAACGCGGTCTCGCTTGGTGCGCTTTCGTCACCGCTACACCTGACAACGGCAACTATCACATTGCCGAGCAGTATCTTGAGAATCTTGTTTATGGTGAAAATCCCGACTTCAACGACTATATTAACTATGGCCACGTACTTCTTGCCACACAACATCGCAAAGAAGCCGTCAGTATCTACCATAAAATAGCAGAAAGCAAGGAAGATAGAGCGAGATTCCAGAAACAGATGTCCGCCGATAAAAGTATCTTACTTGGCAAAGGTATCTCCATTGAGGATTTGACTCTGACTATCGATGCAGTCTTGATGAGTTAGATACTCCATTATAACGCCACTCCCAAGCCTGCATCAAAAAACTCTACCTTCGCCATGTGTGACTTCGCTGCAATTTGCACAAACAGATGATTCGTGACACGGTATTTCATCACCACATGCAGATAAAGCCATCCGTCCTGACGAACTCCCGCATTCATAATATCGTATTTGTAAAACACTCCCCGCGACAACTTTCCCCCACTCTTCTGAGCCTCATCGTATGGTTCGAGATTACGTATCGGGTCAAACACGTACACGCCGGCATGCAGACCCAAAGTGAAATTGCCCACTACAAACTCCGGCTGCAAACTTATTCCCACCCGAAAGCAATTCCCTACACTGCTCTCACTTAGATACGTCTTTTTATATAAGGTAACAGGTGCTTCGGGGTTAGATGACGAGAAGTCTTTATACACTGAGCGATAATATCCGTCATAAAACACATCAACTCCCCCGCCCAATTTGAATATGCTCAGCGGTCTCCAGTGAGCCGCAACCGACATCGTACCAATTCCGAAGAAACGTTTGTCTGCAAAATAAGCCTGTCTCAGACCTCCAGTCAACGACATCTCCACATCCCAACGCTTACCGTCATACATACCTCGCGGCACCATCGGGTCTGGTTCCGAATAAGTGTCATAACGGGGCTGATAACTTACACCTATCTCCCCGTTAAGCATGTTGAAGCCTGTGTTGGGCTGCCTGATACTGCCGTTTGAGATATGATACCATCCATACGAAGCATCTATCGACCACCCGTTCCGTATTGGAAAACGGAAATATAATGCCGTAGTGAAAAACGCATTCGTATAACTGCCGAATCCGCCGTTTGATATCGGATACTGAATACTCCCCGGCACATACATAAGCGAATCCGGCACCGTATTATAATAGTTCCTTGTTACAAATGCCAATCCCGCCCCGGGTCTTATTCCGAACTCAAAATGTTGCTTCCTTACAAATGGCACATTAAGATAAGTATATACCGTAAATGCACTGCCGAGCACTGCATCGTTCGTAAGATTCAGATATCCCGCTTTCAACCCTATACTCGCATTATTGTATTGTCGCAAGCCTGTCATCCGCTCTGTCGGCAGAAACTCAACATAAACATTTCCCCCCAGAACAGGGCGCTCGCCTATCCACTTCTCTATTATACTGCCGCGCAATACCATACCCGCATCTGCACTCATACCATAGCGCGCCACTACTTCGGCACTCATAACGCACGGCACACACAACAACAATATTATTATAAAATGTCTTATCTTCATTCCTGACGGCAAAGTTACAAAGAATTTGCGTATTTACAAAAATCTGCGTAACTTTGCACGGTTTTATCGCAATAGCAATAGCAAATTATTATTCAGCAATGAAAGAACGCATACAAGCATTACTCAATCAGATTCAAAACATGCAGGCAGGGTCTGCTGAAGAACTCGAAGCGCTGCGAATCAAGTATCTTAGCAAGAAAGGAGAGATTTCTGCTCTTTTCAACGATTTCCGTAACGTTGCCCCCGAAGACAAAAAGGAAGTTGGCATGCATCTCAACCAACTTAAGCAGCAGGCTCAGCAGAAGTTCGACGAACTCAAAGAGCAGTTCGAGGCAGCAAAGACCGAGACTGAGCGTCAGGACCTTACACGTACGCCAGACCCTGTTCAACTCGGAACACGCCATCCGCTCTCGCTTGTAAAAGAAGAGATTATAGATATCTTCTCGCGCATCGGATTCACCGTTGAAGAAGGACCTGAAGTTGAAGACGACCGTCATGTGTTTGGCATGCTCAACTTTGCACCCGAACACCCCGCGCGAGATATGCAGGATACTTTCTTTATTGAAAAAGAGCAAGGCGTCCAGAAGCCTGACGATATACTGCTTCGCACACACACAAGTAGCGTTCAAACCCGCGTTATGACACAGCAGCAACCGCCTATAAGGGTGCTTTGCCCGGGTCGGGTTTATCGTAACGAAGCCATCTCTGCCCGCGCTCACTGCTTCTTCCATCAGGTAGAAGGACTCTATATCGACAAGAACGTAAGTTTTGCTGACCTCCGTCAGACACTGCTCTATTTCGCCAAAGAGATGTTTGGTGCTGACACAAAAATTCGTCTGCGTCCTTCATATTTCCCGTTCACCGAACCGAGTGCGGAAATGGACATCTCGTGCAATATCTGTGGCGGTAAAGGGTGTGGATTCTGCAAACAGACTGGCTGGGTGGAGATTCTCGGCTGCGGTATGGTTGACCCGAATGTACTCGAAAGTTGCGGCATTGATAGCAAAGTATATACAGGCTACGCCTTTGGTATGGGAGTAGAGCGCATCACCAATCTCAAGTACAGAGTCAAAGACCTCCGTCTCTTCTCTGAAAACGATGTGCGTTTCCTTCGCCAGTTCGAGTCCTGCTGATAAACGCGGCACCCCCTGACAAAGGAAACACCGACATGGAATAATAAGGAGAATGACCCTGTTATAGAAGTATTATAATAGTGCTATAGTGGTGCTCTAATAACCTGTAGGCGGAATTAAACTGTCAGTGTCAAAACCCGTTTTGACACTTTGTAACCTTTTTGCCGCTTTTACATAGCAAAGTGTAAGTTCACGGGTAGCCCACTTTAAGCCTACTCTAAGCCGAGTGTTAGCCTACTCCCCCATTTGACACTTTGTCACCTTTTATGCCTTTTTGCTTACGTTTTGCTATTTTCAACTATCCCGCAAAATCTCCAATTCATATTCCGTAGAGAAGCAACACTGCCATAAGTCCTAAAATCTACGTATATCCGCCACACCGTCACGCCTCAGATAGAACTTGAATCATATAGTCCCCCGCCATTGGGTATATATTAAATAAAACAGACATGGTGTGCCATATAACTAACACACCATGTCTGCTGTGGAGCGTAGGAGACTCGAACTCCTTACCTCAACACTGCCAGTGTTGCGCTCTACCAGATGAGCTAACGCCCCGAACTTAATCCGCTTCATGGGTTTTCTAATACCCACTCCTCATTTACGGCTGCAAAGATACAACCTATTTTCCATTCTACAAAATTTCTGACAAAAAAACATAAACAAATTCATAATTGTTGCACGCTTAATATTTATTTTGTATCTTTGCACCAAATTAACAATACACACCATATATAATATATGAAACGTACAGAAATAAAAGATGCACTTCAGTGTACTCAGTATGGTCAACAAATAAATGTAAGAGGTTGGGTCCGTAGCCGTCGGGGCAACAAAAACGTCAGTTTCATTGCTCTCAACGATGGCTCTACCATTAAGAACATTCAGATAGTGGTAGATCTGGCAAAGATATCAGAGTCTGAATTACAACCTGTTACAACAGGTTCATGTATTTCTGCCACAGGCATTCTTGTCGAGTCTATGGGCAAAGGGCAAACCGTTGAGATACAGGCGGAACAGATAGAAGTTTATGGTACTGCCGATCCTGACACCTACCCCCTGCAGAAAAAAGGGCACTCAATGGAGTATCTGCGCGACATAGCCCACCTCCGTCCGAGAACAAACACCTTTGGTGCAGTATTCCGCATACGACACAACATGGCCATCGCCATCCACACTTATTTCCATCAGCACGGCTATTTCTATTTCCACACCCCGCTCATCACAGCAAGCGACTGCGAAGGTGCAGGACAGATGTTTCAGGTTACAACCAAAAACCTCTACAATCTCAAGAAGGACGAGAACGGTCAGATAGACTACTCCGACGACTTCTTTGGCAAGATGTCCGCTCTTACCGTAAGCGGACAGTTGGAGGGAGAACTTGGAGCTATGGCTTTAGGCAAGATATATACTTTCGGCCCCACTTTCCGCGCTGAGAACAGCAATACCCCGCGCCACTTGGCAGAGTTCTGGATGATAGAACCCGAAGTCGCCTTCATTCAGAAAGACGAGCTGATGGACCTTGAAGAAGATTTCCTCAAGTTCTGTGTTCGTTGGGCACTCGACAACTGCGCTGATGACCTTCAGTTCCTCAATGATATGTTCGACAAAGGTCTTATCGAACGTCTGAAGAGTGTCATTGACACCGACTTCGTGCGTCTGCCCTACACTGAGGGTATCAACATCCTGCAAGAGGCAATAAAGAACGGCAAGCACTTCGAATTCCCCTGCAACTGGGGCGATGACCTTGCTTCTGAACATGAGCGTTATCTCGTTGAAGAACACTTCGGCAGACCGGTTATCATGACCGACTACCCCAAAGAAATAAAAGCATTCTATATGAAACTCAACGAGGACGGCAAAACCGTTCAGGGAACCGATGTGCTATTCCCTTCTATAGGCGAAATCATCGGTGGCTCTGTTCGTGAGGAGAACTACGACAAACTCATGGCAGAGATTGAGCGCCGCCAGATACCGATGAAGGATATGTGGTGGTATCTTGATACTCGCCGCTACGGCTCTGCTCCTCATGCAGGATTCGGTCTCGGCTTCGAGCGACTGATGCTCTTCGTTACAGGCATGCAGAACATTCGCGACGTCATTCCTTTCCCGCGTACACCGAAATCTGCAGAGTTCTAATGTAGGATATTCATCTTTCTCATATAATATAAGTAATCAATACAATAAATACCTCTAAAACACATTCAACATGCGTAGAATTTATACTACACTGCTCGCTTGCGTTCTATGTTGTTCTGCTATGTTTGCACAGACATCGCTCAAAGGAGTTGTCTTGTCTGACGAAAACAACTCTCCTGTCCCCGGAGCCAAGGTGACGCTTGCTAATCAAAACATCTCCACCACCACCAACCTCCGTGGTGAGTTTACCCTTATCTATCTTGAGGCTATAGACGAGGAAGTACTGATAGAAGCAAACGGATTCTTCACTGCTGTCCGTCTTGTTCAACTCCATGAGGATCAAACCAATGACATCGGAGACATCCTCATGCAAGTTGATATACAGAAAGATTTGGAAGACGAAGTAATCCTGCAACTCTCCGACCTCGAACTCAACGATGACGAAGGACGCTCACAGTCAGTCTCCTCAGGCAGCAATGCCTCCAACGATGTCTTCAATTCCTCTACAGGCTTTGCTTGGTCGTCTGTTCGGTATCGTCAGCGCGGCTACGACCAGCAATACGAGCAGACGTATATCAACGGCATCAACTTCAACACTCAGGAGCGTGGCAACTTCAGTTTCTCTATGCTCGGCGGTCTCAATGACGCAAGCCGCAACAAAGACGAAGTAAACGGCATCGAAGCTAACGGCTATACCTATGGCAGTCTGGGCAAATCCACTAACATAATGATGGACGCCACACGCTATGCACAAGGCTTCAAAGCAGGTCTGAGTGGCACCAACCGCAACTATAAAGGGCGCGCCTTCCTCACCTATGCCTCCGGTCTGCTGCAGAACGGCTGGGCTTTTGTAGGGTCGGTAGCTTGGAGATATTCGCCTTACATCGACCATAAAGGTATAATAGGTGAAGGTATCAAATACAACTCTATCGGCTACTTCTTCTCTGCACAAAAGAACTTCAACTCCAATCATTCTCTGAGCATAATCACCTTCGGTTCTCCTACTGAACGGGCCCAGAATGCCGCTGTTACACAAGAGGTTTACAACCTCACAGGCTCTATCAACTACAACCCGTACTGGGGCTACCAAAACGGCAAGGTGCGCAACTCACGCATCGTCAAGGCCTTTGACCCCACTGCCATTGTATCTTACGATTGGAAGATAGACGAAGAACAGTCTTTCAAAGCAGGTCTCGGCTACCATTATAGCTTCTATAGCAACTCTGCCCTCACCTTCTACAATGCACCCGACCCTCGTCCCGACTACTATCGCAACCTGCCCTCCTTCCTGTGGGATGGTCAGATAGGAACCGACGGCAAGTTCATCACACAAGACGGTGCAGGTCGTGACCTCGGCAAATTCGATATCTTCGACCCCTATAACGACTACGTCGGCAGCAATGGCACCTACTATCACGGACGGTGGATAGGACCCTCCGTTGACAAACAGACATACAACGACCTCGTAAATGCTTGGACTTCGCGTGATAACAACACCACACAAATCAATTGGGATAATATCTACGCAGCTAACTATGCCTATGATAAAAACGAACAGGACAACCCGCTCCGCTCGTCAAAGTATATGCTTGAACGCAGACACAACGATATTCAAGAAGCAATGCTCAATGTGAACTACCAGAATAGCAAATATGACCACCTCAAGATTACTGCCGGACTTGAGGCTAAAGCATCGCAAGGTCTTCACTACAAGACTATTGACGACTTGCTTGGGGGCACACAGTGGCTCGATGTTGATCCGTTCGCAGAACGCGACATAAAAGACCTCGCAGTCAATATCGGTATGACACAAGAGCAGATTCAGAAGGTAAAACAAAACGACATCACCAAAACAGATGCAGAGCGTATCGTCAAGCAAGGAGACCGCTTCGGTTACGACTATCAGATAAATATGGTCAATGCCAAAGTATGGGCACAAAACGAATGGAATTTCAACGACTTCGATTTCTACTATGCTCTCCAACTGACCTATTCTTCCATGCAACGCAATAGCAATATGATAAATGGTCGTGCTTGGTACCTCGCAACACTTAATACTGACAACCGCTACTACTATCTCGGAAAGAATGCTGACGCAATACTTTCCGGCACGGCAAGCAGAATGTACGGATACGACCATTTCTTCATTGACCCGTCGTTCAAATTCGGATTTACATATAAAATCAATGGTCGCAACCGTATTAAATTCAATGCTTTGGCAGAAACTTCCGCCCCACTCGCAAGAGATGCCTATATCTCTCCCCGCGTGCACGACCGCGTGATTGAGCAGATGTACACACATGCTCATGCCACCAATCTCAAGGAATACTACGCTGCCTCGCAGAAAGTTGCAGGAGGAGACCTTACTTACGAATTCAACTACCCCGTCGTACGCGGTCGCGTCACTGCCTTCTTCACCCAGTTCTGGAATGGCACTGAACTCAATGGCTACTACGATGACGAGGCACGCACCTTCGTCAATCAGTCGCTCTCTGGCATCAACCGCCGCCACATGGGTATAGAAGCCGCCGCTGCATTCAAACTCGGCACCTATTTCACTCTCACTCCGATGTTGGCAGTGTCCGACTACCGTTATACCTCCAACGCTTATTCCGTCACTTCGGCAGAGAACGGTATGTCACTCGCCGAATCTGTCAAAGGAGATCTCTATGAACTTCGCGACAGCGTACTTATCAAAGGCCTCCATGTCGCTGCCGGACCTTCAGTCAATGCCTCACTCAAACTATCCTTCTTCCACCCCAAAATGTGGTTCGCTGATATCACCGTCTCATACTTCGACTGGAACTGGCTCGACTATGCACCCTCACGCCGTATGAAAGGACTTTATACCGGCGTACGTGCTGACGGTTCGGTGGTAAACGGCAACTATACCAACGTGCATATTAACCACGAAGAGACAATGTCTGCTATTCAAACCGACGCAGACGGCAATACTGTTTATGACCAATATGGTGTTCCGCAACTCAAATATCCCTTCAACCTGCTCTCCGAACAAGAGTCGCTCGTTGACCCTGCTGTCTGGAACCGCTTCATGATTGATGTATCGGTAGGAAAACTGATATATCTGCCGAAACGTCAGTCTCTCTCTATCAACCTTTCCGTAAGTAACATCACCAACAATACCCACATGAAGACAGGCGGCTATCAGCAGGCTCGTCTGCCGCGTCAGAGTGTGCAAGGTGAAACCGACAATACCAAGAACTCCACCCTTACACCCAACGTGTGGAAATTCCCCTCCAAATACTACTATGCTTACGGAGTTAACTTCTTCCTCAATATCACCTACAAATTCTAAATGTTCAACCACATAAAACGATAACTATCATGAAAAAGACTATTATCATATCTTGCGCAGTGCTCCTCACTCTTGCTGCATGCCAGCCAAAAGCGGTTGAACCTGAACAGATGTTCCTCAACGAAGAGCAGGTGACAGCCATACTGAATGCCGAACCCGACGGCTATATCTATTACGACGAAGCCAAAGGCGGCTTGAATCAGTTCGTAAGAGACTATATGACAGAGGAAGGCAACTACCAACCTGTCCGCTCACGCTCTACAAAGGGCACCTACCAACTCTTCTCTATCGACTCCATTCCAACCGCCGGCGAAGGTATTTACATCCGTGGTCGTATCACAACCGATGATGGCGGAGGCAATTTCTACAAGGCACTCGTCATTCAACAAATGGTGGACGGCAAGCAGCACGCCCTGCGTATCTCTGTTGATATGGGTAACGTATCGGGTATGTATGCACAAGGTCAGGAGGTTCTCATACGGGTCAACGGGCTTGCCATCGGGCGCTATGCCGACCAACCGCAACTCTGCGTCCCCTCCTTCAACAACAATGTGAATGCAGGAAAATATGACGAAAAAGTAGGCTGGGCTCCCGGACGCATTCCGGCAGCACAATTCCGTGAGATCACCACCAGAATCGGATACCCTGACCGAAGCAAACTATACTACGAACATATAGATATCAGTACTCTCGTTACAGCGTCCGACAACAGTAATGAGGGCTATGGCAAATCACTTATTGACCTCTTTGATGCACGCGAGTGGGACGGCAAACTTGTTGTACTTGACAATATGCACTTCACAGGCGAATATGCTGATACCAGAGGCAAGCGCACCAAATGCTCTACAGGCAATCCTCAGGAAGATACCAATGCCAATGTGTTTGGTCCTACTACCGACAACCAAGGGTTCCCCCAGTCTCGCGTAATCAGCAATGGCAGTCTGTATTTCATGGTCTCCACTTCTGAGTATGCCACATATTCGCACATGTTCTTGCCTACCGAAGATTATATCGGCACTATCATCGGTATCCTCGGTTTCTATATGGACAACGGAGCATACGATGCCACATGGAAATCATGGTCTGTTACTCCATGCGACATATCTGACATCAAACTTAAGAATGATTCGCAAGAGTGGATCCCGTTTGAATACGACGTAAGTACAAAGTGACCGCACTTGACATCATATTGTTCGTGCCTGTCATTTATGGGTTTGTGAGGGGCATCTTTCGCGGGTTAGTCGGAGAGTTGACTGCTATCATCGCTATCTTGACCGCCCTCATATTAACCAAGTTGTTTGCCCCTGAAACAGCCGCATGGCTTATGCAATGCACCGGATGGCAGGAGTATGTATGTCAGGCTTGCTCCTATCTGGTTATATTCTTTTCAGTCGCACTTGCTGCCACGCTGCTCGGTAAATTCATCACCCGATTGATTAAAGCCATATCTCTTGGTTGGCTTAACAGACTGACGGGAGCTGTCTTTGGTGCCGCCAAATGGTTGCTCATCGTGTCTGTAGTGCTCAATGGCGTTATCTTCTTGGACGATTTCTTCCATTTCATCCCTGCTGAACAAAGAGAACAATCTGTTGCCTGCGAACCGATAAAAAGCATAGCCTCCGTGGCTTGGGACGAAGTAAAAAACATTCAACTGCCCGAAACCACACTCCCGCAATAACCCAACCATACCCAAACAACAATCTACCCGAAACCAACCAAGCACCCGACCACTCCCAAACAAACATAAGGAGGGCATAAGAAAGAAATAATAAGGATAAAATATAGATATAAGGTGAATATAATATAGATATAACAAAGCCGTCTCCAAGCCATCTCCATGCTCTCGTCATCGGTTCCGGAAGCCTACCCCGCACTCACCCCATGCTAACCTGTCTATCTCTCGGAAGTAATCTCGGCAATAAAGAAGAAAATTTGTTGCATGCCGTTGGTCTAATCAACCGACAGGTAGGAGATGTTGTCTGCCAATCCTCGTTCTATTATTCCCAACCATGGGGGTTCTCTTCAGACAACGACTTCGTCAACATAGTCATTGCCGTTCAAACAGAGCTTGCTCCGCTCGAACTTCTACACACAACACAGCATATTGAGCAACAAATGGGCAGAAACGAAAAGTCTATTAACGGGCAATACACTGACCGCATAATCGACATTGACATCCTTCTCTATGGCAACCTCACAATCTCTCTGCCCGAACTGCAAATCCCCCACCCTCTCATGCACCGGCGCGACTTTGTAATGATTCCCCTGCACGAAATAATGCAAAGCTGCAACTGCATAACCGATGTTTTTTCGGAAAAATAACGCGCCCTCTTGCACATATCAGAAAAAAGTACTACTTTTGCACCCGCTATTCGGAAATCTGGTTACAGATTGCTTGTAACATCTCAATATTCGAAGAGCATATATGGTGGTCTTAGCTCAGTTGGCAGAGCATCGGATTGTGGTTCCGAGTGTCGTGGGTTCGAGCCCCACATTCCACCCTACAAAGAAAGCGAGGTTTATCCCCGCTTTCTTCTTTTATTTATACCTCCGAATATAAATTCCCAACTCTACACCCTGTCTTCTATGAGATAGTTATTTCGCTCTTGAGAGTTGCGTATTATAAGCTCTCCGAGGAAACCGGCAAGGAAAAGCATGCAACCAAGCACCATCGCAAGTATTGACAGGTGGAAATACGGGTTGTCTGCCACAAGCATTGCCGTTATGTTGTTATGAAGTGCATGCAGTTTCATCGAACCCACAACTATGATTGCTATAAAACCTATAAGAAACATCAAACTGCCTATCAAACCGAAGAAATGCATTGGCTGCTTCCCGAACTTACTGAGAAACCACAATGTCATCAGGTCAAGATATCCGTTTACAAAGCGGTTGACGCCAAACTTGCTTGTTCCGTGTTCGCGTTTGCGGTGCTGAACAACTTTCTCTCCTATCTTCGTGAATCCTGCTGTCTTGGCAAGATATGGTATGTAGCGGTGCATCTCCGAGAACACCTCTATATTCTTCACCACCACCTGCTTATATGCTTTCAGTCCGCAGTTCATATCATGCAGTTTCAAACCTGTCACCCTGCGTGCAGTGGCATTAAAGAGTTTCGAAGGAATATTCTTTGTCAGACGGTTATCGTATCGTTTCTGTTTCCACCCGCTTACAAGGTCGTAGTCTTCCTCGGTTATCATACGATACAGTTCGGGAATCTCATCAGGAGAGTCCTGCAGGTCTGCATCCATGGTTATTACAACATCTCCTTGTGCTGCCTGAAAACCACAATGAAGGGCAGCCGACTTGCCGTAGTTGTGACGGAATGAGATACCGTGTACGTTTTCATCTGCCTTACGAAGGTCTGTTATCACTTGCCAGGAATGATCGGTACTGCCGTCGTTGACAAAGATTATCTCGTATGAATAGTTGTTCGCTACCATCACACGTGTTATCCATTCGTGCAGTTCCTTGAGCGACTCTTCTTCGTTGTAGAGGGGTATTATTACTGATATATCCATATTGTAATATGTTAGTTCTTATCGTTTTGATGTCAAGATGTCTCACTTGCTGTTTCTTCTGACTATCGGTGCATATACCAACCCGAGCAACATGCCGAGCATAGTGTCTGCCATCACTGTCTGCATAGTAAACTTCACCGGATTAAGAATCGTGCTAAAGAAATCATCGTTGGCAGGCATTTCTATCTTCAGTTGTTCCATAGTCTCTTTTGTTATCTCTACCAATCGTGGCAGATAATCAGTGTCTATATAGTTACTAACGATGCAAAGAAAAACAAGAGAAAAACATACGAGAAACAGCGATAGAAACTTATTTGTCCGCCCGACTCTTCATCTTTGAAACCCTTTGCACACTTATAAGTGAATATTAACATGTAGGCTACCAATAAGTAGGTGAGCAGTTGTACAAAACCATTCTTAGCCACCGACAACAAGAAGTTTGCCGAGAACATCAGACCCAGTGTGAATCCGTTCTTCATCGCATTCGGCAATGGATTTACAAATATCGGTGCAGCTTCCATCATGTATAATATATAGTTGACTCGCCTGCAAAGTTACTGCTTTTTTTTCACTCCTGCAAGAATACTCACTTTCTTGCTTATTGCAATTTCTCTGCAATATCATCACCTTCTTCGAGACCGAGTTTCTGGCGTATTTGTGTCTTGCGCTGATAGATAGTCTGCATACTCTGGCGAGTTAGCATGTTAATCTCCTTGGTGGAGAAACCTGCACGCAGCAAACAACAAAGTTGAATCTCTTTTTCGTTCAACTCGTTACCATGTTCACTTGCCAAACGACTATAGAAACCATTAAACGCACCGTCAATTGCCTGATAAATACTCTGCCAATCAATTAAAGCTGCAGCCTTGTTTTCGTCTAATGCCGTCAGTTGCGCCAACAGATGTCGGTTGGCTTCAGTAGGCGTTGCTGCAATGGTCTTTATTATTCCCAACTGCCGCAACATGAGTTGTTGTACCTCGGCACAATGTGAATCATGATTATTCAGCAAGCTACGCAAAGTCTCTATCTCTTCCTCTTTCTCTACCAGCATCCGTTTGCGGCGGTGATAGAGATAAAGCAACAAGGAGCAAAGAACAAGAACTGTCATTAAAAGCCCGACCAACACAAATGCCGTGCGTTGCCTGCTTATAGTCAGGTATAGGTTGCGCTCGCGCAGGTCACGAAGGGAGCGCTCTTTGGCTTCCGCCACGCGGTAACGCACATAATCCGCCTCCAACCAGCGATTGTGAAATTGCACCAAGTCTATGATCTGATACTTCCCGTTTTGGGCATAATCGTGCACTTGCCGGTGTGCCAGCAACGCCGCTTCAGTAGCAGGGTCAAACTCCGAAGATTCCTTGTATCCTGCAAACAACTCTTCCGCTTCTTTCATATACCGCTCTGCACGCTGTTTATCACCTTTGTTCAGCCACATACGCGACAGCGAGCAGAGGCTCTCTACCTGCAACCAGTTGTCCGCCTGGCGGTATTGTTCGGTCAATTCTTCAAGCATCCGGATAGCACGGTCGGTCTGCCCTATTTCACCTAACAGATCCGCATAATTGCGACGAACCACATTGACAATAAACACCGAGTCGGCAGCATTGGCGATGGCTTTTTCGAAAGCCTGCTCCATCTTGTCGTACTCGCCGAGCGAGAAATAGACAATCGCAAGGGCGTTATACACGCGCTCCACTTCGTCTAAATGGATTGCTTTGCCGTCATCGAGTGCAATGAGAGTCTCCGTATATTCGCGCACCAGTTCGTATTTGTAGTCGCGCATCGCCAACTCCGCCGACACGCGCAGCACGACTACCTGCCACAGATGTTCGCCCGTCCGTTCCGCCACCTCGTCAGCGTAGCCTTTCTGCCGTTGCAGCACTTCCTGCGCCTTCTCCTTGTCGCCGTTCCACCAGTAATACATCGCCTCGTCCAGACCTGACAGCATCATATGTTGGATAAGCGAGTTGAGCTCATCGGTGTTTGAGTTCGGGATTTCGTTTAATTTGGTTAATTTGTGAACTGTTTCCTCCCATTGTTTGCGGAAATAATCCGCTGCCCAGCATATCATCGAATCCTCGCTGAGCGACTGCATGGAGTTGGCGTGCAGGTCGCAAGTCACGAACCAGTATTTCGTCGTCCAACCGTTCCGGTCGTTCCACTTGCCGTATCAGCAGATCTGCCGAATCCCTGTTGCTATACAGCAACGTCTCCGCCGTCTCAATCCGTTCCCGATCCCTGTGCACACTGCAACTCGCTAGTAGCATCATTGCCACTGCTCCCAACGCCAATATCTGAAGTTTTGTTTTCATCTTCCAAGCAACCAGTCTATCACATTGATTTTACGGATACCGTCTATATTTGCGCTATCGAAGTCAGTCGTCAAGAGATATTTTGGGTAAGTGTCCTTAATCTTTCTTAATGACGAAATTTCACGATTAAGTGTATTTTCGTCATTAGCAGTATAAGCCACTTGGTAATACTCGCGTTCTCCGTTGTGTTTCATGACCACAAAATCCACTTCTCCTGCATCGGTTCTGCCGGCATACACCTCTCCGCCGCGTCTCAGCAGTTCAAAGTACACCACGTTCTCCAATTTATGCCCTAAATCAATGGTCGGAGCATTCGTTTGGAGCAGATTGCGGAAACCGAGATCCACGGCATAATACTTGTAATTGCTTGCCAACAATCGCCTGCCTTTGATATTATACAGACGCACTGGATATATCAAGTAGGATTCCGTGAAATAGCGAAGATATTTCAGCACGGTATTGTGCGACAACTGCTGCCCGGAATTGCGATTCAGCGTATCTGCGATATTGTTAGGAGAGACCACACTGCCTATACTGTCAAACAGAAAATTGATCACTCGTTGCAAAGTATCAAACTTACGCAGTTTGTTCCTTTGGACAATATCTTTGATCACCACTGTGTCATACACTGATTGCAGGTAAGCATTAACCATTTCCGGAGCTGTGCGGGACAAATTGACTGCTTCCGGAAAACAGGAGGTATTCATATACTGGCGGAACAGCCTGCCCATATCATGCTCATCGGGGAAAGAGGCGACGTATTCAGCAAAAGAGAACGGATGCAAATGAATGTTGATATACCGCCCGGAAAGCAAGGTGCTCAAGTCGCTGGAGAGCATATAGGCGTTGGAACCGGTGATATACAAATCCACATCTTTCTTGACATAAAGCGCGTCCACCAGTTTCTCGAAATGTGGTAAGATTTGCACTTCATCCAAAAACACATATCGCTTAGGAATGTTCGGCAAGTGAGCTATGATGTAGTCATATACTTCTTCCCATGTTGCAAAACGGGCACTCTCACGTTCCTCAAAATTGAGAGACAACACAGCATTATTCTGTACACCATTAGCATACAAATATTGCCTGAACGCCATTAGCAATGTGGATTTTCCGCAACGACGGATACCGGTTACAACCTTTATCAGGTCTTGATCGCGCAATTTAATGAGTTGCGACAGATAGGATTCTCGATTTATCATAGTGCCATCCATTTCTACTGACGAAAAT
>CAJOMJ010000008.1 GCA_905235505.1 Paludibacteraceae bacterium
CTAAATTGAAAACATGGTTCACGAGATGAAAAGAATAATATTTCTCATAGTAATAACTTGTGCTGTATGCTCTTGTGCCGTACAAAAAGCAACAACAGACGAAGAGTTCGTGAGTGAGATTCAGAAGGACATGCCCTTCAAAGCAAGTAAGTTGGCAGCGGTCAGCAACTGTGACAACACTTACTACTTCGCTGCTGACACTTACATAGACCTGCTGCCTGATTATGAGGTGGATGCAAATGGTGTATTGTGGGGGTACAGAACCACTTTTGCTCCTACTCACAGCACCCAGCCGGCTAACGTCATCTGGCGCAACATCGTTATAAACCACAAGGCAAAGCGAGTGTTGTGCATCGACCGTTTGCTCAGAGACGGCAAGACTTTCGGGTATGTATATGTCTTGCAATCAGAAACAAAGAAATACAATCACTACGGCACTTTTCATTATGATGTGTCCGACCACCGCGCATTGCTGAATGTAGCAGATGCCATCATGGGCATGTCAGAATTGTCTGTCACAACTCTTAACACAATAATAAAATAACTATGCTTGCCAGATTTACAATCATCTTCTCCGTCTTTCTTGGACTACTTGTCGCTATTCTGCCGAATATACTGTGGCTTATCGGTTGGGTTATAGGAAAATGTTGCCACTATTCGTTATCATACGCACCTTTTGGCTGGACTTCTTTGGGTCTGGTACTCTTTGTATGGACTCTTGTGGCATACAGCTATTTAGTGGGACGATGGCAAATGGAGACAAACAAAGTAACTGCCAATTCTCCGATGCTGCCCGCCTCTTTCAACGGCTACAGAGTGGTGCATATCTCAGATTTCCATCTCTCCACTTTTGACGGTAAGCCAGAGAAAGTGCAACGTCTTGTAGATGCCGTCAATGCCGAGCAGCCTGACCTCATCTGCTTCACCGGTGACCTTGTTACTCTCGGCACCAATGAGGCTGCTCCGTTTACTGACATACTGAAACAACTGCATGCGAAAGATGGAGTGATGTCTGTTCTTGGTAATCATGATTTTCTTCTCTACAACCGCTCTTTCAGACAGGCACGTGAGAATTATGAAGAAGACAAACTCACAGACCCGATGGCTTTGCGTCTTGCCAATTCGGAGGCCCGTGAAGCAGAGGTGGAGTGCCTGGCTGCATATCAGCGCGACACACTCGGTTGGATACTCCTCCGCAACGAACACCATGTAATACATCGCGGAACGGACAGTCTGACTATCATAGGCGTGGACAACACACAAGGCGGAGAACAAGGATTCTCCACTATTAACAATGGTGATCTGGGGAAGGCAATGGAGAACACCGACGGTTATAGAATCCTGCTCACTCATGACCCGTCACACTGGGAGGCAGAGGTGCTTCACAAGACAGATATACCGCTCACATTGTCAGGTCACACTCATTCTGCGCAAGTACGTCTCTTCGGGTGGAATCCTGCTTCATGGATGTTCCACCAGTCATGGGGCAAATACATAGTTGACGACCAGACTATCTATGTGAATGCAGGTCTTGGTTGTACAATGCCGATACGTCTGAACTGCCCTTCGGAGATAACCGTCATCACTCTGCAACAATGAACGAGTGTGCAGTCTGACAGATAGAGAAAACAAGAATGCTTAATACATATCAAATTAACTTAAATAAATATGAAGAAATTAATTATTTTTGTATCTGCCCTGCTGATAGCAGCGGGCATGAATGCCGCACCACGGAGTCTTGAACAGGCGGAGCGTGAGGCAACACAGTATTTTTCTGCACACAGACAGGCAATGCACATGCCTGCTGCCAATGCCAATGCCGAGAGTATGTCTCATGTGTGGACTGCGCGGCAGAACAACGGTCAACCGGCATTGTATGTGTTCAACCGTGGAGGAGAGAACGGTTGGGTGATGATTTCCGCCGAAGACCGCACTTATACGGTATTGGCATATTCTGACGCCGGGCATTGGGATGCAGACAATGTTCCAGACGGCACACTCGCATGGATGGAGACCTATAGCGAACAGATAGAGCAGGCGGCAAATCTGAGTACTGCGGACATCCGCACCTCGGCAGTTGCTACCGCTGCATATACGCCTGTAAAACCATTGTGCTCCACAATGTGGGGGCAAACCGCACCTTACAACAACCTTTGTCCTATTGATGCCGACGGAGAGAGGAGTCTGACCGGTTGCCCTGCCACAGCTGCATCGCAGATTATGCGCAAACACAAGTATCCGGTGAAAGGCATAGGAAGCCATTCGTACGAATGGAATGACACGAAGAATCAGTCGCATACGCTGACGGTTGATTTCAGTCAGACAACCTACGACTGGGAGAACATGATTACCGACTATAAGTCGCTCTCCTCGAATGAGGCACAGCAACAGGCAGTAGCCACACTGATGTATCACTGTGGCGTGGCTTCTGAAATGGACTACGGCTCGGAATCCAGCGGTACGAAATCATATAAGATGGTAGGTGCCATGATTGAACATTTCGGCTATGACAGAGGTATAAGAACTATATTGAAAGATTATATGCCGGAGGACATCATCCTGCAAGAGGTGAATGCCGAACTGAGTGCAGGCAGACCGGTTTATATCAGTGCCAGAACGGTAAAGAATGACGGACATGCTTTCGTGTGCGATGGTATAGATGCCGAAGGATTACTGAGTATCAACTGGGGTTGGAACGGCAAAAGTAACGGTTATTACCGACTGTCAGCAATGAATCCGAGCGATCAAGCCACAAGCGGCAACAGAGGTTACACACAAAACGTAAGGTTGTACACACATATCCAGCCCAATGCCGGAGGAAAATACTATTACTCGCTCACCTGCAATAATATCCGTGTGCTCAACCCTGCTTGTGCACGAGAAGATAAAGTGCAGTTCAGGGTGGATACTCTATATAACGGGGGTTTTACACAATGGGAAGGACACCTTAAACTATTGATTTACAAAGACGGCAAACTGTTCGACACAAGGACAATAAATGACAGCATGGACCCTCTGAGCGGAGGATACAACCGCGGGTTAGTATCATATAATGCCAATTTCCAAAGTGCGACATCGTATCCTGACGGCGATTACGAAGTGGTAGTAGCGGCTCGTGCAGATGACCAGGACGGTGTGACGTTTCCGATTAATTGCAGATGGTTAGGTGAGTGGCGGTGCATGATGAAACTGACTTCGGACTCTGTTTTTGTAACTGTGCCTACAATGGAAGTGCCGGAATATCTTGACCTGCCCATTCCGGCAGAATATACCTTCACACAGATGTCTGCATATTATTATCCCTCGCTGTCTTCCGACACCAGACACAGGTGGAAAGTGCAATTGGAGACAGAAGATTTCTATAGTCAGGAGGGAAATGCCGATGCCGACCAGATGTTGCTGCTGTTCCATATCTATTCCGATTCCCCGAACTCAGTGATAGGTAATCACACGTCAGACAAGAATAATACTTACCGTTGTCTGTCCGCCACCCAATACTATGGTCTGGATGCGGATGAGGAGAGTATGACTATCAATGATGCAAGCGAGGGTGATTGTGCCATAGTGTATAACGAAGGGAAGAATACATACACTATACGTTACAGACTGAAGATTAACGGCACAGACTATACCGGTATGGCAGAGATACCAATGAGTGGAGTGAAAGGGTATTACGGGGAAGATACCGATACTTACAATGCAAACTATCCGATTGTGTTAGACAACAAACAGACCGACGGTATAGACAACATCACTGACAGAATCAAGACAAACAAGGTGTTGCACAATGGCCAGGTGCTGATTCTCCACGGAGAAGATACCTATACTCCCAATGGCACAAGGGTAAAGTAGTATTGTCAGAGACAGAATAGACTCTGTCAGGCGAAGATGAGGATCATGAACTGGGCAGTAAGAATGCGCAGGAAAGTGACCAAGGGATAGACCGTTGAGTAGGCTACAGCAGGCTCATCGGTCTCTCCTATTGAATTGGCATAGGCGAGTGGAGGGGCATTGGTGTGTGCGCCTGCCACAAGACCACAGATAGTGAAGAAATTCATCTTCATCAGTCTGGCAATAACAGCCACAATCAATGCCGGCACAATGGTGATGATTACCCCGAGTCCTAACCATAGTAATCCGTCGCCGGAGAATACGGTCTCTATAAAACTGCCTCCTGCACTGAGGCCTACAGAGGCGAGAAAGAGGCATAGACCCACTTCGCGGAGCATAAGGTTGGAAGATATGGTGGTATAGGTGGTGAGGTGAACCTTATAGCCGAACCTGCCGAGGAGAATAGCTACGATAAGCGGACCACCCGCTATACCGAGTTTGGCAGGCATGGGCAGGTGAGGGAAATAGATAGGTACACTGCCGAGCAGTATTCCAAGGAGGATACCGACAAAGATAGTGACGACCGGCGGCTCATTGAGTTTGCGGAGAGTATTGCCAAGCATTTTCTCCGCCTGTTGTATTCCTTCTATCGGACCAACTACCATAACACGGTCACCCACCTGCAAGGTGAGGTTGGGTCGGGCAAGAAGATTGATACCGGCACGGTTGATTCGGGTTATATTGACATTGAAGGCAGAGCGCAGATGCAGGTCGCTGATACTCTTGCCGTTGATATGGTTGCGAGTTACTACAATACGGCGGGAGACAAGATTCCGGTCGTCGTCTTTCCACTCATACTCTATAGTCTCTCCAAGCAGTTGTTCGAGACTTGCAGCATTGACATCGCGGGTGACAATGCGAATGATGTCAGAGCAGTGGAGGACAGTGTCAGGGTGGGGAATAAGGACTTCCGTACCATTGAAGATGCGTGTGGCAATAGCCTCGTGACCGAACTGTGCCTTCATCTGTGCAAGATTGAGTCCGTCTATCTTGGGGTTGGTGATGCGGAAGGTAAGCACTGCCGGCTTGTCGTCATTGTCGTTCTGCTTCTTAAGCATAAGTTCCTCTTCTTTGGGGTCTATATGAAAGAAGAGGCGTATAAGCATCATAACGACAATAGTGCCGATTACAGCCAGAGGGTAGGTTACGGCATAGCCGAGAGAGATAGGCTCCATAGGTGTGCCGTTGATGGAATTGAGTTGTTGCAGCGCCTCCTCGGCAGCACCCAAGCCGGGAGTGTTGGTGATGGCACCTGACATTATTCCAACCATCATAGGCATGCTGACTCTGCCTTGGAGGAGGTAGTATAGCCCGATGGTAGTGCCTGCGCCGAGAGCCACGATGAGCAGAGCCAATCCATTGAGACGCAGACCGCCTTTCTTAAAGGAGGAGAAGAAACCCGGACCTACCTGCAGACCTACGGAGAAAATAAAGAGAATAAGACCGAAGTTCTTCATTAAGTCAAGAACAACGGGGTCAATATTGAAGTTGAAATGTCCGAGTGCGAGACCGACAAAGAGAACAAAAGTGGCTCCGAGCGAGATGCCTTTTATCTGTATTTGTCCCAAAGCCATACCGAGAGCAATGATGAAGCAATAGATTAGTATGGTGTGGGCAACGGAATTTTGTGTAAATAAGTCAACAAACCAGTTCATAATGTTGTGGGATAGGTATTGTTCAGGTTGCTTGAATCGGGGTGCAAAGGTACTGCAATAATTCCATGTGTGCAAACTGAAACTAGAGAGAGCAAACAGGTAGGTAAGTTATGGCTTTTGTTTACATGTTGTTTTCGTGTTTTTAAGTATTGTAATCGGAGGTGTTTGGATGAGGGCATTGAGGAATTGTGGATGGCAGGCGAGTGAGACCTGATACCGATTTGAGGAGTTGAACGGGGGATGTGGGCTCTGTTTCCTCAGGATATGGAGGATTAGTTGTAAGTATAAGAACATATAAACAGTTTTAATTTGCACAGATAAGGAAAAAGTTGTACCTTTGTGGCAAAATAAGGTACACCCTTATTCATACGATATTCCAAAGAAAAAGAGAACCCTAAAAATCTTATATCAAACAATGAAAAAAGAAGTAAAGTTCAGTCTCGTTTACAGAGACATGTGGCAGAGTTCGGGCAAGTATGTGCCTCGCAAGGACCAGTTGGCAAAGATAGCTCCGGTGATAATAGACATGGGTTGTTTCGACCGTGTGGAGACCAACGGAGGAGCCATGGAGCAGGTTAATCTGCTGTATGGAGAGAATCCGAATGCAGCAGTGCGCACGTTCTGCAAACCATTCAACGAAGCAGGGATACAGACTCACATGCTTGACCGTGGTTTGAATGCACTGAGAATGAATCCTGTGCCAGCCGATGTAAGACAGTTGATGTATAAGGTGAAGCATGCGCAGGGTACGAACATCACACGTATCTTCTGCGGACTGAATGACCCGAGGAATATCATTCCTTCAATAAAGTGGGCGAAAGAGGCAGGCATGACAGCGCAAGCCACGATGTGTATCACTTACTCGAAAGTGCATACAGCAGAGTACTATATCAATCTTGCAGAGCAACTGATAGAGGGTGGAGCACAGGAAATATGTCTGAAAGACATGGCAGGTATAGGCCGCCCTGCGATGCTGGGTACGATAGTGGCAGCAATCAAGGAGAAGCACCCTGACATCATTATACAATATCACGGTCATACAGGTCCGGGCTTCTCGGTAGCCTCAATGTTGGAAGTGGCAAAGGCGGGCGGTGATGTGCTTGACGTAGCAATGGAGCCGCTGAGTTGGGGCAAGGTGCACCCTGATGTAATCACCATACAGGCAATGCTGAGAGATGCAGGATTCCTTGTGAAGGATATCAACATGAAGGCTTACATGGAGGCAAGGAGTCTGACGCAGTCGTTTATGGACGATTTTCTCGGCTATTGGATAGACCCGAAGAATGCTCTTATGTCGTCATTGCTTGTAGGTTGCGGTTTGCCGGGCGGTATGATGGGCAGTCTGATGGCAGACCTGAAAGGTATGCATGCGGCCATCAACACCAACTTGAAGAAGAAAGGCGAGCCTGAGTTGAGCGAGGACGAACTGCTTGTAGAACTCTTCGACGAGGTGCAGAGAATATGGCCGATGCTTGGCACACCATGTTTGGTAACTCCGTTCTCGCAATACGTGAAGAACGCTGCACTGATGAACATCTACAGCCGCTCAATGGGTGAGAAGCCGTTTACGAGAATGGACCCCGCAATGTGGGGCATGATACTCGGCAAGTCGGGTAAGTTGCCCGGAGAGTTGGCACCGGAGATTATTGAACTTGCCAAGGAGAAAGGCTATGAGTTCTATACAGACGACCCGCAGAAACTCTATCCGGACGCACTACCGGAGTATATAAAGATGATGGAGGAACTCGGTTGGGACCGCGGTCAGGACGACGAGGAGTTGTTCGAGTTTGCGATGCACGAGAAACAGTATCGCGAGTACAAGTCGGGGCAGGCAAAAGAGCAGTTCAACAAAGACCTTCTTGAAAGAATGGAGAAGGCTGCACAGGGCGGAAAACAAGTTACGTTCATCTCTGCAGCAGACAAACGTGCTATTCTTCACCCGTCGGCAGAACCGTTGGAGGCTCCGCAGAACGGTCGCCTGTTGTGGGAAATCAATACGGACGAGGGTAGTGCAAAGCCCGTTCACGGCAAGCTCTATCTGAAGGGAGAGCAGGTGTGCATACTCCAGACACAACACGGAATGGAGGTTCTGACGGCCTTTGAGAACAGCCGTATCGTCGCAATAGAGAAGGAACAGGGCGAGATGGTAGCCAAAGGTCAGACGATATGCTGGATGGAGAAGGTTGACCTTGTAGAAGAGGCGAAGATAGCCGCTGAGAATGCAGTGGAGACAGTGAAACAGACTGCACAGGACGTTGCCCGCGCCGCCAAGAAGACACTGCAGGAGACAGCACAGCAGATAGAACCTAAAGTAAGCAAATGGAAAGACTCAATGAACGCCAAAATATCGAAGAAATGAAGAAATATAATTTCAATGCGGGTCCAAGTATATTACCCGAAGAAGTGATAAAGCAGACTGCCGAGGCAGTGATAAACTTTCAGGGCGAAGGGTTGAGTATCCTTGAGATATCTCACCGCGCCAAGTATTTCCAACCTGTTATAGATGAGGCAACAGCGCTGATGAAGGAGTTGCTGGGTGTGCCGGAAGGATATAGCGTAATATTCCTCGGAGGCGGTGCATCGCTGCAATTCTGCATGGTGCCATATAATCTGTTGGAGAAGAAAGCCGCATATCTCAATACGGGTGTGTGGGCAAAGAAGGCACTGAAAGAGGCAAAAGGATTCGGCGAGGCAGTGGAAGTGGCAAGTTCGGCAGAGAGCAACTATATCTATATTCCTACAGACTATGAAGTTCCGCAGGATGCCGACTATTTCCACATTACGACCAACAACACTATCTACGGCACGGAGCTGAGCGACAAGAAGCTGCAGGATATATACAAGAAGAAAGGCAACGTGACTCTTGTGGCAGACATGTCATCGGATGTGTTGTCGCGCCCGATAGACGTGAGTCAGTACGGAGTTATCTACGGCGGTGCACAGAAGAACCTTGCTCCTGCAGGTGTCACTTTCGTGATAGTGAAAGACGAGGTGTTAGGCAAGGTGAGCAGGCATATACCGACGATGCTTGACTATAAGACTCATATAGACGGAGGAAGCATGTTCAACACACCTCCTGTACTGCCTATCTATACGGCAATGCTCACACTGCGCTGGCTGAAGGAGAACGGCGGAGTGGAAGGTGCAGAGAAGAGAAACAAGGCAAAAGCAGAGTTGCTGTATGACTGCATCGACCACTCGAAGATATTCGTAGGCACAGCAAAGGCGGAAGACCGCTCAAGAATGAATGTGTGCTTTGTGCTGAAGCCGGAGTATCAGGACTTGCAGGACGACTTCTTCAAGTTCGCCACAGAAAAGGGTATGGTAGGTATCAAGGGTCACCGCTCGGTAGGCGGGTTCCGTGCATCGCTTTATAATGCAATGACAATAGAGGGTGTGCAGGCATTAGTGGATTGCATAAAGGACTACGAAACCAAACTCTGAGACAATGGGTTATTCCTATATATTGCCTTCCGGCTATAATGGCACGGCAGAGGCAGTGAAAGGCAAAACAATAGAATACATAACATTAGTAGGCACAATGAAAGTACTTGTAGCAACAGAGAAGCCGTTTGCGAAGGTGGCAGTGGACGGCATTCGCAAGGTAACAGAGGAGGCAGGATATAGTCTTGCTTTGTTGGAGAAATACACTGAGAAGCAGCAATTGTTAGACGCAGTGGCAGATGCAGATGCACTGATAATCAGGTCGGACATTGTAGATAAAGAGGTGTTTGATGCTGCAAAGAAACTGCGCATAGTGGTTCGTGCGGGGGCAGGTTACGACAACATAGACCTTGCAGAGGCAACGGCGCACAATGTGGTGGCAATGAACACTCCCGGTCAGAACTCGAACGCAGTGGCAGAATTGGCTTTGGGTCTGATGGTATATGCAGTGCGCAACTTCTACAACGGCGCATCAGGCACCGAACTCAAGGGTAAGACTCTCGGAATACATGCTTTCGGAAATGTCGGAAGGAATGTGGCACGTATAGCACAAGGGTTTGGTATGAAGGTGATAGCATACGATGCATATTGCCCTGACGAGGCAATGACGGCAGCGGGTGTGACACCTGTACATTCGGCAGAGGAACTGTATAAACAGTCGGATATAGTATCGCTTCATATACCTGCTACAGCCGAGACCAAGGGGAGTATAAACTATTCTCTGCTCAGTCAGATGCCGAAAGGCGGAATGTTGGTGAATACTGCAAGAAAAGAGGTAATCAACGAGGACGAACTGATACAGTTCATGACCGAGCGCACCGATTTCAAGTATGTAACCGACATTATGCCGGCATCAGACATGAAGATGCAGGAGTTGTTTGCAGGCAGATATTTCTCAACACCAAAGAAGATGGGTGCACAGACAGCCGAAGCAAACATCAATGCAGGCATAGCAGCAGCACAACAGATAGTGGATTTTCTCAAGAACGGCAACACCCGTTTTCAAGTGAACAAATGATTCTATAAGTGAGAAAGAGGCTTCAGATATTACTTGTTTTAGTCGCAGCATCCGTGGTAGGTATGATTACTTCTTCGGGTAAGATTGGTCCTGCGAGTGTGTCTGCGCAGGCGGTTACCGCTCCGGACGCATATGAACTGCCCAATCCGACAGGAATAGATCATGTGTTCATATTCAAGGATTTGACCGATGCAGTAATAAAGACCCAGGCTAACATTGACAAGCTATACAGAATGAATGGTGCTGACTCAGTCTTTGCGTATTCGGGTATGGACAAATGGGTGAATATGGAAGACAACACGGGCTACATAGTGTATGCGGGTGGAGTGCGCGAGACATTCTGGGTGATTGACTATTCCAACTATAAACTTGAGTTCAACGCTCTTAATGCAGATATTGACTATACAGAGCGCTGCACAGAGACAAAACTGATACTGGACGGCAACCTGCCTGAGTTATCATATCGCACGCAGTATGGTTCGAAACAGATAATCAGTAGGGAGTGCGAGGTGAGTTACACGACATTGTCGTGGGGCGGCGAAGACTGGCAGGATTCGCTATGCACGGAGACGATGCCGCTGCGAGAGACACTCATAGCAGGCGCCCCGCTGCGGGACACAGAGTTCACACTTCGCGCAGACCAAATAGCCAAGGCACTGGGTTTGGAGCAAGACTCTGTGGTGAGCGATGTGTATGAGGCATGTGCCGTGGCTGCCCATCCGACCACAATAACAACTATCAGAGGTACGGAAGCCGAGAATATGCGTACCAATGAGGTTGAGCGTCCGACAGAGGCAACCCAACTGAAGGGTAGTGCACCGCTTGATATACTATTCAAAGCCAATGGTAACACACCTGTGGCACAATATTACAAGTGGCAGATACTGAAGGGAAATGACCTTATTGCCCAGCGCAGTGACGAGTCACACCGATATGTGTTTGACGACTTCGGAGAGTTTCGTGTATTGCTTTGGGTAAGCAACGACAAGTGTCAGTCGGACTCGGTGGAGATAACGGTGTCGGTAAGTACCTCACAACTGGTTGTTCCTAATGTGTTTACGCCCAATGGTGATGGCAGAAACGATGAGTTCCGTGTTATGTATCGCAGTATCATTGAGTTTGAATGCTGGATATATAACAGATGGGGCAAACTTGTATATCACTGGACAGACCCTGCCAAGGGTTGGGATGGCACCATCAATGGCAGACCTGCAGCAGAAGGAGCCTATTACTACGTGATACGTGCCAAAGGTGCAGATGCCGAGGCTGACGGTAAATATCATAGGGTTACCACCAAACGACCGGCAGATGTTGGTGTGTATCAACTTTCAGGGGACATAAACCTGATACGCGGGACGAAGAAATAAGTCAGTATTCAGTATTAAGTAAGATATATCATGAAGAGAACACATTTGCTTCTATTGGTACTGCTCATGAGTGCAATAACCATAGAGGCCCAGAATAGCAAGCAACAGGATTGGGCGCAGTTCTATAGGTATGCAGAAAGTAATGCCATGATACAATCAGGCGGGTCAGCAAAGCCTAAGGCAGTGTTTATGGGCAACAGCATTACCGACAACTGGGCAAAGCAGCGTCCTGAGTTTTTCAAGGAGCATAATTTTGCAGGCAGAGGCATAAGTGGTCAGACCAGCAGCGAGATGTTGGTTAGGTTTCAGTCGGATGTGATAGACCTTCACCCGAAATATGTAGTGATATTGTCGGGAATAAACGACATAGCGCAGAACAACGGCTACATAAGTGAGGAACATATATTGCAGAATATCATATCTATGTGCGAACTTGCCAAACTGCACAAGATACGTCCGGTAATCTGCTCTATCACCCCTTGCAAGCGTTTCTCATGGAGAACGGAATTGGTGCCGGCGGAAGTAATCGTGTCAATGAACAAGCGTTTGGAGGCGTATGCCAAGAAAAACCATCTGATATATGTGGATTACTGGTCTGCACTTGCAGCAGAAGACGGTGGTATGCGTGAGGAATACACTACTGACGGATGCCACCTGACGGCTGAAGGATATGCAATAATGGAAGAAATGGTACTGAAAGCAATCAAGTAATGAGTAGAGAATGAACAAAATGATATTGCGTGGATTAAGAATATTATAATGAGTGCATTAAAGAACTATTGCAATGCAATCCTGATATCAAAATGCATGAGTTGCCGATAATATAGTGGCAAAGACAAAGAAACGAGTCTTAAGAGAGACTCGTTTCTTATACTAAACACTATGCTTCAGCTTAGGGTGAGCTTAGGGTGAGGAGATTGCTATTTTATCACTATAGCCTTAATACCATCGCGTTCCATGAGAGCATTGATGGTGGGTTCGCCGCCACGGAAGCGCTTGTAGAGTTCTATTGGTTTCTCTGTTCCGCCACGCTCAAGAATATTCTCACGGAAGAGTTTAGCGGCTTTCTTGTCGAAGATAGAGCCATTCTTCTTTGCAGCTTCTTTGAACACAGAGAAAGCGTCAGCATCCAACAGTTCGGAGTACTTGTATGAGTAGTAGCCGGCGGCATAACCACCAGAGAAGATGTGAGTGAAGGCAGTCTCCATCTGTGTTCCGGGTACATTGGGGAGTATCTGTACTTGCTCCATCGCCTTATTTCCGAAGTCGATAACTGCATCTTGCATAGTCTGACACTCATTGACTTCGAAAGGAGCGGTGAGTGTGTGCCATGCCATATCAAGATATCCGAAACTAAGCTGGCGGACACAAGCATAGGCAGCATGGTAGTTGGAAGAAGCTTTTATCTTGTCAATCAGTTCCTGCGGCATTTTCTCTCCTGTCTTATAATGGCGGGCAAAAGTGTCGAGAAACTCTTTCTCGTCGATGAAGTTCTCGTTGAATTGTGACGGAAGTTCCACGAAGTCGCGCGGCACATTGGTTCCCGACATTGCAGAGTATTGACAGCGAGTGAGCATACCATGAAGTCCGTGCCCGAACTCATGAAGGAAAGTGCGCACTTCGTCGTAGGAGAGTAGGGCGGGCTTGTCGGCAGTAGGACGGGTGAAGTTCATTACGTTGACGATATGCGGACGATGGTCTTTTTTGCCTTCCATATACTGCGGCTGGAAATCGTTCATCCACGCACCGCCACGCTTACCCTCGCGCGGGTGGAAATCAGCATAATAGACAGCAAGGAATTTACCTTTTTCATCAAACACTTCGTAAGCATATACTTCTGGGTTATATACCGGGATGTTCTTATTCTCCTTGAAAGTGATACCATAAAGACGGTTAGCAAGTCCGAATACACCTTGCTGCACTGCATCGAGAGGGAAGTATTGACGGATCTCATCATCGCTGACAGAGTATTTCTCGTTCTTGAGTTTCTTGGAGTAGTAACTCCAGTCCCAAGCCTGCAATTGTCCATAGAAACCTTGCTGTTGGGCAAACTCTTGCAGTTCTTTCACCTCGTTATGAGCAACGGGCATGTAGTTGTCGCGCAGTTGGTCGAGCAGTTTATATACGTTTTCTTTGGTCTCTGCCATAGTCTTTACGAGGGCTTTGTCTGCATAGGTCTGCTTGTCGAAGAGTTGTGCGAGTTCAAGACGTGTATTGACGATATCGATTATAATCTGAGTGTTGTCGTACTCTCCCCCGATGCAACGCGTATTGTAAGCAGTATAGAGCTCACGGCGGATATCACGGTTGTTGCAATCTTGCATAACAGGGATGTAAGTGGTAGGCTTGAGGTCAAGCAACCAACCATTAAGACCTTTCTTGGCAGCGTTGTCTTTGAGCATTTGCTTTGTATCGTCATTTAGTCCGTTGATGTCTTGCTCATTAGTGACGAGCATGGTCCAAGCATTGGTGGCCTTGAGTACATTCTGTCCGTACTGTAGAGTAAGTTTGCTCAGACGCGCAGACAATTCCTTGTATTTCAGTTTGTTTTCGGGAGTCAGGTTGGCGCCATTGTTGGCAAAACTCTCATATATGTCGTCAAGCATCTTGCTCTGCTCTTTGTTAAGGCGGAGTTTGTCTTTGCTGTCGTAAACGGTTTTGATGCGTTGGAAGAGTTTCTCATTGAGTCTGATAGTTGCACTGTACTCCGACATCTTGGGAGAGAGTTCCATCTCAATCTTCTGCAATTCGTCGTTGGTCTCTGCACTGGTCAGATTGTAGAAACATGAAGCCACCACAGAGAGCATCTGTCCGGATTTCTCATAAGCCTCAATGGTGTTTTGAAAAGTAGGAGCTTTGGAATTGTTGGCGATAGCGTCTATCTCCTCGAGTCCTTGACGCATAGCCTCTTCGAATGCGGGCATGTAGTGCTCGGGACGAATCTCGTTGAATGGGTAGGTGCCGTGCGGTGTCTTCCAGTTCTTGTAATTGAAGAACGGATTGCCGGCATTGGAGTTGTCCGCAGCAAAGGCGGACAAAGAAGTTGCAACAAGTGCCATAATAATAAATGTCTTTTTCATCTTATAAATAGTTGTTGATTACTAATTAAGGAGTAGTTCTTGAAAGAACTCAGGTCTATGAAAGTCAGGGGAGGGCGTATTGATAGGAGCCCATGAAAGATAGTGCATAGCCGATGTGTCATCAGCACACTTGTAGAAGTTGCACTTAATGGAGCGGGTTGACTTCGGTTCGATGCCAAGTATTGAGAAAGGAACAGCAACGCATAGATCCCACGTGAACTGTCCATCAATCTCACAGAACGGGCGACTGCCGAGCGATGAGTAACGCTTTATCTGTTGCAGTTCCTGTTTGTCAAGGTGTTGAACGTCTTCAGTCCTGGAAAGTCTTCTTGAAGCAGAGCATGTCCCGATGCAGTTAAATTCAAGATTGATATAATGTTTTCCATCGGGCAGCAGGCAGAAGAACTCAACACACGAGTCCTTATATACATCGGCATTGTCTTCTGTATAAACGGCTTTGAGCATAATACCATTGACATGCCATTTTATATATAAGGTGTTTTCAGTATGTGCGAGCATGACGGATGTGAGGGGTTTGTATGGAAACTGCTGCTGCCAATTGATTTGGTCAATGGAGAGACAGAGTCCTGTGTCGTCAAGCATCGCATTGATCTGTTCGATGCTTTTATCCTTCAGCGAAGGGCAATATGGTATAACGGGAGTCATGTGATTATGTATGTTAGAGTTCTACAGAAAGGTTATTTTACCTCAACCTCTTTCAGTTGGTTGATTTCCTGCGGCAACTTGAGAGTGTAGAGTATGGCTTCTGCCTGTCGGAGTTGGTTGCGTTTTTTTTGTCCGGGAGCAAAGACAAACACTTCTGCTGTAATAACACGCTGGTTAATCTCGTCTATTCTTGTATGCTGGACAAAGGGTCCGCCCATAGCCTCTCCGCCTTGCATTTTCCACAATCCTCTCAATTCGGCGCACCACCGATTATTGACGTTGATGGCAGTCCACTCGGGCGGAATGTGTTTGTATTCAGTGCCCATATATGTTCCTTCCAATGAAGCAGAGATGTTGTTCCCGAGCACTTCGTCACGTTTCTGAAGCAGAGCCTCGCGTGTCAGTTGTTCCTCGCTGGTATATGGGTATGACCAGATTATCAGGTCTCTTCTGAGACTGCCTCCGTCGTTTACAGCCCACACAAGATTGGCAGAGTCGCGCACCAAAAGGTAGTCAGCGGGTACGCAGATATCTGCTCCGAAGCGGTGCTGCACAGCCTCGCGGGTGTCTGTGGCCTTATAGTTGCGATAGAATCGTCCTTGACGGCTTATTTCCTCGCGTACGAACCATGAACGTATCTGCTTTTTGTTTTCTTCAAAGAGTAGGTTGAACTCTTCTTCATTCGGACACTGCACATGGCAAACAGCCTGAGGTTGGGAATATACGTTTGTCAGATATTTGACCTTGCATTGCGTGTACCTGTCAGGATTAATATCAACATAGAGGATGTTGCGGGTAGGTTTGAGGAAGTTATCAAAGAGTTGGGGCGATACTTGTGAGACAGAAAAATAAGGCTCCATCTGTGGCAGACACGGCATGTCCGCTGCCATGCAACTTTTTATGCTGTCGCCTGTAGGACCTTCCCAAATTGGTTTGTCAATTACAACCAGCATCTCATATATGCTACCGGTGGCACTTGTCAGTGTACGACCAGTGTCTTTGCAGCCGTATAATACACAACTTAGTATGCAGAGGATAAAGAATGAACGCTTCATAAATCAGTGGTTTGAATTGCCAAATATATGTAGTTGTATTATATCTCAAGCGGATTTTGTTTTAGCAGTTCGTTCTGCTGTCTGGTGCGGAGTATGTCAATGGCGAGATAGAGTGCATTGCGCATTGATGCGGGGTCTGCCTGATTCTTCCCTGCGAGTTCGTAAGCAGTGCCATGATCAGGTGATGTGCGTACTATGCCAAGTCCGGCAGTAAAGTTGACTCCTGCCATGTCGAGCGACTTGAAGGGTATGAGTGTCTGATCGTGATACATGCCGAGGATAGCATCGAAACTGCTGTATTTTCCTGCACCGAAGAATCCGTCGGCAGAGTAGGGACCAAATGCCATGATACCCTGCTCACAAGCTTTCTTTATTGCAGGGATGATAACATCCTGTTCTTCTTGACCAAGCAGTCCGCCATCGCCTGCATGAGGGTTGAGTGCCAGTACGGCAATACGAGGTTTGCGTACGAGGAAGTCGTTTTGCAGGGTGCGATTGAGTGTATTGAGTTTGCTCAGTATTTTTTCTTCAGTGATGTGTTGCGGCACTTGTGAGATTGGTACATGATTGCAAACCAATGCAACTCTCATCATGTCGCTTACCATCATCATGAGAGAGTCCTCCTCGTTGCCAAACTTGTGGGTCAGATACTCTGTATGACCTGAGAACTGGAACTTTTCGGACTGTATGTTACGTTTGTTGATAGGTGCAGTTACTATTGCATCAACCATTCCTGCCTTCAGGTCATCAGTGGCTCTTGTGAGTGCCATGAGTGATGCTCTGCCTGCTTCGGCAGTATTCTCCGAGAATTTCACAGGAGTGTCGTCAGCATAGCAGTTGATAATGTTCACTTTGTTTTTCTGACAGTCAGTTGCTTTGCTGATCAGATTGAGTTGCATATTCTGCATTTCTTCGTCAAGCGTGTGAAGGTGAAGTCTTGCAATATGCATATTACCATAGATGATAGGAGTGCATATCTCGCAGATGTGAGGGTCGCTCACTGCTTTCAATATCACTTCGTATCCTACTCCGTTCGGGTCGCCGGAGGTAATGGCAATGATGGGAATGTGTTTGGAAACACTATTGTTTGGATGATGTTTTTCAGTATTTTCCATAATGAATCTTTTCGTATTGTAGTTTGTCTATGTTTATAGGTTTCTTATCTTCAAGTTTGTATCCTATGCTTACTATGCATAGCACTGTGAGATTGTCAGGGATGGCAAGAAGGCTGCGAATGTACTCGTTTGCTGTAACACTGTCATCTTCGGACAATGTTCTGCCGTTTACTTGCACCCAGCAACCTCCCAGACCTAAATCTTCTGCACACAGTAGCATATTAAGTGCAGCAATGGCACCATCGCACTGCCATGTATCAGCGAGTGCAGTGTCTAAACAAACGACAATGCCCAACGGGGAGCCGTTGAGCATACTACTGCCGTAGGTACGACAAGTTGACATCCTGGTTAGTATATCATGGTCGGTTACAACCACAAACTCCCAAGGATTGAGATGTTTGCCTGATGGTGAGGCGAGTCCCGCTTGAAGTATGGTCTGTATCTTCTCTGCCTCTATCGGCTTGTTCTGATATTTGCGTATGCTTCTGCGATGCAGTGCTAAATCAAGAAATGTAGTCATATCTGTTAGAAGTCAATATTCTTTTTCAATCCTTAAATTCTCTCTATTGTATTCATTTTTATCCAGCCTCTGTTATCCCCGACTGTTATCTCTGCCCAATCTGTGAGTGTGGAACGTATCTTTACTTTTGTACCCTCATGCAGTGTGAAAAGGTCCGTTCCACTTTTGTCAGGACTGGCCTTGACATTCACTATTCCCTGCATAACTATCGCCTCCTCACGTGCGGTGTCTCTATGATGCAGTGAGGCGGAGAACCCAAGGCAGCAGAGTGAGAGGAGCAGGGTCAGCCATGCCGTATGAAAACCGGTTTTCCTAAGTGCTATGTTTCTTGAGAAAGCAAAGATGAAAGCACCTGCTATCGCCAGAAGAAAGAGAACTATTGAGATTATGCTCCACATGCTTTCGTTCAGAAGGTTGCGTAGCGATGTCATCCACTCGGATATAAAGAAAGCATCTTTCTCTTCTATGTTGTCTATAATACGACTTTGGGCGAACTCAAGGTTGTAGCGCACATCTTTGTCATACGGTTTGAGTCGAAGGGCGCGCTCGTAGTTCAGTATGGCTTTGGCAAGCTCGTTCTGCCGGAAGTATGCGTTTCCGATGTTGTAATAGAGTTGTGCTGAGTTAGTTTCCTGCAACATATACTCGTATGCGGCAGCAGCGTCAATATAGTTGCCGTCGGCATACATCCGGTTTGCTTCCTCCCATGTGGTCTGAGCATTTACTGCCCCTGACACTATGGTCATCACGATGATAAATAATATTGATATACGTTTCATAAGCGTCAAATCTTCAAATCTTCAAATCTTCAAATGCCTTTATAGTCTGATTATACAGGTCTTCCATTGCGTGTTCCGACGATACTGGAGCATATCGCGCAAAACCGGCGGTGTTCAGTACCTCGTTAATTTCTTTTATCACATTCTCAGACACACCTTTCTGTGACAGCAGTTGTGAGATGTTTTCTTTGTTGAGTTCGGCAGTCGGGATACTCAGACGGTCGCTCAGATAATTCCATACCGCACGCTCTATCTCCTCGTAGAACAGGTCTTTCTTTCCCTCATCCATCAGAAGTTTCGCTTGCTTGAGCCGCTTCTGTACCACTTTGTTTGCTTTCTTATAGCGTACTTTACGCATGTCAGCATTCTCTTTTATTTGACGTCGGAAGACGATGAACAGAATTACGGCAAGCAGTAGTGGGATGATATAACAGAGCCAGAAAGGCATTGTTCCGAAACTAATGCTGTCAGAATTTCTTTCAGCAGAAAGTTCAGATGTGTTTATGTATCTTATATCATTACCGAGTCGGCGAATATCCTCTTTGTTCACATAGTTGCTAACCACGGTACTTTGTTCCTCTCCTGCACCGCGTTTCACGTTCAAAGTGTATTCGGGTGTACTCAATGTCTTGTATTGCTTGTCCTGTGTGTCGAAATATGAGAAAGTGACTGATGGGATGGTGTACTCTCCGGCTGCACGGGGAATAAACAGATATTCTATCGATTTCGTACCCGACATACCGGAAGTGGTATTCTTGAAGTTGTTGCTTACTTTTGGATCGTACTCTTCAAATCCTTCGGGAAAATCTATAGACGGGGTCTTCAGCAGTTTCAGATTGCCCATTCCGGAGATGTCAAGTTTCAATGTGACAGCCTCATTCTGTGTAATCTCTGTTGTAGAGATATTGCTCTTCATTGTGAAGTGTCCCACACCACCAGAGAATCCTGCCGGTTTGCCTTTAGGCAGTGCTTCCACATGAATGGTAGCAGCAGGGGCGGTCAATGTCCGGGTCACGTTGGTATATGAACCAAAGAAGTCGTCGAAGATGCTCCTCACTTGTGAGCGTGTCTGCACGCGAAGCACTGCCTCGAATTGTGCAGGGTCTATCTTTATGTCTCCGCTATGTTGGGGGTAGAGTAGGGTCTGATAAAGCACTGCAGTATTGTAGTTGCGACCATTGTAGTGCTCAAGTTGGGTCTGTATCTCTCCTTGCTCTAACTCTTGTTTGAGAAAGCCCTTGAATTCAGGTAATTTTGTATTATTTGTAAACTGTGTTACATCAACTCCCGCAAAATAGAGTTTGTATTGCAGCAATATACATTCCTGTTCGTGCACACGGGTCTTGCTGACTACTGTACGGATGAATATATTATCGGAGTTTGTGCCGGAAGATGCTGATTGTTGCTGTTGCCTCTCACCTACGGCTTGAGGTTGCTCGTTCTCTGCAGACGGTTGTTCATCAGGAGGCAACACTTTTATCTTTAGTCCGTTGCTTGTGTACTGCTCGCCGCTTACTGTTACGCCTGCAGGAGGAATGGTGTAGGTTCCTTCTTTCTGTGCAATGAGAGTGTAAGTGTAGGTCTGAGTATATGAAGAAGTCCTCTGCCCGTTTACCCACGAAGTGCTTGAAGACTGCGAAGTATATGGACCTGCGAGTATGTCGAACCCTTCCATCTCGGGCGCACGCAAGTCTCTACTGCGCTGATTGACAGTATATGTAAGTTGAAACGGTTTGCCCACTATTACTTGAGCCGGAGCACTTGCCTTGAATTGTATGTCGTCTGCCAAGAGTAAAGAACTGAACAACGGCAGCAGGGCAATAAGGAATATCTTTTTTCTGTTCATATTATCTATAGAAATGTAGTTACTATATCGTAACAAAAACTGTGCCGATATTTACTACTTTTATTGTCGCACTCCGACTCATGGTTTATACGTATCAATATATCATTACGGGGAAGGTAAAATACGTATCAGGATAGGGCTCGTTTTCGAGTGTGAAGTGCCACCACTCAGAATGTATAGGTTTGAAACCATGATGAAGCATAGCTTTCCTCAATATCATACGGTTATGAAACTGTTCTGCAGTTATACCTCCTTCTTGCGGAATAAATGTCTCAGTATCAGGGTCGCCGCAATAGTCCGGATGCGATTCGTCTCCAAACCAGTCGAAGGTTCCACCCATATCCACTTCTTTGCCTGTCAATGCATTAATGATTGTAAGGTCAACTGTCGAACCGCGTGTATGACCCGATTTTGCATAGATATACTCTAAATCGAACAAGAGCGACTTGTCAACATTAGGATAGAACGACTGGCGCATAGTAGTGTCGTTGATGTCTTTCGCCCAACGCCAGAAGTGGTCAACTGCACATTGTGGACGATATGCGTCATAGATTTTCAGACGATAACCCTGCTCTTTCAACTCATTGCTTACTGCAAGCAGAGAGTCAGCAGCTTCACGTGTCAGCAAAGCCACAGGTTGCTCGTAACCATCAATTCTTGCGCCTACAAAATTGTATGTGCTATAGTAGCGAATCTCAAGGATTACGTCGGGAACAACTTCGTTGATTAACACGAAGTCGGAATGTTCGGCTTTATTCTGTTGCTGTTTGCATGAACCTAACAAAACAAGACATGTGATTAACAAACAGTAATTTAGCTTCTTCATCTTTGTATGTGTTTTTATTGATTATGTTTCCAAGTATCTTTCTCTCAGCAGGTCAACATCTGCTTTTGTGATGAATAGTTTCTCGTGAAGATAACTAATCATACCGCCATATTCGGAATCTATCATGTTAAGTGTACTCACAAAATTCTGTGTACTCACTCCCATAAATGCTTGTATTACAGCCATCTCATTCTCTCCTCCACCCATACATGTGATTTCTCCGTTCAGACGCTCAACTATTTCTTTGTATGCACGATTACTGAGGTCAAAATCTGCTACAATCTCCTCTCTCTCTACTCCAAGTATTGACAAAAGAAAAGCAGCTCCCCAACCAGTGCGGTCTTTACCTTGAAAACAATGCCACAAAACTCCTCCTTCAGGTGTTTCAATTATCAGTCTTAAGAAAGTAGCATATTGGAGTTGTGAGAACTCACTTCTTATCAACGACGGGTACATGTCGCGTGCCATCTGCTGTACCTCAGGGTAGAACGAGTAGTTGACAATATGTCTCTCCAAATCAAGAAATGCCTCTTGAGGGATAGCCTGACCGGTGAGCTTCTCCATATCTGTGTCAATGGTCGGAAGTAGATGATTGGTTGCGTTTGGTATCTCCCGGTCTTTGAGAAAAGTCGCTTCCTGAACAGAACGGAAATCGAATACACGTCTCAGGCAATACTCGTTTTGCAGTCTATTGAGGTCGTTGTCTGTTGCATCATGCAGGTGTGCGCTCCTAATGAGCAGGTGTCTTTTTATTTTCCTTCCGCCGGCACCTGTCATTTCTCCCAAATCCCTCGCATTTACAATATTATCAAACTCAATATCCATCAATCATCCAGCATCTTTTGTCTATGTTCAATACATTCCGCTATGAAACGTGCCACTTGCTTCGGTTCCAAATCTTTCACATTGACAACAAGGTCGTAGTTGCGTGCATCATAACGACTTTTGCCACTGAAAGTCTTTGTGAAGTTTTCTCGTTCTTCGTCAATCTTTTTTATCAGTATGTCTGCATTTCCATCTGTTATATTCAGTCGCCTGCCCACTTTGTCGCGTCTGTAAGGCATATCCGCAATCAGAAATACTTTGAATGCATGCGGATCGTCTTTGAATATATGAAAGCCCGTTCTTCCCAGTATGATGCAAGACTCTTTGTCTGCCAACTCTTTAAGAATGCGCTTTTCTTCATTGTATAGCAGTTCCGATGTGACAGAAGGTATATATTCTGTTTCATAATACGGACTATTGGCCCACACTGATGCTTGTTGGTAGAAATGTGTAAAATCGTTCCACCAACTTCTCTTTTGGGCTTTTATCCTGTCCATATCTTCTAATGTGAGATGGTATTGTTTCTGCAGTTCCTCCAATAGTTTCCTGTCATACACTTTTATACCAAGCAGTTGACTCAGCTCCTGTGCTATCTTTCTGCCGCCTGTACCGAATTCGCGACCAATAGTTACAATAACTTTATTCATATTATTATCTTGTTTTGATTTATATTTTATCCGAACACCTCATCTATGAGAGTCACAAACTCTTTATATGCAAAGGTGTCGCTAAGTTCTTGCAGTGCATTTGCAAGTCCTCTGTAATGCCACTCATGCTCCGCTTTGTCTTTCACATGAAATATATTCCACAACTCGTCACCTTGTATGCTATAGTCTCGTGCTATAGCTCTCATGTTGCTCAACTTATCACCCATTGCCACTATCTTAGCGTCTCTGCTCGCACTCGCCAATCTGTTGATGGCTATCTGTTTTCTCTGGTGCCAACTTTCCTCTTCACTCATTCCTTCTGGCATCTCGTCGCTTTCGTCTGATACTATAGTTGCTATTCTGTCTCCGAAATTCTTAAGTATATCTTCTTTAGTAATGTCCGTGTCTTCTATCGTGTCGTGCAAGACAGCAGCGGCGAGCAACTCTTGGTCGGATGTAATGGTAGCCACTATCTCCATTGCCTCTAACGGGTGGACAATATAGGGGAACCCCTTACCTCGTCTTTCTGTATTATGATGTGCGTTGACAGCAAAGATTATTGCTCTGTCAAGCAACTCGGTATTCATATATTTGTTCTCCATAATATTATGTTATTTGTCCTACACAATAGCTTCTTCAATATACAGTACGCACATCGTACAATCAATATACAGTGCCTTCTAACATTGCTCTGAACTCGGGCATAGGTCTTTTTGTATCTCTTTCCACTATCAGCGTCTTCAGTCCTGCATATATCCTCACTTCCTTCTCCTTTTCTGCTAAGTCTGCGTTTTTGCCGAAGTACTCAGGAGCAAAGGCATTCCAGAATCGTTCTGCGGTGGCTTTCGACATGTGGAAGGCACTCTGAATAAACTCTTCGTCATCAAGAATACATGTTATATAGACCATTCCCAAGTCGAACATCGGGTAACCGTAGCAGAAGTCGCCAAGGTCTATGAAGAACTTGTCTCTTTTGCCGTTGTTCTCTGTGAATATAGCGTTTCCGAATTGTAAGTCACCATGTAGGGCCGTGTCAGCATCGGGTGCATGCAATATGAAATCGCGGATTTTCTCTTTCTGTATAGGAGTGAAAAACGGGTTCTGCTCAAGTAATCTGCAATAGTGCTCTTTCACGTCGGTAAACAAGTTGGTGTCCACTTTCGTTTGATGCAACTGTCTGCACATGATTGCAAACTCGCGTGCATAGTCTTCAACGTGTTCAGGGTCGTCGCCTACTGCTCTTGCATACGATTTCTTACCATCTATCCTGCGGAATCGAATACCCATTCGTTCTCCGTCTGTAACGAGGTCACCGGGTTCAGGTGTGGGAATTCCGGAGGCGAATACTTTCTGAGCAAGTTCCAATTCTTTCTGTGCCGACTCGAAATTGCGGAAATACATTTTCATCATTATCGTTGAATCGGTTTTATGATTGTAACTTGCACCGTTGGCACCTTCGCCAACATGTACATAATCGTCTAAATTGATTAATATCGGAGTCATGTCTGAAATGTCAATATATAATTAGTCCTACAATGTGTATTTATGTTTGCTGTCTCCACCCTAAGCTCACCCTAAGCTCAAGCCGACTGTTAGCTCGATTTGTATAAACATTTCGTTCACTTGGTGCCGTTGGCTTCGCGTTTCATGAATGGGAGGTTCTGTGCTTGTTTGTATGTGATATCAGCGAGTATCTCGTTTTGTGGCGATTCTCCGTTAATGGCATCGAAGAATCTTCTAAGTCCTATCTTCCCCCCTCCCTGCTGAAGTATGCATACAATACATATATTCTGCAGTCCGAGGGCTGACGATATAATGTCAATATCAGTATTGCCGAGTTGGTGTCGTGCAAGACGGTAGGCATCATCGGAATATTTCTTTATTATTTTGTCCACATCACCGAGCGTCTTGCATGCAAAAGCTTTGAACACGGGGAGGTAAGACATAAGAGACACTTCTTGTATTTCCGCCTGGTTAATGGCGGCCATACGTCTTGTCAGTTGGTCGAATGGTTTGGTCTCAAGATAACTGTTAAAGGTGTCTCCGTCAAGTTGCACATCATCGAGTTTACCGTTTTGTACCAATTGCTGAACACGTCTGCGGTAGTCGTTTATCTCCGTCCTTATGCGACTGAACTCGTCGTCTGCCATCTCTAACATACCTGCAAGACGATTCATCTGACGAAGGTACTCTTGTGGTATCTCCACACCTGTTTTGTATCCTATGTCATGGTTTATTGCTGCCCATGCGTGTTGTAGTGTGGTTCGGAGTTGGAGCTCAAAAGGAATAGTGCATAACTCCTCGTTACCCTTGCTTTTCTTCATGCGGCAGATATAGTGTAGAGAGTTATATCCAAAACTGTCCAACTGGTGTAGCCGCCGTTTGTCAACCGAATTCTCCCAGTCAATGTCAAACATTTGTTCTGCCATTGCGGCGATACGGTCAACATCGTCAGTGTAGAAGGTAACGATTCGTGCCCCCAATATGTCGGTTATATCATTAAGTGATTTGTACTTACTGCCTTTCAACTTGAGTTTGCCTGCCAGACTTTGCGGTGTCTTTATTCTTGTCCCTATAGTAGTAACTATAATTCCGTTTTTCTGCAGTGCCATGGTCAGAGTGTCAAGCACAATCTGTTGCAGTCTCTCTAAAAGAGGCAATGTCTCTTGATACTCCTCAAGTATCATCTGGCAATGTAAATCAAGGGGCTCCATATCTGTATCGCTGTGTCAGTATGTATTATTCTATCTCAAAGAGACTGATGAACCCTGTCATGACGAACACTTGACGGATATCATCGTTTATGTCCTTAACAACTACTTTGTTACCCTTTAATGCTGCCTCTTTCCTTATCGAGAGAAATATTCTCAATCCGGAAGAAGAAATATACTGCAGTTGACTACAGTCAAGCACTATGTCGCATTTCTCAACCTCAAGCAGAGGCTTAACGTCTTCCGTAGTTTGTACAGCGGCGGCGGTGTCAAGTCTGCCGCAGAAATGGGCAGTCAGTTGGTTGCCGTTTCTTTCAATCGTTGTTGTCATATAAGTGTATGTTTTTCAATAATTATTCAATAATTTGTTCAGATTTTCTTTGTCATTCTGAGCACATTCTTGTCGTTCTTTCTCTCATAATGAATCTCGTCCATTATCTGTCTTACGAGATGAATGCCGAGCCCTCCTATCTGTCGCTCTTCAGCGGAGAGAGTGATGTCTGCAGGTGCTTGTTGTGTGGGGTCGAAAGCAATACCGGAGTCTATCACGGTAAAGAGTATTTTGTCTTTGTGTTTCTCCGCATTTATCAGTACCTGTCCGCTTTTGTCCTTTGGATAAGCATAAAGCATCACATTGCTTACTATCTCTTCCAAAGCGAGGTTGATGCTCATCTGCATTGCTTGAGGCAGGTCAAGACTCTCAATCCACTCGGCAAGGGTAGGAATCTGTTCTATATCGTTACGCATGACGATAGAGAAGTTATGTGGGAGTAGGGAGGATTTGTCATCGTTTCCGTCTGCCTTGGAGAGGTTGTCAGTACTTTTTGTAAACAGATATCTGATTGCAAACATTGTCAGATCGTCGCTTTGCTCTGCTTCTCCCACAAAGCCGTTTACTGCAGTCTGCATCTGCCCCAATATCTCTTTGGCAGTATTGTCCTCTGTCAGTGAGGAGAGGACATGTTTCATTTGTTCTTCTCCAAACAGCATTTTCTCCGTGTTTTCTGCTTCGGTAAGACCGTCTGTGTATAGAAACAATGTATCTCCTACCTCTATGTTAGTCTGCTGACCGATGTAGTTGTAGTCCGATAATACTCCAAGTGGCAGATTGGGGACGACATCTATACTGCTGACTTTCCCCTGCTTGTTGATAATAATCGGGGCATTATGACCTGCATTACAATAATTTATTGTCCCGTCTCTAAGGTCAAGTACTCCGAGGAAGAAGGTGATGAACATATTCATGTCGTTCAATTCGCCGAGGGAATTGTTCATCTCTTTCATTATCTTTTCAGGAGAATGGTCTTGTTGAGATATAGTTCTGAATAGAGAACGGGCAACTGCCATAACTAATGCGGCGGGCACTCCTTTCCCGCTTACGTCACCAATGCAGAAGAACAGTTTTCCGTTACATATATGAAAGTCGTATATATCACCTCCCACTTGTTTTGCAGGAACAACGGTGCCATATATATCCAATTCGGGACAGTCGTTGAATGGGGAAAACCGTGTGGGAAGCATTGCCATCTGAATTTTCTTTGCTATGTCCAACTCGTTTTCAAGTCGTTCTTGTTTGTTACTTACAGAAATAAGATTGAGAAATCCTTTTGCACTCCTGTACATGATAAACACCAACATGGCTAATCCGAGCAGCATCATTATGCTTACGATTATACCGATTCGTTTCAAATCGGCAAATATGACATCATCAGGAATGATAATCGACATTGACCAACCGGTGGCATCAATAAACTCATGAAAGATGTGATATTTCAATCCAGGTATAGTATCAGGAGAATTGACAATGGGTATGCCCTTACCTGAAGTGATGGAGTAGTAACTTTTCGGATAGATTTGTAGATACTCCGACATACGCTGTAAATGTGCAAGTGATATGTCAGCAAGGGCAACTGCAACTATCTCACCGTCTTTGTCTTTTATCGGATAGGAACAACTGACAAGCATTTGCTTTGCGCCTGCATTATCATAGTATGGTTCACACCACCAACAACTATCTATCGTGATACCGTTTTTATACCACTCTAATTCAAAATAGTCGTGTTGTGCACTGCCTATCTGCCGGGTGTTTATTTCAGTTTTCTTTCCGCATTCGTTTTCAGAACTATATGCTTCGAACCATTTGCCGTATTTCTTGTAGTATCCCTCTTTGAATGCTATTGCTGCACCTGCCATGTCAGGGGTACGTTCAACCATCAGCCTCGTTATACTCAACATCGAATCGGGTGATTGCAAGTCTCGTTCTGCCAATATAGCCATAGTTTTGACCGCCATCTCCACTTGTGCGGTAACAACGTTTATCTCCAACTCGGCACGACACAATTCGCTCACAGCGCGTCGTTCCACCTCTTTCTTAATTCCTTCACGGGAATAGAAATATTGGACGCAAGCAGTTGCTTCAAGCACCAATGCTGCGCATATTAAAATCCACAACCCTCCGTGTGAACGGGGAAAGTTCAGTTTCTTTTGGTTCTTTTGATTTTTCTTTTTGCACATAATATTTATGTCACCATTTTGACACGCAAAGGTACAACAAATAATTAAGTTATGCAAGTGTTATATTAAGGTATGAAAAATAAAAAGAGGTTTTGTCGGATTTGACAAAACCTCTTGGGTTAATTTATGAGGATAAAATGTATAGTTGATATATGTGACTTATTCTACCAGTTTTTCTCCACTCGCTTTCCTCCTTGTGCTTGTTGGCGTTTAGCTTTTTCTTGAGTCTCTTGTTCGTCTTGTTCAAGTGCCTGCAGCAGTTGTTCGGCAGTCTCTTTGTCCATTTGGTTTTGTTCTTGTTGCTGCTGTTGTTGCTCCTGTTGCTGTTGTTGCTGTTCCTGTTGCTGATTTTGCTGCTGTTGGTTCTGGTCTTGATTCTGGTTCTGGTCCTGATTTTGCTGTTGCTGTTGTTGTTCTTGCAGCATTTGCATTGCTTTCACAAGATTATAGCGTGTATCATTGTCGGCAGGATTATTTCTGAGAGAGCGCTTGTAACTGTCAACAGCTTCTCCGTATTGTTGCTGGGCAAACTGTGCATTGCCTATGTTATGGTCGATAGCGGCACGACGTTGTTTATCTCTTTTCTTTGCATCTTCTCCGCTACTCTTCAAACAATTCTCTGCTGCTTTATATTCTTCTATTGCCTCTTGATATTTCTCCTGACGGAACAGTGCATCACCGAGATTGAAGTGACTCTCAAACGATTTGTCATTCTTGTCCAGACCTCTTCTATAGTCCACTTCTGACTCTAAATAGTTCTCATTCTTATACTCTCGGTTGCCTTTCCTTACATCGCTGGCCTCCTTCTGTGCCATCAAATTCGGACTGAGAAGAGTCAGAAGAAGTAACAGACCAATGGTCTTTGCGTTTGATTTGGTATTACTCATTTCGTTTGTCTCGAAAATGTTTATCTTGCTCAGTTTCTTGTTCTTCCTGTTGAAGATGAAGAAGTCGATTATTAAAATTATCAGTGCTAACAACACGAAAGATTGGTATTGTTCGTTGTAGTCGGTGAATATTTTTGTCTCTATATCCGATTTTGCCAATGTATTTATCTCTTTCTGCACTGCCCGCATGGCGGTGTTGGTGTTGTCGCAACGCACATACATTCCTCCTCCTGCAGCGGCTATCTCCTTGCACATCTCCTCGTTAAGGCGACTGACGACCACATTGCCTTGTTTGTCTTTCATGAAATTGTTGGTGCCGGCTACCGGAATAGGAGTACCTTCAGGTTTGCCAATACCAACCACAATGACTTCTATACCTTTCTTTTTTGCTTCTTCGGCGGCACTTTTCGCATCGTCCTCGTGGTTTTCGCCATCGGTAATAAGAATGATAACTCTGCTTGCCTCGCTCTCTGCACCAAACGAACGAACACAGGTGTTAATGGCAGTTCCGATGGCAGTTCCCTGCGTCTTAATCAAATCAGGTTGTATGGTCTGCAAAAACATCTTTGCACTCACATAGTCTGCTGTTATAGGCAGTTGGACAAAAGCATCTCCTGCGAAAACAATAAGACCTACTTTGTCGTCCTCCATATTGTCTATAAGCTTGGAAAGCATCTGCTTGGCACGTTCCAAACGATTAGGAGTTACATCCTCAGCGAGCATGGAGTTGCTGACATCAAGAGCGAACATCACTTCTATTCCCTGACGCTTAATTGTCTGCTCTTTGGTGCCATATTGTGGTTGGGCAGAAGCAAAGATTAGCAAAGTGAGTGCAACCATCAACAACGAGAATTTCACGTTGGGGCGTACTCTTGAAGCATTAGGCATCAATTCGTCAAGCAGTTCTTTATCGCCGAACTCTTGTAGTTGTCTGCGTTTCTTGCGGGTATAAATCACGTATGCCGCTACCAACAATGGTACCAACACCAGTAGCCAAAGCATTTCAATATGTGCGAAACGGAACATAATAAGTATGTATTATTCTTGTCGTTATATATTCAGTTAATTGCTTATAGTGCGCAGGGCAAAATATCTGAGCAGAATCTCAAGCAGAAGGCAGAGTAGGGCGGCAATGAGGAAAGGTTGAAAGTTCTCTGTCCGCTTTGAATATTCACGGACACGTATCTTTGTCTTCTCCATCTGGTCTATCTGTTCATATATTTGCTGAAGCGATTTGTTGTCTGTTGCGCGAAAATACTCACCACCGGTTGTGTGGGCAATGTTTTTCAGTGTCGCCTCGTCAAACTCCGAATCCATTGTCATGTATTGTATTCCAATAGGAGTTTGTACCGGTACACGTGCTTTGCCATAACTGCCCACTCCCACCGCATACACTCTAATACCGTATGTCTTGGCAATCTCCGCTGCTGTCTGCGGGTCTATGTCACCGCGGTTGTTGCTACCATCGGTGAGCAGTATCACCACTTTCGATTTTGTAGGGCTGTCTTTCATCCTATTCACTGCATTTGCCAACCCTAAACCTATAGCAGTGCCGTCTTCTATCATTCCGAATTTCACCGACTTAAACAAATTGACAAGCACTGCATGGTCGGTAGTTAGCGGACACTGGCAGAAACTTTCACCTGCAAACACCACGAGACCGATGTTGTCATTAGGTCTTGACATTATAAACTCTGTTGCCACATCTTTTGCCGCCTCCAAGCGATTGGGACGCAAATCTTCAGCTTGCATTGTTCCTGAGATATCCAAAGCCATCATTATGTCTATACCTTCTGTTGACTCACTTCTCCATGAGTTCGTCAGTTGGGGGCGCGCAAGGGCAATAGTGAGCAGCACGATTGCTGCAACCCGAAGCACAAAAGGAATATGCAGAAGATACAATCGCAAGGTCTTTGGCTGACGACTGAGCGATTCTGTTGATGACACTTGCAGACTTGCATCTGCTTTACGCATTTCATATATGTACCATCCGATAACGGGTATCAGCAGTAGCAACAGAAATAAATATGCAGGTGATTGAAATGACATTTGTTTATGTGATTTATATTATATTGTTCAACAACTCTTCTGTTTCTTTGATTTGCTTCTCCGTAGTCGCCCAGCTGGTGGCAAATCTGCATACCGCAGTTCCGTCAGGGCGTTTTTCCCATATCTCAAACAACAGTCTGCCTTCCAGCTGCTTGATTTGCTCTTGAGTAAGTATCGGAAATTGTTGATTGGTGGGAGAGTCGATGTACATCGGAATACCTTTTTTCAGGAACATCTCTTTTATTCTCATCGCAGCATCTACTCCGTGTTTGCCCAATTGAAGATAGAGATTGTCAGTGAACAAAGTGTCAAACTGAATACCAAGCAGTCTGCCTTTTGCCATTACGGCACCATGCTGCTTCTGAAGGGTGAAGAAATGTTTCGGCGCATTGCCTTGCGGGAATACCACTGCCTCTCCACAGAGAGCGCCAACCTTTGTGCCGCCTATATAAAATACGTCGCACATAGTGGCGAATTCGCTCAGACTCATGCCTGTAGCAGCCAATCCGTAGGCAAGTCTTGCTCCGTCTATATACAAAGGAATATTGTATGAACGGCAGACGGAATGAATGTTCTGAAGTTCTTCCCGCATGTAAACTGTTCCGTATTCGGTCGGGTAGGAAAGATATACCATACCGGGCAGTACCATGTGTTGCCACGAGGGGTCGGCATAGAAATTCTCAAGCATCTGCTTCAAACTCTCCGCCCTCATCTTACCTCCGTATGACTTCAGTGTAATCACTTTATGACCGCTTGCCTCTATAGCTCCTGACTCATGCACTGCCACGTGACCCGTCTCTACCGCCACCACACCTTCGTACGGACGGAGAAGAGAGTCGATGACCGTGGCATTGGTTTGTGTTCCGCCTGTAAGAAAAAACACATCGGCACTCTCGCAACCTGTGGCACAGCGAATCTTCTCTTTGGCTGACAGAGAAAAAATGTCATCTCCATAGCCTGCCTCCTGCTGCATATTGGTCTGCATCAGTCTGCTCAGTATCTGTGGATGAGCACCTTCGTTATAGTCGCAAGTAAAAGATATCATCAAAAAAACTATTGGATAAAACTTTCGTTTTACCAATTACAAAAACCGTGCCGTTTCAGAGTTGTTATGACAAACTATTCTATAACAATCCTAATAACCGGCAATCGTTTCAGTCTTTCTGGTCTTTGGGTTGTTTCCTGAATTGCTTGGGAGTCATGCCGACTGTTCGTTTGAAGAAACGACAGAAATCCGACTGTTCTTTGAAACCGAGATAGAATGCCACTTGCTGAATATTCATGTCGATACGAGTGTTGAGTATCTGTTTTGCCTGGGTGGCAACATACTCATCTATCCAGCCTCCTGCACTTATACCTACCGTATCAAGTATTATCTTAGAGAAGTATTTAGGTGATAGATTCAGTTGCTCGGCATAGAAACTTACTTCGCGTGTCTTGCGATAGTTTTCTGAAAGTAAATCGCAAAATTCATTGAACAAAACATTGTTGCGGGAAGACTCTCGGGAAACATCTTGATGCTTTCGGAATGTGTTAAGCAACTCAAATGCCACACCTACAAGATATATAAGCATCTCATGGCGATTGGGCAACTGCTCTTCTGTCATATTGCTCACCATCTCTACTACATCCACAATCTTCATAAACTGGGACACTTGCTCATCCGTGAGATGTGTCGAAGGGTCAATGTGAAACTTGCTATAGTCGTGAGTGAGGGTGCGATGTTTCATCTCATCTACAAACTTGCCTGATAAGATAATTAGCGTAATGCTGTAATCCTTACTGCTCTCCAATGGGCACAAGAGGTGGTTGGGCAATACTACTGCCAACTCATTCTTGGTAAAACTTATCTCATGCATATCGTACAATGCACGGGCATAACCCTGATGGTTAAGACCTACAGTCATATCTGGTAAGGCGAAATCCTTATTATAGATTGGAAATTTGGTTAAATTTCTCAATACTATTATTTCTGCCGTATTGATATTCTCGACTTTCTTTTCGAACTCTTCTTCTGTAGTCATATATGATTGTATATTATCTAATTCCGACTGCAAAATTACTACTTTTATTTGAAATATGCAAATCTATACTTGCGCAATAACCGACCTTGTGTTAATTTTCAACATGAATAATATCGGTGATATTGTTAAATTTGTGACACGTATCTCTATCATAATAAAATAAGGAAATACCTATTGGCATCTCCTTATTTTATATGTGTAACAAACTTATTTGTTTATTCTGAAACTACTCTTCAGATTCTGTGGTTTCTTCTTGCTCTTGGGGTGTTGTCTCTTTTACAAACTCGTATGCACTTCTCAGCGATTGCTCATCCTCGTCAGGCAATGTCTTCCACTTGGCAAACTTCACAAGGTCTGCTAATGACAACATCTTTTTCAAGGAAACAAACAAGTCTTTCCGGTCTTTCAAAACCGGTTGGATATCTGCCAGTATCTCCGATGAGGTCTGCTCCTGAGATGATATTTGGAAACGGTTGGCAATATATTCCCTCACTACATCCGTCAGTTCAGTGTGATATTCTTTCTGACGACCTTGTTGCCATATCTTCTCTTCTTTTATCTTGTCAAGTTTCTCAAGTGCCACTTCCTCGGCTGGGCGTATAACCTTAGGCTCTACATATTCGCCATCACGAAGCATCTTGCGCTTTTTGAGATATTTATACAAGAAATACCCGCCAACACACATACCTGCTATTACCAATGCTAACAATACCCATCGCAGTATGCCCCACCACCAGACAGGTGCCTTGTATATCGGTTTGATGTCAGTAATGGCATTCTCTGTGGTGTCTATTTCAAACGGCTGTATCACGTTCAGTGACAAAGGGTCTGTATAAAAACTGTCTTCCCCGCTGGTAAAGACCATAGGCTCAATAAAGAACAACGAGTCCTTGAATGAGGTTACGGTAAGATACTGCGTCAGTTGAACTCTGCCGTCTTTCAAACCTGTCGAGTCAATCATCGTGCGGTCGGTTATCTCAATACCCGGAATCAATTCCTCTCCATATACAGGAAACTGCACTTTCTCATTCTTCTCCATGGTGGCTTGCAGACGCAAGTCGCATTGGTCGCCTATCATCAACTGAGTTGAATCCAACTGTGCAGATACCACTATAGTCAGTATAATTGATAAAATGTTCATGTCGTTAGCCGTAATTTTGTATCTATCTAAATAGTCTCATCAGTGCTTTTACGTAGTCTTCGTCCGTTCTCACGCTAATGTTTCGTGTGCCGGTTCTGGTGAAAACATTGTCAAGTGCCGTCTGTTGCGCTTGCCAGTTGTCCTGATATGTCTGCCTGACTGATTTTACGGAGGTGTCTATCCATGAGCGTATCCCTGTTTCAGCGTCTTTCATTTTTAGCAAACCTACATCGGGCAACTCTGCGTCTCTGCGGTCATATACCTGTATTACCTGCAAGTCATGCTTGTTCTGGGCAATCAACAATGGCTGCTCTATTAAGAGTTTGCCTTTCTTTGCTGCTGCCGAGCCTATAAAGTCAGATATGAGAAATGCTGTGCACCTGCGTTTCTGGGCGTTGGCAAAATACTGTATCGCTCCTGCTATGTCGGTGCCCTGTGATTCAGGCTCAAACTCAATCAATTCGCGAATGATGCGGAGCACATGTTGCTTGCCCTTCTTCGCAGGGATGTATTTTTCAATCTTGTCAGTAAAGAATATGACTCCAACCTTATCGTTGTTTTCTATTGTAGAAAAGGCGAGGGTGGCGGCAATCTCTGTTATCATGTCGCGCTTCATCTGCGTCAGAGTGCCGAAATTGCGGCTGCCCGACACGTCAATGAGCAGCATCACGGTCAACTCGCGCTCCTCTTCAAACACTTTTATGTATGGTTTGTTAAGTCTTGCGGTTACATTCCAGTCGATACTGCGCACGTCGTCGCCGGGTTGATATTCGCGTACCTCACTGAATGCCATACCCTTTCCTTTGAACTGGCTATGGTATTCACCTGCGAATATCTGCTTCGATAACCCGTGGGTTTTTATCTCTATCCGCCTAACCTTCTGTAGTAATTCTTCTGAAGTCATTTCATCAAGGCACTTCTACCTTATTAAGTATCTCGGTTATTATATCTTCCGAAGTCATGTTTTGTGCCTCTGCCTCGTATGTCAGACCGATACGATGGCGCAATACATCATAACATACGGCACGGATATCCTCTGGAATCACATATCCGCGACGGTGAATGAAAGCATAAGAGCGGGCGGCAAGGGCAAGGTTGATAGAGGCACGAGGCGACCCTCCGAAAGATATCATGTTCTTCAGATTCTCCAAACCATACTGCTCCGGATAACGGGTCGCAAACACAATATCAACAATATATTTCTCTATCTTCTCGTCAATATATACTTGCTCTACCACCTTGCGGGCTTTCATAATGTCGTCTGTGGAGAGTATTGGCAACACTTTCTTCTTCTCGGAAACTATTTGCTGACGTATAATCTGTTGTTCCTCTTCTTTCTTTGGATAACCAATCACCACCTTCAGCATGAAACGGTCGGTCTGTGCTTCAGGAAGAGGGTAGGTGCCTTCTTGCTCTATCGGGTTCTGTGTCGCAAGTACGAGGAAAGGCTCTTGCAACTTGAATGTCTCTTCACCTATCGTTATCTGACGCTCTTGCATCGCCTCCAACAAGGCGGATTGTACCTTTGCCGGAGCACGGTTAATCTCGTCTGCCAACACGAAGTTTGCGAAGATGGGACCGCGTTTTATCTTAAACTCCTCATTCTTCTGACTGTATATCTGAGTGCCAAGCACATCGGCAGGCAATAGGTCGGGGGTAAACTGTATTCTGCTGAAATCTGCCTTAATAAGGTCTGCCAGGGTCTTTATGGCAAGCGTCTTTGCCAAACCCGGAACACCTTCCAGCAGTATATGACCATCCGACAGCAAACCTATCAGCAGACTCTCTACCAAGTGCTTCTGACCAACTATCACCTGATTCATACCCATCTCAAGGGCATCTACAAACGAACTCTCACGCTCTATACGCTCTTGAAGTTCGCGAATATCAACTTGTTCCATGTTGTGAGTTTTGATTATTTGATTTATGTCTGTCTCGCTACAAATTCCGTGCCAAAGGAATACTAAAACTTGTTTGCGGATTCGGTCTATTTGTTGTATCTTTGCGGCTGAAATGAGGAAACTGCTCAACATATTGTTGATGATGTCGCTGACTGCGAGTGCCCTTGCCTTGGAATATCCGCAGGATTCTCTCGCAATGCAACCTCTTCATCCGCGGTTGCAATACGATGTCGATGCACTGTTTTTCTTCGACAATCGTGAGTATAAAGCACCATACCATGACGACTGCACTCTCTTTGCCATCCGTCTTGCACCTGAGATAGGAGTCGGCTTTAATGACCATAAAGGGGGAATGCATCGCCTGATGGCAGGAGTCAGTTATATCCAACCTATGGGTGGCAATTGGCACGACATACGAGTGTATCCTACTGCATATTACCAATATTCATACAAGGGTTTCCGTATGAGTCTCGGAGCCGTGCCATACAAGTATTTCCACCGGCCCTTGCCCGATTTCCTCAGATACGACTCCATCGCTTATTTCTATCCGAACATTCAAGGGGCACTGTTTCAGTATTCTTCCAAACACGGCTTCGTTGAGGCAATGCTTGATTGGAGAGGATTACAGAAGCCGGACCAACGTGAGATGTTTCGTATTGTTATTGATGGCGAATATGCTTATCAGGGGTTCTTCCGCTATTCCGTTGGAGGTATCGCGCAACTCAATCACAAAGCCAATCATGCTGACCCGACTCCGCATGAAGGAGTGTGCGACGATGCATATATCTCACCTAACGTCGGTATCGATTTTGCGTCACCCACTCCTCTTGACACTCTCGCCTTGCGTGCAAGTTATATCTATGGCTATCAGCGTGAGAGAATAACGAATACGCTCATGCAACCGCACGGATTTCTGCTTGAGTTCAATATCAATTGGCGGTGGGTCGGAGCAAGGAATACTTTCTACTACGGAGGCAATCTCATGCCGTTCTATAATACATATTGTGCTGACCTGAATCAAGGTGACCCCTTCTATCAGTCGCGTATATACAATCGTACTGATTTCTATGTTTATTTCGTGCGAATGGCCTTTGTCAATTGCTATTTCTCATGGAATATGCACTATGTGCCTGATGGCGGACTACAACATCAGCAACAACTTGTCGCCATCTTCTCACTTGATGGTATCAAAGAAAAGAGATTCAACTATAACGACCTCCAACTGCTCCATTTCTAATACGAACCTTATTTTAGTAGATATGTAGAGAGGCAGCAGCCAAGATTGGCTGCTTATGTGGATTTGCCGCATGTCTCTCCTCAGGGCAAAAAATTCTTCGTATTAGCCCGAATGACATTCGGGCATCACAATCCTCTTTCGTAGAGACGCACCCCGTCACATCTCAATGAAAAATCTGCTTTTTTTCGCAAAAGTCGTGCACTTTTTTTCGTTTCCGCAAGACCTTTTTTCCACATTTCCACATTTCCACACAAAAGTCAGAGTTGTGTAGAAGACTGAAATAAAAAAATTATTATATATATAATATATAAATATATTATATATATAATAACCCTATTAACCCCCTAAATTTTTCATTCAAAATAATGCTGTTTTTGGGGTATTTTAGGTGTTTTTTATGGTGAATAGTTCTCTTTTTTTGACAAAACTCTCTGAAAACTCATGTCCCGTCCCGACTTTTTCATTGCCATTTTTTTTGAACCCGACCTCGTCACCTCTCCGTGACCCGCTTTATGCCCGCTACATTCATGCAATTATATGTGGAAATGTGGAAATGTGGAAATGTGAAAAAATGTAGGTGAAAATATGCATGTAAAAAAGTATATGTCGAATATGATGTGTGGAAATATGTTTTCCTATGAGTATGCTCTCTCCATGCTCACTCTTTTCCACATTTCCACATTTCCACACATCTTACCTCTTGATGTAGGATTGAAAAGTTCAATATTTCGATATTCCGAAAAGATTGGGAAGTTGTGGAGATGTGACAATAGCGCATCTCTATGTATATTTTATCTAAAATTCTATTGCGACATTATTGCGACATTCAAAATATTTGAGTATCTTTGCAGTCTCTAACGGATGTATATAAACAGTAATATACGATTCGTTATAACTTGTTAATACTTAAATAATAAGACATGTCATCAAACTCACTCCCGCCGCGTCACATCGGACTTACTGACGCTGACAAGGCACAGATGCTTCAAACGCTCGGCGTTAACTCTATTGAAGAACTCGTCAATCAGACTATTCCGCAGGAAATACGTCTCGAAGAAGAACTGCAATTGGATGAACCTGTTACAGAACAGCAGCACTTGCTTGATATGAATGTGCTGGCAAATAGTAACAGCCTTTGGAAGACCTATATCGGTCGCGGCTGGTACGATACAGCCACTCCCGCTGTCATCTTGCGCAACGTGCTCGAGAACCCTGTCTGGTACACTTCATATACTCCCTATCAAGCAGAGGTTTCGCAGGGCAGACTTGAGGCATTGTTTGTGTTTCAGACTGTAATTAGTGACCTTACCGGTCTGCCTCTTGCCAACTGTTCTCTCCTTGATGAGGCGACAGCGGCAGCTGAGTCTGTTACCATGATGCGTAACCTTCGCAGCCGTGAGCAGGTGAAAGCCGGCGTAAACAAAGTGCTGGTTGACAAAAACATCTTCCCCAACACACTATCTGTGCTTAAGACAAGAGCCGCAGGGCAGGGCATAGAACTGGTTGTGGGCGATGTGCTTCAACTATCGTCGGTGAACGACGGGCAATATTTCGGTGTCATTATGCAGTATCCCAATGCAGACGGCAGTGTGGAGGACTATAGTTATGTAGTTGAACAGGCACATAAGGCAGATATGCATGTGACGGTTATTGCCGACCTCCTTTCTCTTGCCCTTTTGAAGAGTCCAGGTTCATGGGGGGCAGACATAGTGTGTGGCACTGCCCAGCGTTTCGGTCTTCCCCTCGGATATGGAGGCCCGACTGCAGGTTATATGTCCACACGCGACGAATACAAGCGTGATATGCCGGGGCGAATAATAGGGTTAAGCAAAGACTCTCACGAGCACCCCGCTTATCGTCTTGCATTGCAGACGCGTGAGCAACATATCAAGCGTGAGAAAGCCACATCGAACATCTGTACTGCAGAGGCATTGTCTGCCATGATGGCAGGTTTCTATGCAGTATATCACGGGCCTCAGGGCATACGCAATATAGCAGAATCTGTCCACTCGAAGGCCGCATATCTGAACGAGATGCTTCAGGCTTACGGATACAACCAACTCAACCCCTCGTTCTTCGACACACTCAAAATAGTGTTGCCCGACGGAGTAACTCAACAGAAAATAAAACAATTGGCAGAAGAACGAGAGATAAACCTCTACTATGCCGACGATGATACGGTCTCGCTCAGTATCAATGAGACAACCGACCTCGACGACATGAACCTGCTTATCGAACTCTTTGCCGAGGCAAGCGGTAATATTCCTCAGTATGAAGACTCGGAAGAAGCCTTCTCGGGTATTTGGGCATTGGACGAGTCACAGGTGCGCCAACTTGACTATCTGCAGGAAGAAGTGTTCCAACTCTATCATACCGAGACTGAGATGATGCGCTATCTAAAGCGTTTGGAGAGAAAAGATATATCTCTTACTCATTCCATGATTCCTCTCGGCTCTTGCACAATGAAACTAAACCCTGCCTCTGCGATGCTGCCTATTACAATGCAGGGTTTTGCCGGTATTCATCCCCTTGTACCCGATGAGCAGGCACAGGGTTATCGCGAACTGCTTGCCGAACTGGAACAGCAACTATGCGTCATCACCGGTTTTGCTGCTTGTAATCTTCAACCCACTTCGGGTGCTGCAGGCGAATATACGGGTCTTGTTACCATACGCGAGTATCTTCGCAGGAATGGTCAGGCACAACGGCAGAAACTTCTAATACCCGCTTCCGCACATGGCACTAATCCTGCTTCGTGCGCTCAGGCAGGATTCATACCGGTAATAGTCAAATGCGACGAGAACGGCAATACTGACCTCGGAGACTGGCGTCAGAAAGCAGAAGAAAACCATGACACTCTTGCAGGATGTATGATTACTTATCCTTCTACACATGGTATCTTCGAAACCGCTATTGTCAAGATGTGTAATATCATACACGAGAACGGCGGATTAGTATATATGGACGGAGCCAACATGAATGCTCAGATAGGATACACCAATCCTGCGAAAATAGGAGCCGATGTATGCCACCTCAATCTGCATAAGTCGTTTGCTTCTCCTCACGGCGGAGGCGGACCTGGGGCAGGTGCAATATGCGCAAACAACCTGCTGAAAGACTATATGCCTACCGAGGATAATAATCGTGTCTCTTCCGCTCTCTATGGCAATGCCAATATGGCTGTCATCTCTTATGGATACATTCGTATGATGGGCACCGAAGGACTCAAACAGGCAACAGCATCGGCTATACTCGCTGCCAACTATATGGCTCGGCAACTGCGTGATGCTTACGGAATAGTCTATACCGGACAAAACGGCAGAGTAGGGCACGAGCTGATACTCGACTGCCGCCAGTTCCATCAAGCTGGCATAACCGAGGCGGACATTGCCAAGCGTCTCATGGATTTCGGCTACCATGCTCCCACGCTCTCTTTCCCCGTACACGGCACTCTGATGATAGAGCCTACGGAAAGCGAGTCAAAGGCGGAAATCGACCGTTTCATTGAAGTTATGCTTATCATACGCGAAGAGATTGAGGAAATCATTACGGGTAAGGCGGATAAACAGGATAATGTGCTGCTTAATGCTCCCCATGCTGAGTATGAGGTGACTGCAGACGAGTGGAATCACTCATACAGTCGTCAGAAAGCAGCATATCCGGCAGAGTGGTTGCACGAAAACAAGTTCTGGTTGCCTGTCTCGCGTGTGGACAATGGTTGGGGCGACCGTAACCTTGTCGCAAGATATTGATATGTGAATTATGTGGAATTGAGGCTGTAAACTTTTTTATTCATTATCATTATGGCAAAAGATATCAACGAAATAAAATCGCACATGTTCAAAGTTGCCAAACAAAGACCTTTCGTGTTGACAAAAGAACTTATCCTTATTGCTATCGGACTTATTCCCTACGGACTCTCCATCAATCAGATGCTCGTGCCTCACAATATAGTTACGGGAGGTCTGACCGGTTTATGTGAGATTATATATTTCGCTACCAACACTTATGTACCTATCTGGTTGTCAACTCTTGCTATCAACTCAGTCCTTATTATCATCGCATGGAAAATCGTCGGGTGGCATTTCTGTGTGCGGACACTCTACGGTGTCCTATGGCTTTCATTCTGGCTGAAGGTAATACCTATAGCGCAGGAGCCGATGATACACGACCCGTTTATGGCAGTCGTAATAGGAGGTATGTTGTGTGGCGTGGGGTTGGGAATACTCTTTTTTAATAATGGAAGTTCGGGAGGCACTGACATAGTGGCGATGATTGTGAACAAATATCGCCGTGTACCTATGGGCAGAGTACTCTTGTATTGCGACCTCGTGATTATAAGCAGTGCGTATTTCCTTCCGAATGTGCATAGTATAGAGAAAGTGATGTTCGGTCTGTGTTTTACATTTATGTGCTCGCTGTCTGTTGATTGGGTAATGCGTCAGTTGCGCCAATCGGTACAGTTCTTCATCTTCTCAAGCAAATATGCGGAGATAGCCGATGCCATCAACACGCAGGTGCCTCGCGGGGTAACCATTCTTGATGGTCAGGGTTGGTACAGCAAGCAGCCTATGCATGTAATTACGGTAATAGCAAGAAAAAACGAAAGCAACCAGATATTCCGTCTTGTTCATGAGATAGACCCAAACGCTTTCATCTCGCAGTCGGAGACGATAGGTGTGTTTGGTCAGGGTTTCGACCCGATTCAGAAGTAGTCGGCTGACTGATCAGGGTTATAGTTTCCTAATAATAGTAAGTCCGTCGCGTAGAGGAAGTATCACTTTCTCTACGCGCGTGTCTTTGGCAACCGTGTCGTTGAAGCGTCGTAGCCCGATTGTCTGCTTGTCTTTGTCGTACTCTGCTTCAATGATGTGCCCGTCCCACAGAGTGTTGTCTGCAAGAATGAAACCGCCTTGTCTTACGAGGGGAAACACGAGGTCGTAATATTCGGAGTATTCCCTCTTGTCGGCATCTATGAAGACAAGGTCATATATTGTGTCTCTGAGTTCAGCATCTGCACCAAGCATAAGTTTGGCATCACCGATATGTAATTTAATCTTCTTCCCGAGAGGTGACAGCGAGAGATTGTGCCGGATAGTATCTTCAAGTTCGTCGTTATGCTCTATGGTATGCAGCACTCCGTCTTCTGTCAGTCCTTCGGCAAGACATAGGGCAGAATAGCCTGTAAAAGTGCCAAACTCGAGAATATGTTCAGGTTGAATCATGCAAGAGAGCATTGAGAGCAATCTGCCCTGCACTTGTCCTGAGAGCATGTGAGGATTAAGTTGATATACGTTAGTGTCGTGAGTAATCTGGCGGAGGGCATCGGTCTCCTGACTGCTATGTTGTTCTATGTATTCGTCTAATGTTATCATTGGTTTACGGCTTATAGTATTTATCTTCTGTGCAAAATTACTCATTTCTGCTGATATTGCAAGGCAAGATACATGTAATGTACTATGAAAAATGACAAAATGTTATAATTTTTGCCATTTTTCTTGATAAGAGTTGCATATTTGCGTTTATTTGTGTAATTTTGTCGGCAAAATGTATAACAATACTAATTATTCGTTAAATCTATGGAAAAAATTGATGAATTAGATCGAAAGATTCTGAAAATTATCACGCAAAACGCCCGTATCGCTTTTAAGGAGGTCGCAGACGTATGTGGAGTTAGTCGTGCAGCAGTGCACCAGCGTGTACAACGGATGTATGATTTGGGTGTAGTAACGGGTTCCGGTTATATGGTTAATCCCAAGTCGCTTGGTTATCATCTTTGTGCATACGTAGGTATTATTCTTGAAAAGGGTAATATGTACAAGGCTGCTGTTGAACAACTTGAGAGGATTCCGGAAGTGGTGGAGAGTCACTACACGCTTGGCTCGTATTCTATCTTGATTAAACTCTATGCTCGTGACGATGAGCATCTGATGAGTTTGTTGAGTGTCATTCAAGAGATACCCGGTGTGGCAAAAACAGAAACTCTGACTGCTCTTGACCAGCGCATCAACCGCTCGTTACCAATTGAGTAATGCTCTTTTTTTTAATAGCAATCCGATAAATGGAAACCGTACTTAGTGGCATCCGTCCTACCGGAAATCTGCACCTTGGCAACTATTTCGGTGCAGTGAAGAGTTTTGTGAAGATGCAGGATGAATATAACTGCTTTTTCTTCATAGCTGATTGGCATAGTCTTACCACTCATCCCAAACCCGAAAATATCCGTCAATCCACGCGGACAATCCTTGCTGAATACCTTGCATGCGGAATTGACCCTGAGAAAGCAGCGATATATGTGCAATCAGATGTAAAGCAGATTCTTGAGTTATATCTGTATTTCAATATGAATGCTTATTTGGGGGAACTTGAGCGGGTAACTTCTTTCAAGGAGAAGGTTCGCAAGCAACCGGATAATATCAATGCCGGTTTGCTTACCTATCCCACACTCATGGCTGCCGACATACTTATTCACCGTGCAGACAAAGTGCCTGTAGGAAAAGACCAGGAGCAGAATATGGAGATGGCACGATTGTTTGCCCGTCGCTTCAACCGTATTTACGAAGTGGAGTATTTCAAAGAGCCTGAGTCATTCCACTTTAACCATAAGGCAGTCAAGGTGCCCGGTCTTGACGGCTCAGGCAAGATGGGCAAGTCAGAGGGTAATGCCATTTATCTTGTTGACGATGAGAAGACAATACAGAAAAAGGTGATGCGTGCAGTGACTGATTCCGGACCGACTGTCCCCAATCAGGAGAAACCCGAACCTATACAGAATCTTTTCACGCTTATGGAACTTGTTTCTACTGCCGACACTTACAACTATTTCAACGACAAGTACAATGCCTGTGAGATACGTTACGGAGACATGAAGAAGCAGTTGGCTCAGGATATAAATGCTTTCTGTGCACCTATTCGTGAGCGCATACTGGCAATTCAAAGCGATGAAGATTATCTGCTGAAAGTGGCACGTATGGGTGCTGAGAAAGCAGAGGCAAGTGCAGAGAAAACACTTCGCGAAGTAAGACAAATAATTGGTTTTATAGTTTAGTGAACATCCTGAAGTATGAAAAAAGCGATACTACTATTATTGTTCATTAGTTTTACCGTCACCAATATCAGTGCATGGGACGCATTCGGGCATAGGGTTATAGCCGAATTGGCATACAACCAACTGACAAAGAAAGCACGCAAGCAAGTGGATGCTGTGCTTGGTACTCGTGGAATGATATATACTGCGTCTTGGGCAGACGAGATAAAGTCCGACACAATATATAAAAAGATGCACCAGATGCACTATCAAAACCTGCGAGAAGGAATGACGCAGGAAGATTTAGAGTATCTATGGCTTAACAATAAAGCAGAGGGTGAACATGCTTTCTATGCCATTGACAGTCTGGTTAATGTACTCAAAGATGACAAGCAAAATGCGGATGCGCTGAAGTTTACCGTGCATATCATGGGAGACTTGTTCCAGCCTATGCATCTTGGTCGCCCTGAAGACAAAGGAGGCAACAAGATACAGATGCGTTGGTTTGGAAACGGCACAAACTTGCATTCAGTATGGGACCGCTGGTTATTAGATTATATGCAGATGTCACAAACGGAGTATGTGTGTTATCTTCAAGACAAATACTCTGACAGGAAAAAGCAGATAGAGCAACTGACGATGTTGGAGTGTATATTTCTTACATACGAGCGCCAAAATGCTGTGTATAAATATCTTGAGCGTGAAGATAAATCCAATTATCATTATGCTTATCAGTTCCTCCCAATGCTTGATATTTGCATTTATTCTTCAAGTGTCAAGTTGGCACAGCTTTTGAATGAGATATACAAGTAGAGGACTTGCAGAGACGCCATATTGTCATGTCTCGAAGGAAAGATAAAGTTGTAACTGATGAAGAAAAAGTGTATCATATTGTTTTTGTTTCTTTGTGTGGCTGCGGTGAATATGGCAGACGACTTTGTTGATGACCTGTATTACCAACCCAAGAAAGAACTCAACAAGAAACTCAACAGCAACAAACCCCTCACACCTTACTATAATAAAAGCGTGAAAGAGATAATCTTTCTTGAGGATACCACTCAAAACCTCTATCCTGACACTGTGCGTGCAATTATTAGATATCAGGAAGATAAGCAATGAAACGTACAAGTTACATATTGTTAGCAGCCTTGATGTCAATGTCTGTTTATGCCCAGGACTTTGACAGACTGACACTTGCTAACACAGAGATACAAGGCACTGCCCGGTATGTGTCGATGGCAGGTGCATTTACTTCGCTTGGAGGTGATGTGTCAGCGGCAGTTGACAACCCTGCTGCGCTTGGTGTGTTCCGTCATGGTGAAGTGTCTCTGACAGGTGATTTCACTAACAAGCGTGTTACTGCCGGCAACAGCAATGATTATGCTTTACGGGTGTCTGTTCCGCAGGTGGCGTGGGTCCTTCATTTCAATCATTCTGATAGACAGAAAGGTCTGCTTCATAGCAGTTTTATGTTTCAGTATCATCGTTTGCAGCAGTACAATCGCAATAGTACGATGCAGGCAGATGGTGCAACTCTGTCTCTCACTGACCTTATGGCAAACATGACTAACGGTTTGACAGAGAGTAGTCTGCAAAGCAATGACTGGTATTTGAATCAGGATATAGGTACACTCTCCAAGTTGGGATATGAACTTTATCTTATCAATCCGGTAACGGCAGACCCTACCAAATGGAACTCTCTGCTTAATGAAGGTGAGACAGTGAATAACAAACTGCGACTGACTGAAAGCGGTTATTATAATCAATATTCATTTTCTTGGGGGTGCGATATAAGTAACAAAATATATTTCGGTTTAGGGGCAGAGTTGCGTAATATATCCTATGGCAGGGTTGCTGACTATTCAGAAACGTTTGCAGGTGGTGGCAGTTTCACTACCCATACTTCTGTTGTTCGGAATGGTTTCGGCTTTGATGCCACTTTCGGACTCATAGCCCGTCCTACTGACTTCCTGCGTCTTGGTGTATCTTATCAGACACCGGTGTGGATGACAATGAAGACAAGGGCAACTTCTTCAGGAACAAGTTATATAGACGCTTCTGCCAACTTTAGTGGAACAGACGATAGTAATACAGACAACTTGTATCGTATGCCAATGCGTGTAACCGCAGGTATGGCATTGCAGATGAGTAAGGGAGTGCTATCTTTTGAATATGACTACCAACATCAGCCCGGCACTAAGTATGAAGATATACATAAACTGAAAGCAGGTGCAGAAGTTGTGATTGTCAATAATCTGTATCTGCGTGCAGGATATGCTTTCCAATCTCCTTTCCTAAAGAATGAAATGGTGTTTACCCCCGAAGTCAATGATTGGCGTGCAGATACTGACTATCGTCAGTTCCTCCGTCAGCATTATGGTTCTTTCGGGTTAGGGTATAGAAACAACTTTATTATAGCCGAAGCTGCATACCAGTTCGGATACGAGAAGAGCAGACAATATGCATTCACCAATAGTGATGCCAACTTGTCGTCTATGTCGTATGATTTATATGCAATGACTCACCGTGTGGTTGTCACTCTTGCGTGGACAATGAGAAGATGATTACATCTTCTTTAATATCTCCAAACATTCCTCCACTGTCTCGGCATCGTTCAGCCGTGCATCAATCGGGCACTGACCTGAGCGGTCGTTGTTGAGTATCATCTCCACCTCTTCTGTGGCGTGAATTTCTATACCTTGATTTTCAAACAACTCTCTTGCTGAAGTGCAGATAATGTTGGTATATACTTTCTTCACTCCGCCTGCTGCCATAATGGCGGCGGCCGCTTTACCGATAATCTTGTCTGCTACCACAGCCCCTTGCAGTCTGTCGGGTTGTTCCTGTATTAGTTGTAGCAGGTCTTGTACACCTCGGCTGCTGTGTTGCGTGGTTATGCCTTTGTTTCTAACGAGCAGACTCAAATTGTTCTCGTTAAGCATATTAAGCATGTCTTCTCCGTCAATACTCTGAATCTTGTATGCTCTGCTTCCGAGACCTATTGCTGCTGCATGTTCTATTGTATGAATGCCATGACGGGAGTTGATGCGTTTGATGAGTGCTTTCGCATCGTCACCTTTCTTCGAGGGGTAGTTGAATACAAGGTCAACGCATGCCTGGTCAAGTGCAACAGGGTCGGTGGATGCCAGAATACCTATATCGGACATCTCGGGGGCGGCAGGGTGAGAGTCGCAGTCACAATCAACTGAAAGATTGTTTACCACATTGATATATACTATTCTCTCTCCATTACCGAAATACATGTGAACTGCTTGTGCAGCGGCAGCCATTGACTCCAAGAAACCGTCTTGGTTGCTTATATGGAACCAGCATTTGTCCACATCCTCCGTAACGCCTGCAGAGTGTATGTATGCCTTTCCTTGAGAAGAGGCAACGCCTATAGACTGATTCTTCAGTACACCACCGAAACCGCCCATTGCATGACCTTTGAAATGGGCGAGGTTAATCATAAAGTCATAGTTTTTCATGTGTGTTCCTACCCGGTCGTATTTTATCCATGTACTGTCTTTGACAGGAATGCAGAAATCGCCTTCTTCGTCCATCAAGTCAACGGGGGCAATATCCAGGAATCCGTGGTCGCGTATGGTCTGCCAGTGGTCTTCGGATGTGTTGCGCTTACCGCTATATGCAGTGTTGCACTCCACCAATGTGCCGTCAACCATGTTCACCAACTGCTGTATCAGTCGGGGTTGAAGATAATTGTGACCGCCTGCCTCTCCTGTGGATATCTTCACTGCTACTTTGCCTTCAGGCTTGACACCGAGTGCCTCATATACTCTGACTAACGATGCGGGTGAAATCTCCTGAGTCATGTAAACCACAGATGTATCGGTTTGTTTGACATAGTCCTGCAGGTTTGACTGCTTGTTGGTTTGTGTCTTGCAACCTGTTAATGCTGTTGCTGCTATCACCATAGCCATAAATAGTTTGTTTTTCATATTTATTATAATTGATAGTTTCTGTGATTTAACTTTCTATGTTTAGAATTTCCATTCCAATCCGCCTATGACGGTAGTCTTTGGCAGTGGGAAACCGAGGTTAATCTCATACTCTTGTGCAAGTAGGTTTTCTGCCCGTAATTGCGCCCACAGACCTCTCCATATATGATAGGAAGCATGTGCATTCCAAAGCACAAAATTCTCTTTCAAAGGATTTTCTCCCACTTGCTTGTATAGTCCGATT